>JBGAUE010000050.1:0-22326 GCA_044228795.1 Chromatiaceae bacterium | reverse complement strand
ACGCGCGGGCGCAAACTGGTGGTGATCATCGCGGAACCGAAGGCGCTGGGGATTGCGGTCAAGCGGCGGGAGTCCCGAAAACGCCTCACCCGGCTGCGGGAGCGGTTGGCGATGCGGGTGTAAAGCGCTCCGGTTGGTAGGGTGATGCGCGGCGCTCAGCCAGCCACCATAGGCGCCCTCAAACCCGCCCCGTCCTCCGTCACCCGATTAACGCGGTGACTGACCGGCCAGGACTGGAGCGCCGCCGTCGGTGCCGGCACTAGCAGGGCCTGGGCTTCCTTGCTATCCGCCACTCATCAACCCTCATTGTTCGATAACACCACCACCGACCGGTCGCGTAGGGGGTAATCGAAGACCCTCTCGCAGCTCACATAGCAGTTGTGACGTCCACCAAGGTGTAAGGGAGGGTGGCCGCCGGTGGCGCTCTGCCAGGGGGCATGGAGGTTCTCCGGTAGCTGTTACGGTAACCAAAGTATACGCCCGGCGGGCGCGGGCGCCAGGTGCTAAAGCGGGGGTAGGTGTTAGGTTATACTAAATACTCGACGATCCCGGAATGACCATCCCCTGTGGGACCCAGTTGCCTCCAGCCTCACCTAGCCATCGGTTGGGAATTAGCAATGCATAGCACAAACATCATCATGCCGGGGGCCAGCATGGGCATGACCGCACCGCTTTTCGAACTTGGCTACATCGTCATTACCGCCAATGCTCAGACGACCCTGGGCGGGCGTGGTCAAGCTCACATCGTCCAGACCATGCTCTACCGTCACGCGCTGGGTGATTGGGGTGACATGGCCCAGGAAGATGCCGCCGCGAATGACGCGGCACTCCAGAATGGTGACCGGCTGCTGAGCGCTTACCAATTCGAGGACGGCTTCAAGGTCTGGATCATCACCGAGGCCGACCGGTCCTCCACAACGGTCCTGTTACCCGAGGATTACTGACACATGCTCAATGCGCAGGTTCCATATGTAACAGCCAGTCCCACGCAGGGACAGACACCCTTGTTCGCTAGCCTTGAGGATCAGCTTGGCCGTGTAGAGAGTGGCTACCGCACATGGCGGCAAAGGGCGCCTGATGCATGACGCTTGGCCAAAAAATAAGCCGTGGTTGGCCAGACTTTCCAAGTTACGCCACCAACTTGCCTTCGCTCAGGAGGCTAGCGCGGAAATCGTCACCCGGAAGCGGCTGCTAGATAATGTGGCGATCCAACTGAATCAGGTAAAGCCTACGAGTTCGTAACCTCGCAGGATAGTTACGCGTTGAAGGAGAACGACGGTACCCATGTCTTGCTGTTCCGTACGCCAGACAATGCGTTGCAAGGCCCATTCGACTCTTCTCAAGTAGATGCGGATTGGATGGCGGATGAATAGGACGAGAATTTCTCTGGCCAAGAGGTTCTTGGCATTGACGGCATGAGTACGGAAGAATTCTGTGCAGCTTTTTAATCCCAGGAGACGATACTACATCATACTTCCAGGAAGAAGGCGGCCGTCGTATCAGGTAACCAGACCAACCCACCCAGCTTTGGAGCCATCCATATGAATACATTAGATGAAAAGGATTTCTCGATTGTGGCGCTGGACAACTTTATCCGAGCTACCCGTGACTCTGGCTATAAGGACACCTCAAGCGCTGTCGCCGAACTCGTGGACAACTCCTTGCAAGCTGGAGCAACAGAGATTTCAATACTGTTTTCCGCCGACGATCGGGAAAAGCACCCGCTTGTACTCAAGGTCATAGACAACGGATGTGGGATGGACTCACGTACCCTACGTACAGCCCTCCGGTTCGGCGGGACCACCCGTTTCAACGATCGTGAGGGGCTTGGTAGATACGGGATGGGGCTCCCCAACAGTTCCCTAAGCCAAGCCCAGCACGTGGCTGTACATACTTGGAATTCATATCAGGGTGATGTGCTTAACTCTTACCTAGACCTAGATGAAATCGCCTCCGGGGCTCTTACCGTGGTGCCAAAACCAAACTCGGTCCCTCGACCGAGTTTTGTTAATGGTCATCGCTCCGGGACAGCGGTGACCTGGACGCGCTGCGATCGCCTCGACAACCGAAGAATTTCTACGTTATCCAGAAAATTACTTTTTACGCTGGGGCGAAAGTTCCGCCACTTTCTCTGGAATGGGGTGTCGATCTCTGTCAATGGAGACATCGTGGAACCTGTCGACCCGCTCTTCCTCCACCCTCGTGCAATGTTTAGCGGAGCAACACAATTTGCAGAGGAAATGGTCTATGAGGTCTCCTCGAATCCAGATGATTCAAACACTATAGGCTTTGTTCGGGTGCGGTTCTCTGAACTCCCAGTCTCCGAATGGGCCAAACTCCGTAATGAAGAGAAGCGGGCCCGCGGCATCTCGAAAGGTGCGGGTGTCTCCATTGTCCGAGGTGGTCGGGAGGTCGATTACGGCTGGTTCTTCCTCGGTAGCAAACGCAGGGAGAATTATGACGATTGGTGGCGGTGCGAGATCCGGTTTGATCCCATACTTGATGAAGCATTCGGGATCACTCACACCAAACAGCAGATCCGGCCACGGCCCCACTTGATTGACGCGTTGAGTTCAGATATCGAAGCCACGGCACGCGCATTGAATAGCCGTGTTCGTAAGGCACATCTCAATACAAAGATCGCGGAGCGCTTCACTACCTCGGAGGGCCGGGCGAACGAGAAGGACGATTTGCTGACACCCCTACCTTCAAGTCCACGGCCCCGGGATAGCCGCGTGCTTGGCATTCTCGATAAGAAGCTACCCCCGCCCACCAAGAATAAAGAAGATGCAGGTGGCGCAACACAATATCGTATCCTTCCGGCAGCACTTTCGGACACCACGTTTTTCGACTACGCCCGTGAAAACGGGAGACTCCTGCTCGTGCTTAATCCGGAACACCCCTTCTACAAGCTTATATATAAGCCTTTGCTGGAGTCCGAGGATCCTCGTGATGAAACCATGCGCTCCCAGATTGATCTTTTGCTCCTAGCTGCCGCACGGACTGAAGCGCTGCTCGAGGACGGAGACTCCTTGAAACTCGCAGAGCAACTGCGGAGTGGTTGGAGCGATACCCTCGCGACATTCCTCAACGGGTGAATCGTGAGCCATCAGGCTTACAACAGCTGGGTGTTGCTCTCGCCCCCATTTTCAGAGCGGGGAGCAGCGCAGCAGGCGTTCCGAGATCATGCAGTTCGCCTATCGAGGTTGCTGGGCGAGGACGAGTCCGCATCCTACCTTGACATCGCTCTGGACACCTTCCTCATTCGCGTTGGGGAGTCCGAACGTACGACAGCCCTACGGGCTGCGTTGTCGATTCTAAGCGATCTCGCCAGACAACGATGGTCGATTCGTGTTTGCGACAATGGGGGCGTAGAGGTTAAAAGACCTGATCAGGAGCGACTCGAGCCAATGAGCGAGAAGGCGCGGGTTCGCGCCCAGGAGTTGGTTAAACGAAACGAACAATTACGTGAGCCCGCTACTCGAAGTTTCATCGCGGGTATGGAAAGGAGGTCCGTTTACAAGGGGCACTTCGTCTCGATCTACTCGTTGATACGGGACGGACGGGAACTCGCCGATTCGCTGAGGGCGGCCCGAGGACTCCCTTTGCATGAGCGTCTGCAAGCATTACGGAGGGTGGTCGACCCATACCTCCAATTCGTCGATTCCCAGGAATGCTGCGAGCATACGGGTCTCCGCCTTCAGGATATTTGGCGATATTTCCGGCATACCTGGACTAACCAGTACGCGAGCACACCGGGCCGCTCAATGGGATTTCTCGTGCGCGACGGCGCGAAGCATTTTCATCCAGTCATAGGGATCGGCTCCATAGGCAGCCCGGTCGTCCAAATCCGCGAGCGAGACGAGTGGATCGGATGGAACCCTGATACGTTTCTGAAGTTTGTCTCCGAGTCGCCATCACCAGAGATCGGCGTGTGGCTCCAAAAGACCATAGAGACAGCGCTAGGCGAGATATTTTTAGACGACTTTATTGAGGAGCAGTTACTCACCCCAGCGGATATGCGAACGCCATCATTTCAGGTCGTAGACCGTCTGACAGATTACAGCGACAAGCAGCGTACACTCCATCACCGCCTCGCAGGTTGTCAGGAGTTGAAGCGCTCCATGAAGCGCCGCAATGGCGAAAATATTTCGGCACACTGGCGCGGGCGGGCCAGGAGCCATCTCTACCGCAGTAAGCGGGCGCTTTTACTTGCCAACATGCTGCGCTCCCGCATGGTCCTCCAGAAGTACCTGTCAATTTCGCCCTCCGTTGATGACATGCGTGCGTTACTCGACAACGCGGAAGGCCGCAGGGTAGTCAAGAACGTTCTCCGGAAGGCCAAAGCTGACCGTGTCGGGATCGCTATAGCAGACATCACGGTATGCGGTGCCATAGCCCCTTATAATCTGATCCTAGGCGGCAAACTGGTGTCGATGTTAGCGGTGAGTCCGGAGGTCATCGCCGCCTACCAAAAAAAGTACGTCCAGCAAGAGAGTGAGATAGCATCATCGATGGCCGGACGTCCCATCGTACGCCCCTCACAACTCGCCTTTCTCGGGACAACTTCCCTCTACGGGATTGGTTCAAGCCAGTACAACCGCCTCACCATGCCAACAGAGCGTATAGGTGGCAAACCCGGCGGACAACTCGCCTACCGGGAACTCGGTAGGTCGGAAGCCTTCGGTACCTCTCACTTTAGTTCGGAAACTGTTGATGCTCTCGTCAAACTCGTACAGCAATCCAGCAACGGCCAGCGCGTAAACAGCATCTTCGGTGAGGGTGTGAGTCCTAAACTCCGGAAAATTCGAGATGGGCTCGACGAACTCCATCTCCCCGCAGAAACGCTCTTGCAACACGGGCGGCAGCGCATCGTCTACGGCGTTCCAGTAGTACACAACTTGAGGGGGTTTCTCCTTGGGATGGACGACGAGCCGGATTACATCTTCGATCTGAACAGCCCGGCCAAAAGCACCCAGGAAATCGCCCGCTGGTGGACTGAGCGGTGGCTATCGAAACGAATCGCATCAGATGACGTGCTAGTACGCATGGAAGAGCATACCCTCGTTAGACCTGTTCGGCATGCTGCGCGAGTCACCCTACCGCCGATCGAGGACCGCCAAGGGTGTCTCTTTGATGACCTGGATTACTGAGTAGTCGGGGGTTGCAGTGTCCGGTGCAGGCCCACGACCAACCAAAGTGGAGGGAGAGGGTGTTTGAATGGGAGGAAAGACTTGTCACACGGTACGCATCCCTTCGTGAATCGCGCGCTGGCCCTGTGTACTTCATCGAGCATGGACTCGCCGAAGCAGAGACGACAGACCTTATTAGTGACGTGAGGGCGGCAGTTGCGTCCCACCCATTGGAAAGCCGGTGGTGGGACGCTCACATGCTATCTCTCATCGTGACATCCACAGAGGCCGGCTATCGGTACCGGGGATCAGGGACCGACTTCTGGCCAATGTTGGAAAGGGAATTTGGCGCCGAGATCGGCAATACATCGCGGCAACGAGTCAGGGACCTGTTCGCCTCAGCGGCGAAGACTTACAGAGGTGCCACCCCCCCCCGCACACCGTGGGCGGAAGCGTTTCATCTGATCGCCTGGCCGATCACCCACGCCTTGATCCCGCGCGAGTTTCACCAGCCGCTCGCCTTGACGTTGGCCCGTCTCCGGGCCAACGTGGCAGACCTCAACGACGATGCACTGTATCGTGCCATTCGCGTCGCCGCGAGCACAGCATCGGCCCGCTTTACTACCCTGCTGGAAACCCCAGACTTAATCGTATCTCTTACCAGAAGCCTCCTAGGTACGCCAGCACGCGAGATCTGCTCTGAAACGATGCGGCGCATCGCGGATGATCTCGCCAACGACCAACTGGCGCGCAGCAGCATTGCAGTTGCACGCCAGATGCAGCGAATCCCCAGTGCCGGCGTTCAGGCTTCAGGACCACGTATAGATGTACCGGCAATCAAGGGCCTGCTCCACATCCGTCGCACAATCGACACATTCATTCTAGAAGCGTCATTCCCACCT
The DNA here is from genome assembly GCA_044228795.1 of Chromatiaceae bacterium. Classification (GTDB taxonomy): domain Bacteria; phylum Pseudomonadota; class Gammaproteobacteria; order Chromatiales; family Chromatiaceae; genus M0108. Next base: position 16,292 of record JBGAUE010000050.1, on the reverse strand, counting down.
CTAGAGTCGCAGCTTTCCACGCATCTGAGGAGAGCGTTGCGGAGCAGGCGCTATGCGCCAAGACTTTGGGGGGTAACCGCCAAGGTCCCTAGCGAGCAGTTACTCTCCGGGCTTCCGTTCCATCTAAAGTTCGAAGCCACTCCCCCGGATAACGCTCCGCTCTTCCCAGGACTCGATGAACTCCACATCGATGAGGAATTTTTGAATATCCTCGGAGCTTTCGTACTTCGGCTGCAGGATCCGCTCGTCTTTGCCGTAAGCGCCGATGGCCAAACGGCTCGGATGATCAGAGGTGTTGAAGTCTCAGGATACCGCAGTTACTGGGCCCTACGGACGGAACGTGTTCCCTTCCTGGGAGCCACTCCAGCGCTCGGCAAGATTGGACCATACACCATTCACGAGTTTGACCCCCAAGTGCCGGCCCACGCCCGAGCGCTCGAAGACCTCGGATACTTTGTTCGGTTCGGCATTTTCGTATCCTTGACGGGGTCGCCGCCGCTGAGTATGAGCGACTCGATACCCTCGTTCGCAACCGGAGACCGGCTCTTAGTAGTGCCACGTCGCTCGCACCCCGACGGATTGCGGGTGGAGTTCAATGGCACCAGCGCGCACGTTACCGATCAGTTTGTCCGTGTTACGGTACCATCTGGTGATGGTCTGGTAAAAGTCTCAAGCGGCGCAGCGGCTAGCGACCTCCGTTTCAAAGGCGAATCAAATCCGCCCACGCCCCATCCCACGGGTTGCAGCATCAACGTGACCTCCTCTGAGTTGACTGTGCAAGCCCTGCTGAGCGGAACCCTCTCGTTTACCATCGACTCACCCGCTCCGCTTGAGGGATTAGACGCAACGATAGAACTTGAGGCAGGGGGACGAAGGTGCAGCACCGGGTTCCGGCTTGGGGTGCTCCCTCAAGTCCTGAGCGCAGACGACGAAATGTTTAAGATCCTTCTGGATGATTCGACACGCAACCTGCTGCTTCAGGCTTCCAACGCCACCGTTCATGTCCGCGTGGGTTGTCTTACCGGGCGCTCGTGGCAATTGGATCGGCGTGTGCGTCCTTGCTGGTGGGTGCGTGAACCCGACCGCATCGTGCTCAAGAGTGAGTTGAGCGACCTGGAGTATGGCCAAGTCGCTGCAACGGCCCCCCATTCTGAGCCAAAGCAAAACGAGCCCACTTCAGAGTTAGAGGCACGGATCCTCGTCCCTTTGGGGCTCGACAAATCCGAATACGGGCCAGCCGCTCAATTTACCACGTTCTGCCTCAGTCCAAAACAGGTAAGCCTGGCGACACCCGTCATTCCCAAACCACGACTCAGACGCTGCCGACGCGCCGTAAATGGTGCCGCAGGCTTGGAAGATCTAATTGGCGCTTACCTGCGCTGGTCACTTGCTGAGAGCGAGAATCTGATCGCCGAGCTAAGGCGCCGCCAAGTCTCCAATGTGCTCGACTCTTGGATTATTGAACTGTGTTGTGGGGAAGAGTGGGCTCGGCGCGAGGCTAGTACATCAAAACTCGGTCCATGGGAGTCGCTGATCGCTTGTTGCGGTAAAACTGGCATTGGCCTCGACTCTTACGTGAAGTTGTCAAAGAACGATGAGCAAGACATCATCCTTCGAGCAGTTTCCAAGATTCGCTTAGCGCTCCCAGAACTTTGGGAACGGGTCGGCCCGCCGTGCGATTTGGGGCATGAAGACTATGACCTCCTCGAGAACGCATTTAACAAAGCTTACGAGGACCTCTCCAAAGAGTATCGCGATCGGGGAAGCTTGGATCTCGCAGAGGTCATAAAGGGGGGAGATTCAAGCGCAGACACCAGCGCCCACAGATGGAAAGAAGAACTCGGCCGAGTACAGGCCGAGGTGGAACTCCACCAACTTGCAGAATTGCTGCTACCGACAGACTTAGTAGGGAACCTGCTCGGGCTCGAAGTCTCGGTAATGTCGCTTGACGACTTGTCGGACGAGTTCACGCAGTGGGTAAGCGCCGCCCGGAGGTCTCTCTCCGGAGGCCTGCCTGAAGCGGGAGCGTTGAAAGCAACTCTCGCCCTATGGTCGGCGCCAGAAGTTGCCGTAAACCTAGACTGGCGGAGCGCTATAGATGTGTTGCTCATCGAGCGCCCAGTCGCACGTGCCGCGCGCTACCTCGCGCTTAAGTGCCGTCAGGCAAGGCGTGGAGGATTCAGGTGACGAACGCATATGCAGACCTTTGCCTCAGCGTTCAGTCGTTGCGGCGCTATGTCGATGGTATCAGGACGCCTCTTGCCTCAGCGATGGGTGTCGCCGCATCACTGTACACGCACCAGATAGCCAATGTTCATCGTGTGTTAACAGATGTCCGGGTTCGGCACCTGCTTGCAGATGAAGTCGGTCTCGGCAAGACCGTGCAGGCGTTAATGATCCTCAACGCTCTGCGGTTTCAACGTAGCAACTTGACAGCGATGATCATCGTGCCGGACCGGCTCGTGCCGCAATGGCGGGACGAGATCCTGACACGTGCCCATACGGCCCCTTTCGATGGGAACAACCGGGTTGAGGCGGGCCAGTACATCCGCCTCGCTTGGGAGGATCAGCTTCGGCAAACTAACGGCCAAGGAACTCCACGCCTATCTCTCTCGGAGATAAACCCGGAGGAGTTCGACGTCCTGGTTGTCGATGAGTTACACCGTCTACGCGCCGACCTTCAAGAGCGAATTGTCCGCGTCGCAGCAGGTTTTGAACACCTCCTCGTGCTTACAGCGACACCCGCACTTCAACATGTCGAGCGACATGCCCAGTTGTTCGCTCTCATGGAGCCTGAGCGCACCACCATCTCTCGGCAACGGGTTGCGAGCAGTACCCAGGGTCTAAGGGACTCACTGTCAGCAGCGGATGATCTGTCAAAGTGGCCCGACTGGGCAGCCCAAGCCATTGTTGATGACCTGCTCAAACGCGACCGCTCCGCTGCCGAGTTGAGTGACGAGTCGGATCGAGCCGCGACGGCCATGTCGGACTGCGCGTATAGGAGGTTCATCCGGACGCGGCGTGCAGAATTCAGCCAGGTTCTGCCTCGACGCCGTCACTACCCAATAGTGGTGGAGCCGCTAGGCGCTGAGGTCAAGAGGCAATCTCTGATGTGGCAGTACTTCTCTTATCTCGGGGAACTACACCAACGTTTCGACCCGGTCCTCTTGGCGAAGCGAGCGATTCTGAGCCCACCATCCCTCGAGCAACGCGTGGACTTCTTGCGCCGCAAGGGGCATGAGCGCGGCGATCTGCTTGAGCGAGTGAAGCCGCTCGTGCACCGAAAACAGGGGGATTCCCGTGCTGACGCGCTGGTAGACCTCCTCGCTGAGGTTTGGTCGCGCGATCCAGCCGAGCGGGTACTCGTCGCGGCGCAGGACAACTTGACCGTCGACTACTTATTTGAACTTGTCCAGGCTCGGCTACCAATTATCGGTCCATTGAACGAACGTGTGCCGCTAGTCGCCGCACGGGTGCGGCAAGGGATGACAACCGAGGCCGTTGAGGACCTAGGAGGTTTCGGTAATGAAACCAACGAGAACCTAGAGGAATTTCAAAGGGGAGATGCACAGGTTCTCTTCGCTCCAGAGGCCGCTCAGGTTGGACTCAATCTCCAATGTGCCCGTTTGCTCGTCTTGTACAGCGTGCCTTGGCGGCCAGAGGAGGTAGAGCAATGGATCGGGCGCCTCGACCGCATCGGTAACGTATCAGCGTTCTCGGATGAAGGCGAGGCGAAGACGATAGACGTTTACACCATTGTCCAGCACGGCTTGGTCGACGAAAAGGTTGTGACAGTCTTACAGCGATTTCATGTCTTCGAGCACAGCGTCAACCTGGATGGCGACCACCTGGGAGAGGTGGCTAGCTTGATCGAATCAGCCGCCCTTCGGTCAGAGAGCATCAGTTGGCATGAACTGGAAGAAAAGACAGAGGTTATGGCGGCTGAGGACGAGTTGCAGGAACTAACCTCTCCGCTACGACGTCATCTGCCATGGACTACATCCTATGCGACCGACCTGAGACGTTACTTGGAAGACCTCGCACCTACACCGCCTGTACTACAGCAGCACGCGGCGCACCCAGGAACGGGCCCCCGAAGTTGGGACAGAGCGTTCGAGGGGATGCAGAAATTGCTCCGTCGCACGGGGGAGTATCACATTCGTTGGAACATCGACCCCGCTGGCGGGCGCTTCCAGACCCTATGGTACACTTTCGGGGACTGGGGCATGCATGGTCACCGCGAAGTCCTCTCAAGGGTAGTCTTCCCATTTGGCGCTGACCCCGGTCACGAACGGAACCCTATAAACGCCTTCGCTTTCATCACTCGCCGTGGGGACATTGAGACACCTCCTCGGCGCCAGGTTATGCTGGAAATCGACGGGCAGTCCAAGCGCCGTCAACTTCGCTTTCTGAACTTCGGGGACGTGCTCCACGATGAACTGGTTCGGGGTTGGTTGCCTGATAGCAGTGCCTACCACGAGCTAAACGTCAATCTATTTGATGACCACGCGTACTGGGAACTTGGCAACCCTGGTATTTACCTTCTCCGCGCCTCGACACTCGATCCAGCGGTCGCCATTAACAGTCATCAGGTGAAGGAACACGCCTGGCATGCGATCGAATTGGCCGCCACACGAACGTCCAAAGACCGACTCCAGGGTGTTCTTGGCCCCTTCGTTAACCGGTTGATTTGCGCCATTGAGGCGGATGTCCGCTGGATCAGGGACCAACTCGGGGCCACGCTCGTCTGGGACCTCCGAAGGGCAATCGATCAGCGCTGGGTAAACACGGGGATTGAAGAGGCGCAGGCGCTCTTAAACCCGCTCGCGCACGGTCACGAAGGGCTCCCGACGACGTCGCCCCTGTATTTGTCTCCGGAAGAAAAAATCTCCGTAGCCCAGGAATTTGGTCGTATGAGAGCGACCGGCATGGGACTAGCCCGAAATACCTGGAGCCATCTTTTTCCAAGCTTCGCGCGAGCCATCGACAGGAGATTGTGCATCATTAAGGGGGAGGCAAGCGATGCCGTCACGATCGCGGTCAACAACCTGCTAAGCGCTGAAATGGCGTTGGAGTCTGCTCTCGGACGCGGAAACCGAGCACAAATTACGCGCGCAGAGAATGAATGCGACTCGGCGGGTGATATCCTAGCAATGACAAAGACCCTCTGGGAGGAACGTGTTCGGTGGCTTTGCGAGTGCCGGAACAAAGTGCAAGAGATAGTGCCGAAAGAGTGGTTGACCGCCGTCTTAAGGGTTCGTAGAACGCACTAACTCTGTTTTCACGTTCCTCTAAGGAATGAACGTCCAGGGATTTACGGAGCCATTGGGCCAACCCCAGGTCCATCGGCCGGACCGCGCCCCGATCAGGTCCAGTAGCGTGCGTATTTGCCCAGGCGCAGGGAACTTAAGCCTCATTACCCCATCGGAGGACACCATCAACTCTTCCTCGCCGAGCGAGCGCCCTCGCGCGAGGAGTGCCCACCGCCACTCGTCGTGATCGAACAGGTCCAGCGCCCGCTTCACATTATTGTCGACTTCGATGATGGCAGGGTGCCAGTGATTCCCGCTGTAACCGCGTCGGTACCCACACCAGACACCGTCCGGAGGCTCCACGCTCCACCTGCCCTCTATCCCCGGAGCGCTGTAGCGTCCAAAATAGTCGCCTGGCATCCCAGTAACTACCCGCACCTCGGCATCCTCGCCCAACCGGAGCCCGTCATCTGCTAAGTCGGCAGTCAGGATCTCCCAGAAGCCTCGGAGGTCGACCTCGTCACTTCTCACGGGTCGGCGGCGCCGGCGAGCCACATGGCGAATATAGTGCAATGGCGTTAGCCATTCGCCGATTGAGATCTCCCGCGCTCCCGCGAGTTGGAGTTCGGCCAGGTCGGCATCGGATTCGATATGGATGCGCTGCGCGAGATCAAATGGGCTGCCCGGCTCAGCGCGGCGGATGCACCCCGGTGGAGCAGCCACGCTGAGGAACACGCCTTTGCCTTCCCCTGTCGGTACCCAACGTGACTCACCGGGGGCAACATACCGTTCGTTCCCGATCGAAACGCTATCGCACTCGCGGAGATTTTGGAGGCGTTCTAAGACCCTATTCACGATCGAGCTATCTTTAACCCCAGCGATCGTCAACTGCTCGCGGACGTACCCGATCACAGTGCGCTCCTGACTCAAGCCCCACCTCTCCAGTGGTGCGCGCAACAGCATCGCAACGGCACGCTCGCTGACCTCCCCATCCCCTCCAACGAGACCGAGATCCTCAGCCAGTTGGTGCCGCGTGATAACCTCCAAGGTCATGGCTGGGACTCCGACGCAGCAAGTGCGGACTCGATCACCGAACGGCACTCAGCCCCATGGACGACCGCTACGAGCAACACCTTCGCCCGAGTGCACGCCACATACAGATCCTCTTTCCGGAATAACGCCCCAAATCCACCCAGGTCATAAAGCAGCACGACATCCGCCTCGAGACCCTTGAACGACCGAGCCGTGGTCACCAGCAATCCTTCTCCATCGCGCCAGGCGTCCGCGCTCGTCACCAGAGGTATGCCGTTGACCTCATCTACATCGGCAAGGCTCCCTCTTGCTTTCGCCGCCGGCCCGATGACCGCAACTTGCCGCGGCGACACATCCTCGCGGTCGAACAGTTTCCTCAACTCTTGCAGCACCAACCCTTTCTGATGCCGTTGTGTGGTCGCCCGGATGAGGCGGGGTTGCGCGCCAGCAGGGGAGCGTGCGAAGACGTTCGGCTCAAGGTGGAGCACGGACGCGCACGCCGAGGCAATCTTCCGCGTGTTTCGGCAGTTGACCGTGAGGCGAAATTGGGTTTCAAACTGCACTGGTGGCCATTGGACCTCGCCACGAAGCGACTGGTTGGGGTCGATAAACGCGTAAATGGGGCCATCGGGTCGCTCAAGCAGAGATTGGCTAAGGGCGTACCACCAGCCAAGCGCGAAGTCCTGTGCTTCGTCAACCACAATCGCGTCGAACTGAGTCCACTCTTCAGCCAAATCCAACGCCAGCACCGCCTGCTCCATCAGGTCTGGGACCTCCTCATCCCAAAATGCCTGCGTAGGCTGACCGCCACTTGACGGGCGGAACTCTATCGCGGCCATCTCCGCCAGGTCAGCAGCAAGTGCGTGGAAGTTCTTAATGGTCAGAAGCGATCGATACCCAGCAATGGTCGGGTCTTCAGCGACCTGCCTTCTGATCCATGCCGCGAGTTCCTTGTTGTAACAGACGAAGAGCGTCCGCTTGCCACCACGCGCGAAGGCGACAGCCCGCATCAACGCCAAGAAGGTCTTTCCAGAGCCGGCAGCGCCCTCAACAAGAACCCGATTCTGGAGGTACAGTCCCTCGAAGACTTGTGCCTGAGTCTCAGTAAGTTCTAGAAGTCGGTCGGATGTCGCCGTGATGTCGGGCCCAATCGGCCGGAAAACACGGAAGCGGGGCATGAGGCAGTCATTCAGGAGCGTTACGTACTGCTCGGGGCGAATGATACGCGGCGCCTCGGTCCATGCTTGGAATGCCGTTAAAATTGCCTGCTCAAGGGACAAGAGGTGGCGTCGTGAGATCACAATCGCCCTATCGGCGTGCGGCGGCGGCAGCCCTTCGTAGTCAACGTGAGGGAAAACCACAGCATACCCATGCACGAAGTCGCTTTTACGGACCCGCCCGCCCGAGCGCTCCTTCACAATATCCAACAGGGCGTGCATGCCTCTCTGCGCCTGCCTGAACGGGTCCTGGAACTCTCGTGGGCCGTCCTTGGTGTCTCGGAACCAGCGATGTCCGTCATACCTAATGCTCTTGCCTCCCTTCACCTCGAGCACCAGCAGCCCGCGCTCGGGGTGCAAGATGACGAAATCAGCCTCCCCCTCCAAGAGTGCCCCCTCTCCCCGCCACGGTCTCAGCCAAGGGTATGAGTGGAGCACGGTGAACTTTTCGCTGAGTTGGTCTCGCAATGCGATGTAGACCGGCTCCTCGGACATGTGCTCAAGCTGTGAGGGGTCGACATCTGGGATCATCCGTGCCATTAGGAGCCTCCAATCGTCTGAAGTACTCCGTTGACAAACACTCCGTGAGCACGACCCAAGACCACAACTTCACTTAGGCGAGGCGTCTCTGCTCGTGGGGCCACGTGCGAGTAGTAGAGGATGTGGACCTTGTCCCCTCGCTGACTTGGGAGGCCAAAGGTCCACCGCTCTCCGGTAGCGTTGAAGGCGCCAGCCCTGCTGACCAGCAGCCTCGGCACGCGGTCACTCCGGTCAGCCACGAAATCGCCCCCACTGGTTGGCGTAAACACAACCCAAGCACCGGCCGAGAACCCCCCCTGGGGCATACGTTCTAGGGTTGGATGTATCAACTGCACGACGAACGAGCCAGTAGGAACTCCGGCCAATTCAACGGTCGCTAAGGGCTCTGGCAACCCATCGGCTCTTAGCGAAGTAGCGTCGTAGACCGGGCTACCTCCTTGAGTTTCAGTTAGGAACGAAGGCAACGCGGACCCATCATCTTGCACTCTGCGTGCGCCAGTGGCCTCTCGAACCGCCGCCGGCAACGCCCGATCAACCAACAGTTGGTCAACAACCACGACCTGCCCCTCGGCTGCCGCAAGCAAACGCCCTGCATCCGATCCTGGCTCTCCGGGCATAAGTGGATGACCCAAGACGACCAGCCGATCATCGATGTCGGTGAACCTGAGGCCGCCCTTGACCTCTTCCACCTGGTATCCAGACTCCTCAAGGTCCACCGCCAGCGCATGCAGTAGCCGCTGATCCTCCCCTGGTTGGATGGTCGGTGTTTCGCCGTGAACCACGTGACGGAGGAACGCGGCGGCGAGCCCGCGATGAAGGTACTTGTGGTCCCACTTGTTCTTATAGCTGCGCAGGCACTCGTAACAGGAATGGGTGCAGTGGCACGACTCAAGGCGCCGAAGCGTCTCGTCGAAGAGTTGCTCGGCATCGCTCGCAGCAGACCGCACAAACGCCGCCCCTCCGGGCGTGAGGTCATAAAGGTAGACCTCGACCTGGTTCCCGATACGACCACCATTCGTCATCGCGACGCGGTACTCGGCACCGATATCCGACTCATCAATGTCTTGCAGCTTCGCCACGGTAGCCGCGAGCGCCTGCGCGACCGTAGTTAGGACGATCTTGGCCACGATCGAGCCAGGTGGTAGCGTAACGGAGCCGGCCAGTTGAAACCGGATCAGCGCAATGTCAGTGATGAACTCGTTTCCCAGCACCACAACAGTCGGTCGGCCGTTGCAACTCGCGCCATGAGGGTAATGGTCCGGGTTTGGGCGTGGATGTCCGCTCTGCCTAAAGCGCCCCGCCACCCAGCCGTTCGGCTCAGTGCGACCGCAGACGGGGCAGTATAGGAACCCCGGTTTCATCTGGTCTTTTGAGCCCGTGTTGGTGAGGACAAGGTGCTGTTTCGCGGTCCATATCTCGTAGCCCGCGCCGTTCCCGGCCGACTGCGCCGCCTCCGGAGAACCGACATCCGTGAACGGCGCGCTGAGCTTCGCCCGGGTCGGACGAGTCGGAACTGGACTGTCCTCGAGCGGGAGTTCCGCAGGTAGGTCGACCGGATGGGCGAACCCTGCGGGACGGAGCCATCGCTTGCCCACCCCCAGAGAACCCGCTGTGCCGCAGGCCGGGCAGTCGAGCACCTGGCCGACATAGTAGTCGTCGCTCCGAGGCTCAACCCGCGCGTAGCCGCACCGATCGCACTCGAAGTAGACCTTCATCGCAAACCAAGCCTGCCAACAGTCGCGTCTGTTGAAAGGCGTCCACATGGCGAAGGAGTAGTGCCGCTCACCGTTCACCCAAACCTCTCGCCCGGGAACGTAGCCCGATAGGGCCTGGTTGAGTCCAAGCTGAGGCGAGTACTTGAGCACAGCGCGTCGCTCGGTGCTCTGCGTAGGATCGAAGACGTGGAACGTGACTACATCGGTGGGGAACGCGTATCGGGGGAGGATCCCGCGGTCGAAAAGCCTGTCGAGCAGCTTCTCGGGGTCCAGTCCGCCATCGGGCGCATCCTCGACACGGTCATCATTGGAGGCTGCGGTGCTTTCCTCAGGAGCATGATCCAGAGCGTCGAAATCGATATCGTCGCCCCAATCCAAGAGCAAAGCCCGCGCGCTCTGAGCGTCCTCGCCACCCTCCTTTACCAGGTCGTCGACGGCAGAGGACAGTTCACTCTGCACCTCATCGGGGTGAACAGGGCCTGCACCGACCCTACGCAAGGCAGCGAGGAGCGCCCCCGGGATCTCGTCGATGAATGTTGGAGCCCCGTCCAGGATAGCTCGGGGTACGACCTCGCCCAGCGCTGCCGCCACTCGCGACTGCTCCGCGTCGAGCCACGCCTCAAGCCCAGCGTAGGAGAACTCATCGACGCCGCCTCCACGGAAATTCCGCAGCATCCCGAGGCTCTCGAAGACGTTCGCGCTCACCTCTCCCCCATCGGGATCAGCGATGGCCACCATCTGGAACATGCTCATCAGGAGCGCAAAACAATGGCGCTGCACGATCTCCAGGTTATCCAGGTTGAGCATGGGGTCTGGTACGGGGCCGCTGACCATCCCCGCGGGGTCGGAGTAGAACTCCTGGTCGTGGCTGTCTGCGCCGCAGTAGGTGACGACCGTGGACAAAGAAGAGCCTCGGCGGCCAGCGCGGCCCGAGCGCTGCTGGTAGTTCGCGCGTCCGGGCGGTACGTTACGGAGCGCGACCGCCGTTAAGCTGCCGATGTCGATCCCGACTTCCATCGTCGTGGTGCATGAAAGGACGTCGATCGACCCATCCCGACGCCCCTCCGGGCCCTCGACATCCAAGTCCTGAAACCTAAGCTCGTGCCACTCAGCACGTGCCACCGCGGCGCTGTTGCTGCTGTCGTTCAGGGCCGCGGAGTGCTCAGCCGCGACGTAAGGGTGAGGCGCATATCCCGGCTCCAAGGCGTACCTCTCGATATGTCTACGGAAGTGCCCCTTTCGCGACCGGAACACCGGGTCCTGGCTCGGATCGAGCGGCCTCGTCGTACCACCACAAAAGCGCTGCCCGAGCCGCACGCGGCAGCGGTCACCCACCAACGGGTTCGCTGGCTGCACTGTGGTGCACCGCTCACAGCGTCGCCATGCGACATCTTGCGTGACCAAACGGAGCTTCCTTGCGCGGAGGATGAAACCGTTCGCGGTCTCGCTGGTCGCAAATGTTCGAGTGATGAACTGCGCCCAAAGGGGCGGCGCGCCAGCGCGGCTGCGGAGGTTTGCGTTAAACCACTGCGTCCCTACGAGATCTTTGACAAACCCCGGGAAACTGGCCGTCGTCCTTGTAATCCTTGCCCCGACTGGCGAATCCAACCACTCGCTGGGAGTCGTCGGCAGGTACAGCGCCCGACTAAGGATAGCGTCGTGCAGCCACAGATCGAGCAATGCCCACCGCCGCTCAGCCACTGACAGGTCAGCGGGCTCTGGCGGCCCCGGGAGATGCTCAAAGAAGCGGAGGTCCGCCGCGTCGAGGCTCGCTTGGATTGTCCCAAGCGCCAATGCACTTAGCCCAGTGTGAACATCGTTGAGCACCGGGTAGAGGGCGAGCATCAGATCCTTGTTGGTGCGCTGCGTGTTCAATTCAGCGGAGCGGTTGAATAGCTCCCGCTCCGTGGTCGGAGGCTGGCTGGTCAGCAGGTCCCTGAAGACCTCGAGGTCAGCATCAAAGTGCGGAGCCTGCGCCGGTCGCAACGTGACTCCGCTACGCACGCAGCCGGCGAGCAGAGCCGCGTACGCATGATCAAGCGTCACATGAATACCGAGCCGGTTCTCCAAGTCCGCAAAGCCATCTAGGATCAGCGGTCGGACCGCATCGCGCATTGAGTACGTCTGTAGCTTCCCCGCCAGTCGCGAGGCAGCCTGACGTCCGTCAGAAAAGATCAACGCCTTCCGACCTCGAAGCGGAGTGTCGATTCCGGCGCGAGGCGGCTGCTCCAGCAACTGCGATGACACAAGTTCCTGGAACGGCTCATCTCCCTTGGTCACGTGGTCCATGATGTCCTTGTCGCCACGTGCGTTACATCGAGGACAGTTCTCGAACTGTCCCGCCGGGGTGTTTCTTTGGCCGACCGGCGGTAACCACACTTCTCTCGCCCGATCAGAGGTCGAGCCGACTCGTCCGGATACGGGGTCGAGGTACTTGACCGTCTCACCAGGATTTATGGGGGGCTCCTCAAGCGCGAGGAACAGCGGCTGGACAACCCCGTCTACATCATCAACCTCTCCGACATCCTCCGCCCAGAGGTAATCGGGATTGCTGGGATCGAACGCGTATCCTTTGAAGAACGCTGAGCCGCAAGCGCGGCATGTGTAGACCTCGAACACACGGCAACCGCAGCCACATGTTCTCCGTGGCTGCGCGTAGAGCGCACCGGTAGGCGGCGACTCCTCGCCCCAGCGCGCGCGCAGGGTCTCAGAGACTCGATTACATGAGGGGTCGGCGCAGGCCCATAACCCAGGTAAGCCCCGAAAGAAGGCGTGTGCGCGCGCCGCGAGCAGCGGTGCTCCATCCCCGCGTTTCGCCAAGGAAGCGAGTTCGACGAGCGCGTCGGTAGCGACGCGGGCGAGTTCCGGGGCGACACCAGGGAACAGCCGCGCGCCGAGGGCACCGATTGCCTGTGCCGGGCCCACGCCATCCGGGTCATGCTCGTCATCCCCTTGGGACCTTGCCCCGCTGGTGAGGTTGAGGAGTCTGCCCGTAACAGGGAGGGTCCGAAGGGCACCGTGCAACAATCGAGCGACAGGGTCCATCCCCGCGGCTAGCTTGACCTCATGGCCATAGATCGTAACCTCCGTAGCCAACTCGACACACACATTAACAGGGACAGCGGAATTTCCACCTACGACGGCGATCACCTCAACAGGCAACTCCAAGGCGGCCTCAGCGAGGTCAAAGTCGAGGTATCTCGTCTTAAGCCCGGTCGTTAGGCAACGCAACTGCCCCTGTGTACCGGGGGGACCAGTGACCGTAAGCGGACGCGGCTCGTTCGGTGGGCTACACGAGAGAATGGACGAGATGGCCTCGACCCGCCCTTGCAGGGATGTCGCGCGCAGTTGCGCGAGGTCTACCGAAGCCAGCGCTTCGGCCACAACGACAACACCAGGTCCCGAGGGGCTCGCGGCTTTCTTCGTGCCGGAAAGGACTTCGAACCCCAAGGCCGGTTTGCCCGCCAAGTCGGCGGCGAAGTAACGAGCGGCCTCGGGGTTGGAGAAGGACGCGCTGGTACAGATAATTTGCAATTGATCCAATGGCAGGCGGAGCCGGGTCCGCAGCCGCCGTATCAGCATCGCCACCTCTGTGCCCTGTGCGCCGCGGTATAAGTGTGCTTCATCCAGAATCAGCAAAAGGCGCTGGTCGCGGTTGGCCGCGTAGTACTCTGCTGTCGTCCGAAAAATGTCCCGCTCGATGGGGCGCAAGAGCATGTACTCGAGCATCGAGTAGTTGGTGACGAGCAGGTCGGGGACGCCCTCCTGCGCCTCATGTCGGAGGAATAGCTCAGGATCCTCCGGACGCTCGATCGTCCGGATCCAGTTCCCGGCGCGATCCTTCCAGTGACCGCTTCCATACCAATCGGAAATGCCGTTCTCCGCTCCATCCAGAGTGGGCGGCTTCGCCGGCCACTTTCCCCTGCGCCTAAGTTCACCGATAAGCGCGCGCGCTTCCAAATCGCTCACCGCCCGATCTTCGAGGTCGAGGTAAAAGCGAAGGCTCTGCAACCGCTCACGGTGTCTGTTCGTGTCTTCCTTCCTCCGGCCCGGGTACAAGGTCCGGCCTGTATAACGAGCGAACTTCATCGGTCGCCCGCCACGGTCTGTGAACCAGCGAGCGACTAAGTTATCGCCAAACAGCACACGGAGCCGCCCGAGTTGGTCGTTGACCAGCGCGTTCATCGGATAGAGAAGCAGGGCACGGACCGCGCGATCTTCGAATGTATGTCCAGCGCTGGCCTCCGCAGCGAGGCGTCCTAGGATCGGCAGGAGGAAGGTCTCGGTCTTTCCGGAGCCGGTGCCTGTGGTGACCACTAGGTCCTTGAAGGGGGGGGTCAGGGTGAGTTCAAGCGCGCTGGCTTGGTGATCATACGGCGGGTCGAAGATGACGCCTTGTTCTCCTAGCCAGCTGAGTACCTCCGTAACTTCAGGGGGGAGCGACAGGTCGCTGTAGTGCCTCTTCCCCGCATACCGTGCCGTGCTCTCCAAATAAGGTTCTTGTGCGATTGCACCAGCGCAACGGAGAAGTTCGTCGCGCATATCGACCATCGCAGGGTTCGAAATGTGGTAGGTTGAGGTGATATAGGTCCGGAGGGCATCCCAATAGTGACGCAGTTCTACGTACATCTTCATCCTCTGTGAGCGTGCAGCAAAGCAGAAAAACCAGCGCTGATACTACAAGAAATCCTTGTCCCAAAATCCAAAGGACTTACATCAAGAGCACAGCATAATAGCTTGTCAAGTGCCGGGTCATAGGATGCTCTTTTTGCATCGGTGAAGCTATCCCGTATAAATCGGCGGACCCGTTTCTGGAGTGCAACACCTATACTACGCGTATGGGATGAGGGTTTGAGCTATGGATACCTGTTACAAATTCTACCGCTGCACGTTGTGAGTGCAGCGTCTGCAGCGCCTCGTACGGCTGTGACCTATACCTCTCCAACCTGGAACTGTACCCCATTACCCTGGAATTGCGCCGCAGGTACATCCTACGCTCCAAGGCCTGCATAGATGCGGTTCGGCCCTCGGGCATGAGAGAGGTATCGGTGGAGCATATCATGAGCTAATTCCAGCGCTATACCCGTGACGAACGCATGGAGGATTAGCAATAACGCCGGACGATGGACGCGGTGCAAGTCCTGCCCTTGATTCGGCGCAAGGGCCCGCAGACCTTTATCCCGCACCCTTAGGCGGCCCCCAGAGCGGATTTTTCCCCCTAACCTCCAATCCGTCCATAACCCACGCGACCGCCCCGCCCGTCTCATGAAAGATGGCCCCAGTTTCCACGGAGCCACCCATGAGCAAGTTCCCACGCTGTATCCCTTTCATCCTCGCCGCCGAAGGCGGCCTGGTCAACCACCCCAAAGACCCCGGCGGACTGACCAACTTCGGCATTAGCCAACGCCGCTACCCGGACCTCGACATCCGCGCCCTCACCCTGGACCAGGCCAAGGCCCTTTACGCGCGGGATTTCTGGCGTCCCATCCAGGGCGACGATCTGCCCGCCGGGTTGGACCTGGTGGTCTTCGACCACGCCATCACCGCCGGTCCCGCTACCGCCATCAAGCTCCTGCAAGGCCTCACCGCCACCCCGGCGGACGGCATCATGGGGCCGCTCAC
The DNA here is from genome assembly GCA_044228795.1 of Chromatiaceae bacterium. GTDB lineage: Bacteria > Pseudomonadota > Gammaproteobacteria > Chromatiales > Chromatiaceae > M0108. Next base: position 914 of record JBGAUE010000050.1, on the reverse strand, counting down.
CCTGGCCGGCGTCGCTGGCCACGACGACCAGGCCCTCATTGCGGACTATGGCGAGGCCCGCCTGGACTACTACCGCTCCCTCCAGAACTGGCGTCACTTCGGCGCCGGTTGGACGCGCCGCGTCCACCGCATGCGCCGCGCCGCCCTGGCCATGGCTCGGGAGGTATTGCCATGAACTGGCGCCTCCTCATCCAACAGCCCAGCACCTGGCGCGGCCTGGTCTGGCTGCTCACCGCCGCCGGCCTGGCCGTCAGCCCGGACCAGCAAACCGCCATCGCCAGCGCCGGCATGGCTATCGCGGGCGCCATCGGCGCCTGTTTCCCTGACCGCACCTAACCCACCACCCCCACTGATAGCGAGCGCCTTACCATGTCTCAGCCCAGCATTAACTTCCGCGTCTTTTTCCCCAGCAGCAACACCGTCAGCGCCCTGACCCTCTATGACGCCACCGGCGCCGTATTGACGCCCGCCAGCATCAGCGACGGCAGCGACGATCCGGCCGGCTTCCTGTCCAAGGTGGTGACCTTCGCCACGGCCGCCGCGCCCTTGTTTGCCACGCCCACCTTTGGCAACCCCGCCGCCCCGGTGCCCCTCTATCTGACCCGGGATGATGCCGGCGTCTTCACCCAGGTCCTGGATGAAAGCCTCTTTGATGCCGCCGCGCCGGGCCGGCCGACCCCGGCCGTCACCGCCGCCCAGGAATTCCTGCTTTACGATGCCGTCGGCCCCGATGGCAACGGCCGGACCACCTATAGCGTCAAGGCCCCCACCAGCCCCGTCGCCATCGTCAAGGCCAAAGGCAAGGACCCCATCACCGGCGACACCCTGGAGGGCAACGACATCCTGTTCCGCTGGTCCGGTAAGGTGCCGGACCTCGTCGAGGTCGAGGCCGACGTCGAAGACATCGCCGACCC
>JBGAUE010000004.1:0-192301 GCA_044228795.1 Chromatiaceae bacterium | reverse complement strand
AGCCAGGATCAAACTCTTCAGTTTATGACGCGCTCTCTATCAAGAGAGCCTATCCTTTGCTCGACGGTTGACCTTTTCGAAAAAAGGTGCTCCATCGTGTCTACCGATTGCTCGGTGCCAACGAAGCACCCACACAAGTTATCCGAACAGTTTGTTAATGAGCTGGTTACCTGCCGGTAACGCTTCCCCTCAGGGAAGACCGCCTATTCTACAGGCGGGGAGTTGTCTGTCAAGCCCTTTGCGGCGGGGCCGTCTAAACTTGGCGTTCTCGCCAATCCCGACGCCGACTGGGAGGCGGGCCGCGGAACGGGCCGCTCCGGTGACCGGTGACCGCGCCTCTAGGCCGCTCTCCTTAACCCCTCACCCACCCCATCCCCGACGGGAAGCGGCGCATTCTAGGGGTTTGAAGGACGCTGTCAAGAATTATCCTAAAAACGGCAGTTAGCACCCAACGCCAGCTCGTTGCGAGCTGACGGAGCGGGAGCCAATGGTCGCGGAATGGTAGCGGAACCTGGCTATGCCGGTGCAGGCAAGGGGGCGGGGGGCGGCAATTCGCGCCCCCGAAGGTATTTCACCAGGGCCCGCGAGAGGATCCGGCACCAACATTGGCGGGGGGGCAACTGCTCCGCAGTTTGGCGCAGGGTCTTGAAGAAGGCGGCGATGTCGCGGCAGACCTGTTGCACCCAGGGTGCCTGGGCATGGGGATGGCTGATGGTGAGGTGCTTCTGACCGGCATGACGCGTCACCCGGGCGGGGGCATGGAGCATGAGGGGCCGGCTGGTGATCGCCTCCGTGTGCTGATGGGGATTGGCCAGGCGCACGAAGAGGCTCCACCCGTTGTAGGTCAGGGCGGTGATACGCGCCATGAAGCGGCAGCGCTTGAGGTCGCGAGTGGTGAAACCACCCCAACCCTAGTGATTTTTTAGTTCATCACAGGGATTTTCCGCATCGGCGCGGTCGCGGTACCACTGGGCGAGGGTCAGGATCTCCTGTGGCAACGAGGTGATCAGCACGGCGTATTCGTAGATGTTGACCGCCTCGTTGAGGTCGGCAAAGCCCAGGCGCAATGGGTTGGGATCCCCATGATCCACCACCGCCAGATCGCCCTTGACCCGCCGGCGTAGGACGATGGCCCGGCGCGAGCGGCCCCAGCCGGCCAGCCGCAAGGACGTCTCGACGCCCTCCCAGCCCTGACCGGCCTCCGTCCAGAGGGCTTCGCGCATCAACCGCTCGACGCTTTTTTTGACCCCCGCCGTCATACGCAACTTGAAGAGATACGGCAATCCTTCCTGTTCGGCGCGCTGCATTTTAGCCTCGGTGCCCCAGTCCCGGTCGCCGCGGATGAAGACCGGCCAGTGCGCGCGCGGGATGCGCGTGAGGAGTTCCCATAACCCCGGGGCACTGTATTTGGAGGCGGTCTGATTACCCGCCTTGACCTCAACGTCGAGGATCAGGCGCAGATTGGCGATGAAATAGGTATGGTAAGTAGGCGACGGCCGGCCAGGCTGGTGGGGGTTGTAGCCCTTCTCCGCCCCTTCTTGATGGCCAAACAAGGGCTTGACCGTGACATCGCTGTCAAGAATCCAGGGGATGCTCAAGAGCGGCGCGACCCCCTCATCCAGGTGATCCTGGAGCCACTTCGTGCCCTCCCCTTCGTCCATCCGCCCCAGATTGCGCCGTACCGAGTCCTCGCTCACTACGACGGCCATGCCCAACAGCGGGGCGTTGATCGTGTCACCGCGCAGGGCACTGATATGGGCATAGCGCTGGTGGCCCACGAGGATGGCCAACACGGCAGTACCCAGGATATCCGGTTGGTCGGGGCATTGGGGCTGGTCAGCTTGAGGGGGCAACTGGCCACCCAGGGCTCAAAGCGGCTGCTCACCTGCAAGAAGTCATAAAGAAAGGCAACTGGCCCAAGGGCGTCACCGCCGCCTCAGAATCCCACTCCACATGGACACGACCGCCAAAGGTATCGACGGCAACCGGGCCGGGAACGGCCGTCAGCGCCGTTGATCGGGCTTCACCCGTAGGGTGAAAGGTCAGCTTGTTCATAGGCACCTCCTTTTGCCATTATTTCATTTGCTTGCCTCAACCAAGGCAAGAGGCAACTGCCCTTTTTAGGATTACTGTTCTTCTGTTCTTCAGTCGGACCCATTGCCCGAGTAACCAACAGACCCCTTCGACCCTCAAAACCCCTGCTTGTGGGCGCCAACCCTGAGCCTCTCAACTCATGCGCGCTACTTATCAACGACGCCATCGCTGGCAGCGGGAGCCGGGGAGGTTGTCACAGACACGCGCACGAACCGCCGCTTGCCTACCTGAAATATATGAACGGAACCAGGCCTGAAGCTCAGCCCCCTGTCCTCTACCCGTTCCCCGTCGATGCGCACCCCACCCTGGTCAATCAAGCGCAAGGCATCCGAGGTACTCTTGACTAAGCAGGCATCCTTGAGGAGGTTGGCGATTGGCAGTGCCTCGCCCCTCGCCATGACCGAGACCTCAGGGATAACTTCCGGCAGGGCGCCCTGTTGAAATCGGGCGATAAAGTCCCTCAAGGCCCGGGACGCCGCCGCCTCGCCATGAAATCGGCTGACCATCTCCTCGCCTAGACGAAACTTGATGTCACGAGGATTAACCCCCTCGACTACCGACTGTCGCCACCTGGCAATCTCCTCCTGAGAGACATCGCTCAAGAGTTCAAAATAACGCCACATTAAATCGTCGGAGATCGACATCAGCTTGCCGAACATCTGATCAGGCGACTCGGCGATCCCTATATAATTACCAAGGGACTTGGACATCTTCTGGACACCATCCAGACCTTCCAGGATGGGCATAGTGATCACCACCTGGGGCTCCTGGCCATAGGATTCCTGAAGTTGTCGCCCCACCAGCAGATTAAACCTCTGATCGGTGCCACCAAGTTCCACATCTGCCCGAAGGGCGACCGAGTCATAGCCCTGGACAAGGGGGTAGAGAAATTCGTGGATGGCAATCGGCTGTCCAGATTTGAAACGCTTGGAGAAGTCATCGCGCTCCAGCATGCGGGCTACCGTATGACGGGCCGCCAACTGGACCAGATCGGCAGCTCGCATCTCTCCCATCCAGCTAGAGTTAAACACCACCCTTGTGTGCTCCGGACTCAGCATGGAGAAGATTTGGTCCTGATAGGTCCGGGCATTGTCCAGAACCTCCTCGCGACTCAGAGGCTTACGGGTGACATTCTTGCCCGTGGGGTCTCCGATCATGCCGGTGAAGTCGCCGATCAGGAATAGCACCTCATGCCCAAGTTGTTGGAAGTGACGCAATTTGTTGATAAGGACCGTATGTCCCAGGTGCAGGTCGGGCGCGGTAGGATCGAATCCCGCCTTGATCCGCAAGGGACGGCCACTCGTCAACTTCTTGCGCAAGGCATCCTCCACCAGGATTTCCTCGGTCCCGCGGGACAGGATGCTCATGGCCTCGTCAACTGAAATCATGGACAAGCTCTCCGGATAGAACAAAGCAGGGGTTTAGTTAAGGCGGGGGATGATAGTCGAAACCAGGTCCAGCAGCCCGGGGCCGAGAGACAGGGGGAACCCAAACAGGAGATAGGGTTTCGGAGCCAGGGCTAAAGGGTTAAACTAGAACCTCTGATTTTCTTCAAATTTCAAAAATGGCGTCGGCTTTGTCCATGCGCGACTACAAATTTCGACAGGTCGAACCTAGTTACCGGAAACGCAAGCGCAGCTTGGTCAAGCCGGTACTTTTCGTCTTCACCCTGGCCCTGGCTCTCGGCCTTGCCATTGCCTTCGCACCTTCCTGGCTGGGATGGCCATCCTTTGGGGGGGATCAGGGCAAGGATCCAGACGTCATCCCGCTCACCCTCCCTCCTCAGCCAGGCGCCGTCATCGAGCCCAGGTAACTGGGGATAAATAAGCTCTCCAATTTCGGGTGATATTCAAAATAGGGCGGTTGCCATGGGGCTGGGAGAACGGGGCATACCTAGCAAAGAATCAAGCCGAAAAAGATGATCCGCAGCCACAGGTGGTGGTGGCATTGGGGTTGCGGATGACGAATTGAGCACCCTGCAACCCCTCTGTATAGTCGATTTCAGCACCCGTAAGGTATTGTAGGCTCATGGGATCCACGACCAACTTGACGCCATCGGTCACGACCTCGGTATCGCCATCCTGCAGAATTTCCTCAAAGGTGAATCCGTACTGAAATCCAGAACAGCCACCGCCCTGAATGTAAACACGCAGCATAAGGCTGGGATTGCCCTCCTCCTGGATCAGATCGGCTACCTTGGCCGCGGCGGCAGTGGTAAAAATGAGTGGGGTTTCCAGTGCGACATCTGCCATCATGGCTTGGGACCTCGTTGTAGGGGAGATTGGATTCTAGAGTAATAGAGATGCGCTTCCCCTCGCCGATATTCAAGCCTGAGGGGCTGGCTCATTCAGAGCATCGGGGGTCCGCGACCTGCCGGATAGGTATGCCATCGGGATCCAGGAGCACCAGATCGCCATGGATCTCGGCCCCATCATCCATCGTCAAGGCACCGTAATAGAGGGTTCCCTCAATACGGGCCCCGGCGGCCAGGAGGGCACGTTCGGAGGCGCGAACATCACCCCTTACCTTTCCATCGAGCACCACGAAGGGCGACTCCAGATTGCCATCAATAACTCCTGTCGCGGACAGGCTGACGGCCGCATCGCCCGTAGGGGCTATCTCAGCGATAACATTGCCCCGAATCGTACCATCTACATGCAGGCCACCAACAAAACGCAGGTTACCCTGCACCTCGGCACCCTTACCGATGAGGGTATCGTAGGGGGGGAACCTGAATTTCTTCTTTTTGCCCAAGTTCAGCTTCTTGGCCAAGTTCAGTCTCCAGCCTCCGGCGCTTTCGGCCAGGGAAAGGATTCAGTAACCGGGATTAGCCTCTTACTGGTCGGTTCGATCTCGATGGTCAAGGCCTCGGGTTCCAGATTGGAGGGAATCTTAATGACCCCCTTAACACTCTGGAAATGTTTGAATTTAAGCGCAAAGGACATGGGTTCCGAACCCGGAAGCTTGTCAAGGCCCAGCTCAACCTTCTTGCCACCTCGCTTAGCCACTAACTTGATAGAGGCCTTGGCGAGAGATTCGGGATAGTCTGACATCAATTGACTGGTTGTGAAGCTGAATTCATACAGACCCCCCTCGCCAACCGCCGTCAGGACAAAGTCCTGGATTTTGAGGATGCCGTCACCGCCCTCTCGGATCAACCGCTTAAGAGCGGAAAGATCCTTTTCCAAGGTCTGCCGAGCCTCCTGTTCCGCCTTGAGGCTTTTCCGTGCGGCCATCAGGGTGTCCTGATCGATCTGCTGGCCAATCTCGATCGCAGCCTTCTCGCCGCGTAATGCGGCCACCTCCTCGACCAGTAATTGGTTTTGTTGCCTTAGGGTTGAGGTGAGGGCTATGTGGGGTTTACCTTCCTCGCGTGCCAGGAAAACACCCGCGAAAAAGGCCCCAGCGATCGCACCGAATACCAGGAGGATCAGGAGCAGCCTCCGCCCCCAGCCACCACCCTGGTGGAGAACGATGCGAGGCGATGGCACCCGCCAGGGGTTACCCATGATTTTCCAACCTCAGGGCAGCAAAGCCAGAGCCTCCAGCGCCTCGGTCTCGTCTAACCCAAACATGAGATTCATATTTTGCACGGCCTGACCTGCCGCGCCCTTGACCAGATTATCAATGACAGATTGAACCACGACGATACCCTCGTTAAGGGGCTCCGCCACGGCGATTCGGCAGGTATTAGATCCGCGCACCGAGCGGGTATCTGGATGGGAACCGGCTGGCAGGACATCAACAAAGGGTTCCGTGCGATACCGGGCCTGGTATGCGGACTGGAGATCCTGGCCAAGTCCATTCAAGCGGGCATAGAGAGTGGCCTCAATGCCTCGAATCATGGGCAACAGGTGGGGCACGAAAGTCAGACGCAAACCCGCACCAACCACCGAGGACAGACTCTGAAAGATTTCCGGCTGGTGGCGATGACCCATCACAGAGTAAGCCTTGAAGCTCTCGCCGACCTCTGCCATGAGCATGCCCACGCTAGCCTTGCGCCCGGCACCGCTAACTCCGGACTTGGCATCCGCTACCAGCCAGCCGGGGTCAACCCAACCCTGCTCCAACAGCGGCAGAAAACCCAGGGTCACGGCAGTAGGATAGCATCCGGGATTCGCCACTAACCTCGCCTCGCGAATGGCCGCGCGATTGACCTCGGGCAGTCCATAAACCGCCTCCACCAATAGCTCGGGGCAGGCATGAGGCATCTGGTACCAGCATTCCCAGATCGCCGGGTCCTTCAAACGAAAATCGGCTGCCAAGTCGATAACCTTGGCGCCCCGCTCCAACAGGTCGGGGGCCATCTTCATCGCCGTGCCATTGGGGGTCGCGAAGAAGACCAAATCGCACTCACCCAGACGACCCACATCGGGCTCGCTGAAGTTGAGATTCACCCGTCCGCGCAGGTGCGGAAACATGTCTGCTACGGCTTGCCCTGCCTCCCCGCGCGAGGTGATGGTGGTCAAAGAGACCTGGGGATGGCGCGCCAATAATCTCAGGAGTTCGGAACCTGTATAGCCGGTTCCGCCGACGATGCCGACGTTGATCATGGGTTAACAGGCTCCATTCCCGACCAATCCCTGTCGATGTTCACGGGAAGCATCACCTCGGCAAGGCACTCCGGCGGAGACACGATCCCCGAGGTGCGCTCCGGCGACCCCGGGCAGGTGCCAGGGGATTAGTCACCAAAGGTCAGGAGCAGCCACCCCCTCCACCGCCGCCGCCCGAGCCACAGCTACCACAGCCGCCCCCCATTGAGGGCAAATTGTTGAATACAAAGGTGGCAGCGCCATCGCCACGATCGACAAAGTCAATCTCGACGCCGCGCAGGTAGGGCAAGGTACCGTCATCGACAACCACCTTGAAACTCTCGCAATCCAGGACGCCGTCGTTATCATTGATGCTATCGGTGAACGTCATGCCGAAGCTAATGCCGCTACACCCCCCAGGAGTGGCAAATACGCGTACCCCCTGGATGCTCTCTTCAACTTGATTGAAAAGCTCGCCCATCTTATTTTGGGCGGTGCCAGTCAGGGAAAGGTCTTGTTCGGATAAGGCCGCCAACATGGAATTATCTCCGTAAAGTGCTAAGGATTAGTCCTAAGATACCAAAGAATCACCTATCCTTGCCACTCATGAGACTAGCCGACCCCGCGCCGCCAGGTCGAAGAGGTGGCGCTCGGCGTCGCAGAGGTGACGCCCCCAATGTGCCTCAAAGCCCGCGAGCCAACCCTGCCTGGCACCCACCGGAAAGGATTCGGCAAGGGTAAGGCCCTGCCGCAGTTCAAAATAGATGTCGGTGAGATCGTCCGCCAGACTCCCGGTGAGGGCCGCACCATCCCCTATGGGATCAAACTCCAGCCAATAACTATCCCGCTCGCCAAGCAGATCGCGCAGGCACCCGAACAGTTCAAAGCGGTCATCAAGATCTGGCATCGGATAGGCGGACATGTCAGGATCAACGCTACCGAGGGCAGTCAGGGCGGCGTGAAGGCGTGGCAAGAGGTCAGCCACCCGGGCCAACCAGGCGGGCTCGTTCTGGCAGGCGGCCTCGATGAGCCGGCAATAACTCTGAGCGAGACCCGTCATTTCCTCAAATGGCTGGATCATCTGGAAGCACATCCCTGAAATGCGGCTCTTAGGAAAGAAGCATAGCCGAGATTCCCGCCCTTGCCTGTTAACCCCTGCCTGTTTTAACCCGGCTCCAATGATTACCTCCCGCCCTACCAGACATGTCCGAATCCAACCAAGCCCCCATCATCCTCTGCCTCGGCGGACATGACCCGAGCGGCGGTGCCGGCATCCAGGCGGATGCTGAGGCCGCACGTGCCAATGGCATCCATGCGGCAACCGTAGTTTCCTGCCTCACCCGCCAGGATACCCAAGGCCTACTTGGGCTCTGGCCCCAGCCGGTGGCCGAGGTAGAGGCCCAATGCCGCCTGATCCTGGCGGACAGCCAGGTCAAGGCAATCAAGATCGGCCTGCTGGGCAGTGCGCACCTGGCACACTGGTTGTGCCAATTGGCGGACGAATACCCAGAACTCCCTATGATCCTAGATCCCGTTCTCGCCTCGGGTGCCGGGCAAAAGGTGTCTGACCCCAGCTTGTTTGAACAGATACGCTCACATTTGCTCGGCCGTTGTCTCCTGGCTACCCCAAACCTCCCGGAGGCCCAAGCCCTGAGCAGTACCCAAACACCGGATGCCTGCGCCACTCGCCTGCTTGCCAGTGGCTGCCGGTGGGTACTCATAACCGGCACCCACGATGAGAGTACCGAGGTCATCAACCGGCTCTACGGCCAGGATGGCAGCCAGCGCGAATGGCACTGGCCACGCCTGCCCGAGGTATACCACGGCTCGGGGTGCACCCTGGCCAGCGCCATCGCCGCCCGCCTCGCCTTGGGTCAGACATTGGAAGACGCGGTGGCGGTGGCCCAGGATTACACCTGGCTCAGCCTTAAAAGCGCGACCCATACGGGCCGGGGCCAATGGACGCCTAACCGACTATACGCCCTGGATAACCTCGTCCCCGGCGATGAAGGACCCCAACAGGGTTCCGTCGCTGGTTGCCAGCAGCGGCATAACCCTTGAGAATGGCGAAGTCTGGGTCGCAGCCGGCCCGCGCGCGTCAATGTAAATGGGATACCTGCCATCACAGCGCGACTACTGAAACCCGCCCCTGACCCAACCATTTTCCCCGCCCGCCCCTTGACCAGGAGGTCCACCGCCATGTCCCGATCTCATGACCTCTTCACCGCGGCCCAGCGCCATATCCCCGGTGGTGTCAACTCACCGGTACGCGCCTTTCGAAGCGTTGGTGGCGATCCGGTCTTCTTCGAGCGCGCCAGCGGCCCCTATATTTTTGACGCCGACGGCCAACGCTACATCGACTATGTGGGCTCCTGGGGCCCCATGATCCTCGGCCACGCCCACCCCGAGGTCATCGCAGCCATCGCCGAGCGTATCCAATCCGGTCTCTCCTTCGGCGCGCCCACCGAGCTTGAAACCCGCATGGCCGACAGGGTCTGCGAACTGGTGCCCTCCATGGACCTTGTCCGTATGGTCAGTTCCGGCACCGAGGCCACCATGAGCGCCATTCGCCTGGCACGCGGCTTCACCCGCCGCGATCGCCTGGTCAAATTCGAGGGCGGCTACCACGGCCATGCGGATTCCCTGCTGGTCAAGGCCGGCTCCGGTGCCCTCACATTGGGCGAACCCAGTTCCCCCGGTGTCCCCGCCGCCCTGGCGGAACTCACCCTGACCCTGGCCTACAATGACCTCGACCCGGTGCGAGACCTCTTCAACCGTATGGGCGACGAGATTGCCTGCATCATTGTTGAGCCCGTAGCGGGCAACATGAACTGCATCCCCCCGGTCCCAGGCTTCCTGGCAGGTCTGCGGGAAATCTGCGACACTCATGGTGCCCTGCTCATTTTCGACGAGGTCATGACCGGCTTCCGCGTCGCCCTCGGCGGCGCCCAGGCCCTCTATGGAGTGACGCCCGACCTGACGACCCTGGGTAAAATCATTGGCGGCGGCATGCCGGTAGGCGCCTTCGGCGGCCGGCGCGAGGTGATGGAGAAGATCTCACCCCTAGGCCCCGTCTATCAGGCCGGTACCTTGTCCGGCAACCCGGTCGCCATGACCGCAGGCCTCAAAACTCTGGAACTCATCTCCGTCCCTGGGTTTTATGAGGATCTGAGCGCCAAGACCCAACAACTGACGACGGGTTTGCGGCAAGTCGCCCGGGACGCGGGCATCTCCCTGACCACCAACCAGGTCGGCGGCATGTTTGGCCTCTTTTTCACCGCAGCGGACCAGGTGACGGATTACGCCGGGGCCATGGCATGCGATGTGACACGCTTCCGGACCTTCTTCCACGCCATGTTAGCTCGAGGGCAGTACCTGGCCCCCTCCGCCTTCGAGGCCGGTTTCGTCTCCGCTGCGCACAGTGAGGCGGACATCGACGCCACCCTGACGGCCGCTAAAGGGGTGTTGGCATCCCTCAGCAGTTAGTTCAATCCCAGGTTATCCAGGCTATCCGCTACCCCCCCCACGGCCGACTTGGCGAGGGGGGCCACCAGTATGCCCGGATGCATACCCAAATCTAGCCCCTTTGAAAGGGGATTTGCCCTTGGTCAACCCCTCTCGCCTCCTGATCGATATTGCCTTACTAAGAGCCCCGACCCCAATGAACAAACCTGTCTGCCCCCCCACGACCAGGACCATCTCCTGATCGAAAACGAACAGCCCCAAGCCCTATTCGATCCTGGCCTCATTCGCGCGGGGCTCCAGCACCAACATGCCTCATTCAGAAATTCCCCCCATATTTTGGCCAGCACCTCACTGACCCGCACGGAAATCCGGCATCATGAATCAAGACTTTTGGCACCAACGCTGGCTCAAGGGTGAGACCGGCTGGCATCAGGGCGACATCAATCCCCACCTGCAGGCCTATTGGCCTCCGCCCGGCGTGATGCCAGGGGCTCGGGTTCTGGCCCCCCTCTGCGGCAAATCCCGGGACCTGCTCTGGCTGGCGGGTGAGGGTTACCGGGTTCTGGGGGTTGAAATTAGCCCACTCGGGGTTGAGGCCTTTTTCACCGAAAATGGCCTGACGCCCACCATCAGCGACGAACCCCCTTTTACGAGATACCGCGTCGATCAACTGGAAATCCTGTGCGGCGACTTCTTTGCCCTGCAACCTGAACAGGTCGCGGACGTCACCGCCCTTTTTGACCGCGCCGCCCTGATCGCCCTGCCACTGGCCATGCGAGCCGCCTACACTCATCACCTGGGTACCCTGCTGCCCCGGTCGGTCAGCGGACTCCTCATCACCCTGGACTATGAACAGACCGAACGAGCCGGACCACCCTTTGCGGTGACCGATCGAGAGGTCCGCGCCCTTTTCGCGCAGCGCCTCAGCCTCACCGAGATCGCGGCCCTGGATCTCTTCGCCACGATCCCGCGCTACCGCGAACAAGGCCTGACACGCATGGTGGAACGGGTATACGCCTTACAGCCATTACCAGTTCCAACATCTTGACTATAAAATATAATAATACTCTAATATTACAATAAGTTATTAACTTTCAGCCTAGCGCGGTTTGTTAGGGTAGGGCCTAACCAACATTAAAATAAACGTTTTTACAACCTATTGATTATAGATTAATTATCAGCACCATAATTCCTACGCCTTGACAGGGAATAGGGAAAACCCTATGATATCCACCTCCTGACTTAATGATTTTTCATGAGGTTTCCATCATGAACCTGGATGTCCGCACCCTGATCCTCGCGGCAAGCGTCATGGCTTCCGCCCCGATGAACCTGGCTTCGGCTAACCCGGCCCATGAATCCCCACTACCCGTCGCCCTTGATGAGGATGTCAAAAACCGCCAAAAGCCAGATCAGGATTCCGAGACTAGTGACGGCGACGATGATGCCCCCAAGGCCACCCCATCCGTAATCGCAAAGGTGAAAGCGCCGAACCCCCAGCCTAGCAAGAACCCCGGCAACCTGAATGCCGAGTTGCACTGTCTGGCACTCAACATCTACCACGAGGCTGGGGCAGAGTCGCTCACCGGTAAGCAGGCCGTTGCCGCCGTCACCCTCAACCGTGTCAAGTCCGATTCCTTCCCTCAGTCGGTTTGTGGCGTCGTCAAGCAACGCAATAAGAAGAGTTGCCAATTTTCCTGGTGGTGCCAAAAGCCTAAATCGCCTCCCAAGGATTCGGATGCCTGGCAAGACTCCCTGGAAATTGCCCGCAAGACCCTGGATGGTCTGCATAAGGACCCCACTCAGGGCGCGCTCTATTTCCACGCGACCCGAGTCAAGCCGGACTGGTCACACACCTACAAAAGAACCACCCGCATCGGTAAACATATCTTTTATAAGCCGACTAAAGCGGCTGCCTGATCGCCTCGAACCTCGCGAGTGGTTTACGATATCGACAGGAGCTGCGGGATGCGCGCCTGATCGTCAGAGGTAACTCATATCTCCCGATCCTCCAAGCACACCCATGAGCCTGGCTCCCTGTAGAATCCCGACAACCTTATCTTGATTCCTGGGCCATGGCGGCTTCAGGATATGCCCTGTGATTTCTCAGTCAGCGGTCCCCACCATGTCCAGCCCCAGCCAGACCGGCGCCAGCCTCTTTTTCGATATCCTCGTCGATCTTGGCGTGGATCACATCTTTGGGCATACGGGTGGGGCCGTAATCCCCTTACACGTGGAGTTGAACAAACGCATGCGGCGCGGTCAGAAGGCGCCGCGATTCATCCTTTGCCGCCAGGAAGGGGGCGCGGGACACGCGGCGGAGGGCTATGCCCGCACCAGCGGCCGGGTGGGCGTGGCCCTGGCCACCTCGGGTCCCGGCGCCACTAACCTGGTCACGCCCATTGCGGACGCCCACAAGGATTCCATCCCCACCCTCTTTATCACCGGTCAGGTACCCAGCTTCGCCATCGGCACGGACGCCTTTCAGGAGGTGGATACCATCGGCATGACCCGGCCCATCTCCAAACACAACTATCTGGTCAAGGATGTGCGCGATCTGGAATGGGTGCTGCGTGAGGCCTTCGCCCTTGCTCAGGGCGGACGGCCCGGCCCCGTGGTGGTGGATATTTGCAAAGATGTCCAGTTGGCACTTGCGGTCGCGGGGAATAGCCCCCGCTTGCGTCACCGCGAGCCCCAACCCTTTGATAGCAAGGCGGCGGATGCCATCATCGATGCCGTGGCCAACGCAAAGCGGCCTGTCATCAAGGCCGGCGGCGGCATCATTCATGCCGACGCGGCCGAGGCCCTGCAAGGCTTCGCCGAACGTTTCGAGGTACCGGTCTCCACCACCTTCAACGCCCTGGGAGTCATTCCCTTCCAGCGCCCCTACAACCTCGGCATGCCGGGTATGCACGGCGCCATACCGGCTAATTATGCCCTACGCGAGGCGGACCTGATTCTGACCCTGGGAGGCCGTTTCGACGATCGCGTCGCGGTCAAGGACTTTGCCACTGGCAAACGGATTGCCCACGTAGACATAGACCCCTCCGAATTAGACAAACGTATCCGCGCTGATCTGTCCCTGACCGCGGACCTCAAGGTCTTTCTGGAATATGGTCTTGCCTCCGGCAAGCGCGCCCGGCACCCGGACTGGATGGCTCGGGTAGGCGACTGGCGTCTGCAGATGCCCAAGCCCTATCTCCAGACCGAGCACATCAAGCCTCAGGCGGTGATTGAGGCCATTTCAAGCCTTACCGAGGGGGACGCGACCCTGGTAACCGGTGTGGGTCAGCATCAGATGTGGGCGACCCAGTACTACCGTTTCTCCCGACCGCGTCAGTGGATCAGTTCCGGCGGACTGGGCACCATGGGTTTTGGCCTGCCCGCGGCCATCGGCGCCTGGTTCGCCAACCCTGACAAGCCCGTGGTGCTGATCGACGGCGATGGCAGCTTTCAGATGAATATCCAGGAACTGGCAACGGTAGCGGCAAACCGTATCCCGGTGAAGATGTTCGTGCTGAACAACAGTTTCCTGGGCATGGTCCGCCAGTGGGAGGACATGATGGACGGGGGGCACCACTACGAGACCTGCCTGGCTCGCAGCGCCGAATGCAAGCCCGACTGTACCCTGACTGACCCCGCCTGCCGCCGCCAGATCCCCGATCTATTGGGCTTGGAACAGGTCTATCCGCGTATCCGCGCCAAGCGCATCACCGAGACAGCCAGGCTATGGGAGGGCATCCAGGAGGCCCTGGCAACCCCAGGCCCAACCCTGGTAGATATCTGGATCGACAAGACCGAAGACGTGCTCCCCATGGTCAAACCGGGGCATGCCTTAAGTCAAATGATCGAATAAATTGGGCGCACCTGGGAATTTGGACATAGGCGAAGCCATACCCTTCAGAGGTTACCAGGCCCTGAATCAGGTGGCCTGGCCTGGCCAAGCCAGCCCCCTTCAGACCTCGTCAAAGCCAGCCCGGCGATACCATTTGCGGGCCTCTTCAGGATCCTTCTCTACCCCCCGCCCCTCCTCATAAAGCCTAGCCAGGGTGGTCTGGGAGCCGACCAGACCCTGCTCGGCGGCCAGGCGAAACCAGTGGGCGGCCTGGACGGGATCCTGTTCGGTGCATTCGCCTTCGAGGTACATGAAACCCAGGCCATGCTGGGCAATGTCCAGGCCGGACTCGGCAGCAGCCTTCATGAAGCGGAGGGCCAGGCCGTGGTTTTCATGCATCCCCAAGCCGTTCTGGGCCATGATCGCCATGCGATATTGGGCTTGGGGATCGCCGGCCTCCGCCAAGGGAGACAGCAGACCCGAGGCGCTAGCAAAGTGCTTGCCCTCGAAGGCCGCGATGCCACTGCCAATTTGCATATCGTAATTGGAAATCGTGTCGGTCATGGGTCTAATCCAGCCTCTTGTTGCGGATTGGCGGCTCTTGGATGGCCAACAGAGCCCTTACCTGAGGGTAGGCCTGCCAGAATCAAAGGGCATTTTAGCCCGAACCCAACCGCAGCCAGGCGGTCCACTGCTCCAGCAAGGCCTCATTGGCGGCGGCCACCGCCATGCAGGGCTCAAGTGAAAGTTCAACCGGAACGCCGCCACCCCCCTGACCCATGAGAAGACTCTGGACCCCCGCCTCGCTGGCGATGAGACGCCCCGCAGCCCAGTCCCACAGCCTTTGTCCGCCATGCAGATAGAGCCGCGCCCGCCCCGCCGCGAGCCAACACCATTCAAGAGCAACCGCGCCCAGGCTGCGCTGGGAACGATAAGGGGCCTCGCCACCGAGACGCATCAGGATTTCCACTGGCAAACGTTTAAGATCCACCAAGGCCAGCGCATCTTTGAGGGCATTACTTGCCGGTGCCAGCCGCAAGGCCTGCCCATTCAACCAGGCACCTTTCCCCCGTTCGGCGGCAAAACACTCGTCACGGACTGGGTCCAGCACCAGGCCCAAGCGGGCCTGCCCCCCTTCGAGCAGGGCCAGAGAGATACCGAAAAAGGGGAAATCACCCGCGAAATTGCTGGTGCCATCGAGCGGGTCCAAACACCAGAGATGGCCCTGGGTGCCCGCCAGCAAGGCCTCTTGCTCCTGGACCCCCATCTCCTCACCCAGTACCGGCACATCGGGAAAGCGACCTCTCAGTTCAGCGAGGATAAAGGCCTGGGTTCCCACATCCGCCGCCGTGACCAGGCTGCCATCCGTCTTGGTTTCGGCAGCCGCATACTTAAAGCGGGGCAAGATCTCATTACACGCGGCGGCGCGGAGAATTTGACAAAGGTCTTCCAGTTCCGGGCTCATGGGTGTTCCTGATGACAATTTCGGTCGGCATCATAACTCCTCCCGAGCAAATCCGCAGGGGGTCGAGACCAGGGCGAGGCTGGCCAGCTTTTGTTAGAATGTGAATGTTCCTATGGGTCATCCATGACCCTGGCCCCCAAACTTGGCCACAACGAGATCTTAACCCCGGATGCTCCAGCCCCATGGCCCATTCCAAATTCTATTCCAAGACCTGCTCGCAAACCCGATCAGAACCCTTGTCCTGGCGCTCATCCTGCTCCTAACTTCCGAGGCCTCGGCCGGGGATGCGGGCGCCGCTCCCAGGGCGGCCATGGCGGATGCCATGTCCCGCATGATGGAGGCCATGGGCTTCTTAAATCCACCGGCCAGCCCCGGCCTGCCCGTGACCACGCCTCTAGTTCCCTTCAACGGCATGCCGGGCGGCTTGTCAATACCCGGCCTGTCGAACATGACCGGCATGCCAGGCACATCGCCTTGGCCGACGACCAGCGGGGACCCATCCGGTCTCCTAGGCAAGGGTGGCGAGGTCATGAAGCAGATGACCGAGGGCATCAAGCTGCCAGGGGTCGCCGGAGGTGCCATGCCCACATCCCCCGGCTCCCGACTGGACGGGATCTGGGAGGGCCGGAATGGCGAGCTTCTCATTGTCCAGGGCAACCGCTTTCGCATCTATCCCGGCTCTAGTGGCTATGTGGATGGCTACATTCAGTTGAGCGGCGAGCGCCTGGCCATGTATAACCCGGAAAACGCCCACATCAGCCCCTATGACTTCGCAGAGTCCAATGGCCGATTGGCGCTGCGCGACGGGAATGGCGACCTTTTTCTCTACCGGCGTCTTTGGTTAGATCAACCAACTTCTCTGTTTTCTACCCCCTCGACCACAGCCGAAAAGTAACCAGATCAACCCGATCCAGATCGATCAACCCAGCAGCAACCGGGTGGCTACCAGCAACAGCAGGACGCCGAAGATTCGCGTCAGGACGGGGAGAGGCAGGCTATGGGCCATGCGGGCCCCTATGGGCGCCATGGGCATGCTGGTCACCAGGATGCCCAGGACCGCTGGCCAATAGACGAACCCCGTGCTCATACCTGGCAACCCCTCCCTGCCCCAGCCCGTGACCATGAAACCGATGGCCCCGGCCACCGCAATAGGCAGGCCGCAGGCACTCGACGATGCCACGGCCTGGCGCATGGTCAAGCCCGATTTAACCAGGTAGGGCACCGTCAAGGTCCCGCCACCGATGCCGACGATGGCGGAGAGGGCGCCAATCCCGGCCCCCGCCGTCGTCAGACCCAGTGGGCCAGGGACAGAAACCGTGTGGATTTCCGCCCTGGGTAGCAACATCCGCGCCCCGACATAGAGCAAGAAGACCCCAAACAGGCGCTGAAGCCATTCCTGAGGCAACTGGCCGGCAATAGCCGCACCCGCCCAAGCTCCCAGGACAATGCCTGGCGCCAGCCTCCAGACCAGGTCCCAACGCACCGCCCCACGCCGATGATGGGCCAGGGCCGACGCACCCCCGGTGCCAATAATGGTGGCCAATGAAGTACCCACCGCCAGATGTGCTATCCATTCCGGGGTAAAGCCCAGGTGACCGAAGATCAGGATGAGCGAGGGTACAATCAGTACCCCACCCCCCAGCCCCAGCAGACCCGCCAGCAAGCCGGAAAAGATCCCGGTCACCAAATAGGCCAGGATTTCAATCAGGGTCATGGAACCTCCCGTGTGCCCTTGTCGACAACCCCCCTCCCCAACTACTCAGACCGCCCATGTTCCGCACCGCAACATTAACGGTTGCCAATATTAGCGAAATTATATATTCTTATCCGAAGATAGATCCTGAAGCGGAGTAAACCGCGTTTCATGTTGTCCCGACTCACCAAGGCTCTGATTTTTTGCCTGCTGGCCCAGGCTGGTTCCGTGGTCGCCGATAACCATTTCGACTGGGCCACCATCGGGGCAGAGGCGCGGGAAAGAGGCTTGCCCGTCGCCATCCTAGTCACAGATCCCGATTGCGGATACTGCGAACAGCTGCGCCAGGAATTCCTCGAAGCCCCCGCGACCCGCGGAACCCTGGAAAAGGGGGCCGTCACCCAGGAGATCTCTCGGGATGAAGGGGGCAAGGTCACCGATTTCGACGGTGAGCGCATCCGTACCCAGCGCTTCCTGGCCCGCTACGAGATCTTTGCCACCCCGACCCTGCTCTTCCTGAGCCCGGAAGGGGAGATGCTAGCCCCAGCCCTTGTCGGCTTTAACGGCGCCCAGACCTATGGCGTTCAGGTTGCCAAGCGCATGAAGGGCGCCCGCGACAATCTGGCCTCTGGCGCACGGCCATCCCGCTCCATGCTTGCCGACAGCGAATAGCCTCGACGACAGGCCACTCACAAGCGGCCGCGCAGATCCCTGAGGGAGAAGCCCGTCCAGGACTGACCGATGTTCTTGGCCAGACCCAATACACGAAAGCGCTCGCCCATGGCCGTGGGCATCACTAGTTGTTTAGCCCCTAGTAACCATTTCAGATCCCCATCAGCCGTGCCCTGATCACCCCCCATCCGTTCCGCCAGCAAGTCGTCGAGGCCCAGCGCGATCAGGAAATGCGCCTGAGTCGTGAAACCAGCGACCTCCAAACCCGCCATCCGACCCCCGGATGCCGCCGCCGAGAAATCAACATGAGCTGTGATATCCTGGAGACCCAAGTGAACATAGGGATTGCCATGGGCCTGGTGACGATAATGGCACATCAGGGTACCCATGCCCCGTTCGGGCCGATAATAGTCGGCGCGGTCGTAACCATAGTCGATCAGTAACATCAGGCCACGGGCCATAGACGCCGCCAGGGCTTGCAGCCAGGGCCCCAACCGCAAATTGATCTCGGAACCGTAGCCGGGCCCCTGCGCCAGACCCTGCGCCCAGAGGGCATGGACCGCCTCGGTTAGACCAGGGCTGAGAGCCTCCGCTCCCACCTCTTCCCAACCAGCCCCCCGGGGCTTGACCTGGATTTCCGCAACCGCGCGGTCCTCGCAGACCTTGAAGCGATGCACCGGCAAGGCGTCCATGACCTCGTTTGCGATCAGGACGCCAGAAAATCCCGAGGGCAAGCCATCCAGCCACACGATGCGGTCCAGCAAATCCGGATGGCGTACCTCGAGCAGGTCCCTCTGACGCTCGCGCAACTCGGGACCAGGTTCTAGGATGAGATAGCGGCCCGGAAGACTCACTTCGAGCTTAAGGCCATCGAGAATATCCGCCGCCAGGTCGCCGGTGCCGGCGCCCAACTCCAGGATGTCACCTCCGCCCAGTGCCACCAGGACCTCGCGACACTGACGGGCCAGGCATAGGCCAAAGAGGGGCGAGATGGCGGGTGCGGTCACGAAATCGCCTCCCGGACCAAATTTACGCGCCCCGGCGACGTAATACCCCAATCCAGGGGCGTAGAGGGCCAGTTCCATGAAGCGGTCGAAGGACAAGGTTCCCCCGCTTGCCACGGCCTCGGCACGAATCAGGTCCGCCAGGTGACGGCTATGTTCCAGCGCCACGGGATCCTCGCCCACCGCCGGATTAGTGTCCGGTAAAGTGATTGAAGCGGCTGAAATCGGCATCGGCAAGGCACGGAAGCGATTAGCATCGAGGGAGACTTATGATACAGGAAGACCCCTTGGCACACGAATCCAACCCTTAGGCTCGCCCCCGTCGTTAAGGTCGCCCTGTTAAGCACCGCCATCGGAAGTCAGTGAACCCTTACGGGGATGAATCCACTATCAGAGACAAGGTTTCGATAAGTGCCTGAGAGGAAATACAAGCAACGCCAAGGACAAGGAAATCATGGGCATTCAGGTCCATTTAGCGTTAGAATTTAATTAATTTGCGGGTGGTTCGCCCCCCACCCCAAGACCATAAGAAGATACGAGTAGGATTCCATGATGGAAGAAGCCATGAAACCCAGGACGGCGGTTGATGACGCCATCCTCCAGCAACAGTATCGGCGGGCTCTGAGTTCCTTCGAGGGCATTATGCTCAGCGAAATCGAACTCACGAACCGGCTCAGCACCCGTCTCAATTACGGTATTCAGGCTGGCACCTTCATTCTGGCCGCCATCTCCATCTCCCTATCCCTCCTGCTGTTCACCCTGACCTCACAGGTCTCACGCATCTCCAGTGTCGTCGAGGGCATGAAGGATCATTTCATTTCGGTCAGCGACCAGATGCATGCCATCAGCGGGCACATGAACGCCATTGAGAGTCGCGTGGCTCTATTGGAGACGGTCGATCAACGCACCGCACTCATGGACGTCGAGATGACCAACATCCTCACCGATATGAATCAGATGCGTGCCAACGTGACGGGTATTGATGACTATCTAGCGACTGTCCGCACCCATATCGCCAATGTCTCGTTCAACATGGACATCATGAACAATGAAGTCCAGATCATGAGCGTCGAACTGGGCCGGATGGCGAAGCCGATGCGGAACATGAACAAGATGTTCCCATTTCCTTAGCAGACCATCAAGGAGAGAGAGCATGAGAAACAGGCGAGAAGACCCCAGGCGGGCCCTCATCGAGGTCATCCAGCGGCTGGGTCGCGCGACCCAGCTCCATCTCGACGAGCGCCATCGCCATTTCCGCATCACGGATATCGTCATAATCACCACCTCCTTGCTGCTCCTGCTGGGGGCGGCCATTGACGTTTATCACGCCCGCCTCCTTTACCAGGACTTCAACGATATCATCTCGGATATGTACTCCATGCAGGACCACCTGATGGGCGTGGATGCGGACATGGGCGATATCACCTCGAATATGAAATCCTTCGACGACCACATGACCCACATGGATTCCATCGCCGCTCGGATGGACTCCATGTCCCAGATCATGCCTAAGATCCGCGCCAACACCCAAGCCATGGCGGGGGAAATGGCCAGCGTCGAAGAAAATATGGAATTGGTACGCAACGCTATGGGCATCCTTGATTCCAGGATTCATGGTATGACCGGGGGCGTGGCGATGATGCGGGAACAAATGAGCCAGTTTGCCCGACCCTTGTCAGGCATCGTACCCTTCATGCCCTAACCACTCGGATCACCTAAAATGCCGGGATCGGCGGCCAGGAAGGCACGCCATCCCATCTGACCGGGGCAAACGCATGAAAGCAGCAATCCACAACGTCGATCCCGCCGAAATCAGCAAGTTCGAGGCCTTGGCGGCCCGATGGTGGGATCCCCACAGCGAATTTAGGCCGCTCCATGAGATTAATCCCTTGCGGCTTGATTATGTGGACCAGGTCGCGGGCTTGGCGGGCAAGGAAGTGCTGGACGTAGGCTGTGGCGGGGGTATTTTGGCGGAGAGCATGGCCGTCCGCGGCGCCCATGTCACCGGTATCGATATGGGGGAGATGCCCCTCAAGGTCGCGGAACTCCACACCCTGGAGACCGGGGTCGAGGTGAACTACCGCCAGATTGCCGCGGAGACCCTGGCGGCAGAATGCCCCGCCTGCTTCGACATCGTCACCTGTATGGAAATGCTGGAGCATGTACCGGACCCCAGTTCGGTCATCGCCGCTTGCGCCCGCTTGGTCAAGCCTGGTGGATACGTCTTCTTCTCTACCCTCAACCGTAATCCTAAATCCTACTTGCTGGCCATCATTGGCGCTGAGTACCTGCTGCGCTGGCTACCCCGAGGCACCCACGACTATGCCCGCTTCATTCGCCCCTCGGAACTGGGGCGCTGGATTCGCGCCGCCGAGTTGGAGTTGAGTCAGCTCATGGGTTTGACATACAACCCCTTGATAGGCGCCTATCGGCTGGATCCGCAAGACCTGGATGTCAATTACCTTGCAGCTTGCCGACGCCCAGTGGCAGGCTGAGGCTGGGATCGGCGGACCCTTGGCGAACCCGTTTCCAAATCCGGACACCGTCGGGAATGACAAAGCTACCGCCAGCCCAAGAGCCATTGTGACGCATCACCCGGCCTCCTGGCGATTCCCCAACCCGGCAACCCCGCTGGGTTCCTCCACTTACTACAGCATCAGATTCTCCCCCGCCGCAAGGCGTGACGACCTGGCTATCCTCGCGGCCTGGCGTCATCAGGTCCGCGCCATACTGGGCGAGGTCAGCGACCCCGGCGTTGCCAGGCTTAAGCTCCAATGGTGGCGTGAGGATCTGGAAAAGCCCCCGGGCGGCCGGCCCAACCATCCCTTAAGCCAGGCAGTGCGAGCGGTGGTGAGCCAACAGCTGTTACCCCTCGGGCCATTTCTCCAGATAGCTGAACAGGTAGAGGAGGAAATCCTGCGGCCCCGCCTACTGGACCTGGCGGCCTTGACCCGCGCCTGCGACGCCGATCTGGGTGCCCTGTTCGAGCTCATGGCCGCTTGCCAAGGTCTTACCGGCCACGAAGACATCGCATCGGTGCGAGCCCTTGGGACCTTCTGTGCCCTGGTCTATCGGATTCGCGACAGCGGCTGGCTAGCCCGCCAGGGTCGGGCACCCATTCCCATGGATCTGCTTGGCCCCCAAAATCTGACCCCCGAGGCCCTCCGCCAAGCTCCCCAGCGTGCCCGCCTGCCGGAATGGCTCCCCGAACTCGCTCATCAAGCCCAGGCCTTACAATCCCGGTCTTCCCGAACCCGCACCCTCCCATTCTTCGCCCGCGCGCGCGCCCGCATTCTCGCCAGCCTGCTCCGAGAGATCGAGGCCCTGTCTTTTCAGGTCGCTGACCAACGGCTAAGCCTCACGCCCCCGCGCAAGCTGTGGATCGCCTGGCGCGAGACCCGGCGGTAACCCATCAAGGCCCGTCGCGGTCAGCCCTTATCCCTTCCGCCACATGGACAAACCCCCATGGAAATTTATCAGCCACCCGCCAACATCCTAGCCAGCCGTGTCATCCTCGTCACGGGCACCGCCGATAGCCTTGGCGCCGCCGTGGCCAGTGCCTGCGCGGCACACGGCGCCACCGTCATCATCTCCGACAAGGAAGAGGCCCAGTTGGAGCCTCTTTATGATCGTATTGCCGCGAGCGGCGCCCCGGAACCCGCCATCCTGCCTTTGGACCTGGAGGGGGGCGACGAGCCAGGATTCGCCGCCGTCGCGGCTACGATTGCGCAAGAATTCGGACGGATGGATGGCCTGGTCCACTGTGCTGCCTTCGCACCCTTCCTGAGCCGCATCGATGACTATGACGCCAGTGAGTGGGAACGGGTCCTTCGCATCAACCTCAGCGCCCCCTTCCTGCTCACCCAGGCCTGCCTCCCCCTGCTCAGGCGAGCCCCCGACGCCTCTATCGTCTTCACCTCGGATCGGGTCGGCCGCCAGGGGCTGGCCTACTGGGGTGCCTTCGCCGTCGCCAAGTTCGGCATAGAAGGCCTGATGCAGACCCTCGCCGAGGAAACCCGCGACCAGGGCCAACTCCGGGTCAACAGCCTGGACCCTGGCATCGTCCGCACCGGACTGCGCGCCCGCCTCTACCCTGGTGAGAATCCAATGGACTTGGCCACGCCCGAGTCCATCACCAACCTTTATCTTTTTCTGCTCGGCCCCGACAGCCAAATGGTAACGGGGAGAGCCCTGTAAGGAAGAACGTATTAATCCCCTTTGATCGAGCGAACTCCCGGTGTTCGATCGCAAGACGCCGTTGGCGCTGCCGCTATCCGTGCAGGGTCATGGAGACACAATCCTGCGCGCTAGCCAGGCCGCCGGTTAGCCGGGTAGCCGTACTCGGCGGCATGAGCTGCCAGGGCGGCAAGAAAGGCCACGCCGTAACGTTCCTGCTTGACGGCCCCGACGCCACTGATCTGGCTCATCTCATCCAGATCCCGGGGACGGTACTGGACCAGTTCCCGCAGGGTGATATCGCCGAAGATGACGTAGGGCGGCAAATTCTGGCGTTGGGCCAGTTCCAGGCGCAGGGCGCGCAGACGCTCCCAGAGGGCCACCGCCTCCGGGTCACCCTCGAATCCTGACTTGCGCCGATGCCGCTCCGGGTCCTGGCGCCTCCCGGCGACGCCGCTCCCAGCCGCGCGGCCTCGGGAAGAGGAGTCGCGTCGCAGCCGGACCTTGCTTTCCCCCCGCAAGACGGGGCGGCTCTGTTCGGTGAGTTGGAGGGCACCGTGGCCCGCCAGATCGACCCTTACCAGGCCCGCGGCCACCAGTTGCCGATAGACGGACTTCCATTCATCCGCGCTCAAGTCCTGGCCAATGCCGAAGGTTGAGACCCGGTCGTGACCGCAACTCTTGATGCGGGCGGTATCCTTGCCGAGGAGAACCTCGATCAGGTAGTTAGCCCCAAAGCGCATCCCGGTGCGAAAGATACAGGAGAGGGCCTTACGGGCAGCCTGGGTGCCATCCCAGCTCTCCACGGGTTCGAGACAGGTGTCGCAGTTACCACAGGGCCGTTCCTGTTCCTCGCCAAAATAGTTGAGGAGCACCTGGCGCCGGCAAGCGGTGGTCTCGCAAAAGCCGAGCATGGCATTCAGCCGGTGATGCTCGACCCGCTTGAAGCGTTCCTCGGCCTCCGAGATGTCGATGAAGTGGCGCAGGGTGACCATGTCAGACAAACCATAGGCCAGCCAGGCATTGGCCGGCAGACCATCGCGGCCGGCGCGGCCAGTCTCCTGGTAGTACCCCTCCAGGCTCTTGGGCAGGTCGAGGTGGGCGACAAAGCGCACGTCCGGCTTGTCGATGCCCATGCCAAAGGCGATGGTGGCGACCATGATGATCTGATCGTCGCGCAGGAAGGCGGCCTGGTTCTGGCGGCGGGTCTCCGCAGGCAGGCCGGCGTGGTAAGGCAGGGCCTGAAAGCCCTCGCCACGCAGGAAATCTGCGACCTCCTCCACGCTGCGCCGGGACAGACAATAGACGATACCCGAGTCGCCGGCGTGCTCCTCCCGCAGGAAGCGCAGCAACTGGCGACGCGGTTGATCCTTCTGTACCACGCGATAGCGGATGTTAGGCCGGTTGAAACTGGAGACGAAATGGTCGGCCTCCGCCAGGTCGAGCCGTTCGACAATTTCCTGGCGGGTCAAGCCATCGGCAGTGGCGGTAAGGGCGATGCGCGGAATGTGCGGCCAGCGCTCGTGCAGGAGGTTGAGCTGGATGTATTCAGGCCGGAAATCGTGCCCCCACTGAGAGACGCAGTGGGCCTCGTCAATGGCGAACAGGGCAAGGCGGCTCTGATCCAGCAGGGATAGAAAGCGCTCGCTTAGCAAGCGCTCCGGAGCCACGTACAGCAGGTCGAACTGGCCGGACACCAGGCCCTGTTCCACCGCCCGCGCCTCCCCCGCATTCAGGGAGGAGTTCAGAAAGGCCGCCCGCAGACCGAGCTGGTGCAGGGCATCCACCTGGTCCTGCATCAAGGCGATGAGGGGCGAGACGACGATGCCGGTGCCGGGCCGCACCAGGGCGGGGATTTGGAAACAGAGCGATTTGCCGCCGCCGGTAGGCATGAGGACCAGGGCATCGCCACCGGCGATGACCCGGCCGATGATCCGTTCCTGGGCACCGCGAAAGTCTGAATAGCCGAAAACCCGACGTAGCAGGTCGAGGGGCGTGGGGGGCGCCACTACTGTCAAAACCCGGGTCTAAGCCTCATTTCAGGCGGCCGAGCATTCGCACCAGGTCCATGGTGGCGGTGAAGACATCCTCCTTGCCATGCCCCTGACAGTAGGCATGAATGCGATTCAGGGCGCCGTTAATATCCGCCCCCACCAGTACATCTTTGCCCATGGAGAGGTTGAGCCCGGTGATGAAGCCGGTGAGCCAGTCCTGGTAACGCTGGAATTCCAGATCCTGAAGAGCATCCCCCGCATCGCGCCCATCCGCCGCCGCGAGAAAGGTGGTGCAGGATTTGACACCATAGCCCCAAATGGGGGGCAGCTTTTCGCCTTTGCCGCTGGCACCGAGCCCGAGGCCGGGGGCCAGAAGCAGTGGGAGCAGGATGGCGGCACGAGACAGAGACCGGAGGGGGTGAGACTTCATGGCATCTTGGCAGAGCTAGGTGGAATGAGGGACTATTCTGCCCTTTCGGGCCGATGGCGGAAAGGCCGCCCGGCCTCATTGTCAGACTTGTCGCACCCTTTCCCGAGAATTGCCGGCACCCCCCGCCAAAAAGATCCGCAGCACCTGTTCCGCCGCGTCCGCGAGCAGTTCCTCCGCGCGGTCCATGGCCTCGGCGAGGGCGACTGGAGCCGGACAAAGGCTGACCACGGCACTGAACCCTGCTGCGGACAGGCGCTCCAGGTCTGCCCCCAGGCCGCCGGCAATGGCGATGCAGGGGATACCCAACCGCCTGGCCCGTGCCGCGACCTGGGCTGGGGCCTTGCCGGAGAGGGTCTGGCCATCCAACCACCCCTCGGCAGTCAACACCAGGTTCGCGCCCGCGAGCCTGGCATCAAAATCCAGGATATCCAGGACCAGTTCCGCCCCAGGCCGTAAGCGGGCGCCACAAAAGGCCCGCAATCCAAAGCCCAGACCACCGGCCGCGCCGGCGCCGGGATGATCACGTAGCCAGCCCTGCCCGAGCCGACCCTGGCCTTCGACCAGATCAGCCAGGAGGGCGAGCCCAGCATCCAAGCGCGCCACTTGGCCGAGGTTGGCCCCCTTCTGGGGGCCATAGATGACGGACGCCCCCTGAGGACCCGTCAGGGGGTTGTCCACATCACAGGCCGCCAGAATGCGGACTTGAGCGAGACGCACATCCAGGCCGGACCCATCGATACGAACCAGAGCGGACAAGCCTGCGCCATTCGGGGTAATAGGCCGGCCCTCCGCGTCCAGAAATCGCCATCCCAGCGCGCTGGCCATGCCGATACCGCCGTCGTTGGTGGCACTGCCGCCGATGCCCACCACCAGGCTCTCCGCCCCCAAATCCAGGGCCGCCCGTATCAGTTCCCCCGTGCCCAGGCTGGTGGTAAGACTGGGGTCCCGCTCCTCATCCGGCAGCAAGGTCAGACCGCTGGCCAGGGCCATCTCGATCAGGGCCAGGCCCCGGCTCGGCAACCAGGCCAGGTCCGCCATGACGGGGTCAAAGCGTGGACCCGTCACCCTAACGGGAATCCGCTCCGCACCCAGGGCCTGGATCGCCAGGTCCAGCAGGCCATCGCCGCCGTCGGCGACAGGAATCTCCACCAACTCGGCCTCGGGCGCGGCGCGCCGCAGCCCCCGGGCCATGGCCCGGGCGGCGGCGCTGGCGCCGCAACTGCCCTTGAGGGCATTGGGGGCTATGATAATTTTCATAGCATTACCCAGGATTAAAGGGCAATATTCAGGGACATAGGGTAACTCAACCAAAACAATCCAGGCACCGACTCATTATCCTTGGCCGCGTGCCTCTGGAGATAGCCAAGATCTGACTTCTTTGCCATGAACCTGCGTGACATTAAATATATCCTCGCCGTTGCCGACACCCGGCACTTCGGCCGGGCGGCGGATCGCTGCTTTGTCAGCCAACCGACCCTGAGCGGCCAGATCAAGAAGCTGGAGGACGCGCTAGGGGTAACCCTCTTTGAGCGCACCAACCGCTCCGTTGAGATCACGCCTATCGGCGAGGCCATTCTAGGTCATGCCCGCTTACTGTTGGAGCAAGCGGATGCCATTGACCGGGTCGCCCGCGCCCATCAGGATCCTTTGGACGGCCCCCTGCGCATTGGCGCCATCCCAACCCTCAGCCCCTATTTAATGCCCCTGATCCTGGTGCCCCTCAAACGCCAGTACCCGCAACTGCGCCTGGTCCTGTCCGAAGAACTCACCGAGTCCCTCCTCCCCCGCCTCCAGCGCCATGACCTGGACGCAATTCTTATCGCCACCCCCATCGACCAACCGGACCTGACCGAGATCCCTCTTTTTGACGAGCCCTTCTGGCTGGCCCACCATCGCGACCACCCGCTCTACCTGAAGGACGAGATCACGGCCCAGGACCTAACCGAGCTTGACCTGCTGCTCTTGGCTGAAGGGCATTGCCTGACCCATCAGGTGCTGGAGGTCTGCCACCTGACTGAGCGCCCCCAGCGGGGCGAGATGGCGGACCTGCGCGCCGCCAGCCTGGAAACCCTGTTGCAATTGGTTGGCGCCGGCTTTGGCTGCACCCTGGTGCCGGCCCTGGCCATCCGCGGGGGCTGGATGACGGACACCGGCATTGTCGCCCGCCGGCTGGAACTGCCTGAGGCCTTCCGGCGGATCTCACTGGTCTTCCGCCGCAGTTTCCCCCGGGTTCAGGCCTTGGAGGCCTTCGCCAGCATCCTTCTGGAACATCTGCCCAATACCGTGCGGCGCCTGGCGAAACCGGGGGTTCCCTTCCAGAAGGCCACCCCGACGACGCCAACTGCCGGCGAATGACCCCTCGCCTAATTGATTAAATATATATATTTTACATATAGCTGTCATGTAAACACCCGGCAGTCACAAGCCTGTAGTCCATCTGCGACATGTCGCGAAATCGTAATGGACGTCAAGGGCTTGGCATCACTTGCCGCACCTGGCTATAATCCTGCAACTTGATTCAGCGAATAGAGGCGGTTCCCGTCCAGAAAGGAGCCGCCTTTTTCTTTTTTTGCTTGGAGCGGGTTTCAGTATGAGTGATCCCTTGATGGCGACCTACCGGCGCCTGCCGGTCACCTTCACCCATGGCGAGGGCGCCTGGCTGTGGGACGAGACGGGCAAACGCTATCTCGACGCCCTGTCGGGCATCGCCGTATGCGGTCTTGGCCATGCCCATCCGGCGGTGCGGGACGCCCTTTGCGAGCAGGCCGGTAGCCTCCTTCATACCTCCAACCTCTACCAAATCGCCGCTCAGACCGAGCTGGGCGCCCGGTTGACGGCGTGCGCCGGCATGGATCGAGTCTTTTTTGGCAACTCGGGGGCCGAGGCGAACGAGGCTGCCATCAAGCTGGCACGCCTCCACGGCCACCAGCGCGGCCTCGAAAGACCCGCCATCCTGGTGATGGAGAACAGCTTTCACGGCCGCACCCTGGCCACCCTCAGCGCCACCGGCAACCGTAAGGTGCAGGCCGGCTTCGAGCCCCTGGTACAGGGTTTCGTGCGCGTCCCCTACGACGACCTGGGGGCGGTGGAAACCGCGGCGGCCAATCGCCGGGACATCATCGCCGTCCTGGTCGAGCCTCTACAGGGCGAGGGCGGCATCAACATCCCGGCCCCGAACTATCTGCCGCGCCTGCGCGAAATCTGCGACCACCAGGGCTGGCTGCTGATGCTGGACGAGATCCAGACTGGCATGGGCCGCACGGGCCGCCTCTTTGCTCACCAGCATACCGGTATCCAACCGGATGTCATGACCCTGGCCAAAGGGCTAGCCAATGGCGTGCCTATCGGCGCCTGCCTGGCGCGTGGGGTCGCGGCGACGGTGCTGGGCCCCGGCAGCCACGGTTCTACCTTTGGCGGCAATCCTCTGGCCTGTCGTGCCGCCAGCGCGGTGCTGGAGACCCTCGCCCGCGACCAGCTAGTCGATCAGGCCGCCCTCTTGGGCAAACAGTTGCAGACAGGCCTCCGCCAGGCCCTGGCCCGCCAACCCGGCGTCAGCGACATCCGCGGTTTGGGTCTCATGATCGGCATCGAACTCGACCGCCCCTGCGCGGAACTGGTGGGCCAGGCTTTGGAGGCCGGGCTGCTCATCAATGTCACCGCCGAACGCGTCATCCGCCTGCTACCGCCCCTGATTCTGGAGACGGACCAGGTCGAACTCCTCATCGATCAGCTCGCCCGGCTGATCGCCACCTTCCTTGCCACGCCGACCCCCAAGGGTGTGGCCGCATGAGGGATCCAATGGACCATCCGCACCAGCCTAGACATTTTCTGAGCCTCACCGATATCGAGGCCGCGGAGGTCCGCGCCCTGCTCCAGCGGGCCACAGAACTTAAGTACCTGCTGAGAGCAGGCACGCCCTACGCCCCCCTGACCAACAGGGTCATGGGCATGATCTTTGAGAAGGCCTCCACCCGCACCCGGGTCTCTTTCGAGGCCGGCATGGCCCAGCTGGGTGGCCATGCCATCTTCCTATCGCCTCGCGACACCCAGCTGGGACGCGGCGAACCCATCGCGGATAGCGCCCGGGTCCTGTCGCGCATGGTAGACGTAGTCATGATTCGCACCTTCGCCCACGAGATCGTTGAGGAATTCGCTGCCCACTCCCGAGTACCGGTGATCAATGGCCTCACCGACCGCCTGCACCCCTGCCAGCTCCTCGCGGACATGCAGACCTGGTTCGAGCATCGCGGCGACATCCAGGGCCGTACCGTCGTCTGGATCGGCGATGGCAATAATATGTGTCTGTCCTACATGGAGGCCGCCCGCCTCTTCGATTTTCAGCTACGCCTCGCCTGCCCCGAAGGCTACGAACCGGACGCCGGACTGCTGGCGGCGGTCGCCGACCGCTGCGTCCTCCTGCGTGACCCGCGCGAGGCCATAGCAGGAGTGGATCTGGTCGTCACCGATGTCTGGACCAGTATGGGTCAGGAAGAGGAGCAGCAGGCCCGGCAGGAGGCCTTTAACAGCTATATCGTTGATGAGGCCCTGATGGCCCTCGCCCATCCCGATGCCCTCTTCATGCACTGCCTGCCAGCTCACCGGGGCGAGGAGGTCACGGCGGGGATCATCGATGGGCCCCAGTCCGTGGTCTGGGACGAGGCCGAAAACCGGCTGCACAGCCAGAAGGCCCTGCTGGAATTCCTGCTCGTGGAGCACGACACCACTCCTCACCACCACGCGATCGGATCATGAAACGTCTGCTGCCCCTGCTCCTCTGTCTCACCGCCGCGCCGATCACCCTGGCGGGAACCCGCTATATCACGGACCAGTTTGAGATCCCCATGCGCGCCGGGGAGAGTCTCAAATACAAGGTGCTGCGGAGCCTGCCCACGGGCACCCCTGTCGAGGTCTTGAGTAGCAACGCCAAGTCCGGCTACTCCAAGGTTCGGACCGAGGACGGCAAGACGGGCTTCGTGGCCAGCGACCGATTGCAGGATGAGCCCATCCCCCGCGACCAGGTTGCGGCACTGAAGGCCAAGGTCGCCATGTTCCAGGAAAAATTTGACAAGTTGCCACCTTCCCTGAAGGAGGTTCAGGCCAGCCTGGACACCGCCCTGGCCGACAAGCATCGCCTGGAGGAGGAATTGCTCAGTATTCGCCAGGCTGCTGGCGACGCCCCGCGCATCCTCCGCGAGCGCGGCGAACTCCGGCAGACCGTTGCCGACCTGACCCGCCAGGTCGGCGAATTGGAACAGATCAATCGCGAACTCGACCACCAGAACGCCCAACACTGGTTCCTCATTGGCGGTGGCGTCGTCTTCGGGGGCATCCTCATTGGCTTCTTGCTGCCCCAGGTGCGTTTGGGACGCCGGGGGCGGGGATTCCAGCCGCGTCTGTGACTTGGTCGGGGGTTCTGACCCCGTACCCGCCCCTCAGTGCAATTCCACCTCAAAGGCCAATCGCTCCGGCTGACTCTCCGCGGCCAACCGCTCCACCTCGACCGGTAGCTTCTGACCGGGGCGGCTATCGATGAGGGCAAGGCGAATGTCCGCATAGTTGGCGACCGCCACAGCACCGACCTGGACGATGCGATCCCCCTCCTTGATCCCCGCGGTGGCGGCCCCGCTCTTGTCACTGAACCCCTTCACGCCCACGCCGGACCCCTCACCCTCGGTGTCCAGCATCACCCCGAGCCGCCCGGTTGCCGGTAATTCCAAGGATTGCGGGAAGAGCAGATAGTCAGCCGCCTTGGGATCCATCTCGCGCGGCCAGCCATTGAGAAGAATGGCGGAGGTTACCGGCAGACGCCGCAGGAGACGCTTCGGGATGCCCTGACCGTATTCCAGGTGACCCTGACCCGCCAGGACCACCAGGGTCTTGCCGGGATGCCCGCCCAGATAGGTCGCCGCTCGCTCCGCCATGCCCTCGTCCCAGAGGAGTTGCACCAGGAGGAATTTCTCGAAGTCCTTGCCATCCTCCTTGGGATGAGAATCAAACACGCGCTTGATCCGCTCCCGGTAGGCGAGGTCGTCCTGATCCATGTCCTTCGGCACCTGAGCACGCTGCCCCTCGTCGAGGCCCTCCAGTCCGGCCTCGCCGACCTTGGCCGTGATGTCTCTGTCCAGGTTGAGGGCGATGAGAGGTATGCCGTGCTCACGGGCGTAGCGCAGGATGGGCCGGTAGAGGCGGTAGTCGAAGCGCCAACGCTCGAAATAATCGGTGCGCCTAAGCATCTCATGCTCGTCGATCTCTTGGGCGATATAGGCATCCAGAGCAGGTTGGAAGGGCTGCTGGAACATTTCCATGCCGATAGCCAGATCGGCGCCCCCCTCATGCAAGCTGCGTATCACTGCCAGTTGGTTGAGGTGATCCTCATAGCGATCATGGGACTCACCCACGAAGACGATGCGGCGATCGGTCAGCTTGGTCACCAGGGCATCCAGGCCGGAGAGGGTCGCAGGATCGACCACCTGCGTATGGTTGTCGGGAACCTCATCGGCAACCTGGGGGGCCGTCGCCCCCTCCTCCGCCAGGAGGGGATGGGCAAGGCAAAGCAGCAGGGCGCCAAGGGTCACCGTGCAGGGATTAGAATTCATGGATGGCATGGTCTTCTCTTGAGATAAGAGGCGCTTAGGAGCCCCTAGCTAAGGGTGCGAGATGGGGTTTAAAACCCGTCTGGCGGTCCGGTGGTGCTGATTAGAGGGCGAAAAATTCCCGCAGTTTCCCCAACAGGCCTGAACGCACCTGCTCGACACTTTGGGAGGCCGTCTCCGGGGTCCATTGGTCATTGGCAAGCCGACGTTGAGCGAGCAATTCGCTGAGACGGCCAAGGATCTCGGGGTTATCCCTCACCAAGGAGGCAAAAACCTGTTTGGTTATCTCTACCGTCTCGACTTCATCCAGGGCAACAACCATGGCAGTACGTGCCGCCCCGGTCAGCATGGACATTTCACCGAAGCAATCACCAGGGCCAAGCCTGGCGACGACGGTCTGCTGGCCGTTGCGCGTGATCGACACCTCGACTTGGCCCCGCAGCAGTAGGAACATGGACTCACCCGCCTCACCCTGGGTAACGATGCGTTCGGTGTTGGCGAACAACTGAACGGGACTCTCTCGCACCAGGTTGTCAATCTCAGCCTCGGTGAGAAAGTCCAGCAACTCGTGGGAGCGCAAAGCCTTGGCGGCAACGCCCCAGGTCTGGATCGACGGATCCTGGTGCACGGCGCGGTGCAGCACTCGCTGGGGGTAGGGCATGACAAACCCCTCGCGCTTTGCCGCATACCAGGCATGAGAGCGCACCTCGCTCAGGACGCGGTTCATGAGGCCATGATCCTCGATCCAGACCTTGATCTCGTAACTTATTCCCGAGTCCAGAAAATCCTTGAGCAGCACCACCGGGGCCGGCTCCAGGCATACCCCGGGAACACTCGAGGCGGCCGTTTTCAAAACCGCCTGTGCCCGCAAGGGCGGAACGTCATAGTGCAGGCTGATGGTTGCCTTGACGGCATGTCGCGGGGTCGGCAGTTGAAAGTTGGTAATTGCCTGCTTAGTGATATCCGTGTTGGGAACATCGATCAGGACATCATCGTTCGTCAGCAATTGTGTCGAGCGCCAGGAGAGCTCGATGACCTTGGCGTGGGTGTTATTGATGAGTAGCCAGTCGCCTGGCTGGAAGGGCTTCTCAAAATGTAGCGACACGCCGGCGATCAGGTTCCCCAACATATCCTGCATCGCTAAACCGAGAATGATGGCCATGATCCCGGAGCCCGCCACCAGGCCGGGTACCTGGATGTCATAAACGAATTGCAGCGCCAGAATTACGGCCACGATCAGAATCAGGACGCGGACAGTATCAATAAGAATCCGCGACCCGATTGCCTTGAGGTCGGTATCCGGCTTGCGTCCCCACACCATGCGGACAAAGAGGGTCGTGATGGGGAAGGCCGCCAGTATGGTCACCGCCGCCGTCAGGTGCCGGGTTAAATCGGATCTCCAGGACAGATCCGATCCCTCTTCCGGCAACCAGTTGAGGCTGATTAAGAGGCCCGTCGCCAGTGCAAAGAGGTGGAATACCCACCGAAAGCGCACATCGCGCCAGCGGCGCAGGGTCCGGGCCAGCAGGATGAGCAGGAGATATATAATCAGAGCCCAGCCCAGCAGGGAGATCATTTCGGCGGCCGAGGGAAGTATGTGGGTCATAAGTAGATGCGGGA
This sequence comes from Chromatiaceae bacterium, assembly GCA_044228795.1. Taxonomy (GTDB): domain Bacteria; phylum Pseudomonadota; class Gammaproteobacteria; order Chromatiales; family Chromatiaceae; genus M0108. The sequence continues at coordinate 158,728 of JBGAUE010000004.1, read as the reverse complement.
ATAAGGTGAATAATTGTTGTTGACGGGATATCGGTAGGACAGATCTGCCCTGGCCATGATCTCATCCACTAGGTCGATGTCAAGGTAGCCCTGGGCTCGAGGGAGGGTAGCGGGGGGGCGAAGAGGTGGTTACTTTGAGACCAACTTGATCTGAACCGATCGCTCGCCCGCCCGCACGCGCCGCCAGTGAAACGCCACCAGAGGGTCCTGGGGACAACGCTCGTACAAAGCCTCGAAGCGCATCTCACCGTTAGGATCGCCCTTCGCCAATAGGGCATAGGCTTGCGCATATTCATCCCAGACCGCATCCGGCGCGCCGATCACAGCCACCGGGTTGAACACCGCCAGCGCCTCGTGCTTCCCTTTGACCACGACCTGCCCCATGGGGCGAAACTCCAGATCCCCGGCCACCGTCTGGTCCCGGGTCGCCTCACTGACCGCGACGCGGGTACCAAAATAGGCGTTCAATCCCTCCAGTCGCGAGGCCACGTTCACCACATCGCCAATGGCCGTGTACTCGAGCTTGGCCTGGGACCCGAAGTTGCCTACCGTCGCCTCGCCGGTATGGACCCCGATCCGGGTGAGGCCAAAGGCTACCGGCTTGCCATCGGGATCGGTGACCTCCTGGCGAAAGCTCTCGGCAAAGATATCGAGCGCTAAAGCACATCGCACCGCGCGCAGGGCATGATTCGACTGGGTGACGGGGGCGCCAAACAACACCATGATGCCATCGCCCAGATACTTATTCACCGCCCCACCGTGGGTCATGATGATCCGAGTCATCCCATCCAAATAACGACTCAACACCGACACCAGACTGGTCGGCGACAGCCGTTCCGAAGTTGTGGTGAAACCGGCCACATCGGTAAACAGCACGGTAATTTCCCGGCGCTCGCCGGTGAGGCCCAGCAAGTCCGGGTTTGCCATCAATTGCTCAACCCAGTCGGGGTGCAGATAACGGGCGAAGGCACCGTGGATGAACTCCTTCTGGCGGTGTTCCTGCCGGCTGACGAGGGCATGGGACCACCAGGTCGTACCCACCATCGCGAGCGACGGGCCCGCCAGTGGCAGCAAGGCCCCTCCATGGTGGTACCACCAGAAACCCAAGGCCCAATAGGCCAGGACGCTGCCCAGCGCCAGGCCGACACTCACCCAGGCTGCCCTATCCATGCGGGCCAGAAACAGGCCCACCAGAGCGGCGAGCCCATACAAACCCATGACAAACCAGGTTGGCACGAGCGGCAACCAGCATCCTTCCAGCAACTGCGCCAGACCATGGGCGTGAATCATGACCCCGGGCAAGGACCCGTCCTTGCTGCCCAGCAGGGTGGAAAAGGGCGTTTTCCAGATATCCTCGCTACTGGCCCTCAGATCCGCACCAATCAGCACGATCTTGCCGGCCAGCCAGGTCGCCGGCAGGACCCCGGCCAGATGGGCCTGATAATGCTTGAAGGCGCTGGCCACGTCATTTGCCGCCGCGTCCGGGGCCAGCCCTCGATAACGTAGAGGGATTGTCCCCGGCGGCAACTCTACTCCTGCCAGGGCGGCGGCCATTCCCGGTATCATCCGGCCGTCCGGGGTCTCCCGGCCTGGAAACAGGGTGCGGATCACCCCGTCCAGGTTGTCAAACGGCAAGTTGGCGTAAGCACGGCGCAAATCGAGGGTGAAGGCATCCAGATACTGCTGTTGTGCCGGGCTGATATGCTCCTGGTCGGCGTAGGCGACGAACACCGGCACGGCGGAATCGCGCAACGCCTGGACCAGGGCCTGATCGGCGGTGAGTTCGGTGGGCTGGTCAAACAAAATATCCAGACCGATGGCCTTCACACCTTTTTCATTGAGCAGGGTCACCAGGTCGGCAAGAAAGGTGCGGCTGACCGGCGAGCGGTAGGGAAAGGTGCTTAGGGTGTCATCGGTGATGGTGAGCACCACGACCTCATCGGAGGGTGACTGGCGCGGGGTCACCAGGGCCACCCGCAGGTCTCCGAACCAGTTTTCGATGTAGCGCAGAGGGCCCTGGTCAACCAACAACCAGACCAACACCGCAATCCCCAGGGGCACCGTCACGAGCGGCAGCCAATCCTGGCGGCGGATCATCACGGTGCGTACCTCGACAATACCTGGCGGATCGAATACCTCATGGCCCCGTGGCCCCGTGGCTCTCTAGCGAAAAGTTGACGATGTCGGCATGATACGAGTTAGTCGCGGTATATTTTCCCAACATTTTTCGAGGACCGCTCGGATCGGTAATGCGTAAACGGGAGCAAGGGCACCATGAGCTATGATTGGCAACGGATAATTTTTAGGATGCTCGCGGGTGGGGTCCTGCTGTCAGGGTCATCCCTGGCCGTGGCGGCACAATGGGTCGTGGTCAGTGCCGAAGGAGCCCCCTATAAAGCCGGAGCCATACTGGATGACAAGACTCCGGTAAAATTGGGTGAGGGTGCCCAATTGACCCTGCTGGCGGAGGATGGCAAAACCCTCAAGCTGACAGGCCCCTATGGAGGCGTACCAGAAAGCGGTGGTGACAAGGGCGCCAAGACCAACAACCTGACCGCGATCGCCAGCCTGCTACAGGGACACCGGCAATCCACCTCGACGTTAGGGGTGATGAGGGGCTTTGATGGAGACGATGCGTCGCCGGACCCCATTGCTGTGGACAACTCGGGCGAGCACTGCCTGATTAGCGATCCGGTGGTGTTGTTACGCGACAAGATCGCCAAATCGGAAGAAGTCATCCTGGTTGACGAACAAGGCGCCACCCTCGGCACCTTCACCTGGCCCGCCCGTCAGGCCGAGTTGCCGGTTCCGGCCCGCTATTTCGAGGATGGCAAGCGCTATCGGTTGCAACGGGGCGATAAGCCCATCAGCCTGCTGGTACACAAGGCAGCGAATACGCCAACCAATCCAGCGTCACTAGCCGCCTGGATGATCAAACAGGGCTGCGAGGCACAAGCCATGAGGGTACTCGGCAAATTATAGCCCTCCCCCCTCCCCTTCCCCCCAGCCAGGCCGTGCCTCGAACTGGCCAGGCCTGATTGGCCGAAGGTGCGATTCCCGTCTTCACCATGGTAGTAAAGCCACCGTCTTGAATCATCACTGGATCACCCCGGGAGAGCCCATGTCGCCTAGATGGCTTGTTCTGACGCTGCTCCTGATGACAGGCATGGGCCTACAGGCCCAACCCCTGATCAGCCATGACATCGAGGTGCACCTGACCCCGGCCCAGGGAACCCTGGCGGTTAGGGATACCCTGAGCCTGCCGGGAGGCCAGGACGAGTGGACCTTCGTCTTACACCAGGGCCTGAATCCCCAGGTTTTGGCCGGGGATGCGCACCTCGACACCCTCGGCTCCCGGGACGACAGGGAGGTCTTTCGCCTGCGCCCGCAAGGGTCCGGGCCCATCACCCTGGTCTACGCCGGCCCCCTACAGGGCGAATTGCAAACGGCCGAGGAAGGCATGGGCCGCTCCCGGCAGTGGACCCGTGGCATCATCAGCCCGGACGGGGTGGTCCTGGACGGCAATAGCGGCTGGTATCCTCGCTTCACGGACAGCCTGCAGCACTTTTCACTCCAAGTGACCCTGCCTGCCGACTGGATCGCCGTCGCCCAGGGCGCGGGACCCAACCGCGTGGCGACCACCGAGGGCGCCCGCGTGAGCTGGCGCGAAGACCAGCCCCAGGATGACATCTACCTCATCGCCGCCCCCTTCGTCACCTATACCCAGCCGACGGCCCGGGGCGAGGCCCAGGTCTATCTGCGCAACCCGGAGCCTGAACTAGCCCAGCGCTATCTTGACGCCACGGCGGAATACCTGGCCTTCTACAGCGACCTCATCGGCCCCTATCCCTACGCCAAGTTTGCCCTGGTAGAAAATTTCTGGGAGACGGGCTACGGCATGCCCTCCTTCACCCTGCTGGGTTCTCAGGTTCTGCGTCTGCCCTTCATTCTCAAGAGTTCCTATCCCCACGAGATTCTCCACAACTGGTGGGGCAACAGCGTCTTCATCGATTATGAGACGGGCAACTGGAGCGAGGGCCTGACGGCCTATCTGGCGGACCATCTGTTCAAGGAGCGGGAGGGCCAGGGGGCTGCCTACCGCCGCGACAGTCTCCAGGCCTATGCGGACTATGTAGGAGCGGGCGAGGATTTCCCCCTCACCGCCTTTCAGGGCCGCCACGGCTCAGCCTCCCAGGCCATCGGCTATGGCAAGAGCCTGATGCTATTCCACATGCTGCGCCACGACTTGGGCGACGCCGCCTTTCGTGCGGGCCTGCAAGCCTTTTACCGCGAAAACCGCTTCCGTACGGCCGGGTACGACCAGCTCAGAATCGCCTTCGAGCAGGCCAGCGGCCGGGATCTGAAGGGCTTTTTCGCGCCCTGGACCCAGCGCGTCGGGGCGCCGGACCTGGCCCTGACCGAGGTGACCCTGGAACCCGCCGCCAGCGGCTTCCAACTCCGGGGGCGACTGGAACAGACCCAACCCGAAGCCCCCTTCCCCCTGACCGTCCCCCTGCTGGTTCACCTGAAGGATGGCAGCCTGATCCAGCAACGTATCCCCCTGGACGGGCGTGCCACCGAATTCCTGATTGAGCTACCCACGCCGCCCCTCCGCCTGGCCCTGGACCCCGATTTCGACCTCTTCCGCCGACTAGCACCCGGGGAAAACCCGCCCAGCCTGAGCCGGCTACTCGGCGCCGCGCGTGGCCTCATCGTCTTGCCCACGGCGGAAACTGAGGCGCTGGCCACCGGCTATCTCCAACTCGCTGAGAGTTGGACGAAGGACGCCCCAGGCTGGGAAGTGGTGAAGGATGACGCCCTCGATCGGCTGCCCGAAGACAGGCCCATCTGGCTGCTGGGGTGGCGGAATCGCTTTATGACCGCCCTGACGGCCCAGCCCATTGGCCTGGATCGCGAGTCGCACCGTCTGGAGTTGTCGGGAGAGAGCCTGGCGGGCGATGACCTCAGCCTGGCCCTGGTCCGGGAGGTGGCAGGCCGCCCCCTGGGCCTGATCGCCACCCTCAACCCCGCAGCCCTTACGGGCCTGGCGCGCAAGCTGCCCCATTATGGCAAGTACGGTTACCTCGCCTTCACCGGAAGCGAACCCATCAATCAACTCAAGGGCCAGTGGCCAGCGGGAGAGTCCCGGCTTCAGGTCTGGTTCACGGCGGAGCGGCCAGCCCTGGCGCTGGTCGTGGCACCCGCCCTCACTGCGGGGACAGCGGAGGCGCACCCCGCGGACAGGGACTCTGGCACCCCGTCAGCACCGGCCTTCGGGACGACCCCGGTTGCCACCCCCGTATCTCCAACCGCGGCCGGCGAGTAACCGCAACCGGGGCCTAATGCCCCACCTGCTTGTGAGCGATGGGCTTGTCAGAGAAAAGGTAATCGCGCAATTCGTGATCAAAGGCTGGGTCCTGACGCCGGATCCACTCCAACACCATAGCGGCGTGTTCCTTTTCCTCGTCGCGGTTGTGGGCCAGGATGGCCTGAAGTTCGCTGTCCGTGCAGGCATCCACGCGCTGGTTGTACCAATCAACGGCCTCCAGTTCCTCCATCAGAGAGATGATGGCGCGATGCATGTCGCGGGTAGCCTCGGAAAGTTCCGTGACAGGTTCGTGATAGCCTTCGTTCGCCATGGGGTATGACTCCAGGTCAGGGGTTGATCGGATGGCACCGCGCCAAGGCCCGGTGACTGCCTAGGAATATGGGTGAGGTCAGGCCGGCACGCAAGCGCTTTTCGGCGGCCTGGGTCTCCTGGGAACTACGCGTACCGCACTGCCGCGTCGCCGAACATCGTAATGTTTGCGTAGGCTGGGCAAGAAAAGGTCATAAGCATGGTTACTTCCTCTCTGATATTTGCGCTATGGGCAGGCGCCTCGCGACGGCCTCCTTTCGAGCTCTTGTCGTCCGGATCATGTCCGCGACGGCATCACCGCCCTGCAGAAGACTGCGGGGTCGCCTGTGGGTAGCCGTTCATCCGGATCACCCGGCCCACTGTCAAGATCTGGACAAGGATCGAGAACACCACCACAAAGTAGGTGAGGGTCAGCACCAGATTGCGCGAGTCATTAGGTGGGATCGACAGCGCCATGGCTACCGAGATGCCGCCGCGCAATCCGCCCCAGGTGAGGATTGGAATCGCTCCTTTCGACTGCGCTGTTACCCAACTGAGCGGCCCGATGATTCCAGCGACACTTAGCCAGCGGGCCGTCAACACAATGGGAATTGCGAGGATACTGGCTACCAGCCACCCACGTTCGATTGGGAGCACAAGAAGCTCAAGGCCGATCAAGAGAAAGAGAACGACGTTAAGAATTTCGTCGACCAACTCCCAGAAGGTGTCGACGTGTTCCCGCGTCTTTTCCGTCATGGCGAATGTTCGCCCCTGATTGCCCACAAACAGCCCCGCGACCACGACGGCAATTGGGGCAGAAAGGTGCAAGGCGTCCGCCATGGAGTAGAGCCCCATAACCAGGGCAATCGTGAGCAGGACTTCCACCTGGTAGTTGTCGACCCGCTTGAGCATCCGGTAGGTCACGATTCCCGCCGCCAGCCCCAGCACCGGGGCTCCCCCCACTTCCTTCAGCAGCAGCAAGCCCACCGCACTGACGTCAATCGAGAGAGGCGCCTTTGTGCCACTACCAGCAATTCCAACGGACGCTGACTCGGGAAAAGAAGGTCAAGATGCCTCCGGGCCTGTCCAGCGGCGGCGTTTGCAACGGTTCACGATTTGCCTGCGATCAGATCCAAGACTATCCGCCAGTTCCGGCATGTCCTGGCCGTGCTTGTCGATGGGGCGCTCGTACGTAAGGAGCCCGCCCTTGGTCTGGCGCAGTGCTCCGAGGCTCTTTCCTCTCTCCATGAGAACCAGCCAGACAAACGTGGGTCAACTGGCCGAGCCTTTCTGCATCAGACCTTTCGCTTTGATCTTCATCTCGGTCCTCCCGGTCGTCGTCAAGACCCAGCCAATGCCTCGAAGCCAGAAATCACGTCGAACAGTTCTTCGTCGATGCCGCTTTGGCGCAAACGGTGGAAGGTCCCGTTCAGGTCTTCCAGCAGCTCGTCGATGTTCTTATCGGCGCGCTGCATCGCCGCCAGGCGGCTGGCGTTTTCGCTTGCGAGGGACTCGGCGCAGGCCCGGAACAGCGACACAAAGAGATACTCGCGGATGAGCGCCCGCAAGGTGATGTCGTCCCCGCCCACGATCTCGGGCAGGTTCTGCGTCGGCCAAGGCGCTTCGGTGAGCTCGCGGCGCCAGGTTTGATCCAGGGGTAACAGCCGCTGCTGGATCGGCTCATAGATCGCGCCCGAGGTGGGGCGGTTGTAGAAGAGGTGGAGCTCGGTGATGGCGCCCGGGTCGGGGCGCGTCTCGTTCTCCACGAGGATCTGTCCGACCAGCGGGGTAATGGCCTGGACGGAGTTGGGCACGGTGAAGAGCCCAGCCAACGGCAGACCCGCGTCCGCCAGGCGGGCATGGACGCGCTCGCCGACCGCCCAGATCCGAGGTGTGCCGGGCAGGGCCGCGAGGGCTTTGAGGGCAAAATCGGCCACCCGATCGTTGAAACGGCCCACCAGCCCCTGGTCCGAGCCGAAGACCACCGCGCGCAGGACCACCGCCTCGGGCCGAATCTTGATCCCGGTCGGCGCTGCCGCCCCGCTTTTTCGGAAACAGATGCTCAAACCCAGCTCCACGCTGCGGGCATAGCCGGCCAGGGCGCGCACCGACTGCTCGTATTGGCCGATGTTCGAGGCGGCCAGGGCCTTCATGGTGCGGACCACGGAGCGGAGATCGCCGGCGCTGTCGATCTTGCGCCGCAGGCTGGCGGTGGTGTCGCTCATTCCTCCCCGGTCCCGGGTTCGGACCCGGCCTCCGGCTTGAGCTGGAAGGGTTCGAGCGCGTCACGGGCGATTCGGACGATAAGGGCCCGATCCGCGTCGCTCAGCCCTTCGGCGCTGTCGAAACGCCCAACTACCTGCGCCGGGATCGCCGTCGCCGCCGCGCGCACGGCCTGCTCGGCCTCCGTCATCCGTGCCATCGGCACCGGGTCGAAGAGCCGCTCGGTCAAAGACAGCAGGATGGCGATCTGGGCGGTAACGGAGACCGGGGTGAATTCCGGCTGCTTGAGGCAGGCACGGATGCGCCGCCCGTGCTCGATGGTCTTGCGGGTCTCTTCATCCAGACGGGCGCCAAAGCGGGAGAAGGTCTCCAGCTCCTCGAACTGTGCGTAGGCGAGCTTGAGGTCCCCCGCCACCGTGCGATAGGCGATGCGCTGGGCCTTGCCGCCGACGCGGGAGACCGATTGGCCAACATCCACCGCGGGCAGCACCCCCAGCTCGAACAGCGACGGCGACAGGTAGATCTGCCCGTCGGTGATGGAGATCAGGTTGGTCGGAATGTAGGCGGACAGGTTCTGCGCCTCGGTTTCGATGATGGGCAGGGCGGTCAGGGAGCCGCCGCCGAGTTCCGGGCGCAGATGGGTGGCACGCTCCAGCAGGCGCGAGTGGATGTAGAAGATGTCGCCAGGGAAGGCCTCGCGCCCGGGCGGCCGGCGCAGCAGCAGCGATAGCTCGCGATAGGCGCGGGCGTGGTGGGTGAGGTCGTCATAGACGATCAGCACGTCGCGACCCTGTTCCATGAAGTGTTCGGCAATACTGGTCGCGGCGTAGGGCGCGATGTATGCCAGGCCGGGAGGGTCGTTGCCCTCGGTGACCACAACCAGGGTGTAATCCATAGCACCCTTTTCGCGCAGGCGGGCGATGACCTTGGCCATGCCGGAGGCGCGCTGGCCGATGGCGCAATAGACGCACAGCACGTTTTTATCGCGCTGGTTGACGATGGTGTCGAGTGCCACCGCAGTCTTGCCGGTCTGGCGGTCGCCGAGGATCAACTCGCGCTGGCCGCGCCCGACCGGGATGAGCGCATCGATGACCTTGATACCGGTCTGCAAGGGCACGGTGACCGGCGCACGGTCCATGATAGCCGCGGCCGGGCGCTCGATGGGCAGGCGCGCGCTGGAGGCCACCGGGCCTTGGCCATCCAAAGGCCGCCCCATCGGGTCGATGATGCGTCCGATCAAGCCCTCCCCCACCGGCACGTCCACCACATGGCCCATGCGCACAACTTCGTCGCCGGCCTGCAAACGCCAGTAATCGCCGAGCAGGACAACACCGATTTCGTCAGCATCGACGTTAAAGGCAATGCCGTAGAGGTCACCGGGAAACCGCAACACCTCCTCGAAGCCCACACCGGGCAGGCCGGCAACCTTGGCGATGCCGGTGGAGACGCTGACGAGGGTGCCAACTTCGCGCGGCCGTAGCTGCGCTGAGTAGGCCTCGCGCGCCTGGCTCAGGTCGGCGAAGGCACTGTCAAAGACGTCCTGGAGGCTATCGGGTGCCGGAGTGGGCACAGGGGTGGGCGCGGTGGTCATGGCTGTTTGGCGCGTGCTTTCACCAGTTCATCGACACTGTGTTCGAGCGATGCCAGGTAACCGTCGATGCTCCACGCCACCTTTTGGCCGTTGGTGGTCAGTTCGATGCCGCCGATCGGCTCCGGCGCCGTCTCGAAGCGCAGGGCGATGTCCGCCGAGAAGGTCCGGTTGAGCGCGTCTTGTATTGCCGCCCTCTGCGGTGCAGGCAGATCGAAGGCACTGCGTACCAACGCGGGCTCGGATGCCGTCCTGAGCGACTCGCCAAGACTGTTTCTGGCCGGCTCGTCCAGTTCCTGCAGGCGGCGCAGGAACGCCTCCGTTATGCCTTCTTCCAGACTGGCCGAGGCGAGATCGCTCAGCGCCTTGCGGGCGATGGCAAACACCTCCTGTCGTGTCCGCTGGCCGATGGCCTGCTTGAGGCTCTGGGCCTCGTTGCGCAGGGTCTCCTGGCGCTTGGCGCTCAAGGCCTCAGCCGCCTGGCGCGCTTCGTCCAGCAGCCGTTGTCGTTCGGTCGCAGCCGCTTCGGTGGCCTGGGTCATGAGCGCAGAGCGCTGTTGCTCGAAGGCCTCGTTCTTGTGCTGGAACTCGTCGCGCTCCTGTTTCGCTTCCGCCTTCTTCGCATCGGCGTCCGCGAGTTCGTCCGCGATGCGTTTTTCCCGCGCGTCGATGGCATCGAGGATGGGCCGGTAGAGAAAGTGCTTCAGCAGCCACACCAGGATGAGAAAGTTGAGCAACTGCGCCCCGACGGTGAACCAGTCGATGAGCATGGCTATTTCCCGGCGACCTGGGCGATGGCCTGATTCCAGAAGGGATTGGCGAACAGGAGAATCATCGAGACCACGAAGCAGTAGATGGCGGTGGACTCGATCATCGCCAAGCCGACGAAAAGGGTCCGGGTGATGGTGGCGGAAGCGTCCGGCTGCTGCGCCAGCGAGGTCAGCGCGGTGGCGACCGCGCGGCCTTCGCCCAGCGACGGGCCGAGAACGCCGATGGCAATGGTCAGGCCGGCGGTGATGATCGATGCCACCGCGATGAGGGTCATGCTGTCCATGGTATTTCCTTTGTGGATGGGTTCATGGTTGGAGCTCCGCTTCGGGCTCTGGCTCCGGCTCAGATTCGGGCTCCGGTTCAGTTTTGGGTTCAGTGAGTTGCGTGGCGGCCGCGATGTACACCGTGGCCAGAATGAAGAAGATGTAGGCCTGCACCATGCCGGTGAGCAGGCCCAATACCGTCATAACGATCGGGAATAGAAACGGTGTGATGGTGAGCAGGATGCCGATGATCATAGCCCCGCTCATCATGTTGCCGAACAGGCGCACCGCCAGGGCCAGCGTGCGCGAGACCTCGCTGATGAGGTTGAACGGCAGCATGATCACGGTCGGCTCCATGTAGGACTTGAGGTAAGCGCCCAGGCCCCGTCCTTCGATGCCGAACAGCGGCACGGCCACCAACACACAGAACGCCAGGGCTGCCGTGGTCGAGAGTGAACCGGTCGGCGGCTCGAAGCCGGGGAACAGGGTGAAGAGTGCGGACAGGGCGACGAACAGGAACAGGGTGCCGAGAAAGCCGAGATACTTGCGCGGATGACGCAGGCCTACCTCTTCGATCTGCTTCTCGAGGGTGGTAACGATGATTTCCAGCAGGTTCTGCCAGCGCGAGCGTTGCAGATCCCGGGACAGCCGACGGGTGACGAGTATCGAGCCGACCGCCAGCACCGCCATCAGCCCCCAGGTGTAAAGGATGGTGGCATTGAGTTTGATCAGGCCGAACTGCCAGAAAACGATCGCGTCGGGACTAAGGTGCATGGTGCGCCTCCATTGCCGAACTTGTTGGCTGTCGGGATCGCTGCCGGGACAGCCACAGCACGAGCGGGCGGGCCAGCCCAAAGCCGAGCAGACACAGCAGCAGCGGTTGCCAGCTTAGTTGCCCCGCCGAGTGACCGATCTCACGAGCTATCCAGTAAAAGCCCGCCATGGCCATACCCATGCGCAGCAGCAGGCTGACGATGAACCAAAACGCCGGTCGCCGCGAGGCCAGACCTCGGCGCACCGTCCACCAGAGACCACCGAAGAAGATCGCGCCAAGCAGCAGACCCGCCAATGCCGCCAGCATCCAGCTCAGGGTTTCAGGCATCGCCATCCTCCTTATCCTCAGGTGGTTCGCGCATGGCCCGCTCTTCCTTGGCTATCCAATGCCAGGCGTTGAAGCAGCCGATGGCCAGCCCGGCCACCAGCAACGCCAGCGTCCAGGAACGTCCACCCGGATAGTGCCGGTCCAGCCAGATCCCGAGCGCCGCACCAAGCAGTGTCGGAACCGCCACCGACCAGCCCACCAGGCCCATCATGCCCAGGCCAAACCAGACCCCCGCCGAAGGGTTGCGCTGGGCCTTGAGCTTGCGCGTCGCCTTGCTGCCGACGGTCTGTGACAGCGACGCTGGCTTGGCAGTCGGCTTGTCGGGGCTGTCAGTCATTGTGGAATGTCACCATCTGGCGGATCAGGCCGCTTTCCATCTTGGCCAACACCGAGCGCACGTTTTGCTCGTGCTCGTCCAGCGTCAGGAACTCCTGTTCCACTGCCTCGTGTAACTGGCCGAGGTCGGTTCCGGCCAAGGCACGGCGCAAAGAAACGAGCACGTCCGGGCCGGTCTTGACCAATACCCCTTCATCCACCGCCACATAGACCTCGCCTTCCGCTGCGGTTTCGTAGGTCAGGATACCCGGCGCGATCGCGGCCACACAATCGAGGCGGTGCGGCAGGAGCCCGAAAGCGCCCTCGCGGGTTTCCGCGACGATGCGCGACACACCCGTCTTCTCTGCGAAGACTTGGAAGGGCAGGAGAATCTTAAGGTTCATTGGGATCGACCGCAGGTTCAGGCTTCGCTTGAGGCTCCGTCTGCGTCTCCGGCTTCGGGTCGGCCTCGGCCTCGGTTGCCGACCCGGGTTTGGCTGGATCTAGGGGCGGGCCGGCCTTGGTCTTTCCCTTCGCCTCATCCACCGCCCCGATCATGTACAGCGCGCTCTCCGGGGTGTCCTTGAATTCATCGCCCAGGATGCGCTCACAGCCGTCCAGGGCGTCTTCCAGGCTGACCAGCTTGCCTTTGAGACCGGTGAACTGCTCGGTGGTGAAAAAGGGCTGGGTGAGATAGCGCTCGAGGCGGCGGGCCCGGGCAACCACGTTGCGGTCCCCCGGGGAGAGTTGCTCCAAGCCGAGCATGGCGATGATATCTTTGAGCTCGGTGTATTGCGCCAGGGTGCGGCGGATCTCCTGCGCCAAGGCGTAATGCCGTTCACCGACGATGCCCGGCGTGGCCATCTTGGAGCTGGACTGCAAGGGGTCGATGGCCGGGTAAAGGCCTTCGCTGGCCCGTTTGCGCGACAGCACGATGGAGGCGGAGAGATGCGAAAAGGTATGCACCGCGGCCGGGTCGGTGAAATCGTCGGCCGGCACATAGACCGCCTGGATCGAGGTGATGGCGCCGGCATCGGTATTGGCGATGCGTTCTTCCAGTTGCGACAACTCGGTGCCCATGGTCGGCTGGTAGCCCAGGCGCGACGGCATCTGCCCCATGAGGCCGGAGACCTCCATGCCGGCCTGGATGAAACGAAAAATATTGTCGACCAATAGCAGCACATCGCGATGCTCGTGGTCGCGGAAATACTCGGCCATGGTCAGCGCCGCGTGGCCGACCCGGAAGCGCGCGCCCGGCGGTTCGTTCATCTGGCCGAACACCATCACCATGTTGGGCAGCACGCCCGCCGCCTTCATGTCGCGGTAGAGTTCCTCCCCTTCGCGGCAACGCTCGCCGATGCCACAGAAAATGCTCACGCCTTCGTGCTGCCCGACCATGTTGTTGATCATCTCAGTGAGCAGCACCGTCTTTCCCACCCCCGCACCACCGAACAACCCCGCCTTGCCGCCACGTTCTAGCGGCATCAGCACGTCAATGATCTTGATGCCGGTTTCGAAGATCTCGGACTTCGTGGAACGGCGTGCCAGCGGCGGCGGCGCCCGATGCACGGAACGCCACTGGACATCGGATAACGCGGCTTCGCGGTCGATGGTGTTGCCGAAGACATCGAACATGCGCGAGAGGATAGCCTTACCGACCGGCGCCTGCAGCGGTCCGCCCGTGTCCTCAACCACCATGCCGCGCGCGAGACCCTGGGTGGGTGTCAAGGCAATCCCGCGCACCTGGTGCGCATCCAGTTGCGCCAGCACCTCAATGACGATCTGCTTTTCAGCGCCCGTGCGCAGCACGGAGTAAATCGGCGGCAAGTGCTGATCGAACCCGATATCGACGACGCTGCCGCGTACCGAGACGATGACGCCGGAATTCGCAACACTGGGGACCCTTTCCATTTCCCGGTTCGCGTTCACGAGGCTATGCCTCATCCGCCATAGCGCCCGCGGTAGGCGCGGCCCTCAGGGCCTCGCGTACATGATCCAGTCGCCGCTCGATCCGCGCCCGATCCTGCGGGGCGGGCAGTGTCCGACCGGCCAGTTCGGCGATCCACTGCACCTGCTCGTCGAGCGCCCGCCTGTGCCTCGGGTTGACCGTCAGGCTCCCAACCGTATCGATGGCGCCGAGCAGGCGCGCGATGATCGCGACATTGCCTGCGGCGCTCCCCCGGATCTGATCAAAGGCCTCGGCCAACAGGGCCTCGAAGGTCGGAACGCTCGCGATCACGCGCAGGGCCTTGCCCTCGTAACGATTCGATGGCGGGTAGCACCGGCCACTCAGCCGAGCCAGGATCGCCGTCAGGTAATCCACGCACATCACCGCCGTCGAGGTGTCATTGACACCCGGCGACAGGGCCTTCAGCGCGATATCTACAATCTGCCGGATACCAAAGGCGGGGTCCCATTCGATGGTGCGATGGCGGCTGATGCTGTAGGCCCGATTCAGGTCGGCGATCATGCCTTGATCCGGCGGGTAGGTCAGGGCAAGCGATGCCAGTACCGCCCCCTGGACCGCAAACGCGCCGACGCCGCGCTCCATCCGCACGATGGTCCTGTGATTGCGCGCCAGCTCCAGGATCACACCCTCATCTACGCCCTGGATGTAGCCGCTGACCTGCGCCGGCACGGGGTACCAGGTCCGCTCATCGAGGGGCACGAGGACCTGTTCATCCACCTCGTATTTGGCTCCGTCGGAATCGCGCCCCTGCATTTGCGGAAACACCCGAACCACGGCCGCGTCGGTCTCCTGGGCGACCGATGCTATGATGCTGACGGCCTGGATCGACGAGGCAATGTGATGGATGAAGAAGATCAGCACGACGACCCCGGCGAGCGCCAGCACAAAGGCGAAAAGCACCGCCCCGCTGGGTATAAACCCCGTGTCCCCGCCGCGAATCGAGCGCAGTACGATGAGGCAATAGGTGAAGATGCCAGCGAAGACCCCGAGCGTCGTCTGGGTCGCCCGGCTCTTCATGAAGTTCCGCAGGATGCGCGAGGTGTATTGGCTGGAGGCCAGGGCCAGCGCCACCAAGGTCATCGAGAAGGTGATGCCCATGAGGGACATCATCGAGCCGGCCAGGGTGGCCAGCATCTGGCGCGCACCCTCCGCGCCGACCCCAAAGAGGCGCGGCCACAGGGCCAGCCAACGATCGCCCCACACGGCATCCGCCTCGATCAGCGCCAGCGCGGTAACAATGCCGTCAACCACCGCCAGCGAGGGCACAAACCAAAAGCTCGACCGCGCGTTGTTGAAAAGCCGGGTTACTCTATTCATGTCTCCACCGGATTCCTGCCCCTTACAATGGCTTGCGGCCGGGGCCTGCGAAGTACCAAAGGATGACGCCGATCAGGGGCAGGATCAGTACCAGCAGGACCCAGAGCAGCTTCTCGATATCCTTCGCGGCGCTTTGAACGATCATTACGATGGCATAGATATCGGCGATCAGGATGAGCAGGGCGCCAATTCCGGTGATGTTCATCGTCATTCTCCAGGCAGGGGGTTGGCTGGTATGGGCCGGGGTAATTCTTGCCATTTCCAGTTGCGGATCTCGGGCAGATCCCGGTGGTGCTTGTCGATGTACGGCTTGTGCTCGATCAGTTTGTCCTTGAGCTGCTGTTTCAGGTAAATGCCCCTGTCCCCAGTCTGCGGCAGGCGGTCGATGGTGTCCATTACCAGATGAAAGCGATCCAGATCGTTGAGCACCGTCATATCGAAGGGCGTGGTGATGGTACCCTCTTCCTTGTAACCGCGAACGTGGATGTTGTCGTGGTTAGTGCGGCGGTAGATCAACCGGTGGATCAGCCACGGGTAGGCGTGGTACGCAAAGTTAACCGGCTTGTCCTGGGTGAAGAGTTCGTCGAAATCCGTGTCGCTCAAGCGTGCGGGTGCTCGCTGAGCAGCAGTAGCTTCGGTTCGAGTGCTTTCCGCATTGTGGGAACAATCAAAAGATATCAAGTCCCTTCCCAGAGGCCAAGGCGGACACCTCCAACAGGCGGACACCTCCAAAGGACCCTTCTTGCCGTTCGAAGTCCAGCAGGGCACTCACGCGGCCAACTGACGACACGATATTGACGACCCGAAGCGTTGACAAGCCTTGACCCCAGGTGCATTTTTCTTTTTTGATTGGCCCCCAGCCTACCCTGCTCTTTTATCCATCTCAGAACCTATCTTGTTCAGGCAGCCCAGTGCCCGGGACGGGTTTAGCAGGAGAGCTGGCCCGCTGCAATGACCGAGAAGCCGATCCCTGCCCAGGGGCGGATGATGGGGCCGGGATGACCCAGAAGCAGGTGTGAAGAAGGGTCGGGAAGAGCCTGGCAAGCATAGATTTGTTGCCGGTGGGCCAGGTACCGAGGCTGGGTAGTTGACTTTCGCACCCGACCCGCGAAGCATCACGTGTGCATCGGCGCTGCCGAGGATGGAGAGACCCCTTGCACTTCCTGCTCATCGAAGACAACCCGGACCTGGTGGCCAACCTGGCGGACTTTCTGGAGGGGCGCAGGCATACCCTGGACATCGCCTACAACGGGTTCGCGGGGCTGGGATTCGCCTTGGAGAACCCCTACGATGCGGTCATCCTGGATCTGATGCTCCCGGGGATGGACGGGCTGGAGGTTTGCGAGCGGCTGCGGGCCGCGGGGCAGACGCTGCCGGTCCTGATGCTCACCGCCCGGGATGGATTGGAGGACAAGCTGGAGGGGTTCGCGAGCGGGGCCGACGACTACCTGGTGAAGCCCTTTGCGCTGCGGGAGTTGGAAGCCCGGCTACTGGCCATCGCCCGACGCTCTGGCCAGGGGCCTGAGTCCGGAGAGCGGCTGCGCGTTGCCGACCTGGAGCTGGACATCGGCACCCGCAGGCTCTCCCGAGCCGGGCGCGGCATCGAGATCGCCCCCATCCCCATGCGGCTCCTGGAGATACTGATGCGCCGGGCCCCCAAGGTCTTGAGTCGTGGCGAGTTGGAGCGTGCCGCCTGGGGCGACGAACCGCCCGACAGCGACGCCTTGCGGGCCCACATGCACCTGCTCCGCCAGGCCATCGACAAGCCCTTCCCCAAACCCTTGCTGCATACGGTCCGGGGGTTCGGATGGCGGCTGGGAGAGGACGATGGTCCTTAGACCGACATTGCGTCTGCGGGTCGCCGGGGGCTTTGCGCTGCTCGGGCTCGCGGTCAGCCTAGCACTTGGCGGTTGGCTCTTCTTCTTCTCGCTGGACCTGGAGCAGCAGCTGATCGACGAGGCGCTGGACGCCGAACTTCAGGACTATCAGGCCCGGTTGGCCCGCAACCCACGCTCGCTCCCGCCACAGACCGCCGCCCTGCGCGGCTGGATCGAAGGCCGCCCACCCGGTGCCGGGGTCGACGACGACCCAGTGCCAAAGGAGCTTCTAGCACTGCCCGCCGGACGCCATACCCTGGAGCTGAATGGGGAAAGCTTCCGCGCGGCCGTGTACCGCGGCCGCGGGCCGACACTCTACATGCTCCACAGCCGGGCACAGCTGGCCCGCCGGGACCGGCAGCTCGCCCCCATGCTTGGGCTCGGGATGACCCTGACCATACTGCTCTCGGCGGCTGGTGGCTGGTGGCTGGCGGGTCGGATCACGGCCCCGGTGCGTGATCTGGCCCAGCGCGTGCGCGGCCGCGAGCCGACGGACCCCATGCCCCCGGACCCGCCGGACCTGCCCGCGGACGAGGTCGGTGAACTGGCTCGCACCATCGACGGTTATTTGCGTCGGCTGCGCGCCTTCGTGGAGCGCGAGCGGACCTTCGTGAGCGGGGTGAGTCATGAGTTGCGCACCCCACTGGCGGTGATCTCAGGCGCCGTTGAAGTCATGGAGTCCGACCCCACGCTCTCTGAACGCAGCCGCGAGCGTCTGGGGCGCATCGCCCGGGCGGCCCACGGCATGTCGGACCTGGCTGCAGCGCTCTTGGTCCTGGCCCGCGAGGGCCAGGGGCAGACCAACCCGCCGACCCCCTGTTCGGTGGCCGATGTCCTGGCCGAGGTGGCAGAGCTCCACCGCCCGCTTCTGGCCCATAAGCCGGTGGAACTCATCTTACACATCGAGGCGCACCCGGTGCTCGGAGTGGCTCGTCCCCTGCTCGCCATCGCCCTCGGCAACCTGATTCGCAATGCCTGCGCCTACACGGAGCAGGGCAGGGTGATCGTGACCCTGAGGGAGACGGTCGCGCTGGCGGATGACACGGGTCCTGGCATCCCGGAGGCCGAGCTCGCCTGTCTGTTCGGTCCTATGCCCGGCTGCTCGCGCCAGGTACGCGGGGCGGGCATCGGCCTGCCGCTGGTCAAGCGCATCGCCGACGCCCAGGGTTGGCGGGTCGATGCCGAAAACCGCCCGGGCGGCGGGGCGAGCTTCAGACTCGATTTCGCCCCCAGGGACTCCTGACCTAGACAAGAACTATGGTACTGCCCAGCCACATGCCACAAGTTCACGATCCCTTGACGTCACCTTGACGCAGGTTTGACATAAGGTTCGTTAGATTGACCCTCGTCCGCTGCGCATCCGGTGCGGCATTGAGAAAGACGAGGTATCCATGCCTTCCCCCGAGCCCCTTGCGGCCGTCGAGCCCCCAAGATCCAAGGCACCAGCCACAATGGCCTGGCTTCTGGCACTCTTTCCCTTCCTGCGCTGGGTCCGGCGGGTCAGCGGTGCCAGCACCAAGGCCGACTTCATGGCCGGTCTCACCGGCGCCATCGTGGTTCTGCCACAGGGCGTGGCGTTCGCGACCATCGCCGGGATGCCGCCCGAATACGGTCTCTACGCGGGCATAGTCCCCGCCATTGTCGCGGCGCTCTGGGGCTCCTCCTGGCACCTGGTCTCCGGCCCCACCACGGCCGCCTCCATCGTCGTCTATTCGAGCTTGAGCGCCTTTGCCGAGCCGGCGACCGCCGATTATGTGCGGCTCGCGATCACACTGACCTTCATGGTGGGTATCCTGGAGCTTACCATGGGCCTGGCGCGGCTGGGGAGCCTGGTCAATTTCATTTCCCACTCGGTGGTGGTGGGATTCACGGCGGGCGCGGCCATCCTCATCGCCGCTAACCAGGTAAAGAACTTCTCAGGTTTGGATATCCCCCGGGGCCTGCATTTCCACGAAATCCTCGGCACCTTCCTGCTCAGCACGCACCTCATCAACCCCTTCGTCTTCGGGATCGGAGTCGTCACCCTGGTGATCGGGCTGGCGGTCCGCCACTGGTTCCCGCGCTTCCCCTACATGCTGGCGGCCATGGTGGGCGGGAGCCTGATCGCCTATGCGCTGAACAGCTTGCTGGGGATCGATACCACTGGCATCCGCACCGTCGGGGCCCTGCCGGGCGGGCTGCCGCCCTTGTCCATGCCGGACTTCTCGCTAGGGACCATCAAGCAGCTGGCACCCGTGACCCTGGCGGCGACTCTCTTCGCCCTGACGGAGGCGGTCTCCATCGCCCGTTCTCTGGGTGCCCGGACAAACCAGCATATTGACGGTAACCAGGAGTTCATCGGCCAGGGGCTTTCCAACATCGCCGGCTCCTTCTTCTCCGGATACGTCGCTACCGGCTCGTTCAACCGCAGCGGTCTCAACTTCCAGACCGGTGCCAAGACACCCTTAGCCGCGGTCTTCGCTGGCATCCTGCTTGCGGGTGTCGTGGTGCTGGTGGCCCCGCTCGCGGCCTATCTGCCCAATGCGGCGATGGCCGCCATCCTCTTCCTGGTGGCCTGGGGACTCATCGATTTCCACGCGGTACGCAACATACTGCGCACCAGCAAGTCGGAAACCGCCGTGCTGGCCGTGACCTTCTTCGCCACCCTCTTCCTGGAACTGGAGTTCGCCATCATG
Organism: Chromatiaceae bacterium; assembly: GCA_044228795.1. Lineage (GTDB taxonomy): Bacteria > Pseudomonadota > Gammaproteobacteria > Chromatiales > Chromatiaceae > M0108. The sequence goes on along the minus strand of JBGAUE010000004.1, from coordinate 139,011 downwards.
GCGGGGGTGCTGCTCTCGCTTGGGCTCTATCTCAACCGCACCTCCAGGCCCAACCTGGTCACCCGGGTGCCCGACATCCGCACCGAAAGCCGCGACTTCATCACCGACCCCAGTATCCCCGAGTGTCCGCAGCTCAAGCTGGCGCGTCTCGATGGCTCACTCTTCTTCGGCGCCGTAAGCCATGTGGCCGAGACCATCGCCGAGATGGAGGCGGAGATCCCCACCCAGAAGCACCTGGCCGTCGTCTGCAGTGGCGTCAACTTTATCGACGTCGCCGGGGCCGAACTGCTGGAGCAAGAGGCCAAGCGGCGCCACTCGCTGGGTGGCGGACTCTATCTGATCCGACTCAAGCCCTCGGTTCGCGAGACGCTCACCAAGGGTGGCTACATGGAGCACATCGGCAAGGAGAACGTTTTCTGGGGCAAGACCGAGGCGATAGCCTGGGCGACCTCCAGGTTCGACCCCGAAGTCTGCCGCACCTGCAGAGCCCGGATCTTCAACGAGTGTGCCAGCAAGCCAGGACCCGCATCCGGCACAGCAGCCAAGTCGCCGATCCCGACCCAACCCACACTGTCACCCACCCTGGCCTGACCATCCAAGCGCACTTCAACCACCTAATGACCTAACAGCCACACAACGGAGAACCCCATGTTTACTCAGCCCATTATCCTTGCCGCCGTCGATCTGGATTCACGCGCCGTTCAGGTCATTGAGCGCGCCGCCCGTCTCACTGCCCTCTGCCACGGGCGCCTGGTGGTCGCCCATCTGGTGGATCACAGGATCCCGATGGAGGCCGACCTGCCCTTCAGCCAGCCCCAGGACGAGGTGCGGACCGATATGGTTCGTCATGCCCGTGCCTCGCTGGTGGGAATGGTCAACAGCCTGGACCTGCCCAGCAACAGGTCAGAGGTCCGGGTCGAGCCCGGCCCGGTGGTCGAAGGGCTCGCGGCCCTAGTGGCCCAGCTCGGGCCCCGCTACTGCGTGATCGGCCGCCCGCGGTTTCGGCCCCTGGGCGCGACCTCTGGGCTCGCCGCCGCCCTGGCCTCGCGAGGTGACTGCGAGCTCATGGAGGTCCCCGGCACTGCTACCAGGGACACGAAGCACCCAACGGGCCGGGCCCGCCGTTGGCTGGCTGCGAATCAGGGCATCCCCGCGGGTCAAGCCCACTGAGACGCGACGCCACACACAGGGATGTGGGCCCACTACAGTCGCCGGACCGGGCGACCACCACCTTGATACCTTCCGCAGAGGCCGCTGCGTACGCCTTCGGATGACCTCCGGGCACCGTTCGCAGCCCACCCGGCCGGTCATGCCCCCCTTTGACGACCCGATTTGAACCTAAAAAGGGCCATTGCCTCTTGCCTTGGTTGAGGCAAGCAAATGAAATAATGGCAAAAGGAGGTGCCTATGAACAAGCTGACCTTTCACCCTATGGGTGAAGCCCGATCAACGGCGCTGACGGCCGTTCCCGGCCCGGTTGCCGTCGATACCTTTGGCGGTCGTGTCCATGTGGAGTGGGATTCTGAGGCGGCGATGACGCCCTTGGGCCAGTTGCCTTTCTTTATGACTTCTTGCAGGTGAGCGGCCGCTTTGAGCCCTGGGTGGCCAGTTGCCCCCTGCAGCTGACCAGCCCCAATGACCCGACCAACCGCGATATCCTGGGTACTGCCGTGTTGGCCATCCTCGTGGGCCACCAGCGCTATGCCCATATCAGTGCCCTGCGCAGTGACACCATCAACGCCCCGCTGTTGGGCATGGCCGTCGTAGTGAGCGAGGACTCGGTACGGCGCAATCTGGGGCGGATGGACGAGTTGGCGGGCGTGACCTGACCGGCTGGGTCCGCGCGCGCCGGGCCATCGTCCTACGCCGGCGGGTCAATGGCGATTTGGCGGTGGTGGATCACGGGGATCCCAACCCATTGCGCCTGGGCTTTGCCGATCTCAACGAGGAGGTCAACATCTACGCATACGCCGTGATCACCTCGTTGCCACAGGAGATCCTGACCCTCGCCCAGTGGTACCGCGACCGCGCCGATGCGGAAGATCTCTTTGATGAACTAAAAGATCACTGGGGTTGGCCATCCCTTTGCCCAGGCGCCTTGGGTGAAACAGGTCTGTCGCGACATCACCGCCTTCTTCAAGACCCTGCGCCAACCTGCGGAGCAGTTGACCCCCCGCCAATGTTGGTACCGGATCCTCTCGCGGGCCCTGGTGAAATACCTTCGGGGCCGCGAATTGCCGCCCCCCGCCCCCTTGCCTGCACCGGCATAGCCAGATTCCGCTACCATTCCGTTACGATTAGCTCCCACTCCGTCAGTTCGCAACGAGCTGGCGTTGTGTGCTAACTGGCACCGAACAACAAAGGTTGAATCATTCGGACCAGGATCAGCGCTGCCACAAGATGTGAGCCTCTTCCAGAGGAACCACCGCACCGGCCTGGCGCGGAATCACTCGCGCCGTGTAGTCAGACTCCGGGCGGGCGCTGGAGACCCGAGCGCGATAGGCATAGCCGTTGGTCGCCCCCACCAACTGCCGCACACGCTTCATCTCCAGCAGCTCCGGTGGGCTACCATCGGCGCCATCGGCAAAAAGCTCGACCCGCACGGCCTCGGAGTCTAAGTCATCGAGATATACCTGTACTTCGAATTCGTGCTGCTCGGCGCCGGATTCCACCTTCATTTCGCCGAAGCGAAGGGAGGCCCATTGTTGCTCCAGAGCCTGGCGCCACTTGACCAGCTCCACGCCCATGGCACCATTGTCGACGGCCCGCTCCAGATAGGCAGAGGCCGCCGGCAGGTAGTGTTGCTCAGTGTAGTCGCAGACCGCCCGATTGGCAGAAAAGCGCGAGGTCAGGCGAGCCATGCTTTCTCGCATCCGCGCTACCCAGGCCGTGGGGATGCCATCCTGGTCGCGGGCATAAAACTCTGGGATCACTTGCCGTTCCAGCAGGTCGTAGAGTTGCTCGGCCTCGGTGGCGTCCCAGAAAGGATCGTCGCCATGCTCCTGGCCATCGCCCAAGGCCCAGCCCAATTCCGGCGCGTAGGCTTCCGCCCACCAGCCGTCCAGTTCGGAAAGATTCAGACCACCGTTGACCAGCACCTTCATACCGCTGGTGCCGCAGGCTTCCCAGGGGCGGCGCGGGGTATTGAGCCAGACATCCACGCCCTGTACCAGCTGCGCGGTCAAGTCCATGTCGTAATCGCTGAGGAAAATCACATGGGGCCGCACCTCGGGCCGGCGGATGAAATGGATCCATTGCTGGATCAGGGCCTGGCCAGTCCGGTCCGCCGGATGGGCCTTGCCGGCGATAATGAGCTGTACCGGGCGTTGTGCATGGGTCAGCAGGCGCAGCAGTCGTTCCGGGTCGTGCAGCAGCAGGTTCGGCCGCTTGTAGGTCGCAAAGCGGCGGGCAAAACCCAGTGTCAAGGTATTGCAGTCGAATAAGTGCCTGGCCGCATCGACCGCCTCGGGCGCTGCGCCGGACGCGGCCAGTTCCCGGGACAAGCGTTCCCGCGCATAGTCGACCAGGGCCTTGCCGGCGTTGGCGCGGAATTCCCACAGAGTGGCGTCGGAAACTCGGCGAATGCCCTGCTCCAGACTGTTGGTCTCACCCAGCCAGCGCTCCTTGCCACAGGCCAGCGTCCAAAGCTCATCAGCCGGAGCCGAATCCCAGGTTGGCATATGGACTCCATTGGTCACGTGTCCGACCGGTACTTCCTCGGTCGGCCAGTTCGGGAAGAGTGGCTCGAACAGATGTCGGCTCACCCTGCCATGCAGGCGACTCACCCCGTTGACCGCGCCACTGCCGCGAATCGCCAGGTAAGCCATGTTGAAAGGCTCCGCCGCGTCATTCGGGTTCCGGCGGCCCAAGGCCAGCAAATCGTGAAGGGGTATCCCGAGCCGCTGCTCGGCATAGCCGCCGAGGTATTGCTCGATGAGGGCCGGCGCGAAACGATCGAAGCCGGCGGCCACGGCCGTGTGGGTGGTGAACAGGTTGCCCGCCCGGGTGACGGCCAGGGCGGCCTCAAACGGCAGCCCACTCTCCTGCATGAAGCTGCGGGCACGTTCCAGCACGGCGAGGGCCGCGTGCCCTTCGTTCAGATGGCAGACTTCCGGCTGGATGCCGAGCGCGGCAAGGAGTCGCCAGCCGCCGATCCCGAGCAACAGCTCCTGCTTCAGGCGCAGGTCAGGCCCACCGCCGTAGAGTTCGCTGGTGATGCCCCGATGCGCGGGGTAATTGGCTGCGTCATTGCTGTCCAGCAGATACAACTTCACGCGGCCGACCTGGACCTGCCAAGTACGCAGCCAGACCGAATAGCCGGGCAAGGCGATCTCCAGGCGCAGCCACTCGCCGTTGGCCTGGCGCAGGGGTGTGATAGGCAGTTGGCCAGGATCGTTGTAGGGATAGAGGGCCTGTTGCGCACCGTCCTTGTCGATCACCTGGCGAAAATAGCCTTGCTGGTAGAGCAGCCCCACGCCAATCACCGGCACGCCCAGATCACTGGCGGCTTTGAGTTGATCGCCGGCCACATTGCCGAGCCCGCCCGAGTAAATAGGCAAGGCCTCGCTCAACATGAATTCCATACTGAAATAGGCGACACAGGTCAGGGGCGCCCCGGGATGGGTCTGCTGAAACCACCCCGGGGCCGTGATGGCATCTCGTCCGGCTTGCACCAGCTCGTCCAGGCTCTTGCGGAAAGCGGGATCGGCCAAAACGCCCTGGAGTTTCTCGCGTGAAACGGTTTGCAGGACGACCCAGGGGTTGTGGGTGAGCTTCCACAACACGGGATCCAGCCGCCGCCACACCTGGTCAGTGGCGTGATTCCATGACCAACGCATATCCAGCGCCAGCTCGGATAGGGTGTCGAAGCCCTCGATTTTCATGAAAAGAGAAGGCTGCTTGGGATGATGGATGGGGGTCTGTTCGCTCATGGTTTTTCCTCAGCTTTTACCCAGGATGCTGCTAGGGCGGTCCTGCCGATGGTCTGTGCTTCGGACTGGATGTGGGGAGTGTTCTGCTACCCCATTGGCGGAGCTGGCTCCCGCGCATTAGCTCTGGGTCAGCGCCGCGCTCTTGGACGCGATGCGCTCCATCAGCTCATTCCAGGACCTGGCGAAAGATTGCGCGCCCTCACGCTGGAGTGTGGCCGCGAGCGTCCCGACGTCCACGCCTGCCTCGGCAAACTCGGCGAGCACCTGTTCGGCGTCGCCGCCGTTGGCCGTCAAGCCACCTGCCATTGCACCCTGCTCGGCGAAGGCGAGCAGCGTCTTCTCGGGCATGGTGTTGATGGTGTCCGGGGCCGCCAGGGCCTCAACGTACAAGGTTTCCCGGGCGGCGGGATCTTTGGTCCCGGTGCTCGCCCAGAGCAGGCGCTGCGGCCGGGCGCCGGCGGCAGCCAGTTTTTGCCAGCGCTTTGATGCCAGCAGTTCGCGGTAAGCCTTGTAGGTATCTTTGGCGATGGTGATACCAAGGCGGTTGCGAAGCTCCCCTGGCATCTTGTCCTTGATGGCGACGTCCCAACGGCTGACAAAAATCGATGCCACACAGCCGACCGCCGGATCGAGGCCACCAGCGATACGCCGTTCGATGCCGCGCATGTAGGCTTCGGCGGCGGCGAGGTAGTGCTCGCGCGAAAACAGCAGCGTCACATTCACCGGCACACCGGCGAAGATCGATTCCTCGATGGCGGGAAGGCCTGCGCGGGTACCGGGGATCTTGATGAAAAGATTGGGACGTTGCGCCTGCGCATGCAGTTGCACCGCCGCATCAATGGTGCCAGCCGTGTCGTCCGCCAGCAAGGGCGACACTTCCAGTGAGACCCAGCCGTCAACACCCTCGGTCCCCTTGTGGACCGGAAGAAAGAGATCGGCGGCCTGGGTCAGGTCCTCCAACGCCAGTTCGAAAAAGAGTGCTTCGCCCCACTTGCCGACCAGCGCCTTTTGATGGATGGCCGCGTCATAGAAGTCGCCATTGCCGATGGCCTGATCGAAGATGGTGGGGTTGGAGGTGAGCCCCGTTACAGCAAACTCATGGATATAACGACCTAGCGTGCCTCCGGTCAGCAGCTCGCGCGTGATATTGTCGAGCCAAAGACTTTGGCCGAGATCGTGCAGATATTGCGTAGCTTTCATTTTGCCTCCTTCGCCGGTATCGGGTTGTGCCAGAGACCGTCTGGCGCGATCAGCGCATCCGCCCGTTTTGGCCCCCAACTACCCGGTTTGTAGGTCTGGACCGCCGGGTGGGAATCCAGTACCGGCTCGACCACCGACCAGGCGGCCTCGACCGCGTCCTCGCGGGAGAAGAGGGCGCCGTCGCCGGCCATGGCGTCGCTCAACAAGCGTTCGTAGGGCGTTTCGGCGTCCGCCTGTTCTTCAGATAGGTAAAGCTCGCGCTGGTCGCCGATAAACTCCTTGCCGGCCCGCTTGACGCGCGCCGCGAGGGCCACAGCGGTGTTGGGCGAGAGTCGGAAGCGCAGGTAATTGGCCCGCCCAGCCTCCGGTTGGGAATCGTCGAACAACCGCTGCGGCGGGGCCTTCAGCTCCACCAGAACCTCAGCGGCGGTAGCGGCCAGGCATTTGCCGGCACGCAGGTACCAAGGCACGCCTTGCCAGCGCCAGGAGTCGATATAAAGCCGCAAGGCGCAGAAGGTCTCGACGTCCGATCCCTTCGCTACCCCCGGCTCCTTCCGATAGCCGGCGTACTGGCCGCGCACCAGATCGTCCGGCTGCAGGGGCCGCATGGCCTGGAACACCTTGGCCTTCTCGTTATGCACCGCGCCGTAACCCTGATAGGCCGGTGGTTCCATGGCCAGCAGAGCAACGATCTGGAACAGGTGGTTCTGGATGACGTCGCGCAGGCACCCAGCGCTTTCGTAGAAGGCGCCACGGCCCTTCACGCCGAAGTCCTCGGCCAGGGTGATCTGTACGCTGGCCACAAGGTTGCGGTTCCATATCGGCTCCAGAAAGGAATTGGCGAAGCGGAAATAGAGGATGTTCATGATCGCCTCTTTGCCAAGGTAGTGATCGATGCGGAAGATCGAATCTTCCGCGAACACCGACAGGGCAATGCGATTGAGCGCCCGGGCCGATTCCAGGTCGCGTCCGAAGGGCTTTTCGACGATGACACGCGCGCCGTCGACCAGACCAGCCACGCCGAGCCCCTCGATCACCATGGCAAACAGCGCGGGCGGGATGGCGAGGTAATGCGCGGGTCGCCGGGCTCCGCCTAGCGCCTGCTTGAGCGCCTTGAAGGTCGTCGGGTCCTGGTAATCGCCCTGCACATAGCTCAAACGGGCGAGCAGTTGCTTGAGGGCCGATCGATCATCGATCCTGCCGGCCTGGCGGATGCTGTCGGTCGCCCGTTCGCGCAGTTGCGCCAGGGTCAATGCTGAGGCGGCGACACCCACCACCGGCACATTCAGCAAGCCGCGTTTGGCCATGGCATAGAGCGCCGGAAAGATCATCTTGTGGGCCAGATCGCCACTCACCCCAAAAATCACCAGCGCGTCGGCCGATGTCGAGCGGCTGTGGTCTCTTCTCTTCATGTCCATGGTCATGTCAGCGCTCGGCTTTCTTCTCGTCATGCCCACCGAACTGCTTGCGCATCGCCGACAATACCCGGTTGGCATAGTCGGCATCGTCGCGTGAGGCAAAGCGCTCGAATAGCGCGGTGCTGATGACCGGTATGGGTACGCCCTCGTCAATGGCGGCCAGAGCCGTCCAGCGCCCCTCGCCCGAATCCGACACCCGTCCCGAGAAGCCGTCGAGATCCGCGTCTTCAGCCAACGCCTTGGCCGTCAGATCGAGCAGCCAGGACGCCACCACGCTGCCGCGCCGCCATACCTCGGCGATCTCCGGCAGATCCAGCTCGTACTGGTAATACTCCGGGTCGCGCATCGGCGTGGTCTCCGCATCGTTGTCGCGCGAGCGTTTGCCGGCGTTGGCATGGCGCAGGATGTTCAAGCCCTCGGCATAAGCCGCCATCAGCCCGTATTCGATGCCATTGTGGACCATCTTGACGAAGTGCCCGGCGCCAGCTGGACCACAGTGCAGGTAACCCTGATCGGCAGTGGCATCGGGCTTGTCGCGTCCGGGGGTAGGGGCCGCGGAGCCGATGCCGGGAGCCAGCGCGACAAAGAGTGGATCAAGCTGGCGGACGACATCTTTCTCGCCGCCGATCATCAGGCAGTAGCCACGCTCCAGACCGGCGACGCCGCCACTGGTGCCCACATCCACATAATGCACGCCATGCCGCTGCAATTGCCCCGCGCGGCGAATGTCGTCACGGTAATAGGAGTTGCCCCCATCGATGACGATGTCGCCTGCTGCAAGCAGGGGCAACAGCTGCGTCAGCACCTTATCGACCACCGTTGCCGGCAGCATCAACCAGATCGCGCACGGCTTGGCCATGCGGGTGACAAAATCCTCAAGTGAGGCGGTACCCATGGCACCCTGGTTGCGGAGTGCCTCAACGGCGGCAGAGTTCGGATCGTGCACCACACAGTTGTGGCCTGCCTGCATCAGTCGCCGCACCATATTGCTGCCCATACGTCCCAGGCCAATCATGCCGATCTGCATCTCGAACCTCCTTCCTTTAAGGCTATATCTGCGTTAGATGTTGGCCCCCGGTGATGGCCAGATCCAACACGAGCGACGGGGCGAGCGACGAGGAGAATCGCTCCAGGAATCGTCGCCAGCCGAGGTAGTTGGGCAGGTACTTGGTGCCGACGCCGTGGAAGCCAGCCATCCAGCCCTTGTGCCGGCCGTGGTAGGCGTTGACGTTTTGGATGTGGAGGGCGTGGTCGATCACGCGGATGCCGGCGCTGAAGTTGACAGCGGTGTGGGCGATGTGGGCGATGTGGGCCGCTTTGGCAAAGCTGCGGTAGATCGCGGCGCTGTCAGAGCACAGCACGGCGTCGGGGTCCATGATGGGTCCGAGTATGGCCGTCACGGCCGCGGTGTTGGCCTTCGGCAGTACCGCGTCGGTGGTGCTCGCGTTGCGGTCGCGCACGACCAGCACGGGGATCTGCTCGTCAGACAGGCCGCGTTTCGTGGCCGCACCGCCGCGCTGACGCGACGGGCGCGACAGATGGCGCTCGCCCTGGTGGGATTCGAGGAAGTAGGTCTCGTCGGCCTCGACGATCCCGCGCAAGTGCGACGGCTTGACCTCGGCCGGGAGGGTCAGGAAGCGGTGGCGCCAGCGGAACGCGGTGTTCTTATGGACACCGCAGCGGCGCGGCGCTGCGCGCACGGTCTCCCCGTCGATGAGGGCCTGGGCATACTCGCCCCAACGCTCGCGGTGGCGCAGCCGGGCCAGCGGGGTGCCGGTGAGGGCATTGAAGGTCTTGCCGCAGGCGGCGCAGCGCATCCGCGGCAACCCGTGCGCTTGCCCCCATGGCCGGCACACCGCGTGATGGCAATGCGGGCAGGCCCGGCCGGCATCGAGAACTGTGGCCAACGGATCGGGTCCCGAGCGCGGCGCTTGTCGCAGCCCTTCGATGGCCTGCTGTCGCTGTACCGATGTGAGTTCCTCCGCCTTCGCCAGCCAAGCGTGGAATGCTGCTGCGTACATGGCGTCAACCTCCACGTTTCCAATAACTATCATAAGGATAGCTCATGGCAATACCTAATGCAGACATAGCCAAAAGAAACTGGCTTGCCCAGCCAAAGCCTACAGTGGTAGGCCGAGAGTCTTGAGGGCCCTTCAGCGCGAGGAGCGATCAAACCCTGACAACCGCTAAACCCCGTCCTGGTTTTCACAGGAGGGTATCAAGGAAGGGCCATGGCCACAGGGGCGCTGGGGCAGATCAAAAGCCTCCGGATAATCCACCCGGACGAAGTAGAGGCCCTGAGGTGGGGCCGTGACCCCCCCCCGGGCGCGGTCATGAATCGCCAGCAGATCATCGACCCAGCCGACCTCTGCCTCGCCCCGGCCGATGGCCACCAGAACGCCGACGATGTTGCGCACCATGTGATGCAGGAAACCATTGGCGCCGATCCTCAGTTCCAGAAGCTCGCCCTCTTGGCTGAGGTCACAATAATGGATGTGGCGCACGGGGCTCTTGGCCTGACAGGCTTGGGCGCGAAAGCTGGAGAAATCATGTTCGCCGACCAGGCGCAAGGCCGCTGCCCGCATCCTTTCCAGCTCCAATTCCTGGTGCAGCCAGACCGCCCGGTCCCGGTCCAGGGGTGAGCGCGTCCGCCGACACAGGATGCGGTAGCGGTAATGACGGGCAATGGCGCTGAAACGGGCATGGAAGGCCGGATCCACGGGCCGGGCCCAGGCCACGGCCACGTCTGGGGGCAGGTTGACGTTGGTCCCCAGAACCCAGGAGCGCGCTGGGCGTTGGGCCCGGGTATCGAAGTGGATCACCTGCTCCAAGGCGTGGACGCCCCGGTCCGTGCGCCCGGCGCAATGGACCCGAATCGGCTGATCGGCGACCCGCGCTACCGCCGCCTCTACCTCGCCCTGGACGGAGCGGGCCCCGTCCTGGAGCTGCCAGCCATGGAAGGCGCTGCCATCGTACTCGATACCCATGGCGATACGGATCAGGCCTGCCGGGGCGCTAGCGCTGGGACCCAAAGGGACGTCGCCCATAGCCGCCACCGTCACCCCCATCGCGCCTGCATGGCCTTGGCCTCGGCGATCTGCTCACCGGTGCCCTCGGCGATGACCTCGGCGAGGATGACGCGGGCCGCCTCGGGATCGTCCATCTGCAGATAGGCGCGGGCCAGGTCCAGCTTGATCCCCACTTCATCCCAGGGGCCGGGGTCCATTTGGAAGTCCCCGGGAAAGTCGGCATCGGTCGGGTATGCCCCGGGTTGAGCTTCCTCGGGCTGGGGCTCCTCCTGTTCCAGGGTAAGCGCTAGGGCTCCCCAATCCAGGGGCGGGTTGGACGATGGGGCTGCCTGGGGTTGCTCGGCCTTGTTGTCCGCGCTGGCGAAGGCCGTCAGATCCAGATCCATGAGATCGTCCAGATCCAGATCGAGATCCACCATGGGTTCATGAGGATGGTCACCCTCGACAGAATTAGAGGCCACACCCAACATAGCCAAGCCTTCGAGATCCAAGTCAAAGTCACCAGCCGTCAGATCCGGGGCAGGCTCTGGCGCGGGGCTGGGTGCCGGGGGTGTGAGTGCCAGGTTCCCTAGGAATGGTGTCATGAGGTCGAGGGCCTCCAGGGAACCAGTGGGAGTTATCGGTACTGGCTCGGGCGGCTTGAGGGCTGAAGGGACGCCCAGATCCCAGCCCTTCAGATCCGAGAGGTCCAATTGGTAGGGCTCCTCGCTAGGCATGGCAGATGGTGCCGACTGGGCTGTCACAGCTAGCGTGAGTTCTGGCGGCACCTCCAGATCTGGGCTTTCCGTCCACATGAGGGGCGGTGCTGGGGTCCCCCTCAGCGCCGAATCCGAGACATCCCCGGCCTTTTCCTCTGCCTCTTTCCTTGGCAAGGGCACTCTATCGGCGCTTGCCGGAACGGCGAGGAGTTCTTGGGCCGCTGGATGGGAATCCAGGGGTTGCTCCGGAGGTGTGACGGCCTCATCCACCGGCAAGGTCACACCAGCTCGCGCGGGTCTCGGACTTGGAGCCGCGTCCTTTGCCAGGGTCTGATCCGGGGCTGAGGGCGCGAATGGCTGACTCCGGGCCATTTCAAGATCTGGCGCAGTTTCGAAGGCCAGCGGCAAGGCCTCGGGGGTTTTAATTTTCCTGGCGGTCTGGGCAGCCCAGCCGCGCGCCCGGGTGATCAGGGCCAATAACCTGTTTGGCTCACCCCCTTTGGGTAATGGCGCAGGGGCCTGGGCGGGCGGTCCTGCGGCCAAGGTCACCTGCTCTGCTGCGCTGATCGCCTCCTTGGCCTGATTTTGCCGTCTCACCAGGAACAGTAAACCCAGAAGCAGGATGAGGAGGGGACCACCGACCACTAGGGCCCAACTCGAGAGATCATCGAAGAAGGAGGGCTCGGGAGACGGGGCCTCGACGACCAGGCGCTGCGGTGGTGATTGCTTGGCCGCTGGCTCAGGCAGAAGTTTGGGCTGGGTTTCAGGTTGAGACTGGGATGCCGGTTTGGGCTCGGCCGTGGCAGGAGCTGAATCGGAGGCACCCAGCAGCTTGCTGGCAGGCTGGGTTACCGCTAGCACCGCCGATACAGCCTTCTCGGGCGCAGCATCCTCAGAGCTTGGGGCTAGCGCCTGAGTGGCGACCGGCGCGGATGGCGTCGACGCCTGCCCTTCCTGATCCGGCGCCGCCTCCCCGGAGGCATCGGTCACAGCGGCAATGCTGGGTTCCTGCACGCGGGCTGCGGCCAGATCCCCGGGCTCCAGGCTCGTTGCCGGGATCCCATCGCCGATGGCGGGCTCCAATTCCTGGATTGGCCGCGCAGATTTGACTTGAGCCCCGGCACCCTGAAGCTGCGCCAGTTGGGCGTTGCTCAGTTCCAGCAGCCGTTTGATATCGGCGAGATGGTCCTCCAGCCGACCGATGCGCCCCCGCAAGTCCGCCGTCTCCTGGCGACCGCTCTCGGCCATCTCCCGTACCAGCAGGATCTCACGCTCGACCAGAGCGAGTTCGGGCGCCAGGGTTGGGGATCTGGCGGGATCAGGCTCGGACTGCAAGCGAGACCCAGGCGGAGGCTGGGACGGCAACACCGGGATCTTGGCTATGCCCTCGCCGACTGGCCCCGGCTCTCGGGTAGCGATCTCCAGCCGATTCTGAATGGGCTCCAGTCCAGGACCCTGGGCCCCGTCCTGGAGAGCCGCCGGTAGGGGGGGTAACGGCTGTTGGCGCTGGGCGGCCAGGAATTGTTGCTTGGCCGTCTCCGCGTCATAGGCGAAGATCAGATAAGGGTGCGGAATCTCCAGGCGCGCACCGGCCTTGAGTTTGTTGATATTCCCGCCACTGAAGGCCTGGGGATTGGCGCGATAGATGGCCAGGGCCGTCTGGGCCTGGCTCGCGCCCTCGGGCGCCATGCGCCGGGCCACGTTGGAGAGGTTGGCTCCAGAGGGCACTGGGCCATAACGCAGGGGATAGCCAGCCGGGGGCGAAAGGGTGGGACCAAGGGCGTTCACCGGGGCCTGGGGCGAGGGACTGGCCGCATGCTCCCCCCCGGTGACCGGTGGCCGGACCGGGGGGGCAACCGAGGGCGTGACCAGCGTAGAGATGGGTGCTGACACGGGGGATACGGCCTTGGGCGTCATCACCTGCGGCGGCGGCCGATGCCGGGTCGTCGGGGGATCGAGCAGAACTGTGTAGCCCTTAACCAGGCGCCCTTTGGGCGAGGTGACCTCAACCAAAAAGTCCAGGTAGGGCTCGCGAATGGGCTTGGGACTGGTGACCCGCACCTGGACCTTGCCCTCGGTGGAGACCTCGGGGACGAAGACCAGGCCGGTCAGGAAATCGGGGCGCGGGGAGCCAGCCTTGGTAAACTCGGCCTCGGAGGCCAAAATCACCTTAACCGCATCCAGTTCCTCCGGGGCGGCGCCATTAAGCTCGATAAGACCCAGGAAGGGTTCGTTGAGGGCCGAGTAGCTGCGGATGCCGCCCAACCCCAGGGCCCAGGAGAGGCCCGGCAGCAGGACCAGGGCGAGGGCGAAGGTCCATTTCAATCGGCGCTGTATGGGCATAGGTCAGTCACGAGCCTGGGGCCGGCGGGGTTGCGCATCCCCACCGGCCCTTGATGTCGCGCCACCCGCGACCAAAATAACCTCAGCCCTGCCGCAGGAGCCGCAGCATGCGGCGCAACGGCTCGGCAGCGCCCCAGAGCAACTGGTCGCCGACGGTGAAGGCGTTCAGATAGTCATCGCCCAGGTTCAGCTTGCGCAGCCGGCCAACGGGCACCGTCAGGGTACCGGTAACGGCGGCGGGGGACAGACCGGCGACAGTAGCCGGGCGCTCGTTGGGGATGACCTTGACCCAGTCGTTGGCGCCGGCAATCATCGCCACCAGTTCATCCAGCGGGGCCTTCTGCCTCAGCTTGATGACCAGGCCCTGACTATGGCAGCGCATGGCACCGATGCGCACACAGGTACCGTCGATAGGGATGGGGTTGTCCTGGCGGCCGAGGATCTTATTGGTCTCCACCAGGCCCTTCCACTCCTCGCGGCTCTGGCCATTCTGGAGCGGGGTGTCGATCCAGGGAATCAGGCTGCCGGCCAGGGGGGCGCCGAAGTTTTCCGTCGGGAAGTCGCAACCACGCATGGTCTCGGTGACCACCTGGTCGATCTCCAGGATGGCCGAGGCCGGGTCCGCCAGTCGATCGGCGTAGCTGGCGTGCAGGGCACCCATCTGGGAGAGGAGTTCGCGCATATTCTTGGCGCCAGCCCCAGAGGCAGCCTGGTAGGTCATGGAGGTGACCCACTCCACCAGGTCATGACGGAAGAGGCCGCCAATGGCCATGAGCATCAGGCTAACGGTACAGTTACCACCAATGAAGTCGCGTTTGCCGGCGGCCAGGGCCGCCTCGATGACGTCCAGGTTCACCGGGTCGAGGATGATGGTGCTGTCCCGCTCCATGCGCAGGCTGGAGGCGGCGTCGATCCAGTAGCCCTGCCAACCGGCGGCACGTAGCTTGGGATAGACCGCCTTGGTGTAGTCGCCCCCCTGACAGGTGACGATGATATCCATGGCCGCCAGGGCCTCGAGGTCCGAGGCATCCCGCAAGGGCACACTGCCCTGACCGACATCCGGGCCGGGCTGGCCCGCCTGGGAGGTGGTGAAGAAGATGGGCTCGGGGATGATCGCGAAGTCATTCTCCTCCAGCATCCGGCCCATGAGGACCGATCCCACCATACCACGCCAGCCGATAAATCCGACTCGATTCATAACGAACTCACTCCCCAGCCAGGGCTGCCACGACGGCGTCGCCCATGGCCGACGTGCCAACACGACGCATACCCGTGGACATAATATCCGCTGTCCGCAACCCTTGATCGAGGACCTGCATCACCGCCCGCTCGATCCGCCCGGCCCCGGCTGCATCCCCCAAGGAATAACGCAACATCATGGCTAGGGACAGGATGGTGGCCAGCGGATTGGCCACGCCCTGGCCGGCGATGTCCGGGGCCGAGCCATGGATGGGCTCGTACATGCCCTTACCCTGCTCATCCAGCGATGCCGAGGGGAGCATGCCGATGGAGCCCGTGAGCATGGAGGCCTCGTCGGAGAGGATGTCCCCGAAGATATTGCCGGTAACGATGACATCGAATTGCTTAGGGTTACGCACCAGTTGCATGGCGCAGTTATCGACGTACATGTGGCTCAGGACCACGTCCGGATACTCGGCGCCTACCTCGGTCGCCACCTCCCGCCAAAGCTCGGTGCATTCCAGGACGTTGGCCTTATCTACCGAGCAGAGGCGTTTGCCGCGCTTACGGGCGATGTCAAAGGCGACGCGACAGATACGACGAATCTCCGACTCGCTGTAGATCATGGTGTTGACGCCAACACGCTGACCATCCTCGCCGACATGGGTGCCACGCGGCTGACCAAAGTAGATGTCTCCGGTCAGCTCGCGAACGATAACGATGTCCAGCCCGGAGACGACCTCAGGACGCAGGGAGGAGGCCGCGGCCAACTGCGGATAGAGGATGGCTGGACGTAGGTTAGCGAAGAGACCGAGACCCGCGCGTAGGCCGAGAAGGCCCTTTTCTGGCCGGATGGCGATAGGCAGGGGCTCCCATTTGGGCCCTCCCACGGCACCGAGGAGGACGGCATCGGCCTCCCTGGCCAGTTCCAGGGTCGCCTCCGGCAAGGGGACACCGGTGGCGTCTATTGCCGCGCCGCCCACCAAGGCCTCGTCCATGACAATGTCCAGGCCATAATCGTCGCGCAAACAGGCCAGAACCTTGACCGCCTCAGTGACGATCTCAGGACCTATGCCGTCGCCCGGCAGGATTAGAATCTTCTTGCTCACGTATCTCGTTGCCTTGTGAAATGATGGGGTTAGCACTTAGGGTGAATGGGATTCCGCAGATGCGGCTGGCAAGGCGCATCTAAGTGAACAACCAGGGCGTCTCGCGCCGGCGCCGTTCCTCATAAGCCCGAATGCCGTCAACGTGATTAAGCGTCAGGCCGATGTCGTCCAGGCCCTTGTGGAGGCATTCCTTATGGAAGGGGTCCATGTCAAAGGGGAAGGCCTGGCCCCCCACTGGCGTCAGGGTCTGGCCCAGCAGATCCACCTCGATCTCCAGGGCCTGGGGGCCATTGGCCTGGGCGAAGAGCCCCTCGATCCTGGCCGCGTCGAGGACGATGGGCAGGATGCCGTTCTTGAAACAATTATTGAAAAAGATGTCAGCGAAACTGGGGGCCAGAATGACGCGGAAGCCGTAATCCATCAAGGCCCAGGGGGCATGCTCGCGGGAAGAGCCACAACCAAAGTTTTCCCGGGTCAGCAGGATACTGGCACCAGCATAGCGCGGGTCATTGAGGACAAAATCCTTGTTGAGCGGACGGTTGGTGCAATCCCGCCCAGGCTCGCCCTGATCCAGATAGCGCCACTCGTCGAACAGGTTGGGGCCGAAGCCGGTCCGTTCGATGCTCTTGAGGAACTGCTTGGGGATGATGGCGTCGGTATCAACATTAGCCCGATCCAGGGGACAGACCTTGCCGGTGAAATCGGCGAATTTTTCCATTTACAGGGTCCTCGCGTCCACGAAGTGTCCGGTCACCGCGGCGGCGGCGGCCATGGCCGGGCTCACCAGATGGGTGCGCCCACCCTGCCCCTGCCGGCCCTCGAAGTTGCGGTTGGAGGTGGAGGCACAGCGCTCGCCCGGCTCCAGGCGGTCGGCATTCATGGCCAGACACATGGAGCAACCCGGGTCGCGCCACTCGAAACCGGCGGCGCGGAAAATGGCATCCAGGCCCTCGTCCTCGGCCTGTTCCTTAACCGGGCCCGAGCCCGGCACCACCAGGGCCAGCTTGATACTGGCGGCCACCTGGCGGCCCTTGACCACCGCAGCCGCGGCACGCAGATCCTCGATACGGGAATTGGTGCAGGAACCGATGAAAATCTTATCCGGCCGAATTTCAGTGATCGGCGTTCCAGCCTCCAGACCCATGTACTCCAGGGCGCGGCGCATACCCGCAGCCTTGGTCGGGTCGGGCTCGGCGGTGGGATTAGGGACCCGCTCGTCAATAGCCACCACCATCTCGGGCGAGGTGCCCCAGGTCACCTGGGGCTTGAGGACCCCCGCATCCAGGTGGACCACCCGGTCGAACGGAGCCCCCGGGTCGCTAACCAGGGTCCGCCAGTGGGCGGCCGCCTGGTCGAAGAGTTCGCCTTGGGGAGAAAAGGGCCGGCCGCGAACATACTCGATGGTCTTCTCGTCCACGGCCACCAAGCCGGCGCGGGCGCCCGCCTCGATGGTCATGTTGCAGACCGTCATGCGGCCCTCCATGGATAGCGCGCGAATGGCCTCACCGCCAAACTCGATGACATAACCCGTGCCCCCAGCGGTGCCGATCTCGCCAATGATGGCCAGGACGATGTCTTTGGCGGTGACACCCTGCCCCAGCTTGCCATCGACGCTCACCAGCATCGTCTTGGCCTTGCGCTGCAGCAGGCACTGGGTTGCCAGAACATGCTCCACCTCCGAGGTGCCGATGCCAAAGGCCAGGGCTCCAAAGGCACCATGGGTCGAGGTATGGGAGTCGCCGCAGACAATGGTCATGCCCGGCTGGGTGAAACCCTGCTCCGGCCCCATGACGTGGACTATGCCCTGGCGGGGATCCCCCATGCCGAACTCGGTGATGCCGAATTCGATGCAGTTACGCCCCAGGGTTTCGACCTGGAGGCGCGAGACGGGATCCACGATGCCTTGGTCGCGATCCCTGGTGGGGACATTGTGATCAGGGACTGCCAGATTGGCTGCAACCCGCCAGGGTTGGCGTCCGGCCAGGCGCAACCCGGCGAAGGCCTGGGGGGAGGTGACCTCGTGGACCAACTGGCGGTCGATGTAGAGGAGCGCCGTGCCATCCTCATCGTAGCGGACGAGGTGCTCGTCCCACAATTTGTCATAAAGGGTCTGGGCAGCCATGCAAGAGGCCTCCAAGCATAACGAATCGAATCCGAACAGAATAATGGGGCCTGTGATGGCGCGCAAACCAAGAATCCGCCATCGGCTTGGCCCGATCAGCCGTAACGTACCTCCAGGATCTCGAACTCACGCAGCCCCCCCGGGGCGTCCACGGTGGCCGTGTCGCCCTCGCGTTTGCCAATCAGGGCTCGGGCGATAGGGGAACTGATGGAGATCATACCAAGGGCCAGGTCGGCCTCATCATCGCCGACAATCTGGAAGCTGTGCTCCGTTTCATCCTTGTCCAGTTCCAATACGATGGCCGTGGCACCGAAGACGATGCGGCCATCCGTCGCTAGCTGCGTGATATCGATGATATGGGCGTGAGACAGCTTGCTCTCGATATCCTTGATGCGGCCCTCGATGAAGCTCTGCTGCTCGCGGGCGGCATGGTATTCGGCGTTCTCCTTGAGATCGCCGTGGGCGCGAGCTTCCGCGATGGCCTCAATGACGCGCGGGCGCTCGATGCGCTTGAGCCGCTCCAGTTCCTCGCGCAGTTTCTCCGCGCCCCTGGCGGTGAGGGGGACTTTGCTCATGGTGGTGTCCTCATCAAAAAACCGGGCCGCCCACGCGACCTCTCATTAGGTCCCGATGCCGGCAGAGCCAGCACCGGGGATATCAGTTAAGTTCCTGCAACCGATTCACCGCCAGGGCGGCTCCGTGCCGCAAGGCCAGACAGGTAGCCTCGGCTCCGGCGATCGTGGTGGTATAACTCACCTTATGTTGGAGCGCGGCCCGACGGATGGCGGCGGAATCGACGATGGCCTTGGCTCCCTCCGTCGTGTTGACGATAAAACTGATCTCGTTGTTTTTGATGATATCAACGATGTGAGGCCGACCCTCGAAAACCTTGTTGACCCGCACACAGGGGATTCCCGCCGCACGCACCACCTCCGCCGTACCGTGGGTGCCGTAAAGCTGAAAGCCCAGATCGACCAGGTTCCGGGCGACGGACACCAGGCGGCGCTTGTCGGCCTCGCGCACGCTCAACAGAGCCTTGCCTTTGGCCGGCAGCCTAGTACCTGCACCCAACTGGGCCTTGCCGAAGGCCTCCCCAAAGGTCTCGCCCACGCCCATGACCTCCCCCGTCGATTTCATCTCCGGACCCAGGACCGTATCCACGCCCGGGAACTTAATGAAGGGGAAGACGGCCTCCTTGACAAAATAGTGTTTTGGCATCAATTCATTGGCACAGTCCTGCTGGGCCAGGGTCCGACCCACCATGCAGCGAGCCGCCACCTTGGCCAGGGGCACCCCAATGGCCTTGGAGACGAAGGGCACGGTGCGCGAGGCACGCGGATTGACCTCCAGGATATAGACCTCATCGTCTTTGATGGCGAACTGGGCATTCATCAGGCCCACCACCTTGAGGGCATGACCCATCTGGGTCATTTGCTCGCGCATCCGATCCTGTATCGCCGGGGACAGGGTATAGGGTGGCAAGGAGCAGGCGGAGTCACCGGAATGGACGCCGGCCTGTTCGATGTGCTCCATGATGCCGCCAATGAGGACGGTTTCGCCATCGCAGATGGCGTCCACATCTACCTCGATGGCGTCGTCCAGGAAGCGATCCAGCAGCACCGGCGACTCGTGGGAGACCTTGACCGCGTCACGCATATAGCGCTTGAGATCAGGGGCGTCATAAACGATCTCCATGGCCCGGCCACCCAGGACATAGGAGGGGCGCACCACCAATGGGTAGCCGATACTGGCGGCCTGGGCAATGGCGTCATGCTCGCTGCGGGCGGTGGTGTTGGGCGGCTGGAGCAGGCCCAGTTGCCGTACCAAGCCCTGGAAGCGCTCGCGATCCTCGGCCAGGTCGATGGAGTCCGGGCTGGTGCCAATGATGGGTACGCCAGCGGCCTCCAGCGCCCTCGCCAGCTTCAGGGGGGTCTGACCGCCGAACTGGACGATGACGCCGAAAGGTTGCTCCTTATCGACAATCTCCAGCACATCCTCCAGGGTCAGGGGTTCGAAATAAAGGCGGTCGGAGGTGTCATAATCGGTGGAGACCGTCTCCGGATTGCAATTGACCATAATGGTCTCGTAGCCATCTTCGCGTAGGGCGAGGGCGGCGTGAACACAGCAGTAGTCGAACTCGATGCCTTGACCGATGCGGTTGGGCCCGCCGCCCAGGACCATGATTTTCTGACGGTCCGTGGGGTTTGCCTCGCATTCCTCTTCGTAAGTAGAGTAGAGATAGGCGGTACTGGCGGCAAACTCGGCGGCACAGGTATCCACTCGCTTAAAGACGGGGCGAATACCCAGGGCATGGCGCCGATCGCGAATGGCCTGCTCGCCGCAAGCCGCCAACCGACCCAGGCGGCGATCGGCAAAACCCTTGCGCTTGAGGAAGCGCAGGCGCTCGCAGGTCAGACCCGGGTAACCCTCGACGCGGATCTCGGCCTCCAGGGTTACCAGTTCCTGGATCTGGGCCAAAAACCAGGGATCGATGGCGGTAAGGTCAAAGAGTTCCTGGATCGTGAAACCGGCACGGAAGCCATCGGCTAGATAGAAGATGCGTTCGGCCCCGGGCTGGCGCAACTCCTGGCGCAACCGGGTCAGGGCATCGGGCTCCGTCAAATCCAGCACCTCGTCAAGGCCGTACTTGTCCGTCTCCAGCCCGCGCAAGGCCTTTTGCAGGGACTCCTGAAAGGTCCGGCCAATGGCCATGACCTCGCCCACCGACTTCATCTGGGTAGTGAGGCGCGGGTCCGCCAGGGGGAATTTCTCGAAGGTGAAGCGCGGAACCTTGGTCACCACATAATCGATGCTCGGCTCGAAGGAGGCCGGGGTAGCGCCGCCCGTGATGTCGTTTTTCAATTCATCGAGGGTGTAGCCCACCGCCAGTTTGGCCGCCACCTTGGCGATGGGGAAGCCGGTGGCCTTGGAGGCCAGAGCCGAGGACCGGGAGACGCGCGGGTTCATCTCGATGATGATCATGCGTCCGTCGACCGGGTTGATGGCGAACTGGACGTTGGAGCCGCCTGTATCGACGCCGATCTCCCGCAGCACGGCGATGGAGGCATCGCGCATGATCTGGTATTCCTTGTCAGTCAGGGTCTGGGCCGGCGCCACCGTGATGGAATCCCCGGTATGGACCCCCATGGGGTCCAGGTTTTCTATGGAACAGACGATGATGCAATTGTCGGCGCGATCGCGCACCACCTCCATCTCGAATTCCTTCCAGCCCAAGGCAGATTCTTCGATCAGCAACTCGCTGGTGGGGGACATATCCAGGCCACGCAGGCAGATGGTCTCAAATTCCTCCCGGTTATAGGCGATACCACCGCCGCTGCCACCCATGGTAAAGGAAGGCCGGATGATGGCTGGGTAGCCAATCTGGGCCTGGACCTGGATGGCCTCCTCCAGGCTGTGGGCGATGGCCGAGCGCGGCATATTCAGGCCGATGCGACGCATAGCCTTACGGAACAGATCGCGATCCTCGGCCATGTCGATAGCCTCGCGGGATGCGCCGATCAGCTCGATGCCGTATTGCTCCAGAACGCCGTGGCGGACCAGGTCCAGGGCGGTGTTAAGGGCCGTCTGCCCCCCCATGGTCGGCAGTAGGGCATCCGGGCGTTCACGTTCAATGATGCGCTCCAGGGTCTTCCAGGTGATGGGCTCGATGTAAGTGGCATCCGCCATCTCCGGGTCGGTCATGATAGTGGCCGGATTGGAGTTGACCAGCACGACCCGGTAGCCCTCTTCGCGTAGGGCCTTACAGGCCTGGGCCCCCGAGTAGTCGAATTCGCAGGCCTGGCCGATGACGATGGGGCCGGCCCCGATAATGAGAATGCTCTGGATGTCTGTACGCTTGGGCATATTCTTTACAGGCTAGTGATAGCATCTTGGCCAGGGTATAGGCCCCCTTGAGACCACTGTGCTGGGAACCCTGCTAGTGATAGGGTCAGGGATTTGGCCCCATCCCGGCACCTCCGGGTGGGCGGATAAGGCCGCCTTGCGAACTTAACCCAACCTGCCAGTCGATTAATACCGCCCCTCTGGCTGGGCAGGGCTGGCTAGGACCGATGGGCACGGATCAGGTCGATGAAATGATCAAACACGGGCGATACGTCATGGGGCCCCGGACTGGCCTCCGGATGCCCCTGGAAACCAAAGGCCGGTCGCTCGCGGTGATGGATTCCTTGCAGGGAACCATCGAAAAGAGACCGGTGGGTTGGCTCCAGGGTGTGGGGCAGGCTCGCCTCGTCCACCGCAAAACCGTGATTCTGGCTGCTGATCATGACCCGCCGGGTAACCAGATCCTGAACCGGGTGGTTAGCGCCATGATGGCCAAATTTCATCTTCAGGGTACGGGCTCCGCAGGCCAATCCCAGCAGTTGGTGGCCGAGACAGATCCCAAAGATGGGGATACCAGTTTCGAGCAGTTCCCCAATGGCCTGGATAGCGTAATCGCAGGGCTCCGGATCACCCGGGCCGTTGGAAAGGAAGACACCGTCGGGCTGGAGGGCCAGCACCTCCGCCGCTGGCGTCTTGGCCGGTACCACCGTCACCCGGCAGCCACGTTCCACCAGCATGCGTAGAATGTTGCGCTTGATGCCGTAATCATAGGCCACGACCCAGTAAGGGCAGCGGTCGGGATCCCTGCTCGCGATCGTCACGCCCTCCTCCAGACTCCAGACACCCTGTTCCCACTCATAGGCTCTGTCCGTCGTCACCTCCTGGGCCAGGTCCATGCCTTTGAGGCCGGCAAAGGCCCGGGCCGACGCCAAGGCCACCGCCTCGTCGATGGCCTCGCCCGCCTGGAGACAACCATTCTGGGCACCCTTTTCGCGCAGGATGCGGGTCAGCCGGCGGGTGTCGATATCGGCGATACCCGGCACCTTTTGACGCAGGAGATAGTCATCCAGGCGCTCGCGCTGGCGCCAATTGCTTGCCCGCGGCGGTAGGTCGCGGATCACAAGCCCGGCGGCCTGTATGGCGGGGGACTCCTCGTCCTCGGGATTGACACCGGTGTTGCCGATGTGGGGATAGGTCAGGGTCACCAACTGGCGGCGGTAGGAGGGATCGGTAAGGATCTCCTGATAGCCAGTCATGGCCGTATTGAAGACCACCTCGCCGACACTCTGGGTCTCGGCGCCGATGGACAGGCCGCGAAAGACAGAGCCGTCTTCCAAAACGAGAACCGCGGGCTTTCTCAAGGTCATCTCCGAGTTCAGCCAGCCCGCGTCCCGGCCGGAGGGCCGCGGGAACATAAGGCGCCAAGGGGCGCTAAATTCACAAGGACGCGCGATGCGGGAAAGCGGCCAGGCTCGTGCGACGGTGCACGAAGGCGTGAGGACGAGGTTGACCAGAATTGCTGGGGCCAGGCACCTCGAACGGCCCAAATTCTAAGTTATTCCCCTGGCGCTGTCCATCCGCCGCCAGGATGCCAGGCAATTTTCCGGCATCTACATGCAGCAATCCGCCGATGGCTTCCCTTGCTCACAGGGAGCGGCGAATCCAGTTTTCCAGCGCCGCGGCGTCCATGGCCCCCGAGGTACGCGCCACCTCCCGACCGCCGCGAAAAACTACCAGAGTCGGGATACTGCGGATACCCAGCCGCGTCGCCAGGCCCTGGGCCTCCTCCGTGTTCACCTTGATCAGCCGCGCCTTAGGCTCGATGCGCCGGGCCACGGCTTCAAAGGCCGGTGCCATGGCGCGACAAGGTGCGCACCAGGGCGCCCAGAAATCCACCACCAGCGGCAGATCGCTCCGCCCCAGGTGCTTGGCGAAACGCCCCTCATCCAGGGCCAGAGGGGCACCGGCAAAGAGAGGGGCACGGCACTTACCGCACTTGGCGTCCTCGGCAATGCGCTCCGGGGGCACCCGATTAACCGCGTCGCAACGGGGACAGACAATGTGAACAGCTTGGGTCATTAGGCTAGACTCCTTGAGAAAAATTGACCTCCAGTACCGGGGGCGGGTGACCCCGGACCCGGCCGGCTTGAATCGCCGGGTTTCCAGGCCTATCTACGGTCTTCCCAACCAATTCCAACCACTCATTATCAGGAGGACGGCGCCATGGCCAACTCACCCTATCTGGTCGCCGTCACGGCGCAAAACTTCCAACAAGTGGTGCTTGAGGGCTCCTATGACCGCCCAGTGCTGGTGGATTTCTGGGCCGACTGGTGCGCCCCCTGCCGCGCCCTCATGCCCATCCTCGCCAAGTTGGCGGACGAATACGGCGGTCGCCTCCTGGTCGCCAAGCTCAATACCGAGGAGGATCAGGCCCTCGCCGCCCAGTTTGGCATCCGCAGCCTGCCCACGGTCCAGCTCTTCAAGGATGGGCGGCCCGTCGATCAATTCATGGGGGCCCTCCCCGAGGCCCAGATCCGGGCCTTCCTGGAACCCCACCTGCCGCGTGAGTCCGACCCCCTGCTCGACGCGATCACGGACCGCCTGATCCTGGGTGACCTGGCCGGTGCCCAGTCCGAACTGGATCAGGCCCGGGCCCAGGATCCCGACAATCCCCGCCTCTTCCTCGCCGAGGTCCAGATCAAGGCCGCCAGCGGCGACACCCAGGGCGCCGAGGCGTTGCTTGATCGGGTTCCCCTCGAACTGGTCAAGGATCCGGAGGTTCTCGCCCTGCGCGGACAACTCCGCTTCGCCAACCTGGTAGCAACCGCCCCGCCTGAGTCTGAACTGGCCGCCCGTCTCGCCGCCAATCCCAGGGACAGTGAGGCCAGCTACCTGCTCGCCGCCTGGCAGGCCGTCAACGGTGATCTCGAAGCCGCCCTGGCCGGGCTCCTCGTCCTGCTTAAGCGCGACCGCGCCTACGGCGACGACGCCGCCCGCAAGGCCATGATCCTCATTTTCGATCTTCTCGGCGGTGAGGGACCCCTAGTCTCCGCCTATCGGGCCAAGATGCTGAGCGCCCTTTACTGAGGAGAGTTCATAGGACCGAGCATGTTTGTGTGGTGGGAGGTGCCTGCCAATCAGCATGACGATGGTGAAGCCCGCGCCGCAGACTGCATCCAGGGTGTCAATTGTTCGGAGTCCAGGCGTTTTCCCCCTTCTCAGAGAAACCACCCGACACCATCTCATTGATCCTCTGGAAGGTAACGCCATAAGGCTTGGCACCTGGTTTGCCCGCAGGACTTTTCCCCAGCTCTTCCTGAGTGTGGCCATTTCTCAGGGGTTTGCCTCCGCAAGAGAAGCAGGCCAAGGGAGCCGGACGGCAAAGGCCCCTAGTATCAATATGGTCGCCGCCGCAGACGCAACCGGTAGAGGGGACCGGACACCGCCATGTCGAGGAGGGTGAAGGTGGCCACCATCAGGGCCAGGTCCAGCCACCCCAGGCCGTAATGCCCGGCCACCACAACCAGGGGCAACAGGGATTCTGGGATCTGATCCAGACCGGTGGCCTTATCACCGGGTTTGAGCCCCAGGCGGCGCTTGACGAAGCTCGACAAGGCATCTCCTACCATCGCCAGCAGGCCAATCAGGGCTCCAAGGCCAGCGCCCAGGCCGAGCAGGCCGGCCAATATCATGGTCGCCGAAACCGCTATCACCAGGCCCCGCAGGGTGGTGTGCCCACCCAGCAGGCGGTGGCCGTCTGGG
This sequence comes from Chromatiaceae bacterium, assembly GCA_044228795.1. GTDB lineage: Bacteria > Pseudomonadota > Gammaproteobacteria > Chromatiales > Chromatiaceae > M0108. The sequence continues at coordinate 113,377 of JBGAUE010000004.1, read as the reverse complement.
TACATCTGACCGCCATCCAGAGGCCAGTTCCACCGTGGGCCCAGGGCCCAGGCCAGCAGGATCGGCGCCCCGTTAGCGGCGATGAGTAGAAGCAACAAGCTCAATTTTTCCCACATCTGGTCCCATCTCTCGCGCCGCGGCAGGTATCTTGATGTAGATTATGGCCGAATCCTGAACATCCGCCCTCCCCCGCCCCGCTCTGACTGGCGGGGTCATGGAGTTCCACCATGCACCCTTTAATTTTTGGATCGCTCCTGGCCTTAGCCCTTGGGGTTCAGAGCCTCCTCACCCCCGCCCAGGCCCAGACCCCAAACCAGAATTCCGCCACGGCCCCAGCTACCGTCCCCGCGTCCCCCCCCGCCGCGCCAAACCAGATACCTGGATCATCGGAGCCCACCCTCTGGGACAAATCCCTGGGCACGGCTGGGAATCTCTGGCGCGATACCAAGGCTAGCGCCGGACACTGGTTCGAAGGCTCCCAGCAGGGTGCCGAGACCCTCTGGCAGGGCTCCAAAAAGACCGCCGGCGCCGCCTGGGATACTACCCGGCGTTACCTGGAGCCCGACCCCCAAGCCAACTTCGCGCGCCTCTGGGATGGCGTCCTGCCGACTCTTGAGGAGACGCTCGCCCTCCAGGAACGCCAGGCTACCCTACCGAAGAGCCGTTGGTTTGGTGACGATCAAGCCAGCAATCAGGTGGAAATCGACCAACTTCTCGACCAGGCGGTCGCCATTCTCTCCACCTCCAGTACCCAGGACCATCGGCAGCGCATCCGCGTCCTCCAGCAGGAGATCGCCAACGCCCGTAAGGACCTAGCCGAGTATCGCCGCCAGCGCGTCTCCGCCCCCTCGGACTCCCTGGTCAAGAAGACGGTCGGTGACTATGACGAGGCCATCGCCGACCGCCAGGCCGACATCGCCCGTTACGAGGCGGACCTGGAGGGCGTCAAGCATGCATTCGCCGCCGAACTGCGGGCCATGGGCCTGGAATTGAGCGACGATCAACTGGATTTCATGCTCTCCACCGTTGTCGGCGACAATCTCATTGACCTCGGCATCCTCTTCGACAACATCAAGGCTATCACCGGCCAGCTCGAACGTTTGGTGGAAGAGAGCGGCGAGGACCTGCAAAGCGCGCGGCGTTACTACGGCCTTTACGTCGTCCTGCTCAAAAGTCTGCGCCAGATGCACCTCCAGGTGGAACTGGCCATCACCAACAACTACATCCCCCGCATCGACGCCATTGCCCAACGCGCCAGGGAACTCTCCGGCCAGACCCAGGCTCTCCTCAAGGAAGCCCCGGATAAGCGGGAAATCCTGGTCGCGAATCTCGAAGCACAGCGCCTGACCATCGAGGCAGCGGGGGTTTACCGCCAATACCTCGATGAACAAGGCCGTCAGATTACCGCCGCCCGCGTCGCCCTGGAAACCGACATTGCCACCGCCTGGAATACCTACGAGACCGTGCGCGTCTCCGGTGAACTGGTCGGTATCGTCAAGGCCAGCCGCAAGCTTCTGGACGGCCTCATCAGCCGCCAGGTCCCCAAGCCACGGCCCTTCCGCAACCTGGAGATGCAACGCGAGTTTGAAAAGCTCACCGAGCAGTTGCGCACGGGCGGGAGCTTGCGGGAAAAATAAGCCGCTGCGGATCTCTCCATTACCGCCGGCCCAATGGGGGTCGGAATGATAGAGGTGGCTCCGCGGCAGCGGTAACAAAGCGTAACATTTTGAGTCTTGCCATATTAGAATACACTGATATACTAACTCTCAATCCAACCCCACTCCCCCTTAGGAGAAGAAAATGTTAGGTGTTATCGCTGCTATCGCTCTGGTCATCGGTGGTGTCTCAACTGGCGTCGTGGTCTCTGAAAATGACCAGCCGTCCATCGCCCAGTCGCAGGGTTCCGTGGTTACGGTCCAAACTGTTAAGAGCCAGGATCAGTTCTTTGGAAGCTGAAACAACGACTTCCACGCCCTGTCAAAAAAGCCCCGCTTCCGGGGCTTTTTTGTACTGAAGCCTGCCGCATTGGCTTACTGGTAGTATCAATCAAACCACTTTTTCTTTTTGAAGATGAAGTAGCTGACAGCCATGACGCCGAGGAGGGCGACGACCTCGAGGGAGAAGGCCCAGGGATACTCACCGCCCGCCTGGCCAGGTATCCCCTCTAGGTTAGTACCCAGCAACCCGGTGATGGCCGTAATCGGCATCAGGTATGCGGTGAAGACCGCGACGATTTTCATCGTCTCATTGAGCTTTCGACTCTGGCTGTGCCGTATTTCGTCCTGAATAAGCGCCGCTTGCTCGCGGGAGGAATCCAACTCGGCCACAAATTGGTGAGCGCGATGATTTTCCTCGCGAATTCGGTCGCGGTGCTCGGCTTCTAACCAAGGGGAGCGTTCTCTCTGTAGCGCGAACAGGGCCTCCGCCTGGGGGGCCAGATGGCGGCCCAAATGGATCATACGCTGGCGCAGGCTGGTGAGTTCTTGCTGTAGATCGGCATCGGGGTCCATGAGAACGTGATCTTCCATGTCATCGACGGCTCGATCTATCCCAAATAGGATCTGTTCAATACGGGAGGTCCAACCCTGGATCACCTCGACCAGCAGTTCACCGGTGCTAAGGGGCCCCTGCTGGTTCTTGAGGTCGGCGCGGATGGTGCTAAAGGCCAGAACCGCCGCTGGCCGCAACACAACGACTCGATTGGGGTCGGCCCAGATATTGGCGCAGAGTAGCTCTGGCTGTGGATCTGGACCTAGCCCACCCCCCCGCAGACTCAACACCAACCCCTCGCCCTTTTGCGAAAGGCAGGTAGGCCGATTGTCGGTGCGCAGCAGCAGGCGCACGGCATCCGGGTCTATGCCACTCTCGATCCGCAGCCAGCGTTGGGTCTCTTCCCCATCAGGTCGGCCAACCAGCCAGAGGATCCCCTCCTCGGGGGTCCAGCGGCGCACCTGCTGCCAACTGATCTCCCGACCGCCGCCCTTACGATCAAGTAAAAGGGCGTAGGCCGAGCCCCCCACCGAGCGTGCCGGCGGCAGTGTGCGGGCGGGGGCGGGAGGGTATCCAGGGGAAGCCTGAGGCATGTTTGCACCCCATCCCTAGGTAGGAAGGAAGAGTTGCGCGATGAGGAAATAGTTCAAGACCGCCAAGACATCAAGTAGGCTCCCCAGGTAGGGCCCGGTGATGGAGGTTGGTTCCTTGCGCAACCACTGGAAGAGCAGAGGCAGACCGGGGCCGATCAAGGAGGCCATGCTGATGTTAAGCCAAACGGTAATGCCCACGGTTCTGCTGATCACCACGCCAGCGGCGATGTCGTCAAATAGCCACCAGGCCGCGAGGGCGGTGATAGCGCCATAACAAGCGCCGAGCAAGAGACCGGTTCCGAGTTCCTTCGCGAGCAAAGGCAGAGGGTTACCCAGCTTGATGGAGCCAGTGGACAGCCCATGTACCGTCACCGTCGCCGAGACGGTGCCCACGCTACTGGCAACGCTCATGACGATCGGCAGAAAGGCGGTCAGGGCGAGTACCAGGGTGAGGATGATTTCCTCGGGGGAGGCGTTCGCCAGAACAGATTCACCGAGCAGCCGGTGGAAATAGTAGTCGATGATCCCACTGGCGATCAGTCCGCCGATCAAGGCGGCGACCAACCAAGGCAGGCGCCCCCAGAAGGAACGGAAAAAGGATTCCGATACGAATTCCTCAGCGCTATGGGTGCCCGCCATCCGGAGCATATCGTCGCTGACCTCTTCCTCAATGGCATCGATGACGTCATCGACGGTGACGATGCCGACCAATACATCCATGTCGTCAACCACGGGCAGGGCAAGCAACCGATAACGCTTAACCAGATCCGCGATCTCAGCGCGGGGGGTATCCGTGCTGACTCGCACCGCGCGGGAATTCATAATCTGGCCAAGCGTTTGATCCGGGTCGGCCAGGATCAACTGGCGCAGAGAACTGACACCTACCAGCCGTTCGTTTTCGTCAAGCACGTACAGATAGAACACCATCTCATAGGTGGGGAGCTTACGCACCGCATCGATGGCATCCTGCACCGTGGCCGACTCAGGGATGGCAAAAAACTGGGAGGTCATAATCCCCCCAGCGGTATCCGATGGGTACTGCAGAAGGTCCTCAACTTCGCGCAAAATGTCTCGATCCATCCCGCCCATGAACCGCTTTGCTGCCTCGGAGGGGAGTTGGCGAAGGATGTCGGTACGGTCGTCGGGAGGCAATTGCTCCAGAACCTGGAGCATACGATCGTAGTCCCCTTGGGCCAGGATATGCGCCTGCAGATCAGGGGCGAGCTCGGTCAGGGTTCTCGCGGCAGTCTCGGGTGCCCCGATCAGCATGAAGAGTTTAAGGGCATCATCCTCCTCAAAGCCATCCAGGATCTGGGCGAGATCGGACGGATAAATCTTGGGCAGAATTTTCCGCAGGCCGCTGAAGGCCTGCCTGCGGTAGAGCCTGCGCACCGCCTCAAGCAGGTCGTTCGGTTGCCGACCGGGAAGGAAAGAAAATGAGGACATTACTGGCTCCTCTGGGAGCGGGGTGATTGGGGACACGCGACCTGGCCACCGAGGTCCCGGCAAGCAGCTACATTATCCCGGCTTGTGCGGGTAAGCAACCTATCGGCGACGTTGATTCATTCACGGGGGGAGCAGATAATGCCGCGGATTTGCTCGGCACCCACGTCGATAAGGTGGAGTTCTGGCTGGAATTACCCGGTCAGCCCCTCTTGGTCACAATAATCTGTCCCCGGTAAGCCCAACCATGTGCCAGTCGCAAACCAATAATCACCTCCTGCCTTGATGAGATAGTTGCAGATGCACCATAAGCTTTTAGTCCCTACTTTCATAATGCTTTCAGCTCTCATAGGCTGTACCCCTGCCAGCCCAGCGCGAAAATCAGACACACCGGACCCCATCAAGGGGAAATCAGATTCCTCATATTGTCCCGTCAATTTATGGGATAACAGGGATGTGTTGAGTTGTTCCGACTCAAGGGAGCTTTGCGAGAAGTCCATCAGCAAGGCACCTAAATATACTTGCAACCCCCGCTCATCATTGAAATACCCACCGAAAAAATAATAACAATTGGCGCATTACCCTTTATGGATGATGTAGTGCCATCTCACCCTCACCCTCATCCTCATCCTCATCCTCAGGCATTTCACCCACTCCATAAAACATCGGGGCGTTCCGACCTAATCGCATGACGATTCTCCCAACCCACCAGACAATAGCCGCCGCATCGGATCCTGCCACCCTAGTTACTACCCACCTCGTCCCCAACGCTATGGCCTACCCGCTGTCGGTCAAACCACACTCACGGGTTAAACGGGTGCCACTAGGGTTCGCGCTCCTGGCCCTCCTACTCCTCCCCAGTCTCCTCCTCGCAACCGAGGGGGGCTACCAGCCCAACCTGATCCAGTTCTGCACGCCCGTAGAATTTATCCTCTTCGCGGTGACACTGCTGGGCGTCGCCCTATTCCACAACCACACCCTCCAGGTCGCTGTGGGCGGGCTGGCGACCATCATCGCCTTCAAACTGATATTTACGGGCTTCACCGCCGGGCCTGGGTGGGGGGGGCTGGTCGCCCATCTAGGACACGAGTGGGTGATGCTCGCCAATCTGCTCGGGCTCTTGCTCGGCTTCGCCTTGCTGGCCCGCCATTTCGAGGACAGTCACATCCCCCAGCTCTTGCCGCGTTTTCTGCCGGAGGGGTGGCTCGGCGGCTTCGTTTTGCTCGTCATGATCTTTGTGCTGTCAAGCTTTCTGGACAACATCGCCGCTGCCCTCATCGGCGGCACCATTGCCGCCGGGGTCTTCCGCTACCGGGTCCATATCGGCTTTCTGGCCGCCATCGTCGCCGCCTCTAACGCCGGCGGTTCTGGCAGCGTAGTAGGGGATACGACCACGACCATGATGTGGATTTCTGGCATTGCCCCCTTGGACGTCTTCCATGCCTATATGGCGGCCGGGGTAGCCTTGGTGGTCTTTGGCATCCCCGCCGCTATCCAGCAGCATCGCTATCAACCGGTCGTGCGGGAGGTACCGGAAGGTACCCGGGTGGACTGGGCTCGGGTCGGGATTGTTGTCATGATCCTGGTGATCGCCATTTCCGCCAATGTCCTGATCAATCTCCATTTCAAGGACCTGGCAGATCGTTTCCCCTTCCTCGGTGTGGCGGTTTGGGTCGTCATCATCGCCACCCAGGGCATCCGCCGCCCGGAGTGGAGCCTGATGCCGGAAACTCTGAAGGGCAGTATCTTCCTTTTGTCCCTGGTGATGTGCGCCTCCATGATGCCCGTGGAACGTCTCCCCCCCGCCTCCTGGTACTCGGCAATGTCCCTGGGCTTCGTGTCCGCGGTCTTTGACAATATTCCCCTGACTGCCCTGGCACTGAAACAGGGCGGCTTTGACTGGGGCATGTTGGCCTACGCGGTGGGCTTCGGCGGTTCCATGATCTGGTTTGGCAGCTCCGCCGGCGTAGCCCTCTCCAATCTTTATCCCCAGGCCAAGTCGGTCGGCGCTTGGCTGACTCACGGCTGGCATGTAGCCCTGGCCTATGTGGTCGGCTTCCTCGCCTTGATGCTGACCCTGGGGTGGCAGCCCCACGCCGCCCCCACGAAAGCCTTGACAAGAAGCCAGGTGGGCCAGGGGATCCACTCCTGCCAGCCCATCCAGGCCTTCATTGCCCCCCAACTCCCGGCGTCGGAGTGTTGAACCCCATGAAAATCCTGTTACCCGTTGACGGATCTGAGAGTGCGACGCGGGCCGTCGAGCATGTCCTGAAGATGACCCACCAGGAAGCCCCCCCGGATATCCATCTGCTCCACGTCCGCCCTCCCATCGAGTCATGGGAGGTGCGCCGCTTCCTCACCGCCGAGGAAATCGGCGCTATGCAGCGGCACGAGGGTGAGGAGGAACTGCGGGCCTGTCGCCACCTACTCGACGCCTCCGGCATCCCCTACCATTTTGAGGTATTAGCTGGTGACGGCCAGGTGGCCGCGGCCATCACCCACTACGCCGAGGCGCATGACTGCGACCTCATTGTCATGGGCACCCATGGCCGGACCGGGCTCACCCACCTCCTCATGGGCTCGGTGACGACCGACGTCATTCATGGCACCAAGGTGCCGGTAACGCTCGTCAAATAGTGCAGATTTCCGAGCGGGACAGTTCGGCACTGTCTATTCCTAGAAAAATGCCAAACTGTCGAAACGGCGCCGGATGGGGTTTGTACCCCCATCCGGCTTCAGGACATCGACGAGGGGAAATATAGCTTCTCGGAGGCTCTTTCCTTGCAGGGTTTGTCACCCGCACGGCACCTTAGATCACCAGTTGCGACCCCAATTCGACGACACGGTTGGCCGGAATCTGGAAGAAATCGCTGGCACTGGTGGCATTCTTCATCAGGAAGGCAAAGAGGCGGGCGCGCAACGGCCACATGTGCTGGGTCCTGGTTAGCACAATGGATTCCCGGGAGAGGTAAAAGGTCGTGTCCATTATGTTGAAGCGTTCGCCAAATTGCTGGCATTGCGCCAACGCGACCGGTACGTCCGGGCTTTCCATGAAACCATAGCGCAAGAAGATACGTTTGAAGCCTTGGCTCATCGGGTGCAATTCCGCACGATTGCTGGCATTGACGTAGGGGGTGTGGGTAGTTTCCAGGGTAAGTAGCACCACCCGATCGTGCAGCACCTTATTATGCTTCAGATTATGGAGCAGTGCCGAGGGTACCCCTTCCTTGGAACTGGTTAGGAATACAGCCGTGCCTGAGACGCGATGCACGTCACCAATCGATTGCAGGAAATCCTCTATTGGGACGCTCCGCTCGGCCATTTCGTTGGCAACCAGCCGGCGGCCTCGGCGCCAGGTGGTGAGCACCGTGAAGGCAAGGATACCGATGGTGAGCGGAAACCAGCCGCCACTGGGGATCTTGATGGCATTGGCGGCAAAAAAGGCGATATCGATGGTGAGCAGCAGTCCGACGACAAGGACCACGACCAGCTTATGCCAACGCCACATCCAGACCATGACAAACGCAATGAGAATGGTGTCGATCAGCATGGTGCCCGTGACGGCGAGGCCGTAGGCCGAAGCCAGGTTGGACGAACTCCTGAAGCCAATGACGAGGGCGAGGACAGCCAAGCAGATAGTCCAGTTGGTGAAGGGCACATAGATTTGCCCTTCTTCATAGCCGGAAGTGTGGACGACCCGCATCCGGGGCAGTAGTCCCATCTGGATTGACTGGCGGGCGAGCGAGAAGGCACCTGAGATCACCGCTTGCGAGGCGATCACCGTGGCCAGGGTGGACAGAGCGACCATCGGTATTAGCGCCCAGTCCGGCGCCAGGTAGAAGAAGGGGCTGGCGATGGCCTCGGGTTCGGCGAGCAGTAACGCCCCCTGGCCAAAGTAATTGAGAACCAAGGCCGGCATCACGAACCCGAACCAAGCCAGACGAATCGGTAACCGGCCAAAGTGGCCCATGTCGGTGTAGAGCGCCTCCCCACCCGTGACCGCCAACACCACCGAACCCAGGGCGAGAAAGGCCATCAAAGGGTGAGTCTGAATGAAATTCATAGCATAGGTGGGTATCAGCGCCAGCAGAACATCGGGGTTGTGGCTGATCCCCAGTAGGCCAAGCAGGCCGAGAATACCGAACCAGGCGATCATAACGGGACCAAACAAGAGGCCGACCGTTCCCGTGCCACGCTTTTGGATGAAAAATAGACCCAGGATGATGATCAGCGTGACCGGAATGACATAGGGGGTGAGTCTGGTAGTCACGACCTCCAGTCCCTCAACGGCGGACAATACGGAAATCGCCGGCGTGATCATGCTGTCACCATAAAAGAGGGCGGCGGCGAAAATACCGACCAAGCTGATGACCCAGGCTATGCGCGGATTTCTGGCGCGTTCGATCACCAGGGCGAGCAGAGCGAGGGAGCCACCTTCGCCGTGATTGTCGGCGCGCATGATGATAATCAGGTACTTGATTGAGACCAGCACCATGATCGACCAAAAGACCATGGAGAGGATGCCAAAGATGTTTTCCGGGATGACCGGAATAGGGTGGTGGCCGCTGAAAATTTCCTTCAGGGCATATAAAGGGCTGGTGCCGATATCACCGAAGACCACACCGATGGCGGCGAGGGTCACAGCCGGTAGCGCCTGGCGTGAATGCATGATTCCCCCATTAGGACATGCTGTCCCAGGAACTCCAACCGGAGGCAAGACGAACGGGTGGGTTTAACCCCCTATCCCGGAAGGTAGGGCTAAATCTATAGCGCCTAGTATAACCGCGTTGGCCTGCCATTTCTGGAACTGCTATTCATCGACTTGGGCCTGATCCGGGCTGACCTGACAGAGATCGAGGCCTAGGGCCGGTGGACTCGCCCATCTCCAACTCCCAGACGCCAGCGCCTTACCCTCTTGGTCTCGTGCATGACCGGCTGGATGGGATTAAGACGCTTGGACGGCCCCAGGCACTGTGCCGGCCGGGCGCAGGATCCGCTCACGCACCCAAGCACCCGCTTTCTTGAGGTGATCTCCGGACCAGGGACCCTTCGGACAGGTGCCCGGCACCAGTGCGGCACCCGTGTAACCATCGTCGGAAAAGTTCCAGTAGGTCCAACTGATCTTCTTGTCGGCCAAGATCTCGAGGTACCGTTGGGCACTCGCGAAGTCATTGGGGCCGTCCCCCGTAAACTCCTGGGTACCCCACTCAGTGACGAACACCGGCAGGCTCCCCGCCGCAGTCAGGAGCGCGTCACGGTACTTCTGCTGGTGCGAGGCCGCATAGAAGTGGAACGAGTACATGATGTTGTCGAAGGCTAGGGGGTTGTTGATCACCGTTTCGGGGCCGCTAGTGCCGGAAATTCCAAATGACGACCAATCCTCGGTGCCAACGATGACGATGCCATCCGGATCGCGCTCGCGGATGAAGGGGACGAGTTCTTCGGCGTAGCCCTTGATCCTCGCCCAGCCCACGCCACTGGGCTCGTTGGCGATCTCGTAGAGCACGTTGGGGGTGGCCCCGTAGCGAGCGGTCATGTGGGCAAAGTAGGCCTTGGCATGTTCGAGGTTGTACCAGGGATCGCCAGGATCGAGTTGATGCCAGTCAATGAGCGCGTATAGCCCGCGAGCGATGAGCCCATCGATAATGAGGTCGGCCTGGGCGGTGAAACCGCCCGGGTCGGTCTCGTAGCCGTCCTCCTGTACATAGAGCGAGACGCGCAGGATGTCGATGCCCCAGTCGCTGGCCAGCGCGTCGAGGGCGCTGTCGTTGATGCAGGAGCCCCAGCCATACCACTGCAGGCCATGGGTGCTCATACCGCGCAATTGGATCGCCACCCCATGGGCGTTGACGAGCTGGTTCTTGACCACGGAGAGCTGACCGTTGCGGGCGACCGGGGTTGTGGCCGAATCCTCGCCCCTGTCGCCCCCACGGGTTCTGGTGTCCGCGCCGACGCTCACATCCGAGGATCTGGATCTAAATTCACCTCCGGTCACGACCCCCACATCGCTCAGGCACCCAGCCGCCATCACGATCAACGCCAGCAGGACCCGACATAGGACCTCTTTTTTGCAATGTTGGCGATACGTTACCAAATGGAACCTCATTTTCGGATAATATGCCCGCGGTGGGGATATGATCTCGCGGGGCTAGACGCCCCCCTTTCGCCATCTCAAAAAAATATCAATCAATGCTCAAAAAGCCACCCTTTCTTTTCATGCTCCATTTCTTGTTATTGGCTTGCTCCATGCTGTTTTTGAATTCACTCAATGCCGATACAGACCCATCCCCACCCGCTGACACCTTTATCGGTAATAATTTATTCGGGGATTGGGGCGGCCGGCGTGAAAGGCTTAGAGAATCGGGCATCAACATAGATATTTGTCAAACCTCCGATATCGTCAGCAACACAGGTGGCAACCAACAGGGATTGTACTACGATGGTCTTCTGGTACCCCAGGTTGATGCGGATCTTGATCGGCTATGGGGTTGGCATGGCGCCAGCCTACATCTTTCTGGTTATGTGATTCAGGGCCAAGGAATAACTGAAAGTAGTCACTTAGGTGCCTTTTTAACTCCAACCGGCATCGAATACACACCAGCAGTTACAAAGTTAGGTGAACTCTGGTTTCAACAAGAACTTTTCGATGGTCGGCTGGCCATCAAGCTGGGGCAAATCGAGGCGGATATCAACTTTAATACAAATGCCTCCTCAGATTTCTTAGTCAACAGCACCTGGGGTTGGTTGGGGATTTGGTCCGCCAATCTTCCCGGCGCGGGTCCTACCTATCCTAACCCCGTGCCCGCTATCCAGGTGATCCTTACCCCAGATTCTGAGTGGACGCTCCAGGCTGCCGTGTTTAACGGTAACACCACCGGCAATGACCCACTCGGCAATACCCATGGACTCCGCTTCCCCATGGGTCAGGGCGCCTTGACCTTTATTGAATTCGCTTACAAGCCCGGTTCACCGGACAGCAAGTCCGGCTTACCCAATGCCTATAAGCTGGGTGGTTGGTATAATTCCGAGCAATTTTACAGTCTCACGACAGCCACGAATGGCCTACCCTTGTACGATCCTTATGGCAGTCTCGAACCAAAAGTCTATTCAGGGAATTATGCCCTTTATGCCACTATGGAACAGCCGATCTTTTACGAGACCGATACCCATGATCAAGGACTCAATATATTCGGTACTTTCTCGATAAATCCTCAAGTTGATCGCAATTTGACCGAATGGCTATTTGACGTCGGCCTAAGCTATAGGGGTCTTATCGGCGGTCGACCCCTCGATCGCACCGGGATCGGCTTTACACGACTAAACATGAGCCCGGCCTATGCCAAAGGCGTTCGCTCCTTCAATGACTACAAGGGCACAAGCTACACCATCCCCAGCCATGAATCCTTTCTGGAAATAAGTCATCAAGCCGTGGTAACGCCTTGGCTGAAGATTCAACCCTTTTTTCAATATCTGATCAATCCAGGGCAGAATCAATTTCCGCCCATGGACTATCCCGACCTCACCCTGGTTGGGATACGCTTCATCCTCTCGCTCTAGGATCGATTTAACACCTGATCCAGCCCGCTGCGTTACCCCCGATCCTCCCCGAGGAACAGATGCAAACACACATTGGCATAGTCCCGATGTGCCTCATGCAGACGCCGACCAAGCTTGAAGGCGCTCTCGCTCACCTGTTCCAAACTGGCCTCCGGCGTAGCCACCAGAAATACCTCCACTACCAGACCTTGGGCGGTGTAGTGTGGTATCACCCTGTAGATCTCCAGTAAGGGCCATTCCAGAGCACCGAACCCCTCGATGCGCTCGCGAAGTAGGCTGCGGCCGTGGGTGATCCGCTCCACCCCCTCCGTCATATCCGATTCCAACGCGGTCTCGTCGCTGATATCCACATGCACCATCACCGAGGTGATGTCGGGGACCTCCTGGATCAGGGTCTTCTCCACCTCATCGGCAATTTGATGGCCCTCGGAAACCGACAGGAAGGCATCCACGACCACATGAACATCCACCATGATATCGGGACCCATGCGCCGGGCCTTGACCAGGTGGGCGGACTTAACCTCGGAATGGTCGTTAATCAGACGTTGGATGGTGTCGTGGATCTCCTTGTCGATGGCCGTGGCCGCATCGGTAAGCTCGCGCAGAGCCTCGATAGCAATCTCCACCCCCACCTTGCCGACGAAGAAGGCCACGCCGATTGCCGCCACAGGGTCAAGGACCGGCCACCCCATCAGGGCACCAGCAATACCGACCAGCGCCGCGAAAGAGGCAATGGCATCACTGCGGTGGTGCCAGGCGTTGGCGACGATGATCTTCGAGCCGATGCGCCGTCCCTCGCGAACGGTGTACTGGTATAGCAACTCCTTGATGACCATGGACCCAGCGGCTATCCAGAGGGTGATGGCCGCCGGGGCCACCAACTCGTGATCCTGGATGCGGCCCACCGCGTCCCACACTATTCCCACGGCCACTATCAGCAGGATCAGAGACAGCAGCAACGTCGCCAGGCTCTCGTATTTACCGTGGCCATAGGGGTGATTCGCATCTACCTCCTTGCGGGCGATGCGCATCCCGATGAGCACCACCAAGTCGAACAGGATATCGGCCGCCGAGTGCAAACCTTCTGCCACCAGGGCGGCGGAGTTACCTAGGAAGCCGACGAGGAGCTTGCCCAAGGTAAGCAAGGTATCGGCGCCCATCCCGATCTGGGTCACGCGAACGGCTGTCCGATAGTTTTCATTTTTGACATCAGGGGGTACGACGTCCACGGCAAGGCCTCTGGAGGGGGAAGACGACAGGGGGATTAGTTTGCGCTTTCCCCGTTAGGCTGCAAGTGGCAATTGGTGATGGGCCAGAGGGTGTTTTTTCCGTATTCCGCGTCGACCCGTCGAGCTATGGGGGCGATTCGTGGTTAAGGGTCGGTCCGGAACGGGTTTTAACCCAGAACCGACCCTCACCACATCCTGGCGGTACTAGCAATCCTGGCGGGTATCAGGCTTACCTCATAGCAAGCCAACTTTCTGAAAAAGCAGGAAGTTTTTAGAATTCCATGCCACGCAGATAAGTACGGAAATCTTCCCCCAGATCCTTGTGGGCTAATCCGAATTCAACCTGGGCCTCGAGATAGCCGAGTTTGCTGCCGCAATCGTAGCGCTTGCCGCGGAAGGGGTAGGCGATGACGGGCTCATCCTGGAGCAGGGCGGAGATGCCATCGGTAAGCTGGATCTCGCCGCCCTTGCCGCGGCTGGTAGTCGCCAGTTTGGTGAAAATGCGCGGGGTGAGCAGATAACGCCCGACCACGGCCAGGTTGGATTTGGCATCCTGGGGCGCGGGCTTCTCGACGATGGAGGTCACCCGCAATTCGCCATCAAGCCCTTTTTCGGTCTCGACGATGCCGTACTTGTTGGTCTCATCCCAAGGTACCTCTTCGACACACAGCACTGAACAGCCATAACGTTCGTAAACATCGGCCATCTGGGCCACGACGCCCTGGCCATCGCCCTTGATGAGATCATCCGCGAGCAGGACAGCGAAGGGCTCGTGCCCTACCACGGGCTTGGCGCAGAGGACGGCATGGCCCAAACCCAGGGCCTCGGCTTGGCGCAGGTAGATGCAGGTCACATGGGACGGCAATATGTTGCGGACGATTTCCAGCAGGTCTTTTTTGCCGGCATTGCTGAGTTCCGACTCCACCTCGTAGGCCTTGTCAAAATGGTCCTCGATCGAGCGCTTGGCCCGGCCGGTCACAAAGATCATCTGCGAGATGCCCGCCGCCTCGGACTCCTCCGCCGCGTACTGGATGAGCGGCTTGTCCACCACCGGCAACATTTCCTTGGGGCTGGCCTTGGTGGCCGGCAGGAAGCGGGTGCCAAGGCCCGCGACGGGAAATACGGCTTTACGAATCATGGCCATCGAATACCCTCGCTCAATGTGATGCCCCGCATCCTGGGGGATGCCGGGGCTGGTGTGACTAAAAAAACCCAGGACTCGCCCTGGCACCCTGGACCAACCCTCATCCCGGTTAGGATCCTAATTCGTCCTCGATCCTGGCCAACGCCGCCAAGGGATCGGTGGAGGCCGTGATGGGCCGGCCAATAACCAGGTAATCTGCGCCGGCAGCGAGGGCCTCGGCGGGAGTCATGACCCGCTTCTGGTCGCCGGCGGCTGCGCCCGCGGGACGGACGCCCGGGGTCACCAGCCTGAAACCAGTGCCCAGGGCGGCGCGGACGGGGGCCGCCTCCTGGGGCGAGCAGACCACGCCGTCCAGACCCGCATCGCGGGCCAGGGTTGCAAGACGGAGCACCCGCTGGCGAGGCTCGCCGGGGCAGCCAATGGCCTCCAGGTCGCCAGCATCCAGACTGGTCAGGACGGTAACGGCGATGAGCAGGGGCGGGTTGGTCCGCCGGGCCAATTCCTCCCGCGCAGCCGCCATCATGCGGGGACCGCCAGAGGCATGGAGGTTCATCATCCAGACCCCCAGGTCCGCCGCCGCCGCGCAGGCGGCCGCCACGGTGTTGGGGATATCGTGGAATTTGAGGTCGAGAAAGATCTGGAAACCTAGAACCCCCAGCCGTTCGACCAAGGCCGGACCACAGCGGGTAAACATCTCCTTGCCAACCTTGAGGCGGCAGCGGCGCGGGTCCAGGCGCTCGACCAGGGCCAGAGCGGGTTCCTGGCTCGCAAAGTCCAAGGCGACGATGATGAGCGGTTCTTTCTCCAACGGGATGTCCCCCTGTTACACCTGATTTCCCGGCTGGCCTAGGCCACCGTCACTTCCGAGCTATCTCCGAGAGAATCGGGCTGGACCGGCAAAATACTGGCCCAATGCTTACAGCCGGGGCATTGCCAGTGGAGGCGGCGGGCAACGAAACCGCAATGATCGCACTGATAGCGGGGCTGGCGCGAGCGCAGATATCTCGCGACCCGGCCCAAGGTACGCAACATCCCCAGAGCCTCGGCCCCCTCGGCGGTCAGGGGCAGTTCACGGAGTTCCAACAGACGCTCGACGGCGGCCAGGTCGGCGTGACCGCTCACATAATCGACCAAGAGGCGGATCGCCGGCTGGCGCCCCTCGACCCGCTCCACCGCATCCGCCATGGCCAGCAGCAAGGCACCGTTGGGATGCTCGCGATGCAGGGCGCGCAGGGTTTCCAATAGGTCCGAGGGTGGACGGCCACGAAAGGCCTCCAGCAGCCCTGGGAGGATTTCGGGCAGGAAGCGCGGGCCCTGGTCGCCGACCCAGCGGTAGAGGTGGATGGCCCGGTCCGCCTCACCGCGGTCCAGGACGAGGCGCGCTTGGAGCAGGGTGGCACGGACGCAGCCGGGATCCGTGGCCAGGGCATTGCGCAGACAGACCTCGGCGCCTTCGTCATCCCCCTGCCGTAGGGCCTCCTCCGCCAGTTCGCAATGGTAGTGAGCCATTGACAAGCCCATGGACTCGCCAAGCCGGCTTTGTAGCCGGTCGGCCGTCTCTAGGCAGCGACGCCAGTCCTTTTCCTGCTGATAAATGTCGAGCAGACTGGTCAGGGCCAGGCGGCGATGGTCGCGAAATTCCGTCAGTTCCTCAAAGAGACGTTCAGCGCGATCAAAGAGGCCGGCGCGCATGTAGTCCTGAGCCAATTCCCGCAGAGCCAGGGCCCGCAGAGACTTGGGGAGATCCTGACGGGCCATGAGGCCCTGGTGGACACGCAGCGCCCGATCCACCTCACCCCGCCGGCGGAAGAGCCCCCCCAGGGCCAACTGTACCTCAGCGGTCTCGCTGTCCATCTCCGCCAGCTTGACGAAGACGTCGATGGCCTTGTCCGGCTGGTCGTCGAGCAGATAGTTAAGGCCACGGAAATAGGCGGGGTCGGGGGCACCGCCCCCTCCGGCGCGTTGAGAACTCCGCATCGCGGCCCACCAGCCAGAGGCGGCGGCCAGGGGCAGAAGCAACAGGAACCATTCGCTCATGATGGCGGGGCAAACCTGTTTCGGGGTGAGGATCGAGAGAGCTGAGGCGAGGGAGAATCCACGACGTCTGTGTCCGAAGCCCGGAAGATGCGGCTATGATAGCAGTCATGGAGCCGGCGATACTGGCCCGACCCCAGGGTTTGCCCCGCGGCACTGGGATACGGGGTGCGCCGACCCAAGAAACGACAACCAACGGGAGCCAACCCATGCCAGAACTCAGCGGCAAAGTCGCCATCGTCACCGGCGCCGCCGGTAATCTCGGTCAGGCCGTATGCCAGGCCCTGGCCGCCCAAGGAGCGAGCATCGCCCTTCTCGGCCACCACGCCGATGCCCTGGAGGCCGCACGCACCGGCCTGGCGGTTGGGGATAGCGCGGCCTTCGCCGTTGATCTCATCGACCCCCAAGGGGTGGAAGCGGCCATTGCCAACGTCATGGCGCGCTTTGGGCGGATCGACATCCTGGCCAATATCGCCGGAGGCTTCACCATGGGGCCGCCCCTCCACGAGACCCCGGACGCGGATTGGGACCAGATGATGGACCTGAATGCGCGAACCGTCTTCAATGCCTGCCGCGCCGTCATCCCGCGCCTGGTAGCGGCGGGCGGCGGCTGCATCGTCAACGTGGCCGCCCGTGGAGCCCTGCAAGGCCAGGGGTACATGGCACCTTACTGCGCCTCCAAGGCCGTAGTCATCCGGCTCACCGAAAGCCTGGCCGCGGAGCATCGGGAGGATGGCATCCGGGTAAATTGCGTCCTCCCCGGCACCCTCGACACCCCCCAGAACCGCGCCGCCATGCCGGACGCGGACCCTGGCCGCTGGGTTACCACCGCCGCCCTCGCCGACGTCATCCTCTTCCTGGTCTCCAACGCCGCTCGCGCCATCAGCGGGGCCGCCATTCCCGTCTATGGGCAGAGCTGACCCAGTGGGGCACCCATGAGCACCCCCAACCCCACCCGACAACGGAGTCACGGCGTCCTGGCGGCGCTGGCCCTGGTGTCCGGGCTGGCCTCGGCTCAGCCCTTGCTGGACGACAATACCCAAAGACTGCTGGTCGAAGCCGTGAGCGCCGCCGCCGATGTCGACCTCTATAACGCCCGCTGCCGTAGCGACCAATCCGGGCGCCGTACCAACAACCTGAATAAGACCTTGGCCAGCAAATTTCGCATGACAGTGCTCGAGGTTCAGGACGACCTCTTTCCCGAAGGTTCCTACCGCCGCGCCCAGGCGCGGTTACAGGAAGACTTCCTTGCCCGGCTCAAGGAGGCCGGCGGCTGCGCCGGCGCCAAGGAAGCCGACATGCCTGCAGTCCTGGGTGAACGCTACAACACCCTCCTCCGCCAAATCGAGCGCCTGCCCTGATGTGGGCGACGACCTATACCTAACGAGGGCCACGCTGCCCCGAGACCGCGCCGTAATGAAGGTTAGCGGCCTTCCTTCTGCATTTGATCCAGGCGGGCCTGAGCCAGACGTGCCTCGCCACTTTCGGGGAACCGGCGGATGATCTCCTCCAGCGTGATACGAGCGGCCTTGGGATCCTTGGCGTCGTCCTGAATGTAACCGATCTTGAGCAGGGCCCCAGGCACCTTAGAACTCTTGGGGTAGTCCTTGAGGACGGTCTGATACTCCGTGAGGGCCGCCGGGATGTTGCGATTGACGTAATGGGTCTCGGCGAGCCAGAAGTGGGCCTTATCGGCGTTCGCGCTTCGGGGATACCTGGCCAGGAAGTCAGCCAGGGCGACGGACGCCTCCTCGAAGCGCCGCTGCTTGAGCGGCTCGACGGCCTTGATATAGGCCTCCTGTTCACCTTGCACCGGCTTGGTGGGGGCCTGCTCCACCGCCGGGGGCGGGGTCACCGCGGCGGGTTGGGTCTCCTCGGGCTCCCGGGGCTCGGTGGTCGCGACGGGCGAGAGCGGCGGCACCTTTGATTCGATACCCGCGCGCGGTCTCGCCACCGCATCCCCTGGGGCCGGGGCCTGCTCCTGAGTCGGCGCTGGCGGCACTGCCTGACCAACGGGGGGGGGCACAGCCGGTTCCCCAGTCCCCTGCCCCACCGGACCATCCAAAGGGGTAGCCCCTTCCGGGGCTGGTCCCCCTTGGGCACGCTTGAGGTTCTCAAGTTCGTACTTCTGCTGCTCGACCAGGCCGCGCAGACGCTGGAGTTCCCGTTGCATCCCTTGAACCTGGAGGGTGAGATCGGAACCCCGCTGGTTGTCGAGCATATTTTCGATGCGGGTCACGCGCCCCTCAATATCGGCAGCGGACGACCAGGCCGGCGCCATGGCCAGCAGGCCGGCAATGGCAAGGGAAAGACAGTGGCGATTCATAGGGATGGCCTCAATAGACAAGTTCGACGCGGCGATTCAACGCCCAGATCTGTTCGCCCTGACCGGGCTGGGTCGGTTTTTCCTCGCCAAAGCTCAGAATACCGAGCTGGGATTCGGCCGCGCCCTCGGCACGCATGAAGCGCCGCACCGCGGCGGCGCGATCCTCGGCCAGGGCCAGGTTGTATTCGCGAGTACCGCGCTCGTCGGTATGCCCCTCCAGCATCACCTTAGCCTTGGGGTTAGTGGCGATATAACGGGCATGAGCCCGCAACACCTCGACGTATTCGGGCTTGATATTGCTATTGTCGTAATCGAAGTAGATGACACGACGGGACAGGGGACTGTTGGGGTCATTCAAACCCGGGGGCGGGGCGCGGTCCGCCAGCCCGGCAGTGGCGGTACCGCCCTGGGGAGTCCGAGAAGCGGGAGCCAGGGTGGGCTCGCTGGAACATCCGACAAGGCCCAGGGTCACCATCATCAGGACGGCGATCGGGGTGATTAGCTGATTCATGGGCTTGCTCCGGGTGGCGCCGATCAGGGTGGCGGGGGGGACCAGGCCGGCTCGCGCACCTCGCTCGCATCCTGGGAGAGACGCTGGCCGACCTTACCATCGGTGGAGACCACGGCCAGGACGCCGCGACCATTGTTCTGGGTGGCGTAAATTATCATGCTGCCATTTGGCGCGAAACCTGGCGACTCGTCCAGGCCCCCCCGGCTCAGCAGGCGCGTGGAGCGGGTCGCCAGGTCCATGAGGGCGATGCGAAACTGGCCATTGACGCGGGTCACCATCACCAGGGAGCGTCCGTCCGGCGATAGGGAGGAGCGTCCGTTATAGTCGCGCTCGAATGTCACGCGGGTGGCCTCCCCGCCCTGAGCGGACATGCGATAGATCTGGGGATCGCCACCGCGCCCGGAGGTGAAGTAGATCTCGCTACCATCCGGTGACCAGGCCGCCTCGGTATCAATGCCGGGGCTATTCGTGAGTCGCGTCGTGGAGCGGGAGTTCAGGTCAAGGACATAGATCTCGGGATTGCCGTCCCGGGACAGGGTCAGGGCCAGGCGGCGGCCATCTGGCGACCAGGCCGGGGAGCTATTGATGCCGGGGAAGGACGCCACCCGCTCGCGCCGGCCCGTGGCCAATTCCTGAACGAAGACGGCGGTCTGACGATTCTCGAAGGAGACATAGGCCAGGCGGCGGCCATCCGGCGACCAGGCCGGGGACATGATGGGTTCCTTGGAGGAGACGATGGTCTGGGGGTTGTGGCCGTCCGCGTCCGCCACCCGCAGGGTCACGCGCTGGCCCTCCACCCCCCACTCGCTGGTGACATAGGCCAGGCGGCTGGTGAAGGCGCCGGGGGCGCCCGTGAGGCGTTCGTAAATGATGTCGGCAATCCGGTGAGCCGTGTAGCGCAGATCGGCAGGACCGCTTGGCAAGCTCATATTCACCAGTTGCTCACCGCTATAAACATCGAGGAGGGCGAAATCCACCTGGTACTGGCCGTCAGGCCGACGGTTGACCTGACCCACCACCAGATTGTTCATGGCCAGGAGGCGCCAGTCCCGCAAATCCACCGCTTCCACCGTCTGGGGAGTAGCCGGCATATCCTGGCGCGGCAGGGGTTTGAAGCGGCCGGTACGGGCCAGATCGGCGGCAATCACCTGGGCCAGGTCTGACAGAGACCCACCCACGCCCTCCGGAGCACCGAAAGGAACCACGGCAATGGGCTGGGCCCCCTCCTGGCCGCCGACGATTTCAATGGTCAATTCGGCCAGAACGGGCCTGACCAATCCAGCCAGCAGCAGCAGCAATGGGAGAAAGAAAAGTCTTTTCATGGTCGTGTCAGGGTCTCAGGGTCTGGGGCCAGGATCATCCCTAGGGCTTGAAGACGAACTTGAAATCGCGAAACACCTCATCGAACAGGCGGCCCGTCGGGACGGGTAGCGGTGAGGCCTTATAGATGGCGGCTACCACGGAGCGATCATAGGCCGGATCGCCACTCGGACGTAGGATCTCGACACTGTCAGGCACCACGTCGCCGCTGGGTAGCAGTTTGACACCGACCGTGCAGGAAAGCTCACGCTGGGTCCCCGTAGGGCGAACCCAGAAGGGCAGGATGCGGCTGCGGATGGCGGAGGCATAGAACTGGATATCGCTGGCCAGGGGTTCCACCTGGTCAGCGCTTCTGGTGCTTTCCGCCTCGGAGGCCGCCAGGGCCGCCGCGGCCAAGTCCTCTTCCCGGGCCAGCCGCTCGGCCTTTTCGGCCTGGCGCCTGGCCTCCTGCTCCGCCAGGCGTCTTTCCTCCGCCTGGCGCCTGACCTGCTCCTCCGCCTGGCGTTTCTCCTCGGCTAAACGCTTCTCTTCGGCCACGCGCTTCTGTTCGGCGAGACGCCTCTCCTCGGCTTGGCGTTTCTCATCCGCTTGGCGTTTCTCATCCGCTTGGCGTTTCTCTTCAGCCCGGCGTTTCTCCTCGGCCAAGCGCGCTTGCTCCGCCTGACGTTGAGCTTCTTCCGCCAGGCGCTGCTCCTCGGCCTGGCGATCGGCTTCGAGTTTGGCGAGCCGTTCCTGCTCCGCCTGGCGTTGCGCCTCCTCCTGGGCTAGACGTCGCTGCTCGGCCTGGTGCGCCTCCATGGCCTGCCGTTGCAGTTCCGCCTGCCGCGCGGCCTCTTCCGCCTGGCGCTGCTCTTCGGCCAGACGGGCCTGCTCCGCCTGGCGCTGCGCCTCCTCTTGGGCTAGACGTCGCTGCTCGGCCTGGTGCGCCTCCATAGCCTGCCGTTGCAGTTCCGCCTGCCGCGCGGCCTCTTCCGCCTGGCGCTTTTCCTCAGCCAATCGCTTCTCTTCGGCCAGGCGCGCTTGCTCCGCCTGACGTTGGGCTTCTTCCGCCTGTCGCTTATCCTCCGCCAGACGGGCCAGTTCAGCCTGGCGTTTTTCCTCGGCAAGTCGCTTTTCCTCAGTTAGGCGCTTTTCCTCAGTCAGGCGCTTTTCCTCAGTCAGGCGCTTCTCTTCGACCCGGCGCTTTTCCTCGGCCTGGCGCTCGGCTTCGAGTTTGGCGAGCCGTTCCTGCTCCGCCTGGCGTTTCCGGTCCTGTTCCGCCTGCTGGCGCGCGATCAGCTCCGCCTTGGCACGCTCCTCAGCCGCCTGACGCTCCACCTCCTGGCGGCGCTGGGCCTCGCGGGCGGCCTGCTTGTCGCGTTCCGCCTCCCGGGCGGCCTTAGCCTGCTCCTGCTTGACCTGATCCTGGCGCTTCGTTTGGGCCTCAAGAACGGCAGCATCGACAATGGTGGCCTGCACCACCTGGGGCGCGGCCACTTGCTCAGGGCCCCAATCCAGCCAGTCCACCCCGGTCAGGGCGAGAAGGGCCAACACCAGGTGCAGCAGAATGGCCGCAATGAGGGCGCCAGGATTGCGGCGCGCCGTCTGCCACATATCAAGACCCTGGGCGCTCCGGCGGCACCGTGATCAGGCCCACGCTCGCGGCACCGGCACCCTGTGCCAGTACCATGGCCTGCACCACCTTGCCATAGCCCACGGTGGCATCGCCCTTGACCAGAATGGGCACCTTAGGGTTATGTCTCAGCAGGGTTCTGAGCCGGCCTTGTAGGGTCACGGCATCGACCGGCAGATTCCGCTCCTCGCCTAGATCCAGGTAGAGGTCGCCGAACTGGTCCACGGTAATAACGACCGGGTCCGTGGACTCCCCGGTGATGACCTCGGCCTCCGCCTGGGGCAGTTCGACATTCACGCCCTGGGTGATGAGGGGTGCGGTGACCATGAATATCACCAGCAACACCAGCATGACATCGATGTAGGGCACCACGTTGATATCGGCTATGGGCCGGCGGCGCAGGCGCGTCTTTCTCATCTCGATTCCCCTTGTCTGGTCTGGGCGAATGGTCAGCCGCGGCCCTGACGTTGCAACAGGGTTGAGAATTCTTCCATGAATTCCTCATAGCGATTATTGAGGCGTTCGACCCGGTAGGCGAAACGGTTGTAGGCGATGACCGCCGGGATGGCGGCGAACAGGCCGATGGCCGTCGCCACCAGGGCCTCGGAGATGCCCGGGGCGACCAGGGCCAGGGTAGCCTGCTTGACATTCCCCAGGGCGTGAAAGGAGTGCATGATGCCCCAGACCGTGCCAAAAAGACCGATGTAGGGGCTGGTGGAACCGACGGTGGCCAGAAAGGCGAGATTGGCCTCCAGACGGTCCATCTCCCGACTCAGGGCGACGCGCATGGAGCGCTCAGCGCCCTGGATGACCGCCATGGGGTCGCCATCCTCGCCCTTGCGCAGACGCACATACTCCTTAAAACCTGAGCGGAAGATAGCGGCGAGGCCGGTCAGGTGTTTGTCGTCCTGACCCAGATCGCGATAGAGGGCGCTGAGGTCCCCGCCAGACCAGAAACGGCGCTCGAATTCCACCGCTGCGCGGGCCGCCTTGCGCAGTACCCGCGCCCGATCAAAGATCATGGTCCAGGATAAGATCGAGGCCAACAGCAGAATCAGCAGTACGAACTGCACCACGAAACTGGCGTGCAGAACCAGGTCCAGGAAGGAAAGCTCAGCATACATCGGCGATCTCCGCCAGCAGTTGTTTGGGCAGGGATTTGGGTCTCAGGCTGTCGCTGGCCACGCAGGCGATCTTGATCAGACCCCGGCAGCAGAGGGCGCCATCAACGACCCTGCGCACCTCTTGATCAAAGTCCAGGCTAGCCCCTCCCCGGCGGGCAATGGTCACGCTCACGGCGAGCTGGTCATCGAGCCGGGCACCGAGACGGAAGTCCAGACTCGCCGCGCGTACGATAAAACCCAGGTTCAGGCGGGAGCGCAGGGTCTCCTGTTCGAGGCCGATCTCCCGCAGCCATTCCGTCCGGGCGCGCTCCATGAACCGGAGATAACTGGCGTGATAGACCACGCCCCCGGCATCGGTATCCTCGTAATAGACCCGCACCCGCCAGACGAAAAGGGGCTTCTGTTCCGCGATGGACACTGCAATCGGCCTGCCGGCGCATGACTTGGGTTGCGTATATTAGCAAAAACCCTTATCCCCTGGCCAGCCGGAGCGATAGCCGTACTAATACGGGAGCAGAAAACGGACCTCTCCGGCGACGCATTCCCACTTGACGGGGGCTTATGAATGGTTTGGTCGGTGGCTTAGGCCAGAGTCATCCTTGTCACCGCCTCTGCATAGCCTTGGCGGGCAGGCGCCGATCCGCCGGGCTTTGCGTCTTCCTGATCGCTTCCTAGAATAGGGTCAACGCCGCGCAGGCTATTGCTTTGTTCTCGGCCTCTGCGTGATCGGGCTGAAGCGGGTTTCGCGGCGGGCGCGGGTTTCCGGCGCCGCTGGGGAAGGGAGCCAAATCAGCCCTTGCATCCCCCGTTCAAACCCAGGAGCCGCCATGTCCAAATCCAATCTCGCCCAAGTCTATGGGATCAGCCCCGAGGATTATCTGGCCGGGGAGGCCCTCTCGCCCATCCGCCACGAATATGTCGCCGGTGAGGTCCTCGCCATGGCCGGCGCCACCGAGGAATATGCCACCATTGCGCTGAACCTAGCGGCCCTGCTGCGCGCCCAGGTACGCGGTGGTCCCTGTCGGGTCTATATCGCCGACATGAAACTGCGCGTGGAGGCCGCCGACGCCTTTTTCTACCCGAATGTCTTGGTGACCTGCGATGCGCGGGACGCCGCCGAACCCCTGGCGAAGCGTCACCCCTTCCTGATCTGCGAGGTCCTGTCGGAGTCCACCGAGGCCTACGACCGCGGCGGCAAGTTCGCCGCCTACCGCACCATCGAGAGCCTCAGCGCATACCTGCTGATCGACTCGCGCCGCCGCGCCCTGGAGGTCTTTCGCCGCCAGCCCGATGGCTGGCTGCTGACGCCGGTGGCGCCGGACGGCTGGCTGGAGTTGAACAGCCTCGGCTTCCGCTGCGCCGTCGATGCCCTGTACGAGGATGTACTGTTCCCCTCCCCCGCCAACCCGCCGCCTAGTCAGCCCTAGAGGCTGCCAGCGGGCCCCGCCGGGGCCCACCATCCCGCCGGTTTGGGCCCTTGCCACCCTGGGCGGACGATCGCCTGGCCCTGGCCGGCGAGGCTGAGCTGGAGTCCTGGACGGACCGGGTTCTCGAGGCGAACAGCCTGGAAGAGGTGATGTTGACCTCTACCGCGCCACCGGTCGGCCCCGCCAATTGGGCAGGGCAGGACTGCTGGAGGTATGCGAATGGAGGTTCCGCCGCCAAGGAGACCGCCAGGAGGAAGCTGGGCATTCTACGGACAGGGTGTCCACCCTATGCCGCCGCATCCGCCGGTACGGAGCACTCGTAGAGCGTCTCGGGCGCGATGTCGATCTCACCCGGCCAGGTCACGGTCCCATAGTCGATCCGCGCCAAGCCGAAGAATGCCGGCTGTTCGAGTCGGCGAAACACCGGATACCGCAAATAGGGGCGCATATCGAAGCAGCGGCGTTCTCCGGTATTAAAGGTTAACCCCAGACGATAGTTCGATAAGGCCTCTACCGAGGCGACTTGGATCATCAGCCGGCCCTCACCGTAACGGATCGATCGGAAATACAGGTTCACCCTTTACCGCCAGTGCCCAATCAGCCATCTGTTGGTCATCGCAGCTCATTCCTCTAGCGTGCCTGTGCAAAGAGGGCGCTATCCTTCATCGTAGAAAAGATTCCGCATTCAGGGGCCGTCACTATCCCGGATGGCATCAGGGCTATTATCAAGCTGGCGCCAGAGGGCCACGAGTGGCTGCTCCCGGTTGACCGGCCAAGGCCTCCCTATCGACAGTGAGCATAATTGACCGTGAGCAACCCCTGTCATACGATTCGTCATACAAACGAACGGGAGAGACGAGATGCGAGTCAACGCCAGACTCGACGAGGCGCACGCCAGAAAACTCGATGAACTTTGTCAGCGCACCGGTGGCAGTCGTACCGAGGTGCTGCGGGCCGCCATCGACCGTTACTACACGCAAGAGGCTGCCGAGCCCCGCTGCGCGGCCGACATCCTGCGTCAAAACGCCTTCATTGGCTGCGGCGACACCACACCGGAACTCGCGCGGGACTACAAACAAGGCCTTTCCGAGTCGCTGGCCAACAAGACCGATGATCATCGCTGACACCGGTTTCTGGCTCGCCCTGGCAAACCGGCGTGATCTCTGGCACCAGGCGGCAACCACCTGGCTTGCCCATTCCCACGAAGATCTGATCACCACCTGGCCAGTCGCGACCGAAACCTGCCATCTGCTGCTGGCCCGCGTGGGGGCGCATGCCCAACGCGCCTTTATCCACAGCCTGCGCGATGGTGCCGCGGAACTTTTCCCCATCGAGTCCAACCACCTCCCACGCATCGCGGCATTGATGGGCCAATATGCCGATCTGCCGATGGACTTGGCTGATGCTTCGTTGATCGTGCTGGCCGAAGCTCTGGGGCATGGCCGCATCCTGTCCACCGATGAGCGAGACTTTCGCGCCTATCGGTGGAAGCGTCATGCCCCGTTCGACAATCGACTACCGCGGCTGGCCAAAATGCCGAAATAAAGCGTGTCCACCCTAGCCGACCGTGCCCATAAGCTGCCAGCGGGCCTCAAGGGTGTCCGCGGACAAATCGGCGCCACAATCCCATGCGACAAAATAGCCGCCATTGACAACCTTATTAAATTCGCTCAGGTCGCGAAGGTCCGCAAAGGCCTCATCGCCCAGATAGGGACTGACATCAAAAGTGCCCATGCGACCATCGTCCGCGACGATGGACAACCGCCCATTCGGCTGGGGACGAACTGCCGCGATTCTCATTGGTCAAGCCCCTTGGTCACCACTCGCGGCTCCCGGGTGAAACCCGGATCCTCAGGCCAGGGTCGCCATGCGATCGACTCCAAGGATTCGCCGAATCGTTATCAGAACGATGTATTGCCTCATTGGTTGTAGCCTTGTTGGTTGTGAAGGAGGAGCCCCGTACCCGTTCAGCTTCCCTACCGATCAAGTCCAGGCGCGGGCAAGCCCCGCGCGGGACCCCTGGGTGGGGTCGGGCCGCTGGAGCGACCAAGACGGCATGCCAACGCTGGAGCCTAATGGGAACGAGAACAGACCCGAACGCGGGCCAGTTGCGGAAGCGACGCAGAGACCGAGTCAAGCCGCGCCAACCCCGAGGCCCTGGCGCACCTACGCAGGCCCTGCGTGCAACCGGACACCCAAGGCCTTCGTCACCTTGAGGATCGTCGCAAAGCTCGGGTTGCCTTCCTCGCTCAAGGCGCGATAGAGGCTTTCGCGACTCATCCCGGCCGCTTTGGCCACCTGGGACATTCCCCTGGCACGCGCAATGTCCCCAAGCGCTCTGGCAATACCACCCAAGTCTTCGGGCGCCTCGGCAAACCATGCGTCCAAATAGGCAGCCATTTCGTTTGGTGTGCGAAGCTGTTCTGCGATGTCGTAGGCCACCGTCTTGGTCTTCGGGACTTGCGCTCTGGCCCTCTTGGGCATGGCATCACTCCTACAGGTTGGACGCGAGTTCGACAGCGCGTTCGATGTCTCGGTGCTGCGAAGCCTGATCGCCGCCTACGAGCAAGACGATCAAGTCTGGGCCACGTTACGTGATGTTGGGTGCGGCCTCTTGCCGCTACAGCGGCACCACTTTGACCAAGGGGGTACCCGCCTCGGCGATCATGAAAGGTTCGCCTTTGGCCGCACGTTCGACCAGACGGGAGAGCTGAGTCTTGGCATCGTGGATGTTGACGGTGAGCCTGTCGGGCTCCAAGTGGACTAACCGGCCCTAGTCTACGTCTGGGCGCGAGCCCGAGCAAAGGGGCCAGCCGGGCAGGCGCATGGGTTACACCCCCCACCCCCCGGACACCTCGAAGTCAGGTCTCCCACCCGAAATCGACGATCCCAGGTCGCCAGCCGGCCGACCCCTCATCTGGAATTGCTGGCGTGGGCGGAGAAGGCTTGCGATGTGCGCACAGGCGGCGCACAATCCAAGGCCCTCGCCGTAGGAGTTTGCCATGAGCCAAACCGCCACCAAGGACAGCCGCCTCCATATCCGCTGCAATGAGCACACGCGACAGTTGCTCGCCAGGGCGGCAGGCTATGCCCAGGTCAACCTGTCCGAATTCGTCCTGACCCAGGCGGTGGCGGCGGCCGAGTGCGTCGTGCGGGAACAGGAGTCGATCACCCTCCAGGCGGAGGATTTTCAGGCGTTTCTCACCGCGCTCGATGCCCCGGCCGAGCCGAACGCCGCCTTGATGCGGGCCTGCGCGCGGCACGCGGATCAGGTTGAACGCTAATGGCCTACACCATTCGACCGCTCGATAAGGCGGTCGATACTGGCGGCTTCCGCTGCGGCCAACCTCAGCTTGACGACTACCTGCGCCGCTATGCCCCGCAAGACCAGCGGCGGGGGGTCGCGCGGGTGTTTGTGGCAACACCACGCCATGATCCTCGCCACCTGGCGGGCTTCTTCTCCCTGAGCGCCGGGAGCGTGAGCTGTGCGGATCTGCCCCAGGAGATGGCGCGCAAGCTCCCCAGCTATCCGGTACCCGTGGCGTTACTCGGTCGCCTGGCGGTCGATCAGGCGTTCCATGGTCAGGGGCTCGATGCGATTCTCCTGTCCGACGCCTGCCACAAGGTGGTTCAGGCCAGCCGGGTGCTCGCCGTGGCCGCCCTCGTGGTCGATGCCAAGGACGCCGCGGCAGCGGGGTTCTACCGGCACTTCGGCTTCGTACCCTTGGCGGGCCAACCGGACCGGCTGCTGTTGCCCTGGACGGTCTTGCACCAGCTCGCACCCCCCGGCACGTAGGACCCTCCTGATACAAGGGTGGCGTGTTGGGGTCGGCAAACCCGCGGTCGCCGCGCGGGATTCCCTGGCGAAACCCGGGGCCTCAGGCCAGGGGCGCGTTCGGCTCCAAACCGCTGCGGTCGTAGATTTCGTCAAGACCCAGCTCCAGCCGGACCGGGCCGCAGGACAGGGTCAGGGTGTCGCCCTCGGCCAGGGTCTGTTCCAGCCAGTCAGCCCCGGCCCGGGTAAGCATCCTGACCTGGCGGGACTCGGCGTCGATGAGCAGATAATGGCGCAGGGTCGGGATATCCCGGTAGTGGTGCCACTTTTCCCACTCATCGATGCCGGCGGTGGCCGGTAAGAGCACCTCGACGATGAGGCAGGGGTGGGTGCGATAGAGGGGCTGGTCGTCACCCGGCTCGCAGGCCAGCAGGACATCGAGATAATAAAAGGTCCGGTGAGCCTCGACCTTGACCTTCATGTCGGCCATGAAGACCTCGCAGGATGTGCCACGGGTGGCGGCATCGAGCCGGGTGGCCACATTCAGGGCAATGCGGTTATGCCGCGCCGTCGCCCCGGCCATGGCATAGACCTCTCCGGCGACGAATTCCCGCTTGACGGAGGCCTGGCTCTCGCTGGCCAGATAGTCGCACTCGTCGTACCGATGAATCCTCATGGCCTGGCCCATGACAACCTCCGGCCGCGCGCGCGGCAGTAACCTCTATCGCCCTCGATCCTAGCGGTTGGGCAGGGTCAATAGCAAGACATGGCAAGTCATGCCAAAACCGCCCGGGAGATCCCATCGGCCTTCCGGCTTGCCCACAAGGCCTGGCCGGCCCACAATCCTCCTAAACTGCACACGAGGTCAACGCCACCATGCCATGGGAAACCGTCATTGGGCTGGAGATTCACACCCAGCTTGCCACCCAATCCAAGATCTTCTCCGGCGCGCCCACGGCCTTTGGCGCCGCCCCTAACAGTCAGGCCTGCGCCATCGACCTCGGCCTGCCCGGGGTGCTGCCCGTCCTCAATGCCGAGGCGGTCCGCCTGGCGGTGCGGTTCGGCACGGCCATCGCGGCGGATATCGCCGAGCGTTCGGTCTTCGCGCGTAAAAACTACTTCTACCCGGACCTGCCCAAGGGCTACCAGATCAGCCAGTACGAGCACCCGGTGGTAGGCCGCGGCCAGGTGCATATCCAGCTCGATGACGGCACCCTGAAGGAGATCGGCGTCACCCGCGCCCATCTGGAGGAGGACGCCGGCAAGTCCCTGCACGAGGATTTTCACGGCCTCACCGGCATCGATCTCAACCGCGCTGGCACGCCCCTGCTGGAGATCGTCTCCGAGCCCGATATGCGCTCGCCGGAGGAGGCGGTGGCCTACGCCCGCAAGATCCACCAGATCGTGCGCTGGATCGGCATCAGCGACGGCAATATGCAGGAAGGCTCCTTCCGCATGGATGCCAATATCTCCCTCCGCCCCCTTGGGGCGGACACCTTGGGCACCCGCGCCGAGATCAAGAACATCAACTCCTTCCGCTTTCTGGATAAGGCACTGCGCTATGAAATCGAGCGCCAGAGCGAGATCCTGGAAAGCGGGGGCCAGGTGATCCAGGAGACCCGGCTCTATGATGCCAACAAGGACGAGACCCGCTCCATGCGTTCCAAGGAAGAGGCCAATGATTACCGCTATTTCCCGGACCCGGACCTGCTGCCCCTGGAGATCGACGCCCAACTCCTGGCGGCAGCCACCCGCGACCTGCCGGAACTGCCCGACGCCATGCGCGCGCGCTTCCGCTCGGCATATGCCCTGGCGGACTATGACGCCAACCTGCTCACCGCCAGCCGCGCCTTGGCGAACTTTTTCGAGGAGGTCGCCACCACCTGTGGCGACGCCAGGCTAGCCGCCAACTGGATCGGCGGGGAGGTCTCTGCCGCCCTCAACAAGGCGGGGTTGGAGATCGGTGACTCCCCCGTTAGCGCGGCGGGACTGGCCGGCCTCCTCGCCCGTATCCAGGACCAGACCCTCTCCAGCAAGATCGCCAAACAGGTCTTCGAGGCCATGTGGAACGGCGATGGCGACGCCGACGCCATCATCGCTGTCAAGGGCCTCCAGCAGATCACCGATACCAGCGCCATCGAGGCCCTGATCGACGGCATAATGGCCGCCAACCCCACCCAGGTTGAGCAATACCGCACCGGCAAGGACAAGGTGTTCGGTTTCTTTGTCGGGCAAGTCATGAAGGCAAGTAAGGGCCAGGCCAATCCCGAGCAGGTGAATGAGCTGTTGAAGGCCAAGCTGGCGGGATGATCCGTAACCGCATTGAGGCCTGATCCGCCACCCAGGTTTTGCCTCGATGAGTCTCATGACGAAAAAGGATCTAGCAGTGTTTATGGAGTGGCTGCGGCCGGTAGGCACAGGACTTGCCTTTTTTTTCGCCTACTATCTTGGCCGGGATGCGATCTCACAATTTCATATTCTCGGGCCATTCGTCGTGATGCTCATGTCGGGCACGGTAGCCTTTGAATCTCTGGTATTGGGAGCAGTGGCCTCCGAGAAAATTGGCTATGCACCCCATCGGGCTTATCAGATTCAATCGGGTCTGGCCAACGCGGCCACCGCCATGACAGCCTTGGTTGTATATATTTTGGATTGGGGGCGTTATGCGGAGGCCACCATCGTTACCGCGATGCTGATGTTCTTTACCTTCTCAGCGGTAAATCACCTCGCCACCGCCATCCTGGAGAGAAACCTGAAACTCGTGAACCTGTTGCGTCCGGCCATGACATTGCTTTTGATGGGATTCCTGCTTCCCGCCCTGATCAAGGCGCTAGCCCAGTAAAGGAGCACCCCTGGCCAGCGAATTAAGCCTTCGGAAGGGGCTGGAGCCGAGGCAAGGTTGCAGGCAAGCAGATCGCAAGCACACCGCCTCCAACCCGAAACCCTGATTCTGTTAATCTGCCCAGCCAAGTGCCCAAGCCATCCCCTTCCATCGCCTAGCCCAGCGCCTAGCCAGGGCAAAGCCATCGCCGAGAAACACAAAACATGACCAGCCTCGCCTCCCTGCGCCTCAACAAAGACCAGGACCGCCGCCTGCTCGCCGGCCATTGCTGGATTTACAGCAACGAGGTCGATACCCAAGCAACGCCGCTCAAGGGCTTCGAATCCGGCCAGGCGGTCCAGATCCTCAGCCACGGCGGCCATCCCCTTGGCCATGGCTACGTCAACCCGCACTCCCTAATCTGTGCCCGCCTGGTCACCCATGATCCGCGCCGACCTCTGGGCCCGGCCCTGTGGGAGCAGCGGATCGGCCAGGCCCTGGCACTGCGCGAGCAACTTTACGACCAACCCTTCTACCGGCTCGTCTTTGGCGAAAGCGATGGCCTCCCCGGCCTGGTCGTGGACCGCTATGGCGACCTGCTGGTGGTCCAGATCACCACCGCCGGTATGGAACGGGCGCGTCCGGAGATCCTGGCCGCCCTGGTGGAGATAGTGGGCCCGACGAGCATCCTGCTGCGCAATGACACCTCGGTGCGCGAGCTGGAGGGGTTACCCCTGGTCAACGAGGTGGTACTGGGCGATCCGCCGGTTGACATCGAGATCCCGGAGCACGGCAACCGCTTCCTGGTATCGCCGCTGACCGGCCAAAAGACCGGCTGGTTCTACGACCAGGCGGAGAATCGCGACCGCCTGGCGCGCTTTTGCCGGCCTCGGCGCGCCCTGGACCTGTGCAGTTATATCGGCGCCTGGGGGCTGCGGGCGGCTAGACTCGGCGCCGAAGAGGTCGTCTGCGTCGATAGCTCGGCGACGGCCCTGGAACGGGTGGGTGAGAATGCCGAGCGCAATGGCTTGCTGGACCGAGTTACCGGTGTGCAGGGCGATGCCTTCGAGGTGCTGCGCCTGCTCAAGGAACAGGGCGAGCGCTTCGATCTGGTCATGCTCGACCCGCCAGCCTTCATCAAGCGCCGCAAGGACGAGCGCGAGGGCCTGCAAGCCTATCAGCGCCTCAATCGCCTCGGCCTGGAGGTGCTGGAACCCGGCGGCCTGCTGGTGACCTCCTCCTGCTCCTTTCATCTGGGCCGTGACGAGTTTCTCCGCACCATTCAACAGGGCGCTCGCCGTGCCAACATCGGGTTACAACTGCTGGAGTCCGGCGGCCAGGGGCCGGACCACCCCATCCACCCCGCCATCCCCGAAACCGCCTATCTCAAGACCTGCTTCCTGCGGGCGGTGCCGGGATTCTGAATCCAGGGATCCCGGTCAGAGTCCATACTCCTGCCGCAGTCGCGCCTGCATCTTCTTGGCCTGCTTAAGGGCCTCCTTCAGCATGAGCCGGTTGAGTTCGTTGAGGCTGGTGGGGTCCACACGATTGGCGGCGTCGTGATCCTTGGTCGCCAGTTGCTGGCGGATGCGGAAGCGCTGTACCAGATGAAAACCCTCGATCTCGGCGGCGATATCCTCGGCGGAGCGGCCTGGGCCGGTGCCGGCAGCGCGTAGGCGGTCAGCCGTGTTAGTGGCCCAGATGCCCTTGGCCAGGCTCCCGATGCGGGCCACATCGACAAAGAGGCGGGCGCCCTGGAGCTTGAGGTCGAGGGTATGGGGAAAGGCGCGATTGCGGTCATAGGTAAAGCGGCCGGCCCAACCCAGGGGTGGCCCGACCTCCAAGGCTAGTTCCGCCAAGAGCCGCAAAAAGAGGGGGTGTTCCGGGGCCTTGGCCATCAACCAGGCCCGCAGCCGGTCAACCAGCTCATAGCGGCCATAGACAGGCCGAAAGTCGAAAAAGATGGTGCCATGGAGTAAGGCCTCGGGGTCCGGCACCCGTAGCCAGCTCGAGAACCGCGCCATCCACTCATCGCTGCTCAGGCAACAGTCCGGGTCACTGGCCATGATGCCGCCGCGGCAACGCTCAAACCCACAATAATGCAGGGCATCATTGACGGCCTGGGCAAAGGGCAGAAAGGCGGCGCGCAGGGCCTGGGTATCCCCGGCATTGCTCGGTTCGAAGATGAGGCCATTGTCCTGATCCGTGGTAAAGGTCTGCTCAAGACGGCCCTCGGAACCGAACAAGAGCCAACACCAGGGGACCGCGGGCAGGTCGAATTCGTCCTCGATCAGCTCAATGACGCGCATGGCGATGAGATCATTGAGACCGGACATCCACTGGCAGATGGCCTCAACGCCCATGCCAGCGGCAAATAGATCCGCCCCGCGGCGGCGCACCCGGTCGGCGACGAGGACCATGGCCTTGAGGTCACGGGCGGCGGCGATGGCGGCAATGAGGACCTCGGCCCCGCCGGCGCGCAGCCCCAGGAGATCCGCCTGATGAATCAGGCCACTAAACCGGCCATCCGCCTCTACCAGCAGGATATGCGCGACCCCCTTCTTGGCCATAAGCACCTTGGCGCGATGAGCGGGGGAATCCGCGGCCGCCGTCAGGGGGGCACCGGTCATGTAGGCGGCCACTGGGGCATCCAGATCGCCACCCTCAAAGGTGATGACGTGCAAGAGTTCGCGCAGGGTCACCAGGCCCAGGGGCAATTGGCTGGCCTCATCGGCCACCACCACGGCGTCTTCGCGGCCCTGACTGATGGTGTAGAGCACCTCGCGTAGGGTCGCGGCCGGGGACATCACCAGGGGCGACCGACTGGCCAGGCTCCTCAAGGGGGCATGATCGCCCCCTTCCAAGGCCAGCGCGCCACCAGCGCCGACCCCGGCCTGTTCAGGGCTGAGGGATGCACTCATGGCTGCTTGTCTCCCTCGGCCAACAGGGACTTGGCCTTGTCCACCAATTCGCGGGTGGAGAAGGGCTTGGCCATATAGGCGTCAGCCCCCAGTTCCAACCCCTTCTCGCTCTCCGCCGGGCGACCCTTGGCGGTAAGCATGAGAATACGTACCCCCGCCAGGGAGGGATCGGCACGTACCGCCTCCAACACCTCGTAGCCGTTACGTTTGGGCATCATGACGTCGAGCACCACCAAATCGGGACGCCCCGTCCGGATGGCGGCGAGTCCTTCCTCACCATCCCGGGCTACCGCCACCTCGAAGCCCTCGCGCTTCATGAGAAACTCCAAAGAGATAACAATGTTGGGCTCATCATCGACGATCAGGACTTGTTTGCTCATGCCGGGTTCTTGACCTCTGTTGGGTGGTTAGGATCACGGGGACCCACCGCGCCCTTGGGGCACCTTTGCCCGCAAGGTAACTCAAAAACGAGGCGGGCGCCCCCTCCCGGGGCGCATTCCGCCCAGATACGGCCATCGAAATGGTCGATGATCTGCTTGCAGATGGGCAGACCCAGGCCGGTCCCCAGGGGTTTCTTGCCGCCCGCACTGGCTTGGTGAAATTTCTTGAAGACCTGTTCCAGTTCCTCGGCCGGGATGCCCGGGCCATTGTCCCTAATACTGACCCGCCAGCCAGTGGCAACCTCCTCCAGTTGCACAAGGATACGTCCAGACCCGCGGGGGGAAAACTTGGCGGCATTCGCCAGCAGGTTCACCATCACCTGCATCATGCGGTCACGGTCCGCCAACACCAGAGGGTTCGCCGCCGTCGCCAGGTCCATCTCCAGCTTCAGCCCCCCCTCTTCCAGGAGTCGTCCCACGCTGATCACCGCCTGTTCGATGACCTCCACCAGATTCACGTCCTCCGTCCGCCAGTCTGCATGGCCGGATTCAATCTTGGCCAGGTCCAGGACCTGATTGACCAGGCGCGACAGGCGCTCGGTCTCGCTGACCAGAATGCCGAGGAACCGTTGACGCTCCGCCTCATCCAGGTCCGGATCGTCGTGCAGAATTTCCGAAAAGGCCCGAATCGAGGCCAGGGGGGTGCGCAACTCGTGGGTGACGGAGGACATGAAATCGTCCTTCAGGCGATCCAACTCCTGGAGCCGCAGATTGGCCGCCCGTAGTTCCGCCGTCGCCGCCTCCAGCTCTTGAGACTTACGCTCCAGTTCGTGGCTGTAGGCCCGGATTTGGGAGGCCTCGTCGAGGATGTCCAGGACCTCGTCCAAGCCCAAGGCCTCCTCCTGGGTAACCGAGGCGACCATCACCCGCGCCGAGGCACCGCCGATGGCGCCCGAAAGTAGGGTCTCGGCGAAATAGACGGTGCGGGCATCCGGTGGCAGGTCCGCCACCCGCGCCACCCCTCGGGAGTTGGCAAAGCGGACGAAGGCGGTCTGCGCCCGCTCCGCGCCCAGGAAGCGCTCCGCCAGGGCCATCAGCTCCGCCACCTCGGCATTACCCCGCCAGAGGGCGATCTGGGCCTGGCGGGGGTTCTTGAGGGCATCCACGAAGGCACTGGCCTGGGCCATCTCCTCCGCATTAGGTACCCTTCGCGACGACACGATCAGGAAGGCGCCGATATTGGCGGTCAAGCTCCAGATCAGGGCATGGGTGATTTCGCTGAGGCCCGTCAACCCCAACAAGGCCTGGGGCTTCAAGAGCTCGATGCCGAAGGGGCCTTGCTCCAGGAAACCCAGGGGCAGCCAACCAGACTTGGCAAAGGAGGGGAGCAACAAGGTGTAGATCCAGACGGCGAAGCCCGCCGTCAGTCCCGCCAGGGCCCCGCCACGGGTCCCGCCATGCCAATAAAGGCCAGCGATAATGGGCGGCGCGAACTGAGCCACGGCGGCAAAACTGATGAGACCTATGCTCACCAAGGCATAGGCATCCCCGGCCAGCCGGTAATAGAGGTAACCCAAGAGCAGAATGGCGACGATGGCCCCGCGCCGGATGCGTAACAGCAGCTTGCCCATATCCGCCTCGGGTGGCAGCCCTTGCCAGCGCCGCAGCAGGACCGGCAGCATCAGATCATTGCTAACCATGGTGGAGAGGGCGATGGTCTCCACGATCACCATGCCTGTGGCCGCCGAGAGACCGCCGATGAAGACGAAGAGCGCCAGCCAGGGTTGGCCATGGGCCATGGGCACGGTCAGCACGAAGCTGTCGGCATCTACCCCGCCCCCACCGAAGGTCAGCACCCCCGCCAGGGCAATGGGGATGACGAAGAGGTTCATGAGAAATAGATAGAGCGGGAACAGCCAGATAGCGCGTTGGATATGGCGCTCGTCGCTGATCTCCACCACGGCCACCTGAAACTGGCGCGGCAGGAACATGACGGCCAGCCCAGCCAGCAGCGAAATGGCGAACCAGTCGGCGAAGTCGCCAATGTGAGGCTCGAACAAGGCCTGGGTGCCTCCTCCCAGCGCGCCCATTTCCTGAGTAGGGCCGGTAGTGAGGGCGGCATCACCGAAGAGGTCCAGGACCACGAAGAGCCCCACCGCCAGAAAGGCCGCCAGTTTAACGATGGATTCGAAGGCGATAGCCGCCACCAGACCCTCGTGGCGCTCACTGGCATCCAGGTGACGGGTACCGAAGAGGATGGTAAAGAGGGCCAACAACAGGGCTACCACAAAGGCCGTATCGTGCCAGATGGGCAGGGTAGCCGCCGGATCGGGCATCACGATGGCCGGATACTGCAGCAAGATGATGAAACTGCGCGATATCGCCTTGAGTTGCAGGGCAATGTAGGGCACGACCCCCACCACGGCGATCAGGGTCACCAGGCCACCCAGGAGGTGACTCTTGCCATACCGTGAGGCGATGAAATCGGCGATAGAGGTGATGCGCTCCGCCTTACTCACTCTCACCATCCTCACCAGCAGCGACCCCCACAGCAGGGCCGCGAGGGTAGGCCCCAGGTAGATGGTCAGGAAGCCCAGCCCCCCGCTGACCACCCGACCCACGCTGCCATAAAAGGTCCAGGCTGTGCAATAGACCGCCAGGGACAGGGCATAGACCGTGGGCCGCGCAATCACCGACCGTCCCTGGTCTGCGCGCCGATCCGCCCAAAAGGCCAGGGCGAATAGCAGCCCAAGATAGACGAAGGCGACGCCAGCGATCAGGGGGCCGCTGATGGTCATCAAGGCCGCACCATCCCCGAGGCCATCCCAAAGAGCCCTGGGCTCATTCCCGATCCATTCCCAGGATCCAGGCACTCAAGCCGATGATCAGCGCCCAGGCCCCGAAGAGATAGAGGTAAAGCAGGGGCATACCCCCGACCGCCGCGGGCTGGTCGAACAGCAGCACCAAGGGCGAAAAGAAGAGGAAGGAGCCTAAGAAGGCCAGCGCAGTCAGGCGTTGTCGGATCAAATTGGAACGGCGCATCGGGCCTCCTCGGTTTAAACGGTGGAAGCCGCCGAGTACAGCCAGGATCCAGGCGGGTAGGCACTAGTATAGAGCAAAGGCTGCGAGGGCAATCAGCCAGCGCTCGCCCTCAGGCGCGCGCCACAGCCTCCTGTCTATCTCATGATTGGCTTACCAGCCACTCCGGGGATTGCCCCACCCTGGGTTGGAGGGAATAGCTTCAGTCTCCTCCATACCCCCAGGGGATGGATTGTCGCCAGCTTCGCCACTGTCACCCGGTGCCTCGTAGCCCCAACTATTTGCGCCCTGCCCCCAATCGCCGCCACCGCTCTGCACCTCGATATGGATGCTATCCAGATCGACCTTGACACCCTTGCTCAGGGAGTCGGTGACCAGTCCGGGAAAGGCAATCAGGGTTACAACCATGGTGATCTGGATAAGGACGAAGGGGATCGAGCCACGATAGATATCCAGGGTCTTTACACCTGCGACGCGCTGCTGGGTTATGCGATCGATATAGGCATTGGCCGGGGCCACGCTGCGCAGAAAGAAGAGCGAAAACCCAAAGGGCGGCGTCAGGAATGAGGTTTGCAGGTTCATGGCCAGCAGGATGCCGAACCATACCAGATCGATGCCCATCTTGTCCGCCACCGGCGCCAGGAGGGGCACCAGGATGAAGGCGATCTCGAAATAGTCGATAAAAAAGCCCAGGACAAAGATGACGAAATTG
The DNA here is from genome assembly GCA_044228795.1 of Chromatiaceae bacterium. Lineage (GTDB taxonomy): Bacteria > Pseudomonadota > Gammaproteobacteria > Chromatiales > Chromatiaceae > M0108. Next base: position 74,919 of record JBGAUE010000004.1, on the reverse strand, counting down.
ACGAACACCAGGAAGCCAATCTCGCCGCCAGGCAGCTTGTCAAAGAGATGCTCAACCCAGAGTTGGCCATCGACGGCAGTAAAGGTGAAGCTGAAGATGGTCGAGCCGATGAGGATGAACAGCACGAAGGCCGACAGCCGGGCGGTGGATTCGAGGGACTGCCTGAACAGGCTCCAACTCAACTTGCCGCGGGCCATGGCTAGGATGATGCCGCCGACGGCGCCCATGGCGCCACCCTCAGTGGGGGTCGCCACGCCCAGGAAGATGGTGCCGAGCACCAGGAAGATGAGGATGAGGGGCGGGATCAGCACAAAGGTGACGCGTTCGGTGATGCGTGACAGCATGCCCAGGCCCAGCCCCTTGTTGATGACAGCACTGATCCAAGCCAGCAGGGTACCGCCGGTGAGGCCGACGACGAGGGTCTCATCCAAGGCCGGCTTGACCTCACTGCCCTGCAGGGCGGTCAGGATCTCCCCGTAATAGAGGCCAAAGGCCACGACGAGGGTGACGATGATTAACGTAAATAGCGCCAGGGAGCGCAGGCCCGAGCGGCCATCGGGCTCCTGGTAGGTGCGCGCCTCAGGGGGCAGGGCCGGCACCAGGCTGGGCTTGAAGATGGCCAGGAGGATGATAAAGAGTGCAAAGAGCCCCACCAAACTGAATGCCGGTATGAAGGCGCCCATGTAGAGATCGCCGACGCTGCGGCCGAGCTGATCGGCCATAACGATCAGCACCAGGGAAGGCGGCAGGATCTGGGCCAGGGTGCCGGAGGCGGTGATGGTACCGGAGGCGACCGCCGGGCTGTAGCCATAGCGCAGCATGATCGGCAGGGAGATGAGGCCCATGGAGATGACCGAGGCCGCCACCACGCCAGTGGTCGCCGCCAGCAGGGCGCCGACTAAAATGACCGCCAGGGCCACGCCGCCACGGATGGGACCAAAGACCTGGCCAACGGTGTCGAGCAGATCCTCGGCCATGCCGCTCCGCTCCAGAATCAGGCCCATCAGGGTGAAGAAGGGGATGGCCAGCAGAGTCTCGTTCTGCATGATGCCAAAGACCCGCAGGGGTAAGGCCTGGAAGAGAATGGGCGGCAGCAAGCCCAACTCCATGCCAATGAAACCCCAGGTCATGCCCACGGCGGCCAGGGAGAAGGCCACCGGGAAACCCGTGAGCAAAAAGAGCAGCAGAGAAGCGAACATGAGCTCGGGGATGTAGGCAGTGAGGAGAGCAGTCATTCCGTCACGCCTCCAGGTGAGCCGTTTGCAGCGGGAGCAGCGCCGACATGCCCCTCCTCGATGACTTCCTCCTCTGAGCTACCCACCCCCAAAGGATTGGGCCCCAATCCGCTCAGGAAGGCAAAGCGCTTGATAAGTTCCGAGAGGGCCTGCAGACCCAGTAAGCCAAAACCAATGGGCACTAGGGCATAGGCGGGCCAACGGATGAGTCCGCCATAATTTTGTGAGATCTCTCCCGAGACATAAGCCTGCCAGACGTAAGGCCAGGACAGATGGATCATGAAGCCACACAAGGGCAGGAGAAAGACCAGGATGCCAACAATGTCGATGATGTTGCGCACCCGCATGGACAGTTTGCCCGCCAGAACATCGATGCGGACATGAGCATTCATCAGGAAGGTATAGCCGGCACCGAGCAGGAAGACAGCGGCGAAGAGATACCACTGGACCTCAAGATAGGCGTTCGAGCTGAGATTAAAGGCCTTGCGGGCCACGGCGTTAGAAGCGCTGATCAGGACGGCGGCCAACACCAGCCAGGGGATCAACTTGCCCAGGAGGCCATTGATACCGTCGATGACCCTAGAAAGGCGGAGGAGGATTTTCATGGAGATGGCCCGAGACCATCCGGATGGCGAAACGCCGAGGCCAAGGGGATGGCAGTCGGCACCTGGCCTCCGCGGTCAATAAGGTAGGAGGTAACCGGCAAGCCGCGAGTCGAGACCCCGACTCACCGGGCCAGGCCCTAGAGCTTCTGCGCGGCGAGATACTGAGTATAGTTGGCCTCGGCCACCGACTGCCACTGCACCTGTTGGGCCAGGAAGCCGCTGTAGTCGGGATAGATCTTCTTCCAGTTCGCGTTCTTCTCGTCCAGTTCCTTATAGACCTCTTGGGTGGCCTTGAAGGCGGCGTCCATGACGTCCTTGGGGAAGCGGCTCAGCTTGGCACCCTCGGCGACCAGTTGCTTCAGGGCACCCGGGTTGCGAGCGTCATAGCGGGCCTGGCACTGAACATGGGCGGCGGAGGCGGCCGCAGCGACGATGGCCTGATATTCCTTAGACAGACTGTTCCACTTGTCGCTGTTGATATAAACGGAGAATTGGGTGCTACCTTCCCACCAGGCCGGATAGTAATAGTAAGGCGCTACCCGATGCAGACCCAGTTTGAGATCGTCGTAGGGGCCAATCCACTCGGAGGCATCGATGGTGCCCTTTTCCAGGGCCTGATAGATCTCACCCGCCGGCAGGGTCTGCGCCACCACGCCCAACTTGGCCAGAACGCGCCCGGCGAAGGCGGAGATGCGCATCTTCATGCCATCCAGGTCCTTGACCGACTTGATGTCCTTGCGATACCAACCGCCCATCTGGGCGCCGGTGTTGCCACAGGGGAAGTTCACAATTTGGTACTGGGCATAAAAATCGCGCAGCAGCTTCAGGCCGTTGCCGTCATACATCCAGGCTGTCATGGGGCGCGAGGTCATGCCGAAGGGCACCGAGCAATCCAGGGCGAAGGTCTCGTCCTTGCCAAAGAAGTAGTAAGGCGCGGTGTGGGCGCATTCGACCGTGCCCTGTTGAATGGCGTCCACCACGCCAAAGGCGGGGACGATCTCTCCCGCCGGGTGTACCGAGATTTGGAAGTTGCCCCCGGTGGCATCGACGACGTACTGAGCAAAGGACTCACTCGCCCCAAAGACGGTGTCCAGGGATTTCGGAAAGCTGGAGGCCAAACGCCAGCGGATGGGCTCTTGGGCCCGCACGAAGGCCGGGGCGATGCCGGAAGCCAGTATCCCGGCCATGCCGGCGCCCTGCAAAAATGAACGACGCTCCATAATGCCCCCTCGTATCAGGAATGTTTAATCGGAAAGGCCATCTAGATTGTAGGTGGGACAGGACTGGAAAAACAATCTTTCCTGCGGATTCAAACCCTAGCGGGCGGCCCCGCCGAGCCATGTTCAGCCACTATCGATGACTTTACAAAACGCACAAAGAGCCAGTCGCATATGTTTATTCTTCGCACCGCGCACTTAGCGGCCATCCTCTTCGCCTTCAGCGGACCGGGCCTGGCTGCCACTCTGACCGATATTGACGCCATCCCCCACCTTGACGAACGCGGCCGGGATGGCTACCGACGGTTCCTCGCCACCCTGCCACCCCGCGCCTTCGCCATCGCGCCCGGCGGGGCCTGGGGCTTTTCGACCGAGACCAGCAGCGCCGACCTGGCCGAGCAGGAGGCCCTGGCCAACTGCCAGGCCCAAACCCGGCAATCCTGTCAAATCTATGCTGCCGATGAGACGGTGGTATTCAATCAGGACTTGTGGGAGCGCTCTTGGGGCCCCTATCTCGATGCCAATGAGGCCGCCAGAGCCACCATCGGCACTGACAAGGGCGAACAATTTTACGATCTCGCCTTCCATACCGCCGAGGCTCAACCGATCAAGCTCTCCGATCTACGCGGACAGGTGGTGGTATTGCACTTTTGGGGATCCTGGTGCGCGCCCTGCCTGCGGGAACTGCCGGATCTAGCCAGGCTCGCCAACCTCCTGGAGGCTGAACAGGGGGTTCGCTTCGTCCTCCTGCAAGTACGCGAGGACTTCGTTAGCGCCAGGGCCTGGGCCGACCGCGTCGTACCGGGTCTGCCCCTCTATGATTCCGGCACCCGAACGGACGCAGACAGCAACCTCGTCCTGGCCAACGGCCAGCATATCGCCGACCGATTGTTCGCCAAGGTCTTCCCGACCACCTATATCCTCGATAGGCATGGCATTGTCGTCTTCGCTCACGTCGGCCCGGTGACCCATTGGGAAGAGTACCGGCCCTTCCTGCTTGATGCCGCCGCACATTCCGGACGCTAACTGGCAGGCGCTGATGAAGTTGGCAAGACCAGGTCAATCCCCTCTTCAGGATGTTGCCCGATAACTGGAAACGAAAAGACCCGGTGCCTGCCGGCATCCGGGTCTCCCAGGTCGCGCTGGAAAGCTTGGGATCAGTCGGATTCCTCCCAACCCGTGATCATGGCCCTGATATGGGCAGTCGGGGTATGACCCGTGGTGATGAGATACAGGTGGGCGATCAGGAACAGCAGCATCATGAAGGCCGCCATGAGGTGGAAGAAGGCCACCCATTCCAGGCTTAAATAGGAATCCAAGCCCCAGGCGCCCCACTTGTCGTAGAAAAGATAAAGCCAGCCGGTGACCCAAATCAAGGGGCCAATAAACAACATCACCCCCAGGTAGGCCAGGCGCTGCAAGGGGTTATGCTTCTTCAACCGGGTCACCTTGAAGGGATGCGGTGCATTCGTGAAGATACCAAAGGCATAGTATTTGATCATGGCATCGACCTTTTTCAGGGTCGGGATGTATTGCCGCCATTCCCCAGTGGTGAAATGCCAGAAGATGGCAATCACCCACAGGCCAACCAGGGTCCAGGCCAGGCTGGTATGCAGGTTTACGGCCCGCTCGAAGCCGAGCAGGCGATAACTCCCATGCACCTCGAAGCCAGTCGCCAGCAGGCCTATGATCAGGAAGGCCTGGGACCAGTGCCAGAATCGCTCGAAGGCTTTGAAAACATAAATCCTTTCACTCATTTCGGAGCTCCTTTGCGAGCGGCCAGGATGCGACCGAGGCCATGGGCGATGACACCGAGCAGGGTCAGCAAGGCCAATATCCAGCCGGCCTGGTCGAGCAGCTTGTTGGCGCAACGGCCCGGCATGTAAACGCCGGGTACCTTGTCAAGTCGGCCCACACCCCCCGCAGGGGCATGGCATTGTCCGCACTTCAGGGCATCGGCCTTAGGCGCGACCATGTGAGTGATGGGCCAGACCATCTCGGTGCTGACGAAGCCGTATTCGCCGCTGAAATTCTCGTTGACCGACTCCAGGCCCGCCTCCAGGGCCTTGTTCCAGTCAAAGACCTTCCAGAAGGCGCTCTGGTCACCCTCGACGCCATAGGTGTGGGGGATCAGCAATTGATGGGTGGTCTTGTCATAGGGTTGTTTGCCGGTGAAGATCTTCACCGGCCAGATCTTGGACTTACCGTCGGTCGGGCTGCCCTCGAAGCGGTTGATTCGCACCAACTGGGTCGGATCGAGCTTGGTATCGCGCAGGGTATAGTCGACAGTACCGTTGAACCAGATGTAGGTCGGTATCACGTTCGATTCGTACTTGAAATCACCCTTCTTGCTGTCATAGGCAGGGTTACCGGCGCTGTCCTTGAGCACGAACGGCTTACCGTCCTTGTCCAGCTTGCCGGCGGTGGACCAGTCCCAGGTCATCTTGGTCGGCTGACCCCGGGCGAACTCGGGGATGTGACACGTCTGGCAGGCGATCTTCTCGGCATGAGTATTCAGGCGAGGGGCGGATTTGTGCGGGGCGTTGGTATGGCAGGCCTGGCAAGTGGCCGGGTTCTTGTCGTCCTTGCCGCGTATGTGTGACTGATCGCCTTCATCCTTGGCCGTCGGCGCGTATCGACTTCCGGGTACATCGTGACCAATGGTTTTGTGGCACTCGCTGCAACTGAAGTTGAGGCCATCCTTGTCCATGTGAATATCCAGGTACCTGCCCGGATTGGTCAGGGTGCTGTCGAGATCGCCGTGCTTCACGGCATCCCCTCCGCCGCTATAAAAGTGACAGGCACCGCAGTTTTTGCGTCCGCTCTTGCCGACGCTTTGCGCTACTGCCCGCAGGTCGACCGCCTTGACGATCCTGCCTGAATGGGGCGGGAACTCCGTGTCCTTGTAGGCCGGATGCCCCGCCAGACCGGGCAGCTTGCGGTAGGTGCCGGTGCTCTCGTGGCAGACCAGGCAGTCAATATTCTCATCCGAACTGAAGTCGAAGTTGTTGTCCTTCCAGCCGTAGCCGACATGGCAGGCCGTGCAGAACTCCTGGTTCGAGGATATCGAAGTACAGAAGTTATTGATAATGTGCTTTTTGCCCAGCATTTGACCGGTCCGGGGGTTGAGGAATTCCCAGGTCCAGTGTTTGGACATATGCACCTGCTTGGCGGCTTCGGTATGGCAGGCCAGACATGCCACGGTGACCTCGGGGCCCGTCTTGAAGTCCTGCTGCAGCTCCTTGAACTTGCCATGATCGGCGGTGGACTTGGAGTCCTTGATTACCGGGGATTTCACCTCCGGGGGCGGAATGGTCATCTTGGGGTAATCGGGAGAGGGCTCGACCGAGGCCGTTGCCAAGGGCGCCGTGCTGGCCCCGGTGATGGCCGACGCCGCAGCCACGCCCGCGACCAGGGTCATGAGCAGTAGGTACTTGGCTTGCATAGTCTTTCCTTGTCTTTTCTTGTCTTTTCTTGCGAGCAAAACGCCATGAAGGTGCAACGGGGTCTGGGCGGAGGCGGTGCTGCCAGTGCGCCCCTTCAGATTGGCACGACAATCAGCAACCGCCGCCCCCGCTGGCACCGCCCGCACCGCCCGGACCCGTGCTGGGCATGATCATGGGCGGGGCCGGCTTAGTCGGGTCCATGATCAGGAATAGTTTCTGGTCCTGGGCGACCTTGCCCATGATGTCGCCCACCAAGGGACCAAAGAAGCGGCCCATCAGGCCGGCGTTCATGGTCCCGATGTAAGTCTGGCCGTCCTGCTTTTTGTAGACCGAGATCTTGCAGGGCATGAGGATGGACAGGAAGCGCACGGTGTCATCCCCGAGGATGGGGCCGGAATATTTGGTCGAGCAGACCTCGATCATCATGACCGGGAGAACATTACTACCGTCATTCTGTACCGCCTTGGCCGGATTGCGCAGGCCGGAGATGGTCCAGCCCTTCTCCTTGAGCTCAGGGCTGTCAGCGATGTTGTGCTGGATGCGGGCAATGGTCTCTTCAAACCCGAACGGGCTCTGCATTTCGTTGAACATCAGGGAAGGCATCATCAGGAAGCCGCCAATGGCGATCACCAGGACACCCACGACAAAACCAACCAGCGCTTTCAACATCATGCTCTCCAGGGCAAAGGCCAATCAATCTGCGACATCCCGTCCGTAGCGGAAACGCCCGGGGTAACGGGGTCGGATAGGATTAAGTTCGCCATTCTAGTTCTAATTTGTTACCTTTAGGTTAAGTCAGTATCTTAATAATCAATGAGTTATTAATTATCCAAAGGTAAAAAGTAAAGTTAGCAATAACTGAAATTACCTGGGCCAGTTTGTAAAACTAGGGCATAGGGTCAAGTCCGCACAGGGATCGAGGCCTGGGGGTCAGCCTTGAAGACCAGAGTCCCTCACCTCTCTTCCGCGCCCTGGCCGAGGTTCAGGGTCAACCGAGGCGGGATGGTCTTAGCCGGTTAAGGCCAGAAAGAGTTGGGGCAGCCTTTCCGGGAGGCGATCGACATGGTCGATCACGCTGTATTGCTTGCCGAAGATGTCTCGAACATAGTCGTCGGCACCGGAGTCAAGGTTGATGCAATAGGGGTAGATGCCCTGCTGCTTGATCTCCTGCACCGCCTTATGGGCGTCCTCGATGAGCAGGCGCTCGTCCTCGACGTCAATGTCGGAGGGCTTGCCATCGGTAAGGATGAGGAGGAGTTTCTTCTCGGCGGGGCGGGCCTCAAGGTAGTGGGCCGCGTGACGCAGGGCGGCCCCCATGCGGGTGGACCAACGGGCCTCCATGGCGGCGAGGCGGCCCTTGACACGGTCGTCCCAGGACTCGCCATAGCCCTTGATGTGCTGATAGCGCACTTCGTGGCGGGTGTTGGAGGAGAAGCCGGCGATAGCGAACTCATCCCCCAAGCGGTCGACAGCCCAGCCGAGTAGGGCGACAGCCTCCTGGCTGAGTTCGAGGATGGTCTGGCTCGCACCCACCGGTGTCTCGTTGAGGGATTCCGACAGGTCTAGCAGCAGCATGACGGCAATATCGCGGCCATCATGGCGGTGGCTCATGTTGATGCGCGGGTCCGGCGTGAATCCGCAGCGGAAATCGATCAGAGAGCGGATCGCGATATCCAGGTCCAGTTCGCTACCCTCCTCCTGGTAGCGCACCCGCACATGATGCTGAGGTTTGAGGAGGTCAAGGATCTGTTTCAGACGTTTGGCCAGGGCGGCGTGCTTGGCAAGCAGTTTCTCGATAACCGCGGCATCGCCACCGGGGTGCAGGCTCTCGTAGAGGCTGACCCAGTCCGGGCGGTAGGTCTGGGAGTGATAGTCCCACTCCGGATAGTGGCGCGGCGGCAGACCCTGGAGTTCTTCGGCATCCTGCTGGTGCTGGCGATCCGGGGCGGTCTCCTCCTCGTCCCCCTCCTCGATGAAACGCCAGAGGTGGCGGTTGTCGTCGCGGTAGTCCACCTCGGTGTCGTGGAAATAGACCCGCGCCATCTGGTCCTGCTGGCGGCGGGTGCGGGCGATATAGGCCAGCCCGAGATCGACCATGTCCTGGGTGCTGGATTCGCCCTTGGCCATAAGGTCACGAAACCGCTCGACGAAAGCCAAAATATCGGGATTGCGATAGCCATGGGCAGGATCCAGGATGGCGCGGGAGAGCATGGCCAGGCGATGGCGAATGCAGGATTCACTGGCGGGGTCGCAATCGTCCTCCCCTGGGTTGGGATGCAGGGCCAGCCAGAGTTGGCGCAACCCAGGGTAGAGGCGCATGGCCAAGTGCTCAACGCGGCAGTCTTCGAACAGCTCGATGGCGACACGCTGAAAGGGGCTGAAGTTGTCGGCCACGGTGTGGCCGCTCCAACGCTTGTGGGCCGCCATGTGCGCCAGGGTGGCACGATAGCGGTCAATACCCCGCACCCCATTGCGGTCGTCGTAAACATCCGGGATGCGGATGCCCAAGTCATCATAATAGGGTAGGGGCTTACGCTGGTCTTCCCATCCTTCCGAATAGGGCACCAGGTGTTCCTTGAGGTCCCACAGTGCCTGGAGATAGAGGTCGAGCTGACGTTCCTTGTCGGCGAAGAGGGTACCGTGGCGCTCGCGCTGGAGGATGGCGCGGCTGTCGGCAGACTGGAGGCTGAAATACTCCTTTTGACGCTCCGGATGCTTGCCGTAATTGCGAATGCCGTAATCAATCCAATTGCCCAGGCCGCGGACGCTGAGATTCCGCAGCAGATAGGGCATCTGTTCCAGCATGTCCGGAAGGCCGGGACTGGGGATGGTAGTATGGTAGCCGTGGATGGAGCCGGTGGTCCTGGTCATCAGATCCAGGATGAGGCCGATATATCGCTCCAACAGCTCCAGACTACCAAAACGCCGCGCCGCCTCGGCGATGGTCTGCAGGAAGGGCAGGATGGCCTTGCCATTGGGGGTGCGCGACAACTTCCAGACCGTCTGGGAAACCAGCTCCAGGCTGCCCTCGCCCAGTTGGGCGGCGACCCGGGGCATCTCCTCCAGATAAACCAGCACTGGCTCGAAGCCGCGCCCGATCATGCAGACCAGGGAGGCCCCGGCGAGATAGGCCTCGATGCCCTTGGGGGTCAGGCGCTTGGCAGCGTCACCCATGCAGTCGGGGAAGACCTGCTCCAGTTGAGGGAAGTTACAGGTCAGGCGCTCGCGGTAGCTCTTGAGCGGGTCGTGGTTATTGGCCATGTGGATGTCTCGGGGTACCGCCAACATGCTTTCCGAAGTCCTTGCCAGATCGGGAGCCATCAGACCCCGAAAATGGCATCGATGGCGTGGTCGAGGGTGGTGCGAATATCCGCGTCATCGGTAATGGGACGCACCAGGGCCATACGGCAGGCGGGGCCGGGGGCTATGCCACGGCGGATGAGCTGGCCTGCATAGACCAGCAGCCGGGTCGAGATGCCTTCATCAAGGCCATGACCCTTGAGGTTACGCGCGGCAATGCCGATCTTGACCAGCTTGGCGGCTATTTCCTGGTCCATGCCCGTCTCCTTGCGGACGATCTCGACCTCCAGTGCCTCCGGGGCATAATCGAAATCCATGGCGGCGAAGCGCTGCTTGGTGGATTGCTTGAGATCCTTCATCAGACTCTGATAGCCGGGGTTGTAGGAGATGACGAGCTGGAAGTCTTCATGCGCCTGGACCAACTCACCCTTCTTGTCGAGGGGCAGGTTGCGGCGATGGTCGGTGAGGGGATGGATGACGACCGTGGTGTCCTGACGGGCCTCGACAATTTCGTCCAGGTAGCAGATGGCGCCGATGCGGGCCGCCGTCGTCAGGGGGCCGTCAACCCAGCGGGTGCCTTGGGCGTCGAGCAGATAGCGGCCCACCAGGTCGGAGGCGGTCATATCCTCGTTGCAGGCGACGGAAATCAGGGGCTTGCCGAGGCGCCAGGCCATATGTTCCACAAAGCGGGACTTGCCACAGCCGGTTGGTCCCTTGATCATGACCGGCAGGCGCTCGGCGTAGGCGGCCTCATAGAGGGTGATCTCATCGCCCTGGGGATTGTAATAGGGCTCTTGGGTAACTTTGTATTGGGCGATGCTGTTCGGCACTGTGACTTCTCCTGGAGATTGGGTACCGCTGGAACCGAGGGCCCGGAGGCTTGGCTGGCCGGTCCACGGGCGTGATTGGCTTCATTCTAGCGCCCCAGGCCAGGGGCGTCCCCCCAGTTCTTGCGCGGAGGAGGCATAATGGACACGGAGCGCCGCTTCGGCGGCATCGCGGCCCTGTATGGCCGCGTCGGACTGGAGCGGCTGCGTCAGGCCCATGTCGCCGTCATTGGCGTCGGCGGTGTCGGCTCATGGGTGGTGGAGGCCCTGGCACGGAGCGCCTTGGGTCGCCTCACCCTGGTCGATATGGACCATATCGCCGAGTCCAATATCAACCGCCAACTCCCGGCCCTGAGTTCGACCCTGGGCCGTGCCAAGATTCAGGTCCTGGCCGAGCGGGTAACGGACATCAATTCCGCTGCCGAGATCCATTTGGTCGATGACTTCGTGGATGCCACCAACCTGGATAGCCTGCTGGACACCGGCTTCGACGCCGTCATCGACTGTGTCGACCACTACCGCGAGAAGGCCCTGATCATCGCCGGCTGTCGCCGTCGCAAGCAGTTTGTGGTTACCGTGGGGGGCATGGGGGGTAAGGTCGATCCCACCCGCCTCGGCATCGCCGATTTGAGTCGCACGGAAAAGGATAGCCTGCTATCGCGGACCCGCAAGGAACTGCGTCAGCAATTCGGCTTTGCGCGCAACCCGAAGCGGCGCTTTGCCGTGCCCGCCGTCTATTCCACGGAGGACTGCATCCTGTCGCCGGACGGGACCCATCACTGCGTGCTGGCGGGACAGCCCTCCCATCTCAATTGTGGCGGGCTTGGCTCCGCCACCCACATCACCGCCACCGCCGGACTCTTCGCCGTGGCGGTGACGCTGAAGCGGCTGGCCTGGCCGGAAGGCCAACCCAGCCAAATTCGCGTGAAATCTTTGGGTTCATCGGAAGAGGCGCCACCGGTACCCATACCCACCGACTGAGGAGAAGGGGTCCGGCGGCTTGTCGTTACCCGACTTTTCGTTCTCACTCCACCCCGAAGCCAGACCGAAGGGCCTGGCGGGGGAAGTCCTCCCCGTCTTCCCTGATTCATGGACTCCGGACGCAGAAGCGTCCGGAGCAGGGTGGGTATCCCTACCCCGTCCCCAGTACCCGCAAACTCGGGTTAATCCGCCTATTTGTGAACACCCAGCTTCTCGCGCCAGCCAGGATAAAGATGGTCGGCATCGAAGGGGAAGGACTCGAAGGCACGAGCGAACTCCTTGTGGCTCTTGGCAAACTCGATCGGATCGGCACCGGCCTTCCAGCACTCATAGGACTGACGCAGCGAGATGGCGCCGGCCGCCGGGGAGTCGATATGGCCGTAGGCGCCACCACCGGAGGTGTTGATGACGTTACCGTGGCCCAAATTCTCGAAGAAGCCGGGCAGACGCAGGGCGTTCATACCACCGGAGATGATCGGGGTGGTGGGTTTCATACCGTACCACTTCTGGTAGTAGATCGGGCCCTGGGACTCGTCGCGTTCGATCATGTAGGCAATGTTCTTATCGCTGTTCTCGCCCTCCATCTTGCCATAGCCCATGGTACCGACGTGGATTCCGGAGGCACCCTGGAGGCGGGACATCTTGGCCAGCACGAAGGCGGTGTAGCCGCGCTTGGCGCTGGGCGAGGTCACGGCACCGTGGCCGGCCCGGTGATAGTGCAGGTACTGGTTGGGGTACTGGCGGCGGGCGGTGGTCACCATGCCTGGGCCGCCGACATAGCCGTCCACCAGGAAGGCGACCTTGTCGGCGTCTGGGCCGAAGGTCTCCAGGATGAAGTCCGCGCGGGCGCACATCTCGTAGTGATCGTCGGCGGTGATGTTAGCGGAGAAGAGCTTGGCCTCGCCGGTCTCGTCCTGGGCACGCTTCATGGCGTCGTACACCAGCGGATAGACCTTCTTGGCCGGGCAGAAGACCTGGTTACCCTGGGGCTCGTCATTCTTGATGAAGTCGCCGCCGAGCCAGAACTGATAGGCGGCATTGGCGAAGGGCTCAGGACGCAGGCCGAGCTTGGGCTTGATGATGGTGCCGGCGATGTAGCCGCCGTTCACGATCGGGCGACCCAAGATGCGCCACATGTCGGAGATGTCCTTGGAGGGGCCGTCGAACAACTGGATGGCACGCTCGGGCATGTAGAAATCGATCATCTTGCCGTGCTTGATGTCGCCCATGCCCTGGTTGTTGCCGATAGCCAGGGTTAGAAAGGACACCAGCATCATGCGGCCGTCGGTCATGTTGCGGTCGAACAGCTCCAAGGGATAGGCGATGCGCATATCCTCGGTAGCTTCGTCGATGTGGTAGACCAGCGCGTCGACGCCCTTGGTGAAGTCGTCGGTAGTGGAGACCTCGACATTGGTACCGGTGGAGGACTCGGCCGCAAAGTGCGTGGCTGCCTCCAGGTAGCCGTGGCCAGGATTCTGCTTCATCTTATAGGCGACGAGGATGTGCTTACCCCCGGCGATCAGGTCGACTTCTTTCAGGCTGAGGTCGGAGTAGCGCGCGGACTGGTCGAGTGCCATGGTTGTTACCCATTCGATTTTAGATATTTTACGGGCCACCCCAGGGGCGGTCCCCCCCTCCCGGCCTCCGGTGGTAAACCAGTGCTCGGGAACTGGGGCAATACCTTAACGGAGGACAGTTCATAAGTAAAATAACAATTGGTGATTCGAGGTATAAGAGAACCCGTATAGCGAGAACTCCCAAGCTCACCGGCCAATCGGGTGGGGACTCCGGGCTAGCACGGGGCCATTACGACCAGGCAAAGGCCCCCCTGTGGATTTATCATGGCCCCCTTCAGCCAAGTCCGAATTGAGTCAATAACACCGAAGGAGGGGCGGATGTGGAATGAATCGGTTTGGCAGCGACTCATGGTCGTACTAGCGGGCATCGCAACCTTCCTGGCGGGGATTTTCGCGGTTTCGGTAGCGGAACGTAACCCTGGCACCTATATCAGGTGGCTTGACGGAGGTCTGTACGTCACAGTGATCCTACTCGCCGGGGTAGTTGTCGTCATCCGTGCCCTGAGAGGGGGGCCCCAAGGCCTAGGCTGGTCCATGCTCGGGGCTGGTGCCATCCTCTACGCTATGGGGGAGGCCTGGTGGGCGATCGATGGTCACTCGCGCGAGGAATCCCTGCCGCTGCCGCCGGAAGACATCCTATTGCTGGCCTATTACCCTATTTCAAGTGATTTCCTTATGGTTTTTCATGGGCAAGACGCCGCGAGGACATCGTAATCTTCATGATGCCTTGGTCTTCAGCGGGGGTGGTATCGTCGTTCTGGCAATCCTCATTCAATGGTGGCTGTCCCTATCCGCTCGGCCGGATCCGGAGGGCTCCCTGCTGATCGATGGTCTCTATGTCACCGGGGATCTCGTCCTTATGGTCCTGAGCCTCATGCTGGTTTACGTCCACCGCCTGCGCGTCCCCCGGGGTTGGTGGCTGATCGTCCTGAGTTTCTTTGCCTTTATCCCTGGCCGATACCCTTTACTGGGTCGAGATGGCTCACGACGCCTACGTCGAAGGCTCCTGGCTGGATATCGGCTGGCTGATCAGTGTTCTCGCCCTGGCCCTGGCGGCGATCCTTGGCCTGGAGACGCTGAAACCCGCCCCAGCCCTATCCCTCCGCGGCATGTTGCCCGCATCCCTGGCGGTGATTGCCTCCGCGCTGGCCCTTGGTTGGGGTCCCGAAGGCCCCTTTGGTGAGTTTGCTCGCTATGCCGCGATCGCAACCTTGGTCTTATCGCTCTTCCGCCTGAATTATGCCATTCGTGATGCGGCGGAGGCCAACGAACAGCGGCGCCGGGCCTTAACCGATGAACTCACCGGGCTGCCCAATCGATATGCACTCCAAGTTCAGGATGAGATGTCGAAAGAGGAGTTCGTCTCGCCCACCGGCCGGTCGTTATTGCTACTGGGTATAAACCGCTTTAGGGATGTGAACACCACCCTGGGCCATGAGATCGGCGATCGCATAATCACCATGACCGCCAACAGGCTGAGCGGCTACTCATGGTGGGCCTGACGTCGCGCGTGCTTCACCGGGCCATTGGGGATATTCAGCGACTGGCCCGGGGCCATAGCGTGACGGTGAATATTCCGCCGGACCTCGTCACGCCTTGGCTTATCGATCAGATCAAGGATGCCTTGGACCAGGCAGCCGCATTGCCGCGCAGTCTCATCATTGAGGTCACCGAGGATGCCTTGATCCGTAACCCGAAAATAGCCAACGTGGTCCTGCGGGCCTTGCGGGCCTTGGGCGTGCGTGTCCTCCTGGATGACTTTGGCTCGGGGTGGTGCGGCCTGTCCTGGGTACGGGATCTATCCGTGGACGGACTGAAAATCGATCGCGCCTTTGTTTCCCGCATCCACAGCGACGCGCCAACACGCGCCATCGCCTCATCCATCGTTGGCCTGGGGCGCAGCCTCGGCCTGATCGTCATCGGCGAGGGGGTAGAGGATGACCAGGAAAACGCCGAACTCTTCAACCTGGGCGTAGAGTATGTGCAGGGATTCGCCTTCAGCAGGCCCATGCCCGGGGAGAATCTGGCGCCTTACCTCGCCCAGCACTCGGCCCTTTGAGAGACACCCCCAATGTCTGACATTTCTTAGAATTTATCCGCCGCACGACTTGCCAGCCATGCAAGCGGCCCTGATACTCCTGCACTGACAATTTCTGGCCAGCCAGGGTAGGTTTGGCCCCTTGCAAGCGGTGAGCAGACCCCCCCTGCGTGGAGACAAAAATGAAGGACAAGCTCCTGATAGCGGCCCTCCTCACGGCTGCCAGCCTCGGCCAGGCTAGCGAGGTGCAGCCAACCGTCCCGCTGGTGATCCCCTCGGCGACCAGCCTCCCCACCGGCGAGATGGGGGCGAGTATCGTCCGTGGCCGCGCCTATCTGACGAAGACCGGGGAACTGCTGCCGGCCTTTGTTGGCAATGGCCTTACCTGCAAGAACTGTCACCTGGGCAACGACACAGAGGTGGGTGTTATCGCCGATGCCGGACCCTGGGTCGGGGTGGTTGCTGGCTTTCCGCAGTACCGGAGCCGGGACGGCAGGGTCAGCATCCTGGAGCAGCGCATCAACTCCTGCTTCGAAAGGAGCATGAACGGTAAGTCCCTGCCCCTCGACCACCCCGCCATGGTGGACATGGTGGCCTATATGACCTGGCTTTCCCAGGGGGTGCCGGTGGGAGCCGCGGTTGCTGGACAGGGCATGCCACAACTGGAGTTGGCTCGGGCCCCCGATACCACCCGCGGGGCGGCGATTTATCAGGCCAAGTGTCTCGCCTGTCACGGCGTCGCAGGGGCGGGCTTGCCGGGTCCCGATGGCGGCTATGTCTTCCCACCCCTCTGGGGACCCCAATCCTTCAATATCGCCGCCGGCATGGCGCGCCACTTTACCGCTGCCAGCTTCATCAAGCACAACATGCCCCTCGGTCAAGGCAACAGCCTCAGCGATGATGAGGCCTGGGACGTCGCTGCCTACGTCATTACCCAGGAACGCCCGGATTTCCCCGGCAAAACCCATGACTGGCCTGGGGGCGACAAGCCCAAGGACGCTCGCTACTAGGTTCCATAAAGAACCAGCACCCAGGTTGACTTTTTATATGTTGAGTAGCCCATGAGTATCAAGACCACCCAAATCCTCAAAATCCTGCGCGAGAGCTTCCATGCCTTCCCGGGCATCTCCGCAACTTCCCTGGTGGAGTCGCTACAGGTCTTCCGCCTCTTCGATCTGCGCGAGGGCGAGAGCCTGCATCTTACGGGCAGCGAACTCCCCGACCGCCTCTATGTCGCACTCGGCCGGGTAGCAATCACCAACGCCGCCGGACAGCAACGCGAGCTGGCGGCGAGCAACCGCGGCTATGTCCTCCTGCCACCCTTGCCCGCAGCGGTGACGGTAGTGGCCCTGGAGGATTCGCACCTCTGCCACATTGATACCGCCCTCGCCGATTATCTCGTCACCCTGCAGGAGGTGGCCGGCAGCCTTGCCGGATCGGGTACCGCCCATGACGACTACCTCCGGCTGGTACGCGATACGGCCCCCTTCCAACGCATTCCCCTGGAAAACGCCGAACTGGCTTTCGCCAGCCTCCGCGAGCGGCCAGTGGTGGCGGGGGAAGAGATCGTGAAGATGGGCAAGGCGGCGGACGCCTTTTACGTCATCGTCGCTGGCAGCGCCGAGTTATGGCGAATCGACGATGAAGAGGGGATCCCGATGCGGGCCGCCGTGCTGGAACGCGGTGCCGCCTTCGGCGAGGAGGGCCTTCTCACCGGCCAGACCAGCCCGGTGACGGTGCGCATGTTGGAGGATGGGGTCCTACTGGAACTGACCCGTGCGGAATTCGCCCAGCTGCTCGCCAGGCCCCTGGTGCGCGAGGTGGAGACCCCCGTAGCCAAGGCCATGATCGAGAACCACTATGTCGCCCTGGACGTGCGGCTGCATGAGGAATTCGACGAGGGCCACATCCCCGGAGCCCGGCTGATCCCCCTGTCGCAGTTGCGTCAGCGGGCCGACGAACTCGACCCCGCCGCCCGCTACGTGGCTTACTGCCGCAGCGGCCGACGCAGCTCAGTGGCCGCCTTTCTGCTCGGCCAGCTCGGTTACGACGTGGTGAGCATGGCCGGTGGCGTCCTGGCCTGGGGTGATCCGCTGACCGAGCCGGTGCCGGAGGACTGAGAGGCCATAGCAAAACCAACGCAGACTAAGCCAGCGCATTGGCCTAGTCCTTCATGGCATCGATCATCTGGGCCTTGGCCTCGCGATAATCCTGATTCGCCTCCTGCATCATCTCCTCCGCGGCCTCCAGGGCTTGGAGCGCCTGGTCGATGTCGGTCCCCGCGACCATGAGGGGGATTTTCGCCACATCCTGCTCAGAGCCTTCCACCAGGCTCATACCCCCCAACTGGCCCCGCAACAGGGTCAGCCGGTGAATACAGAGAGTATTCCTATCCTCATGCTGGCAAGAGCAGGTCGCGGCCATGTTGGTACCCTGGCGCTGGAAAACCAGTTCGCAGGGCTCCTGGTCCCCTTGCCGCACCACGAGCCGGATCTCCCGGGGGGGATACTGGAGGGCCTCGAAGGCCTCCACCGCCTTCTTGACCGACACATAGAACTCCTGGGTTCCAATGGCCGTCGAGAGGCCGACCTTCTTCAGTTGCTCCATGAAGGGGAGGGTCGCATCGGCGATCTTGACGTCGATACCGGCCTCCTCAAATTTCTGGTGGAGGTCGGCAAAGCGCTGAGCGGCGGTGATGTCCATGTCCGTGATCGCCTGGGCGTCAATAATGATCCATTTCACGGGCGGATCGGCCTCAGCCACCAGACTCTCCAGGCGGTCCATGACATATCGTGCATTGGCGAAAATCAGCGGGCCATAGAGGCGATATATGAGTAGACCCGGCACGGTGTCACCCACCGACTGGGCCGAGCCATCCGAGGCAGAGAAACCCTCAGGGAGGACGGAACTGGATTTGTGGCCCTTCCCCCCCGGCCGGACGGCGCCGAAATCCTGAAATTTCCCCCCGGGCCGTGACCGGCGCAGAATAGCGTCCTTGGGGCGGGCGAATTCAACGATCAACCCCCCGAGGGAGATCACCAGTCCGATCAGGATACCGGGGACCACGCCAGCCAGTAGGATGGCGCTCGTAACGGCCATGGAGATGAAAAATTCGACGCGATCCATGCGGAACAGGTCCCTGAGCGCGGCAATCTCCAGCATCCCGATGCCGGTCACGATCAGGATGGCCCCCAGGGACACCTTGGGGAGCATCCCGATGAGTTCGGTCAGGAAGAAGAGGGACAGCAACAGACCGCCCGCCGCCACCAGTTGCGCTACCTGGGTCTTGCCCCCAGTGGCATCCACGATAGAGGTACGGGACTGACTTGCAGAGACCGGGAAGCCCTGCAAGAAGCCAGCCCCAATGTTGGCGACACCGAGGGCCGTCAATTCCGAGTTGGGGTAGATCTCGTAGCGGTTCTTATTGGCGAAAACCTGGGCCAGAAGGATTCCATCCGAGAAGGCGAGAAAGGCGATGGCTACCGCCGCCGGCGCCAGGGCACTGATGTCTGTCCAATGAAATTCCGGCACTCGCAGTTCCGGAATACCGGAAGGGACCTCCCCCACCAACTTGACGCCCATGGCTTCGAGTCCCATGAACTGGCTCGCCAGAACGCCGATCACCGATACGGCCAGGGCGCTGGGAATACGCGGCATGCTTTTGTTCAGCAGAATCAGGATCAAAATCATCGCAGTACCGAAGATAAAGGTCGGGACATGTGTCTGGGGCAACTCGGTGATGACTTGCCAGACCAGGGGAAAGAAATTCTCCCCCTCGGTCTTGATCGCGAAGAGCTTGCCCAATTGGGTGGCGGCAAGGATCAAGGATGCCCCATTCAGGTACCCGATCAGCACCGGACGGGAAAGGAAATCGGCGATGACCCCAACCTTGAGCCGTGCGGCGAAGATCAGCACGATCCCCGAGAGTATCCCCAGGGTGGCGGCCAGGGCGGGGATCCGGGCGGGGTCTCCCGCCGCCAGGGGGAGGATGGCCGTACCCGCCAACAGCCCGATGGCAGCATCCGGGCCTGCGATGACATGGCGGGAGGAGGCGAAAAGGGCGTACCCCAGGGAGGCGGCCAAGGAGGCGTAAATGCCCGTGATGGGCGGCATGTGAACCAGTTCGGCGTAGGCAATGACCGAAGGGATCATGACCACGCAGGCCGTGATACCGGCTATGACATCACCCCTCAGCCAGCTTAGCCGGTAATTGGCCAGGACATTCAGGAGAGGAATCCCCAGGGAGAACTTAAGCCTGGCAGGGGTCTGAGCCATCTTTTGGAACCTCGTGGATACCCGATGATAGATGCGAATCCCAGGTGCCTAGCCAGCGGCTAGTAGATAACTCTTGCACCGGTGAGACGCTTGGCCAGCAGAGGGGCGCCTCTGGAACCCGTGTCATGGACATGGCCCGCGTGGGTCCATGAAGAGTAACAATAAGGTAACGCGAGGGTAATGGAAAGTTTGGGTCCTTACCCTGGGAGGAACTCCCAACGGTTGGGCAGGGACCCGAGCTGGTTGGGAACCTTACCTGGGCGCCGATCGACTAGGCCGCGCCAGGTTTGTCCGCTAGACTCCAGCCATTCCGGGCATTACTCAGGGGTGGGGGCATAAGGGATACACCGGTCAAGGGCAGTGCGGCGGCCCCGGCGGCCAGGTCGGCGATGCAAAAATCCGTGGTCAGACGGTCCGCCGCCGCCGGGCGAAACAGACGGCCGGCGAAGTCGACATGGTCAGGGTGATGCTTATAACTCTCGATGACCTCGGGCGCACTGAAGCGAATCAGCCAGCAGTGCCGATAGGGGGCGCCCTCCTCCGCCGCGCTGCCCACCGTGACCTCGCGCACGCCCGGAATCGCCGACAGGACCCGCTGGCCCTCCGCCATCAGGGCTTGCAACCGGACTGCGTCGAGATTAGGAGCGTTGTAGACCACCAGGTGCTCCACGTTGAGCCAGGGCCGGCAGCGATCCAGCACCTCCGCCGCCCGTCCCGCCGCCCCCCATACCCGCAGGCATCGTTCCACCTCGGCGGCCACCGCCGTACGCACGTCAGCGAGCAAGGCCGTGTAACTCCTGGCACCAGCGCGAGCGGCGGCCTGGATAGCGTCCCCGGCGGCGTCGGCGAGCGCCGTGTAATAGTTGATCTTGGCCACCCCCAAGGTAATGAGTTTGCGAAACTGATCGTCGGAGAGGCCAGTGCCACCGTGGATGACCAGCGGCAGGCCTAGCGCCGTGTTGATCTCCTTGAGGCGACCCCAATCCAGCTTGGGCTTGCCCTTCATGCGTCCATGCACAGTGCCAATGGAGACGGCGAGGCAATCCACGCCGGTGCGTTCCGCGAAGGCGCGGGCCTCGGCAAGGGTGGTGTATTGCACCGGGCCGGGGTGACGTTCGGCATCCTCGCCCTCTACGCCGGGGACGTAACCCAGTTCGCCCTCGACGCAGACACCGCAGGCGCGGGCCGTCTCGACCAGGGCCCGGGTCGCGGCGATGTTGTCGAAGATGGATAGGTGGGACGTGTCTACCATGACGCCATTGGCTCCGAGACGGATGGCCTTGACGGCCGATTCCATGCTAGCACCATGGTCGAGATGAATGGCCACGGGCACGCAGGCCCGGCGCGCCGCCGCCTCAACAGCGGGCATGGCTAGTTCGAAATTGAAATGCTCGAAATGCGATTCGGCCAGGCTGAGGATGACCGGCGCGCGGGCGCGCTCCGCCCCGGAGACGATGGCCTCCAGGAAATCCAGACCGACTAAATCGAAGGCGCCCACGGCATAGCCATGCGCGTAGGCGTGGTCCAGCATATCCTTCATGTTGACCAGAGGCATACCCCTACTCCTTATTCATCGTCGCCCAATTCCGGGTCCCAACCCTTCCGGCGCGCGGACTCCATGGCCCGGTGGTAGAGTTCGGAGTGACGTTGTTGCAGTTCCGGCGGCAGGCGGCTGGGCAGGTTACCGACCTTGTCCCATTCGGCTTGCACCCGTTCCATCAGGCCCTGCATACGACCGATATCCCAGCCTTGGCAATCTTCTGTTGCCGAGATGAAGCCGAAGAGCTGACCGTCCAGCACGATGCGGCCCAACTGAGTCATACCGTGATGGTCGTTGTTGATGCCTACGTAAACGTTTTCCATGCGGCGTTCCTATCGGGTGAGGCCGGCATATAGCAGCGGCAGTTTTTCGGGCAGTCGCTGCACATGGTCGACAACCATGTAGTTCTTCTGCCCGAAGATACGGGAGACGTAATTGTCGGCGCGCGGGTCCAGGCTCATGCAGTAGGTGGTGACACCCAGCTTAGCGACTTCTTCCACCGCCTTCTTGGTGTCGTAGCGCAGATATTGCGGGTCGCGCACGTCGACATCGGCGGGCTCGCCATCGGTGATGATGATCAGGAGTTTCTTAGCCGAGCGTTGTAGATTCAGGTGATGCCCGGCGTGGCGGATGGCCGCGCCCATGCGGGTGGATAGCTGTCCGGTCATGCCGGCCAGTCGGGCCTTGGGAGTCTCGTCCCAGGGCTGGTTGAAATCTTTGAAGCGGTAGTACTCGACGTCGTGACGCCCGTCCGAGCAGAAGCCGTGTATCGCGAACGGATCGCCGACCCTGTTAATGGCGTTGGCCAACAGTACGCAAGCTTGCTGGGTGAGTTCGCGCACCGAATATTCCTGATCCTGCACCCTTTCATTGGTCGATTCCGACAAATCCAGCAACACCAGAATCGAGAATTCGCGGGTCTTGCGCACACTACGCATCATGATGCGCGGATCGGGCTGGTTGCCGAGGCGGATGTCGGTAAAGCTGGCAATTGCCGCGTTGATATCGATCTCGTCGCCATCCTCCAGCCTGCGGATACGTTGCACGCCCTGGGGTTGCATGGCGTCGAGCAGGAACTTCATGCGTTGAATTTCGCGCTTGTATTGCGCGGTGATGTCCTCGATAACCTGCAAGTCTCCAAATTTTGGGCGCTTTTCCAGCACGGTGGCCCAGGCCGGCCGCTCCAGCTGGATCTGGTAGTCCCATTCGGAATAATGAAAGGGGTCGGATACCGGCTCCTTGCCTTCCAGTTCGTTAAAGGATTTACCGCCACTCACGTCGCCGATGTTCTCGTAGGGGAACAACTCGGTGCCCAGGACCCAGATCTCCTCGGCATCGTCGCCGGCGGTTTCAACATCGATCTCGTTGGCCATCTCCATCACGCTGACATACTTACGCACCTGCCTGATGGATTCGTAACCGGCGTTGGCAGCCTTGTTGAAATCGAATTCCTCGAATTCCCAGAAATAGCGGTTGTCGTCACGGTAGGGCGCGGTCAGCAGATCGGTGCGCGAATTAAAGGAAATCCGCTTCTGGCTGAAGCTGTGCGCCAGTTGGACACCGATTTCCCAGGAGGTGTGGTTGGTGTCCAGCTTGTCCTGCGCCAGGGCAAACAGGGCGCGTGCCTCGACGATCCAGGGGTCGCTGTCCTGATAGCTGTCATCCAGCAGGGCACGTGCCAGCCGGTTAAGGTAATCACCGACCGTATTGGCTAGGGCTGGCGTGGCGCTATGCAGCTTGCTCCAGAGTTGCTTGAGGCCGGGGAAGCGGCGAATCGATAGGGCCTCGACGCGAGCATCCTCGATCACCGAGATGATGGCCATCTGCATCGGATTGAGCGCTTCGGCGGAAATCGGCTGCCTGGTTTCGACCACGTGGGCGGCGCAGTGCGCGGCGGTGGCGCGATAGAGTTCCAGTCCCGACACCGGCTCGTGACCCTCGGGCGCGAAGTCGTCGAAGGCATCTGGCACATGCAGCAGATAGTCCTCAATGTAAGGTCGATAGCCTTCGCGCGTTTCGAAGTCGCCCGAAGTGGGGCGCATGAAAAAGTCACGCGCCCACAAGGCCCTTAGGTACATGTTGATGCGGCGCTGCACGTCCACCAGCAAGGTGCCCTTGCGTTCCTTCTGCAGCATCGCCATCGATTCCTTGGAGTCGAGGCTGAAATACTTGATCTGCTCTTCGTAGTTGGTGCGATGGGCATGCGCGCCCCAAAAGGCCCAGCGCCTGAGACCGCCGAGGGTGAGGTGCTGGAAGAGCACCTCCAGCTTGTCCAGCATCGGCCGTACGCCGCGGGGTGCCTGCGCGATCAGGGTGTTGATGAATTGCAGGTACTTGATGAAGAGTTCGGCGTCGCCAAGGCGATTGGCGGCGGTGGCCGAGGTGGCGAGCAGCAGTTCAATCACCGCACCCGAAGTCCGGGAGGCCAGTTCGAGGGAAGCCGTGGCCAGGTCGGCGACCACATCTTCGCCGACTTCTTTGGCGACCATGGGGGCCTCTTCAATCCAGGTTTCCACCAGCGAGTCGCCCTTGCCCAGTCCGCGGATCGCGGAGGTACCCTTCAGATAATTATCCAAACCACGCGGCGAGAACACCTTGGTGGCCTCGTGCCAGTTGGCCTGGAGCGCTGCCTGGCTATGCGGTGACAGGTCCTCCAACAGTTCGGCGTAGTCAGCAAGATTGATCGACATGGTTTACCTCTGTTCCCAGGCTTGAGGGCCTACCCTTCGGCATCAGAAGAAGGTGGTGACCGCCGCATCCAGGGCGTCGCGCATATCCGGGTCGTCAGTAATCGGGCGCACCAATGCCACCCGGCAGGCGGCCTGGGGCATCACGCCCTTGGCGATCAGGCTGCCGGCGTAGATCAGCATGCGGGTGGAGAGGCCCTCCTCGAGGCCATGGCCCTTGAGATTACGGGAACGCTCGGCGATCGACACCAGCTTGCCCGCCACCTCGGCGGCAATACCGGACTCGTGCATGACAATTTCGGTTTCGATGTCGTGCGCGGGATAGGTAAAGTCCAGCCCCCCAAAACGCTGTTTGGTGGACTGTTTCAAATCCTTCATCAGGCTCTGATAGCCGGGGTTGTAGGAAATCACCAGTTGGAAGTCGGGGTGGGCATGGACCAGTTCACCCTTCTTTTCCAGGGGCAGTACCCGGCGATTGTCGGTCAGGGGGTGGATGACGACCGTGGTGTCCTGACGCGCCTCGACCACCTCGTCCAGATAGACGATGGCCCCAAAGCGGGCGCCGATGGCCAGCGGACCGTCCTGCCATTCGGTGCCTTGAGCGAAGAGCAGAAAGCGACCAACCAGGTCAGAGGCGGTCATGTCCTCGTTGCAGGCCACGGTGATCAGGGGCTTGCCTAGCTTCCAGGCCATGTATTCGACAAAGCGGGTCTTGCCGCAGCCGGTGGGGCCCTTCAGCATCATGGGCATGCGCACGGAGTAAGTGGCCTCGTACAGCTCCACCTCGTCCGCGACGGCGCGATAGTAGGGTTCCTGAGTGATGCGATATTGATCGACGTTGTTCGTCATGAAAGGCTCCCTGATGAGAACGCGGAGATGTCCACCTAGTAACGGGGAATAGGCACCGCGCCATTTGTCGGAAAACTGAAGTCGGTAAAAAAAGCCCCCACCACGCTTGCCGCACGGCGGGGGCCGCTACCGTCAACCCCCGCGAGCTTTACACCGTCTTACCGCGGAAGATGACCATGGCCGCGCCTTGCGACTGCTTGAAGTTGTCGTAGCCGACCAGACGCACATGGTTGTTGGGGTTGGCCTTGTGGCAGGCCTCGGCCTCGGCGAGCACCAGGTCCACGTCGGTTTCACCGAACATGGGCAGCTTCCACATGTACCAGTAAGAGTCCATCAGGTACTCCGGCTCGATGTGCTCGATGGACGGGTTCCAGCCCTTCTTCACCAGGTACTCAACCTGCTTCTTGATGCTGGCCGCATCCATGGCGGGCAGGTAGGAGAAGGTCTCGAATTTGCGGCTGGCGGGATCGCTCAAGCGGCTTTGATAATCCAATACTTCAGACATTTCATTTCCTCTTCAATTGCTTATCGGTGCCTTGGATGTCACGGTGTCAAAGCTACAAAATCACTTGTGGGCCACATCCAGCTTGTCGACGGTATCGAACTCGAACTTGATCTCTTTCCAGGTTTCCATGGCGATCTTCAGTTCAGGCGAGTGCTTGGCGGCCTCGGTCAGGATGGCCTTGCCTTCCTTCTCGACAGCGACCCCGCGGTTGCGCGCTTCCACACAAGCCTCCAGGGCGACGCGGTTAGCAGCAGCGCCGGCGGCGTTCCCCCAGGGGTGGCCCAGGGTGCCACCACCGAATTGCAGCACCGAGTCATCGCCAAAGATGGTCACCAGGGCGGGCATGTGCCAGACATGGATACCGCCGGAGGCGACGGGCAACACGCCTGGCATGGAGCCGAAGTCCTGGTCAAACATGATGCCGCGGTTGCGGTCTTCCTTGATGAACTTGTCGCGCATGAGGTCGATCCAGCCTAGGGTGGCTTCGCGGTCGCCTTCCAGCTTGCCGACCACGGTGCCAGAGTGCAGGTGGTCACCGCCGGACAGGCGCAGGCACTTGGTCAGCACGCGGAAATGAATGCCATGGTGCGGATTGCGATCGAGCACGGCGTGCATGGCACGGTGGATATGCAGGAGCATGCCGTTGTCGCGGCACCAGTTGGCCAGGCCGGTGTTGGCGGTGAAGCCGCCGGTCAGGTAGTCATGCATGATGATGGGGGCGCCGATTTCCTTGGCGAACTCGGCCCGCTTGTACATCTCTTCCGGGGTCGGGGCCGTCACGTTCAGATAGTGACCCTTGCGCTCGCCGGTCTCACGCATCGCCTTTTCGGTGGCCTCCTGGACAAAGGAGAAGCGATCGCGCCACCGCATGAAGGGTTGGCTATTGACGTTCTCATCGTCCTTGGTGAAGTCCAGACCACCGCGCAGGCACTCGTAGACGGCGCGGCCGTAATTCTTGGCGGACAGGCCCAGCTTGGGCTTGATGGTACATCCCAGCAGAGGGCGACCATATTTGTTCATTTTGTCGCGCTCGACCTGGATGCCGTTGGGCGGGCCGCCGCAGGTCTTGACGTAGGCGATGGGGAAGCGCACGTCTTCCAGGCGCAGGGCGCGCAGGGCCTTGAAGCCGAACACGTTGCCGACCAGGGAGGTCAGCACGTTGACGATGGAGCCCTCTTCGAACAGGTCGATCGGGTACGCCACGAAGGCATAGAAGCAGGTGTCGTCCCCAGGAACGTCTTCAATACGATAGGCACGGCCCTTGTAGTAATCCAGGTCGGTCAGGAGATCGGTCCACACCGTGGTCCAGGTGCCGGTAGAAGACTCGGCGGCCACGGCGGCGGCCACTTCCTCGCGGGGCACGCCCGGCTGCGGGGTTACCTTGAAGCAGGCCAGAAGATCGGTAGCCTGCGGAGTATAGTCTGGAGTCCAGTAGGTCTGGCGATATTCCTTCACACCAGCGTTGTAGGTCTTCACAGCCATGGTTTGCTCCTTATAAAGAGTCAGTGGTGAATTGGGTTCGCGCGCGCTAACCTTGGGTTTAGGTAACAACCGGCGTCGATGCGCAACGGGGATTACTGTAATGCTGCGAAGATATAAATTACAATATTATATAAATATGAAAACCATTTATTCTTGTTTATGATACATCACTGGACCCTGCAACAGATGCGCCTGTTCGAGGCCGTGGCACGGCACCGCAGTTTCACGCAGGCGGCGGAAGAACTGCATCTGACCCAGCCAGCGGTATCCATTCAGATCAAACGGCTGGGGGACAGCATCGGCATGCCCCTGATAGAGCAGGTCGGCAAAAAGCTTTTTCTCACCCGTGCGGGTGAGGAGGTCTATGCCACATTCGGAGAGGTAGTGGGCCGTCTCAAAGGGCTCGCTGCTACCCTAGCCGACATGAAGGGCCAGGTGGCGGGACCCTTGCACATCGGCGCCGTGAGTTCGGCAAAATTTTTCCTGCCCCATATCCTCGGCCGGTTTTTGCGGGAATATCCAGAGGTCAGGCCCATGCTCAAGGTAACCAACCGGGAGCGGGTGATTAAGCGCCTTACTGCTAACGAGGACGATTTGGTGATCATGGGCCAGGTGCCGAGAGGCCTGTCCTTGAGTGTCCATCCCTTTCTTGAGAACGTCCTGGTGCCGATTGCTCATCCGGACCACCCCCTGGCACAGGAGCGCCAGATACCGCTGGAGAAATTCGCGGCAGAACGTTTTCTGATGCGCGAGCCAGGTTCCGGCACCCGCTTGACGACCGAGCGCCTGCTGGCCGAGCATGGCATCAAGGCCAGCATTTACATGGAACTGGGGTCAAGCGAGGCGATCAAGCAGGCCGTCATGGCAGGGCTGGGGGTATCGGTGCAGTCTATGAGCAGCCTGTCCCTGGAGTTGGAAATCGGTCGTATCGTAGCGCTGGACGTGGAGGACTTCCCATGCCGCGGGATGTGGCATGCCGTGCATCTGCAAGGCAAGCACTTGAACCTGACCGCGACGACCTTCCTGGAATTTCTGCTCACGGATCGGCAAGACGGATGAGGGAAGTTGAAGTCAGCCTTTACGCGCTGACAGACTCAAGAGCCGCGCTGGCACACCCGGCCTTCGGCGTGAATCCAGTAAACTCAGCGCGGATTGGAAGTCACGCTGCAAGCGCCGATGCACTTCCGGCGCCTTTGGCGTATAGAACACCGCCTGGTAAGCCACCGGTTCATCCAATGCCGTGCGTGCCTGCGGTTTGAAACCCCGCCAGGCTATTTCTACCCAGCGCTTGTACTGGCTATCCACAAAAATGATCTCCTCGGCATCCACCACCGCTAAGTATTGCATGCTGCGAATGGGCACGAACACGCAACGGGTTGCGCTGGCCGCCAGCAGGATGCGGGTTAGGTTATAGCTTGCCGCCGGGAGCCTTGACTCTTCTTGCGCCAGCGCTCGTTCGCGTTCGAAGGATTCCGGTGTGTAGTTCATGTCGATTCTGCCGAAAGCAGAGATAGGAAATTCAACCGCCCGGGGGCGGGTAAGGGTCGATATATTAGACCCATCTAGGGGGAAAGTCCCCCATGATCAGGATAGTCGTAGACTGCCCTTGGGAGAATCTCCAGCAGGGTGGCAGACGTATAGTACGATCGCTCCCAGTCGCCAGCATGGCAAAAGCGAACTAGGCAACATTGGCGGCCCAGGCCTTACCAACGGCGAAGGTCGCCACCAGCACCTCCTCGGCTCTGTACCATGGAGAGTAGCGAATCCAAGTCCGACAGGTGCTTCGAGAGCAAACGACCCCTCGTGACTCTTTGAGCCAACCGAATAGGCATGGAATACCCTTTGCTCGCACTAATTCTTTGGAGTAGGCTTCCAGCCCTTTCCGTATGCGACGCTAAGAGGTTTTCAGTGGAAAAGGATCTGCGCGAGGCCGCCCTCGAATATCATCGCTGGCCTACCCCCGGCAAGATTTCCGTCCGCCCGACCAAGGGCCTGACCAACCAGCGCGACCTGGCGCTGGCCTATTCCCCTGGGGTGGCCGCTGCCTGCGACGCCATCGTCGCCGATCCGGCCACCGCCGCTGATTATACCTCGCGCGCCAACCTGGTCGGTGTCGTCACCAATGGCACTGCCGTCCTTGGCCTGGGTGACATAGGCCCCCTCGCCGCCAAGCCGGTCATGGAGGGCAAGGGCTGCCTGTTCAAGAAGTTCGCCGGGATTGATGTCTTTGACATCGAACTGGCGGAGCGCGACCCAGACAAGCTAATCGACATGATCGCTGCCCTGGAACCGACCCTGGGCGGCGTCAACCTGGAGGACATCAAGGCCCCGGAGTGCTTCTACATCGAACGGAAGCTGAAGGAACGGATGCAGATTCCCGTCTTCCACGATGATCAGCACGGCACCGCCATCATCTCCGCCGCCGCCCTGCTCAATGGGCTGAAGGTCGTCGGCAAACCCATCGCGACAGTCAAGGTCGTATGCTCCGGGGCCGGTGCCGCCGCCATCTCCTGTCTCAATCTCTGGACCTATCTCGGTGTCAAGCGCGAGCACATCACCGTCTGCGACTCCAAAGGCGTCATTTACAGAGGCCGGCCAGGGGGCATGGATGAGAGCAAGGCCCAGTATGCCCAGGACACGGAGGCGCGCACCCTGGGTGACGCGGTCAAGGGCACCGATATCTTTCTGGGCCTCTCGACCGCCGGGGTCCTGACCCCGGACATGGTCAAGACCATGGCCAACCAGCCCATGATCTTCGCCCTGGCCAACCCGACACCCGAGATTATGCCGGACCTGGCCAAGGCCGCCCGTCCAGACGCCATCATCGCCACTGGCCGTTCGGACTACCCCAACCAGGTCAACAATGTCCTGTGCTTCCCCTTCATTTTTCGCGGCGCCCTCGACGTCGGTGCCACCTGTATCACTGAAGAAATGAAAATCGCCAGCGTACGCGCCATCGCCGAGCTGGCCCAGGCCGAGGCCACCGACGAGGTGGCCATGGCCTATCCTGGCCGGGAAATTACTTTCGGTCCGGAATATCTGATACCAACCCCTTTCGATCCGCGCCTGATCGTCAGAATAGCACCCGCCGTTGCCAAAGCCGCCATGGATTCCGGCGTGGCCACCCGGCCCATCACCGATTGGGTCGCCTACCGCGCCAAACTGACCGAATTCATCTACCACACGGGCGTTGGCATGCGGGCCATCTTCCAGGCCGCCCGCCGCACCGAGGGGAAGCGCATTATCTTTGCCGAGGGCGAGGACGAGCGGGTGCTACGCGCCTCCCAGATCCTCACCGAGGAACGGATCGCCCGCCCCATCCTGATCGGCCGGCCCGCCGTCATCGAATATCGGCTGGAAAAGGCGCAACTGCGCATCCGGCCGGGGGTTGACTTCGATCTGGTCAATCCGGAATCCGACGACCGCTATCGCGAGTTCTGGGAGGCCTATCTCCGGCTGATGGTGCGGCGCGGCGTGACACCGGCCATTGCCAAGTGCGCCCTGCGCCGGGACAACAGCGTCATCGGCGCCATGCTGCTCCGGCTGGGCTATGCCGATGGCCTCCTCCTGGGTACCAGCGGCCTCTATGCCGAGCATCTGGGAGTAATCCGTGATCTGATCGGGAAACGCTCCGACGTCCATACCCTGGGGGCCATGAACTACCTCATGCTCCCTGGTCGTTCCCTGTTTATCTGTGACACCCACGTCAACCAGGACCCCAGCGCCCAGGAAATTGCCGAGATCACCCTCATGGCCGCCGAGCAGGTGCGCCGCTTCGGCGTCCAACCCAAGGTGGCGCTGCTGTCACACTCTAATTTCGGCTCCAGCCCCTCCGAATCCGCTCGCAAGATGAGCCGTGCCGCCTCTCTGATCGACGCCATGTCGGCCGGGGAATTGGAGGTCGATGGCGAGATGCATGGCGACGTCGCCCTCTCCGAGGAGTTCCGCCGCGCCGCCAATCCCAACACCCTGCTCAAGGGCGAGGCCAACCTGCTCGTCATGCCAAACATCGACGCCGCCAACATCTCCTACAACTTGCTCAAGATGACCAGTGGTGAAGGCGTCACCATCGGCCCCATCCTGCTCGGCGTCGCGCGCCCGGTGCATATCCTCACCTCCACCGCCACAGTCCGCCGCCTGATCAACATGGCCGCCCTTGCGGTCGTCGAGTCCCTGGAGCGGTAAGGAGTATCCATAACTTGGCACTGGCAATCTTCGATCTGGACAACACCCTGTTGGCGGGGGACTCGGATTACCTCTGGGGTCTCTTCCTCGCGGAACAGGGGATTGTCAATCGGGAGGAATACGAGCGGGAGAACGAGCGTTTCTACCGCGAATACCAAGAGGGTCGGCTCGACATCCAGGAATTCATGCGCTTCAGCCTGCGCGTCCTGCGGGACAACGAGCCCGAGGATCTCCTGCACTGGCGGGAAATGTTCGTCAGGGAGAAGATCGAGCCCATCATTACCGCCGCCGCCCTGGGGCTCGTGGAGCGTCACCAGGCGGCAGGGGATACCCTGCTCATCATCACCGCCACCAATGCCTTCGTCACCACACCCATCGCCGCCCGCTTTGGCATTCCCCACCTGATCGCGAGCATTCCCGAGGAACGGGAGGGGCGCTTCACAGGTAACCTGACGGGTACCCCCTCCTTTCAGGCCGGCAAGGTCGAGCGCCTGCGCGATTGGCTGGCCGAGCAGGGGGGCAACCTCAAGGGCAGCTATTTCTACAGCGATTCCCACAACGACATTCCCCTGCTGGAACATGTGGAGTGGCCGGTGGCGGTCGACCCGGACGAACCTCTGGCGCGACATGCCCTGGCGAGGGGCTGGCCCGTCATCTCTCTGCGGGGCGAAGGCGAGATCCGAGGCAATTGGCATCGGACGTGACCATGCAACCTCTGGGGGCTCTGTGGCGCGGGTTGCGCGTCCTGCTCCATATTCTGACCGCCTTCCTCCTGGTGGCCATCCCCGTGGGGTTACCCCAGGCCGTGGGTCCGAGACCCACCTGGACACCAACCCTGACCTGCTGGTGGTACCGGCACCTGTGTCAGATCCTGGGCCTGCAAGTAGCCGTGGCGGGAAACCTGGCCCCCGGGATTCTGCTGGTGGCCAATCATATTTCCTGGCTCGATATCCCCGTGCTGGGCGCCCAGGGCGACATTGCCTTCCTGTCCAAGGCCGAGATCCGCGCCTGGCCCTTGATTGGCTGGATGGCCAAGGTGCTGGGCACTCTCTTCATCCAGCGGGGTGCTAATCAGGCCCGGGATATAGCGGACCAGATCGCTACCCAGGCCCGCGCGGGGCGGGTGGTGGTGATTTTTCCCGAGGGCACGACCGCCGATGGCACCCAACTAGGACTCTTTCATCCCCGCCTCTTCGCTGCCGCCCAAGCTAGCGAGGTGCGGCTGCAACCCGTCGCCCTACGCTATGGCGAGCGGGAGCGGCTGGACCCGATCGCACCCTTCATTGGCGATGACCAGCCCTTGCCCCACCTGCTAAGAGTGTTGCGTCATCCGGGCATCCGGGTCCAGGTCCAGTTCCTGCCGCCCATAGCTAGCGCAGGTTTGGACCGGAAGGGCATGGCGGAGGCCTGCCGTCGGGCTATTGGCGAGGCCTTGGGGTTGCCACCGTGAAGCTAGCCGGTCCGTGCCCGGCCCTTGGCAGGCGACAGTCTGCCCATAACAAGAAAACCGCGCCGAAGCGCGGTTTTGTGGGGCCTTTCCCAGGCCGGCACCCCATCCTTGGGGCGCATCATCGGAACTAATCCTTACTTGGCCTCGGCGGCGGGAGCGGCCGGAGGAGCGGGCGGAGCATAAGGAGCGCCATAAGGAGCACCGTAGGGGGCGCCCCAAGCACCATAGGGGGCATAACCATAGGGGCCACCCCAGTAGGGGGCATAGCCATAGTAGTCCCGATAGCGGTTATAACCACGGCCCCAACCACGTCCGCCACCGGACATGTTCATGTTGAAATCGCCGTAGCCGTCCCCGAACATGTCGTTCCACCAATCGTTGGAGTTGTTGCCCCAACCATTGTTGTTGCCCCAGGGACCCCACCAGGCGGAGGCGGAGGCGGAGGCACCCAAAAGGACAGCGATGGCGGCGGCGGTAGCAAGCTTTTTCATTCGGATTCTCCTATATCTTTCAGGGTTCTGTTCAGCAAGCGAGGCACTCTGTGTGCCTACGGTGTCTATAATATTAGCATTTGATTATTTTCAAAATCGGATTTTTTTATCACCTCCCGTATTTTCATAGACAAAATCGAAATAAGGCCCCGGCTAGGTCAGGCAAGGCCCTCCAGGCCCCGCAGCCTCCTGGCCACTTGCGTCAGATCCCGCCAAACCAAGGCCTTCTGTTCTGGGGAGCGCAAGAGATAAGAGGGGTGAAAGGTTACCATCAGGGGCACCGCCTCGGGTCCGAAGCTGAACCAGCGTCCACGCAGCCTACCCACGGCCTCGCCGGTCGCGAGCAGGTTCTGGGCGGAGACGCGCCCCAGTGAGAGGATGATGCGCGGTTGGACTGCGGCGATCTGGCGTGTCAGGTAAGAACGACAGGCCGCCGCCTCCTCGGGCTTAGGATCGCGATTACCGGGCGGACGGCACTTGAGGATGTTGGCGATATAGACCTGGCCGCGATCCAGGCCAATGGCAGCCAGCATGCGGTTCAGGAGTTGACCGGCGCGGCCGACGAAGGGCTCGCCCTGACGGTCCTCATCGGCACCGGGGGCCTCGCCAATCAGCATCAGATCCGCATCACGCCGCCCCACCCCAAAAACGGTTTGGGTGCGGGTTTCGCACAAACTACAGGCCCTACAGGCCGCTACGCTGGCCCGCAGGTCCTCCCAATCTTGGGCCTCGTTGGCGCCGCAGTCGGGGACGGGCTCGGTGGCTGACGGCGGCGGTGCCAAAACCTGGGACACCTCCAACCCGGGGATCGGGGCCGGGGGGGAGGCGCGGAGGGCCAACGTCAGTGCGCCCTCCGCGCTTGCCACCTGCCCTGGCTGTTCATCCTGATTCCAGCCGCCAACGGCCTGCGATCGCCAAAGCTGGATACCCATGGCATCCAGATACCGTTGACGCCGGATCAGGTCCATGACTCCACTCAGACGTCGGCGGCCTGGGGATGGGCGCGTCGCAGAGGCTTCAGCACCTTATTACAGGCGTTGATGTAGGCCTTGGCAGAGGCAATGATGATATCCGTGTCCGCCCCCTGACCATTGACGACGCGCCCACCCTTTTCCAGCCGCACCGTGACCTCGCCCTGGGCATCGGTGCCGCTGGTGATATTGTTGACCGAGTAGAGCCGCAATACAGTGCCGGAGTTGACGATGGACTCAATGGCCTTGAAGGTGGCATCGACGGGGCCGCCACCTATGGAGACCCCAGGTTCCTCCTGACCGTCCACCAGCAGCACCACCTCCGCCCGGGGGGTCTCGCCGGTCTCAGAGCACACCTTCATGGACACCAGCTTGACGCGCTCGTTGGTGGCGTCGAGATTGGCGTCGGTGACCAGGGTCTGGAGATCCTCATCAAAGATTTCGTGCTTTTTATCCGCCAACTCCTTGAAGCGGGCAAAGGCGGCGTTGAGTTCCTCCTCGGAATCGAAGCTGATGCCCAGTTCGCTGAGGCGACTCTTAAAGGCGTTGCGGCCAGAGTGCTTGCCCAGAACCATGCGGTTTTCGGTCCAGCCCACATCCTCGGCGCGCATGATCTCGTAGGTCTCACGATGCTTGAGGACGCCGTCCTGGTGGATGCCGGACTCATGCGCGAAGGCATTGGCGCCCACCACGGCCTTGTTGGGCTGCACCGGGAAACCCGTGATGCCGGACACCAGCCGCGAGCAATGCACGATCTGGGTGGTGTCGAGGCGGGTATCGCAGGCAAAGTGATCCTGACGGGTGCGCACCGCCATGACAACCTCCTCCAGAGCGGCATTGCCGGCCCGCTCGCCTAGCCCATTGATGGTGCACTCCACCTGGCGGGCGCCATTGCGCACCGCCGCCAGAGAATTCGCGACGGCCAGGCCGAGGTCGTTGTGGCAATGGACGGAAAAAACCGCCTTGTCGGCATTGGGCACCCGCTCCAGCAAATTGCGGATGAGATCACCAAACTGATAGGGCACGCTGTAGCCCACGGTGTCCGGAATATTAACCGTGCGTGCGCCGGCGTCGATCACTGCCTCCAGGACCCGGCACAGGAAATCCAATTCGGAGCGACCCGCATCCTCCGGAGAGAATTCCACATCGTCCGTAAAGCGGCGGGCCCGCTTGACGGCATGGACTGCCTGCTCGACCACTTGGCCTGGCGACATGCGCAGTTTTCGCTCCATGTGGATGGGCGAGGTCGCAATGAAGGTATGGATACGTGCCGATTTGGCGCCAGCGAGGGCCTCGCCCGCGGTGTCGATATCGCGATCCATAGCGCGGGCCAGGCCGCAGACGGTGCTGTCCTTGATGACTGCGGCCACCGCCTTGACGGCCTCAAAGTCGCCTGGACTGGCGATAGGAAAACCCGCCTCGATCACATCCACCCGGAGCTTTTCCAGGGCTTTGGCGATGCGGACCTTTTCCTCCTTGGTCATGGAGGCGCCCGGGCTCTGCTCGCCGTCCCGGAGGGTGGTGTCGAAGATGATGAGATGATCTTTGCTCATGGCTCGCTCCCGCCGCGCCGCCACTGGACATACTGGGCCGGCGCTTTCAATGAAATTAGGTCTGAATGAACGCGTATTCTAGGGACCCCCGCCGGGGTCGGTTGGTATTGTCTGCCCCTCAGGGCAGCAACGGGCGCGCAAGCCAATGAGGCCGCGGGTGGAACCCGGGCAAGGGAGCAATCGCCGAAGGGCGTGATAGGTATCTGGAAGTCATTCTCGATTAGGATCGGTGTTCTTCTCTGAATCTGGAATATAGGGCAAGCGACACCGGATGCCAAGAGGCCCACTGGACATGGCAGTACCCGGCAGTACTCGGGTTGTAAGGAAATCGGATCGTAATCATATAGAATGAGTTGATAGACCCGATGCACTGACAGGGCCCGGCGCCTGCCGGAAACGTCATCCTCACCTTTCGGACGGCATGCTCGATGGAGTACAAAGACTACTACAAGACCCTTGGGGTCCCCCGCGACGCCACCAAGGAGGCTATCAAACAGGCCTACCGCAAACTGGCGCGCAAGTATCATCCAGACGTCAGCAAGGAGCCGAACGCGGAGGCGCGCTTCAAGGAGATCAATGAGGCCAACGAGGTCCTCAAGGACCCGGCCAAGCGGGCGGCCTACGACGACCTTGGCAATCAATGGCGAGCGGGCCAGGAGTTCCGGCCACCACCTGGCCGGGGTGGCTTCCACCGCGAATTTCATTTCAACGCGGGCGGCCCGGGTGACGCGGGCGGTTTCAGTGACTTCTTCTCCAGTCTCTTTGGCGCCGGGTTGGGTGGCTTTGGGGGCGCCAGTGCGGGTCAGTCGGGGCCCGGTGCTGGGGCGCGCCGCGAGGAGATGTTCCGACAGCGCGGCCAGGACCAAACGGCCCATGTCGAGATCAGTCTGGAGGAGGCTTTTTCCGGGGGTACTCGCGAGCTGCGCCTGGAAACCCCGGTCCAGGATGGCCAAGGCTACATCAGCTCCCAATCACGTACCCTCAAGGTCCGCATTCCCGCTGGCGTCAGCCAGGGGCGACAGATTCGCCTTGCCGGTCAAGGCCAACCCGGCTTTGGCGGCGGCCCCGCCGGCGACCTTTACCTGGAAGTCAAGCTCAAGCCCCATCGCCTCTATCAAACCGATGGCCGCGATATCCTCCTCCATCTGCCCATTGCCCCCTGGGAAGCCGCCTTGGGGGCCAATATCGAGGTACCTACTCTGGGCGGCGTCGTCAGCCTCAAGATCCCGGCGGGCAGTCAAACGGGCAAGCGCATGCGCCTCAAGGGGCGCGGCCTGCCTGGCGAGCCCCCAGGCGACCAGCATGTCATCCTTGAGATTGTTACCCCACCCGCGGACACGGCGGAGGCCAAGGCGTTCTATCAGCGCATGGCCGACACCCTGGCCTTCGACCCCCGCGCCCGGCTCGGAGGCTAATGCCATGGATCAGTCCCACGACATCATTCAAGGGGAGATCCTTGACGAAAGACTGGCCTACGCCCTTGAGGATCTGACCGAACTCTGCGGCATCAGCGGTGAACTCCTGGGCCTGCTGGTCGGCGAGGGCCTGTTGGCACCTCGGGGCGAATCCCCTTGCGACTGGCGCTTCGATGGCCTTCAGGTGCGCCGCGTCCGCCGCGCCCTGCGGCTCAGCCACGACCTTGAGCTCGATTGGCCCGCCACCGCCCTCACTCTGGATCTGCTCGACGAGATAGACAGACTGCGCCACCGCCTCCAGGCCCTGGAGTTGCAACTGGCGCGGTGGGATTAGCCGCTCATCCCACCTAGGCCCCTGGCTTGAGGTTCTGCTCCCGATCCCATCGGACCCAACGAGGTTCTCTAATTGGGAACCCGCGCCTTTGCGCGCCAGCCTCTCCGGGACCCGGGACACTCGCACCGATGGGGCAATTTTGGCTGGTTCCGGCGGTCCCGGCATGTTACGGTGACTTACTTGGCATAACCAGGCATGGACTTTGCAAGGTAGACTGGAAGGTTGAATTCACAACCCTCATGGGCCCACCGTGCCAAACAACACCGGGGAAAACAGGATGCAGATACGAGTTGGATACGAGCTGATTTATGAGTGTCCCCGGCCGACACCCATGTTGCTTACGCTGAATATCCATTTCAGCCGCGCCTCCGATGTGGTCGTTGCCGACCATATCATCACCAACCCACCCCGGCCCATCAGTGCCTACCGTGACGGTTTCGGCAATTGGTGCAGTCGCATTGTCGCGCCAGCGGGGCAGATCCGCATCACCACGGACGCCTTGGTCAACGATAGCGGCTTGCCCGATGAGGTCCATCCCTATCTGGCGCAACACGCCGTGGAGGATTTGCCGGCTGACACCCTGGTGTATCTGTTGGGCAGCCGCTATTGCGAGACGGACCGCCTCTCCGAAACCGCCTGGTCGCTCTTCGGACAGTCACCGCCCGGATGGCCGCGCGTACAGGCCATCTGCGATTTTGTCCACGGTCATATCACCTTCGGCTATCAACATGCCCGAGCGACCAAGACGGCCCTCGAGGCCTTCCAGGAGCGCACCGGCGTCTGCCGTGACTACACCCATCTGGCGATTGCCTTTTGTCGGGCCATGAACATTCCCGCGCGCTACTGCACCGGCTATCTAGGCGACATCGGGATTCCCGTCACGGGTCCGATGGATTTCTCGGCTTGGTTCGAGGCCTACCTGGGTGGACGCTGGTGCACCTTTGATTCGCGCAACAATGTCCCCCGCATCGGGCGGGTGCTGATCGCCCAGGGCCGGGATGCGGCGGATGTGCCGATCAGCCACACCTTTGGCCCCAATGAGCTTAAGAGTTTCAGGGTGTGGTCCGATGAGGTGTTAGGGCAGCCCCAGGGCTGAAACCAGCAGAGATGATGGTTTCCATGCCAGGCAAGCAACCCAGCGCACTCCTTGCAGCCGACGAGCCCGCCCCCTTCGAGGTCGTTAATCGCCTCGGCAGCGGCATGGCTCTGCTCGTCTGCGATCACGCCGCCAACCGGATCCCCCGCCATCTTGGTTCGCTAGGCCTGGAGGCTGCCCAGTTGGCAGATCATATCGCCTGGGATCCTGGTGCGGCCGAGGTGGCGAGGCGCCTCTCGGCCCATCTCGATGCCCCCTTGGTTTTGAGCAGCTACTCGCGCCTGGTCATCGACTGCAACCGGCCCCTCGGCCACGCCCAATCCATCCCCGAGCAGAGTGCCGGCGTGTCCATTCCTGGTAATCTCGGCCTCTCTGCCGCGGAGCGCGCGAATCGCGGCGAAGCCCTATTCCGGCCTTATCACCACGCCATCGCCGGGCTGCTCGCTGAACGCCGCCAGCGGCCGACGCTGCTGCTAAGTATCCACAGCTTCACGCCCGTGTTGAATGGCCAGGAACGCCCATGGCAGGTAGGCATCTCTCACTGGCGGGATCGAAGGCTCGCCGATCTTCTGATCCAGGCCCTCGCCCGAGCTCCGGATCTGACGGTGGGGGATAACGAGCCCTATCCGATCGAGGCCAGCATCGACTACACAGTCATCCACCACCTGGAGGAACACCCCTTGCCGGGTGTCATGATCGAGATTCGCCAAGACGAGGTTCGCACCCCGGTTGGCGCCACGCACTGGGCCACGCGCCTCGTCGAGGTCTATCGGCAAATCGAGGGTGCAGCCAGGGGCTTAGTGGGTCCGACATGAGTGGCTTTTGACGCTTCTGAAGAAGCGACCGAACCGATCCAATCTCAGGGCCACTCAGGGGCAGTAGCCCCGGCCACGCCAGTCCGCGCCGAGGCGCAGGTCGCATAATCAGAGTAGCCACGGCTGTTAGAGGCACGGACCCTATAGGCATAGGTGGTGTTAGCGGCCAATCCGGTTTGGGTAAATGCCCTGGTATTTCGCGCCACCGCGGCAATCTGGGTCCAGGCGCCCGCCACACCACACCCCTGCGGTTTACGTTCGATCAAAAATTGGGCCTCGTCCAGGCTGTTGTCTTGCCATGACAATTCTATTTGGGTTGCGGATATAGCCCGTGCGGTCGTGGCCGAAGGGCGGGCTGTGGAACAGCCCCCGGTACCCTGCCAGCAATGATACTGAACGTTCAGCCAAGGCAAAAATTCGGCCACCGCCTTAAGATTGCCGGCGCGACTGGGATGGTCGTCGCCGCTCGAATATTCCAGTACATTTGGATTGGCGTCATTGTCGCCGTTGGTTTTGTGCTGAATCAGGCCCGCCCGCCAGCGATGATGATTGCCGGTGGCCTTACCGAGATCGTTAAGGTTCGGGTTGCCACCATTTGTAGTCAGAGTATTGTAAAAATCGAAGACCGCTACGTTGTGGTAGGGATAATTTTTCAGCCAGGTGGTGGTCAGCCATTCGTTAAAAATCCGCGCATTGGCGGAGTAGCTGGAGTCGCTCAAGGGCGGCGCGGTCAAGACGACGAACAGCTTGTCCTGGCGGGTGCGGAAGTAATCCAGCAGGCTGACATAAATGCCCTTGGCATTGGCCACGGTATGGGCGGATGAACCGCTGTCCTGGCCTTTCAGGGGATTGCTGGCAATAGGCGGGATCGCAGCCAGTGGCTTGCCTTGCAGGGCTGAATTGGGGAAGCAGGACTTGAACAGAATGATCCGGTTGGGCCCAGCCGGGGCAACTGGTAAGCGACTATAAAAGGCATTCTGTCCCCTTTCGGCAAACAGTGCTTTGAGGATGACCGCACTCCGGGGCCCCCGAAACCAGAGCCACCAGTGGCCAATGTCTGTTAAATCACCGATACCATCCGGGCCCCAGCCATAATTCGTGTCACTCGTGTAGTACCGATTGTTCTTCAGGGCGATCCCCAGTCCGCCATTGTCATCCGCGAGCAGGTTTTCACCGGTGGAATGATGAACGAATATGAGCCGAGTGGGTTGGGCCGGGGGGTCGGCGTTCAGGTTGATACTCCCCGACAAGCTGGCCTGACCGGAATCAGGATCAATCATGAGACCAGATCCATCCACCGCCTCAAAGTTGGAGCCCTTGACCTGATCCAGGACATGCAGCACATCGTTATCCCAGCGGGGGTCAGGCACTCCCGAAATAAACCAGGGTGACCCGTTATCCGCGACGATCATCCCGTACTTCTTGAGGGCGCGCAGAATGACCTGCACCTGCGCTGGAAAGGCTTGGATGTCGAAGTTGGCCTTGAGCCGAAAACGCTGACCCATCGGTGGGTACTCCAGACCCGTAAGGCTGGAGGCGTAATGACGAGCCGGCCAGACAAAGGCTCGGCGGGTCTGTGGGACCGTGAAGCGCAACGCATGCTCAATGGCACCCGCCGCCACCTCCTCGTAGCGTACCAGACCGGGCAGGATCGGCAATCCGGCTGCATCCGCCGATGTCCAGGTCTGAGGCCGAAGCTGATGCATGTTCAGATCGAAGATCGCACCCGAACCGGCGTCCCAACCCCCCGTCCGGGGGCAGGCCGAGTAAAGCTCGTAGAGTTTGCAGGTGGTGCGCTCCAGCACCAGGACATGGCGGTCGCCATCGGCATCCGGCCCGCCCTCGATGGGAGCGTTGGCCGGAATTGGATAGGGACCGGGGTCGCTTTCGTCGACGTATTCAAAACTGATGGGAACCCGTGGCTGAGTTGCCGGCACCGTAATAAAGGGAATGCCGATGGGCCCCCCATCCCAGATGCCCGAGCCGAAGTCAGGATGCAGGCCAATCCCGGCACCGATCGTCTTGATGTAATTGGCCGAACGCGAATCCACCGGAAGCGTGTCCACGGGTGTATTCCAAACATTATTTGCAGGATACAGGAGACATCCGCTGATGGATGGCGCGCCAATGGCGAGTGGCGACCCTGACAAAAATAGCA
The DNA here is from genome assembly GCA_044228795.1 of Chromatiaceae bacterium. Lineage (GTDB taxonomy): Bacteria > Pseudomonadota > Gammaproteobacteria > Chromatiales > Chromatiaceae > M0108. The sequence goes on along the minus strand of JBGAUE010000004.1, from coordinate 33,887 downwards.
TTCCGAGGGCCGAAATCAGCCAAGGTGAGCAACATGACATGACGGCATGACTCCTGGTAAGCGAAAGTGCCGGCTGGAGAACCGCGCCAACCAGACAGATCATGAGTCAGCGTGGTTTACATGATAGGTATGGTTCACTTGCCGCCCCCTGTCAATTCCAACTGGAGGCTCGTGTCAGCTATTTCGGATCCGACCCTGCTGGCCAGGCATACCTGGCGTGAAAGCTCCATAACTGTCAAACAGCTAGACTCAGCCAGTCGGGCGGGGTAAAAAGGGCTAGGAACGAGCTACGTTACCAATTTTACGAGAACGACATGTGACCAATCCCGCGATCCTGGGCCAACTCAGCGGCATCCAGACCATGATGGCAGACCTCCTGCGCAGCCTGCCGGCCACCGAGGCTAATCGGCGTTTCCACCCCCGACTGGCGCCCCTGGCCTGGTATCTCGGCCGCACCGTCTATCGCGAACTCCATTGGTTGCGCGAGGTTCTGGTAGGAGACGCAGACCTGGCGGAGCGGGTTCGTCCCCTCTTCATTACCCAGGAAGCAAATGCCCCCGGCGAACGGCTGCCACCGCGGGACCACCTGCTGGCCTGGGCGGAGGAGATGCAGGGGGAGCATCTGCGTCGGCTGGCAACCCCCGGGGCCTTACCGGAGAGCCCCTGGCTGCTGCAGGACCGCCTGCCTTGGTTCCTGCTCCAGGAAACGGCACGGGACTATGAGGCCATGCTGTGGGTGCTGCTCGCCCGCCGCCTGTCACTGCGCGAGGCACCCCCCGGTGGTGAACCGTTGCTTGCTCGCCCGCCTGCCACCGATATGGCTGAGATGACTCAGGGTCATTACCGGATCGGTTCCCGCGACGAAGCCTTCGCCTATGACAACGAACTCCCGCCCCAGGCGGTGGAACTGTCCAGCTTCCGCATCGCCCGCCAACCCGTGGCCAATGCCGAATACCTGACCTTCATGGCGGATGGCGGCTACGCCCGTCTTGACCTCTGGGATCTGGAGGGACAGGCCTGGCTCATCGCCAGCCAGGCCAACTCCCCCTGGCACTGGCGCCAGGACGACCATGATCACTGGTATGGCCTGGGCCTCAACGGGGCGCGCCCCCTGAACGCCGAGGAGCCGATCGCCGGCCTCAATCGCCATGAGGCCAGAGCCTATGCCGCCTGGGTGGCCGGCTTGGGGGGCACCCACGCCGGGGCCGTGCTCCAACATGAATATCAGTGGGAGATCGCCGCCCGCGCTGGCCACCTCCAGGGCACGGGCCTGGTCTGGGAATGGTGCGCTAACCCCTGCCACCCCTATCCAGATTTCACCCCCTTCCCGAACCCCTCGGCCTCCCAACAAGCCTTCGCGGCCCATCAAGGCGTTTTGCGTGGCGCCAGTCTTTACACCCAACGTTGTCTGCGCCGGGCCAGCTTCCGTCACCTCGCCGATCCAGCTGACCGTTACCGGGTCTCTGGCATACGTCTGGTCTTCCCTCCCACCTAGGCTCAACCCTAATTCGTGGTCATAGTGATCCCTGGCTTTCTATGCTGCGCTGCAATACAATGGATTTATATAATTAGTTTTTTAAATAAATCATCAAGGTGTAAATTAGTACTGGATTTTCACAGCGCTAGGATTCGCGCCCTGTTCGCCGGTGTCTCCGCCGAGCCAACCCAAAGGGCGGCGCCTACCCAGTAGTGCCCCGCCAGCAACCATTCCTCATTGCCTCTCCTCCCAGAGGCCGACATCAAAGGTGGCCAACAATGGTGTCTATTTTCGTTGCCGTGGCCTTCATGAGTACCCTGGGCCTGATGTTGGCCTCCATCCTGGTGGTGGCCAATAAGCATCTCTTCGTCTTCGAGGACCCGCGTATCGACCAGGTCGAGGAACTCTTGCCCCATGCCAACTGCGGTGCCTGCGGTACAGCGGGTTGCCGTCCCTTCGCCGAGCTCCTGGTAAAGCGGGAGATCGAGCCGGGCAAGTGCACGGTCAACTCCAAGGACATGAACCAGGTCATCGCCAACTTCCTGGGCGTCGAAATGGGCCACCTGGAGAAACAGGTCGCCCGCTTGGCCTGCGCCGGGGGCACCCACGTCGCTTACATCCGTGCCTCTTACGGTGGCATCAATTCCTGCCGGGCCGCGGCCATGGTCTCCGGTGGTGGCAAGGGCTGTTCCTGGGGCTGCCTGGGCATGGGCGACTGCGAGCAGGTCTGTGACTTTAAAGCCATTCACATGAACCGGTACGGCCTGCCGATCGTCAGCGAGACCGATTGCACCGCCTGCAACGATTGCGTCGAGGTCTGCCCCAAGGACCTCTTCAGCCTGCAACCCGTCAGTCACCAGCTCTGGGTAGCCTGCAAAAACCGGGAATTCGGCGATGAGGCCGAGGCCGAATGCAGCGTCATCTGCACCGCTTGTGGTCGCTGCGCCCAGGACTCCCCTGAGGGCTTAATCGAGATTCGTGACAATCTGGCGGTCATCGATTACACCAAGAACAGCCTCGCCTCCCGCGTCGCCATCGAGCGCTGCCCCACTGGCGCCATCGTCTGGCTGGAAAAGGGCGGCAAGATAGAAAAGGGCAAGGACGCGCGCAAGGTGGTCCGCAAGGAGGCCCTCAAGCCCGTGAACACCAAGCCGCTGCCGGTGGCACGGGCTTAGCCGGCCATCTCCCGAATCTCGATTTTCCCAATGCCTTACCCAATAAAAATCCGGATCACCCGCGCCACCCAGAGCCGGGACTCACTCCTACCAGACCGCTGAGAAGAACATGGCCATATTCGGAAAAAAAGACGAGAAGCCCTTCAAGTATCCTGGCATCCGCCAAGCGATGGACGGCAACAGCGCCGTCATCCTCTGCGAGCGGGAGGCCTCGGACGCCGCTGGCGCCTACCCCATCACCCCCTCTACCCAGATGGGCGAGTATTGGGCCGAGGAGGTCGCCAAGGGCCACCTCAACATTTCCGGTAAGCCGCTGATTTTCATAGAACCCGAGTCCGAGCATGCCGCCGCGGCCGTTACCGCCGGCATGTCTATGACCGGTCTGCGCGCCACCAACTTCTCCTCCGCCCAGGGCGTGGCCTTCATGCACGAATCCCTGTACGGGGCCGTCGGCAAGCGCCTCCCCTACGTGCTCAACATGGGTTGCCGCGCCATCACTAAGGCCAGCCTCAACGTCCACTGCGCCCACGACGACTATCACTGCATCGATGACACGGGCTTCTTTCAGGTATTCGGTAAGAACACCCAGGAGGCGGCGGATCTCAACCTCATCGCCCGCAAGGTCGCGGAACTCTCCCTAACGCCGGCAGTGGTAGCCCAGGACGGCTTCCTCACCACCCACCTGATCGAACCCCTCATGGTCCCCGAACGGGCCCTGGTGGCGGAATTCCTCGGCCGTCCCGCGGACATCATCCCTTGTCCGACCCCGGCCCAGAAGCTGGTCTATGGCGAGACCCGGCGGCGGGTGCCCGAGGTCTGGGATGTGGACAAACCCATGGTGTCGGGCCCGGTACAGAATCAGGACGCCTACATGCAGGCGGTTGCCGCCCAAAGGCCCTATTTTTTCCAGCATATCGCCTCCCTCACCGACCAGGCGATGGATGAATACTTTGCCCTCACCGGCCGCCGTTACCGCCGTATCCGGGGCTACAAGATGGATGACGCCGAATACGTCATTCTGGGTCAGGGCAGCATGATCCTCCAGGCTGAGGCCGTGGCCGACTACCTGCGCGAGACGCGCAAATTCAAGGTCGGCGTGGTCAATCTCACCATGTACCGCCCCTTCCCCGGCGACCTCCTCGGCGCCCTCCTCAAGGGCCGGGCTGGCGTGGCCGTACTGGAAAGAACGGACCAGCCCCTGGCGGAAGACCTGCCCATAATGCGCGAGGTCCGGGCGGCCCTCACCAAGTGCCTGGAAAATGGCACTATCGGCCGCGACGAGCGCCTGCCCTTCCCCGGCTACGCCACCTACAAATCCGGTGACATGCCGCGCCTCTATTCCGGCTGCTACGGCCTGGGCTCCCGGGACCTCCAGCCCGAGGGCCTGATTGCCGCCATCGAGAATATGTTGCCGACGGGTCGCCGCCAGCGGTTCTTCTATCTGTCGATCGACTTCATGCGCGACGCGACGGACCCCAAGGAGGAGATCCGCCTCCAGGCCCTGAGCGAGGCCTATCCCGACGCGTTGAACCTAGCCCTCAAGGGCAGCGAGAACCCGAACCTGCTCCCCAAGGGCGCCATCACGGTGCGTCTGCACTCGGTGGGTGGCTGGGGCGCGGTGACCACGGGCAAGAATCTGGCCATGACCCTCTATGACCTGCTGGGCTTCGACATCCGCGCCAACCCCAAGTACGGCTCTGAGAAAAAGGGGCAGCCCACCACCTATTTCCTGTCCGCAGCCCCCGAGGCCATCCGCCTCAACTGCGAATACACCTATGTCGACGTGGTGATGTCACCCGACCCCAACGTCTTCACCCATTCCAACCCCATCTCGGGTTTGAAAAAGGGTGGCGTCTTCATCATCCAGTCCAGCCTGGACACCGCGGAGGCGGTCTGGGCCACCTTCCCCGTCCAGGCGCGGCGCTTCATCATCGACAACGAAATCCAGGTCTTCTACGTCGATGGCTTCAAGATCGCCCGTGACGAGGCCTCCGACGTGGAACTTCAGTTCCGCATGCAGGGCAATGCCTTCCAGGGTGCCTTCTTCGCCGCCTCACCGCTGATGGAGCGCGCCGGCCTCGACGAGAATGGCCTCTTCCAGGCCATCGAAGACCAGCTAAGGTCCAAATTCGGCGGCAAGGGCGAGCGCGTGGTGCAGGACAACCTGCGCGTGGTGCGCCGCGGTTTCGATGAGATCGTCGAGATCAAGGACAAGCCCTTCTCCACCGGCCAACTCGTCCCTCACAAGACGCCGAAGTTGCCCATCATGCTCAAGCAACTGCCGGAGGGGGATGGCTTTATCTCCGACGTCCACCGCTTCTGGCGACAGACCGGTTACTTCTACGCGACCGGCCGCGGCAACAGCAACCTGGCGGACCCCTACCTGGCCCTGAGCCTGATGCCGGTCGCCACGGGGGTCTATCGGGACATGACCCAGATCCGCTTCGATTATCCCAGGTTCATCCCCGAGAACTGCACCGCCTGCGGCGGCTGCTTCGCCACCTGTCCAGACAGCGCCATCCCCGGCCTGGTGAATACCCTGGCGGAGATCTTCAATACCGCCATCCAGCGCGTCGAGAAGGGCATGCCCACCCAGTACCTGCGCCGGGAGACCCGCAAGGTCGAGAAGCGGCTACGGGACTTGCTGGAAGGGGCGGGCGAGAGCGCCAGTACCCGCATCCTGCTCGACCAGGCGGTATTGGAGACCCTGGCCGCCTCCGAGTTGGAGGGTGAGCAGAAAGCAGCCCTGGAAAAGGAGATGGGGCTCTTCCTGACGGCCTTGGCCGACTTTCAGCTCGCCGTCACCAAGCCCTACTGGACCAACCGCGAAAAGAAGGAAAAAGGCAGCGGCGGCCTCTTCAGTATCACCATCAACCCCTATACCTGCAAGGGCTGTATGGAGTGTATCGAGGTCTGTGAGGATGGCGCACTGGTGGCCGAACCCCAAACCGAACAGGCGATCACCGAGATGCAGGCCCGGTGGGGCTTCTGGCTTAACCTGCCGACCACCCATCCTGACTTTATCCGCATTGATGACCTCAACGAGAAGGTCGGCGCCCTGGAAACCCTGCTCCTCGACAAGCGCAATTATCAGTCCATGGTCTCCGGCGATGGCGCCTGCATGGGCTGCGGCGAAAAGACGGTCATCCATCTCTTCACCGGCACCGTCACCGCCCTGATGCAGCCGCGCATCAAACAGCACCTCGCGGAGATTGACGATCTCATCAACCGGCTGGAGACCCATGTGCGGCTCAAGCTGGCGGCCTGCGTGGACCTCACCAATACCGCCGCCATCGCCAAGGTGCTGGATGACAACCATGACAAGGACATCACCCTCGGCGATCTGTCCGCCCAGCTCGACCAGGGCCGCAAGACCCACCCCGTCGATCCCGAGTGGCTCGGCTGGGTGACCCGGCTGTTGGGCCAGTTACGCGACCTCAAGGGCCGCTACACGGACGCCCAGCCCCGCGCCGAAATGGGCGTGATCAATTCGACGGGCTGTACCTCGGTCTGGGGTTCGACCTACCCCTACAATCCCTACCCCTTCCCCTGGACCAGCCACCTCTTCCAGGATTCACCCTCGGTCGCCATGGGCATCTTCGAGGGCCACATGGGCAAGATGGCCGAAGGCTTCAAGGCCCTGCGCATGGCCCGGATCGAGCTGGACAAGGGCTATCAGGCCGCCGAGCACCAGGCCTTCCTGACCTATTTTAATTGGAAGGATTTCACCGAGGAGGAGTGGCGCCTCTGCCCCCCCGTGGTGAGCATCGGCGGCGACGGTGCCATGTACGACATCGGCTTCCAGAACCTGTCCCGGGCCCTCATGTCCGGTATGCCCATCAAGGTCCTGGTCCTCGACACCCAGGCCTATTCCAATACGGGCGGGCAATCCTGTACCTCCGGCTTCATCGGCCAGGTGGCGGACATGGCCCCTTACGGCAAGGTCTGGAAGGGCAAGACTGAGATCCGCAAGGAGATGGGCCTCATTGGCATGGCCCATCGCACCAGCTTCGTGCTCCAGGGTTCTATCTCCCACCTGAGCCACCTGCTGGAGGGTTATATCGACGGCCTCAACAGCCACCGTCCAGCCCTGTTCAATATCTACGCGGTCTGCCAGCCGGAACACGGTGTTCCCGACGACAGCTCCGAGCATCAGAGCCGCCTGGCGGTGGAGTCCCGGGCCTACCCCCTCTTCCGCTACGACCCGGATGCCGGCACCACCTTCGAGGAGTGCTGTTCCATCGAGGGCAACCCCAACCTGGAGGACGACTGGATCTCGTGGGCCATCCAGTACCAGGACGAGGCCGGCAAGGAACAGCGGATGGAGGTGCCCATGACCTTCGCCGACTTCGCCATGACCGAGGGCCGCTTCCGCAAGCACTTCCGCAAGGCCCCTCCGGAGACCTGGAACGACGCCATGGTGCCGCTGCATGAGTTCCTGGACCTGGACGCCGAGGAGCGCGATGGTAAATTCCCCTTCATCTGGGGCGTGGATGGCAAGTACCGCTTGATGCGTGCCCTGGTGTCCCAGGAGTTGGTCCTCTCCTGCGAGGAGCGGCGCGGCTTCTGGCGGCAACTACGCGGCTTGGTGGGGCTTGACCACCAATTTGACGAGGAGGCGGTGCGCAATCAGGCCAAGGCCGAGATAGCCCAAAAGCTGACATCCAGCCTGCTCGCCTTGGCCATGGGCGATGCCGGTGCCGGGATCCTGGCGGACTTCCCCCCCAGCCAAGGTGGCAACGGCACGGGCATAGCCATCCCAGGCGCTCCCGCCGCCGCGGGCGGCTGGGAACCCGTCTGGATCGAAAGCCCCGAGTGTACCGCCTGCGACGAATGCATGAACATCAACCCCAAGATGTTCGCCTACAATGCTCAGAAGCAGGCCATTGTTTTGGATCCTAAGGCCGGCCCCTTTAAGGATATCGTCAAGGCGGCCGAGAAGTGCACTGCAAGCTGTATCCATCCCGGAACGCCCTTCAATCCGGCGGAAAAGGATCTGGACAAGCTCCTCACCCGGGCGGCTAAATATCAGTAGTCCGGTCCTCATCCGGCCCGCCCCGGCGGGCCGGCCCCGGTATCCTAGTGGCGAAACGGCGTAAAGGTTTAGCAAATCATGGGCCTTTTGAACCTCTTTAGCTCGCGCAGGACCTTCGACCACGGCATCCACCCCGTGGAGCATAAGGAGCAGACCGCAGACAAGCCTATCCGGCGACTGTCTTTCGCACCGGAACTGGTCCTGCCACTGTCACAGCACCGGGGTGCGCCCTCCCGACCCATCGTCAAGGCCGGCCAGGAGGTGGTCCGTGGCGAGCCGATCGCCGAGGCCGATGGCTTCTTTTCCGTGCCCGTCCATGCACCCGCGGATGGAGTCATCCGCGCCATCGACCTGGCGCCCACGCCGGAGGGGCCCCGTATCCCCGCCATCTTCCTCAAGGTTCATCGCGCCTCTAACCAGGAAGTTCTCTACGACATGCCCCGCGACCTATCGGTTCTGACGGCGGACGAACTCATCTATGCCGTACGTTCCTCCGGACTGGTGGGGCTGGGCGGCGCCGCCTTTCCGAGCCACGTCAAGATGAAGCCCCCCGAGGGGCGCAAGATCGAAACGCTGGTGGTTAATGGTTGCGAGTGCGAGCCCTACCTGACCTGCGACCATCGGGTCATGCTGGAGCAGGCGGACAGCATCATGGCCGGCATCCGCATCGCCATGCGGGCAACCGGCGCGACCCGGGCCGTGATCGGCGTCGAGGACAATAAGCCCGACGCCGTGGCCAAACTGCGGGAACGTCTGCCCCAGGACATCCAGGTCACGGTCGCAACGGTAGAGACCAAATACCCCCAAGGCGCCGAAAAGATCCTGATCAAAAGCCTCTTTGGCTGGGAGGTGCCCGCAGGCGGCTTGCCAGCGGATGTTGGCATTGCCGTTTACAACGTCGCCACCCTAGCCCAGATGGGCGACCTCTTGCCTCTCAGCCGCGGACTCATCGAGCGCGTCGTAACCGTGAGCGGCCCAGGCGTCCTGAAACCGGGTAATTACCGGGTCCCCATCGGCACCCCCCTGCGCTTCCTCCTCGAACAGACCAAAATGACCGACCAGGCCCACGAGGTAATCCTCGGCGGACCCATGATGGGCATGTCGGTAGCCTCCCTGGACGTACCGGTGACTAAGGCCGTCTCAGGTGTCGTGGTCCTGGATGTCGAACACCCCGACCTGGCCCACCGCCAGGTCCTGCCCTGCATCCACTGCTCGGCCTGCCTGGAGGCCTGCCCCGTAAACCTAAACCCCTCCATGCTGGGTCAATTGGCCCAGCACCGGGAATACGACCGCATGGCCAGGGTGTATTTTCTGGATCAGTGTTTCGAATGTGGCTGCTGCGCCTACGTCTGCCCCTCTAACATCCCCCTGACCCAGTACTTCCGTATTGCCAAGGCCATCAACCGCGACCAAAAGAAGAAAGTCCACTGAGCGTCCACCATGCCCAGACTCATCGAGATTCGCACCTCCCCGCACCTTAAGCGGGCCGTGACCGTGCCGCAAATCATGCGCACCGTGGTCATGGCCCTGATTCCCATTTGTGCCTTCGCTGTCTTCCAGTTTGGACTCAGCGTCCTGCTCCTGCTAGTCACCACCACGGGCGTAGCCATGGCCACCGAATATCTGTTCGTGCGCCTCTCCGACCGGGGCAATAGCCTGGGGGACTGGAGCGTGGTTATCACAGGCCTGCTCCTTGGTCTGACCCTGCCGCCGGGCTTTCCCCTTTGGATGGCAGCAGTAGCGGCTTTTGTCGGCGTGGGGTTGGGCAAGGCCCTCTTTGGAGGTCTCGGCTTCAATGTCATGAACGCGGCCCTGGTGGGTCGAGCCTTCGCCCAGGCAGCCTTTCCGGTTGCTATCACTACCTGGACCCCCAGCCTCGCCCCTGGCCGGTTCACGGAGCTCATCCCCTCGACCCTGACCCCTCCCCTGATGAAGCCCATCCCGGTCATGGACTGGCTCTCCGGTCTGGGCATCGATAGCTTTACTGGCGCCACCCCCATGGCCCTCCAGAAGTTTCAACAAATCGAGGCCAATTCCTGGGACCTTTTCCTCGGCCTGGTCCCAGGCTCGGCGGGGGAAACCTCCGCCGCCCTCATCCTGGTTTGCGGCCTCTATCTCGCCTACCAGCGCATGTTGGATTGGCGAATCCCCCTGGGCGTCATGGCGGGGGCCGTCCTCGTCGCCCTGCCCCTGTGGCTCTATGATGGCCACCTCTACCCGACACCCTGGTTCGTCCTCTTTTCGGGCGGCCTTATGCTGGGGGCCTGGTTCATGGCCAGCGATATGGTCGGATCACCAGAAACCCCCTGGGGCGCCCTCCTCTACGGCCTCTTCATCGGCGCCCTTACGGTCGTCATCCGCCTCTTCGGCGGCCTCACCGAGGGCATCATGTACGCCATCCTGGTCGCCAACGCCGCCGCGCCCCTGATTGCCGCCGCGACCCAACCGCGGGTCTATGGCGCCAAAAAGGAGGGCCGGTCATGATCAGCGAAGCCACCCAACCCCAGATTGATCCGGGCGACATTGCGGTCACTCCGGTCATCCCGAACACCACCCAAACCCCCAAAACGCCTACCTTCGCCATGCTCCGTGCCCTTGGCATTATCTCGATGGTATCGGGGTTTTTAGTTGCTATGGCCTATGAGTTGACCGCACCTATCATTGCCGAAGGCCGCCATATCGCCACCGAGAAGGCAGTGTTGGAGGTGATCCCGGGTGCCGTCGTCAAGCGTGACTTCATCCTGGGGCCCAAGGGGCTGGTGCCCAAGGATCAGGCGGAGGGTCAAGACACCAGCACGGATGGGGAAATCATCTACGCGGCCTATGACGTCCAGGGCCAACTCAAGGGGCTGGCAATACTGGGTACCGGCAATGGGTACGCCGGACCCGTGGAGGTCATGTTCGCCTACGACCCCGACCGCCAGGTCATCGTAGGCACCAAGGTACAAAAATCCAATGAGACTCCGGGGTTCGGCGACAAGCTGGATAAGGATCCCACCTTCCTGAAGAACTTCGTCGCCCTCGACGCCAAGCTCAATGGCGAGGGCACAGCCCTGGCCAACCCCATCGTCACCGTCAAACACGGCGCCAAGGCCGAACCCTGGCAGATTGACGCCATTTCCGGAGCGACCATCTCCTCGCGAGCCATGGGCAAGGCAGCCAACCAGGCTGCCCAGCGCGCCGTGCCCGCTATCCAGCGTGATTTGGCGATCCTGTCGCAACTGCATTAACCGGGAGACCTTAGATATGGCTGAACCCCCCCCCCAGACCACAAGCGCGCCCCCGCCCTCGCTCCCCTTCAATCAGCAAGAAACCCTTACCGCCGACACCTTTCTGCGCGGCCTCTGGGAAGAAAATCCAATTTTTGTCATGCTGTTGGGTATGTGCCCGACCCTGGCGGTCACCAGTTCCACCATCAATGCCATCGCCATGGGCCTGGCGACCACTTTTGTGCTGGTCGGTTCAGGGGCACTGATCTCACTGCTGCGTAATTGGATACCCAAACAGGTGCGTATCGCCAGCTACATCGTTATCATCGCCACCTTCGTCACCGTGGTGGACTACGCGATCCAAGGCATCAGCCTGGAACTCTACGCAGCTTTGGGGGCCTTCCTCCAACTCATCGTCGTCAACTGCATCATCCTAGGCCGCGCCGAGGCCTACGCCTCCAAACAACGGCTGATCCCCACCCTCGTGAACAGCCTAGGCATGGGCGCAGGCTTTACCCTGGCTCTTCTCTGCTTGGGCACGGTGCGCGAGATTCTCGGCAATGGCACCCTGCTAGGGATGCAGCTTTTTTCCGACAACTTCCAACCCTGGTTGGTCATGATCCTGCCTCCCGGCGGCTTTTTTGTCCTCGGCGCCTGGCTGCTACTCTTTGCCTGGCTGAAGCAACGTCGCGAACGCCAGATCCTGGACCATGCCGGAGTAGGCGCCCATGGGTAACGAATCCCTTTTTTCAATATTTCTCAATACGGTAGTCGTCAACAACTTCGTGTTAGCCCTCTTCCTGGGCATCTGCCCCTTCCTCGGCACCTCCGCCAAGAAGGAGACGGCCTGGAACATGGGGCTGGCCACCACCTTTGTCATGGTCGTCAGTTCTGTCAGCGCCTATGGGGTCAACTGGCTACTGGTCAAGCTGGACCTCGAATTCCTGCGCCTCATCTGCTATATCGCTATCATTGCCTCGGCGGTCCAACTGGTGGAGATGTTCGTCAAAAAGTTCAGTCCGGCCCTCTTTCGTTCCCTAGGCATCTTCCTACCCCTCATCACCACCAACTGCGCCGTTCTGGGCCTGGCCCTCTTCCAGACCTCCCGCGAGTACGACTTTATCCAAAGCCTGGTATATAGCCTGGGCGCCGGGGTGGGTTTTACCCTGGCCCTGATGCTCATGGCCGGGCTCCGGGAAAGACTGGAACTGGCGCGAGTGCCGACGGTGAGCCAGGGCGCGGCCATGAGCCTCATGCTCGCCGGGCTCCTGTCCCTGGCCTTCATGGGCTTCGCGGGCCTCGGGGCGTCCCATGGCTAATGCTCTGATCGCCAGCCTGGTCATCTTCGCCGTCCTGGCCGGCTGGGTCTGGGTACAGCAGCGTTATGCCGCCTTCGCGCGCCAGAATCCCAAGCTCGGCCCCTACCGCTCTCCGGACGGGAGTTGTGGTGGCAGTTGTGCCTGCAAGAATGGCCAATGCGCAACACGATCGCGCTGATCCCTTATTACAGCCCAAGGCGGCCGCGACAGGCGCCCCCGTCTTTGAACCAGGCAATCAATTCCCTTAGGGAAGTTTTCATAAAGCCCGCACCCTCAGAGGGGCGGGGACCCAAAAACTAGAACCTCACTGGAACCAGCAAGATGAGCGAACTCGACCCACCCCTCGGCCCCACGGTCGCGGCCCTGATCACCGATTCCAGACGCATCACCCCTCCTAAATCGGAGGAGGTGCGCCATCTCAGCCTGCGGGTTGCGGACCCGGCCTTCCAATTCGTCGAGGGCCAGAGCATCGGCGTGGTCGTCCCGGGACCCCACCCCTTCGGCAACCCCTATCATGTGCGTCGCTACTCCATCGCCAATGCCCGCCCCCGGCCTCAGGACGAAGCCGTAGACCTGGAGATCCTGGTACGCCGGTGCTTCTACATCGACGAAATCAGCGGCGAGCGCTTCCCTGGCATCGCCTCCAACTTTCTGTGCGATGCCAAGCCCGGCGACCAGGTCACCCTCACGGGCCCCTTCCGGAGCCCCTTCCAGATGCCCCCGGACAAAGACGCCAACCTGCTTATGATCGGCACAGGCACAGGCATCGCCCCCTTCCGCGCCTTCGCCCAGCTCATCTACGAGCGCCGCGGCGGGTGGGATGGGCAGGTCCGCCTCTTTTACGGCGGCCGCACCGGCCTGGATTTGGCTTATGCCAATGACGAGGCAACCGACCTGGCCGACTACTACGACCAGGCCAGCTTCAAGGCCTTCAAATCCCTGGCCTCCCATACCCTGATGCGCTCCTCTGACGCCCTGGCGCTCGGTATCCAGGAAAACGTAGGCGAGGTCTGGTCCCTCATTCAGGAGCCAAAAACCCACGTCTTTCTCGCCGGCCTCGGCAAGATCGCCCAGGTCTTCGACCGGGTTATGGGCGAGCGCGCCGGTTCCCCCGAGGTCTGGCAGGGCATTAAGCAAAGGCTGATCCGAGAGAAACGCTGGTCGGAACTGATTTACTGAGGAACCCAGGCCCCGCCATCAAGATTGGTCTGGGCCTGGGGGGTCAATCACGCATCGCCTAATGGCCGGTAGCCGTGTCGCCCATCTGGATCACGATCTTCTGATAGAGCCCGCGAAAGGAAGTGACCTTTTCATAGGAGGCAATGGCAGCATCCTTGGGCAACATATCCCCGATCTCTGCCTTCCAGAGATCCAGGGCAAAGGGTTCCAGGGTGGCAAGGATCATCTTCATAACCAAACGCAGCGGATGGCCCGACTCCGGGGCATGGTAATCGATGATGACCACCTTGCCGCCCGGTCGGGTCACACGCAGGGCCTCGGCCAGGGTAGCCCGCCGCACCGCCTCCGGCTGTTCGTGAAGCAGGAAGAAGAGCAACGTCCTATCAAAGGACCCATCTTCAAAGTGCAGTGACCGCGAATCCTCTTGGTGCAGATGGATCCGGGGATCAGGGGGCAACTTTTGGCGCAGATTGGCAAGCTGAATAGAAGCCACATCGATGACATCCAGCCGGTCCCGGGAGCCCAGGAGGCCCCCCACCCGCTGGGTGAGATCCCCATAAACGCAGGCCACCTGCAGGAGACGCTGCCCCTCATTCCCGGCAAGTTCCTGTAAGGCCTCGCCACACAGACGCGGGTAATTGCCCCAGAGGATCAGATTGACCAGCCACTCGCGTTCGAAGAGGAACACGGCCCGGGGGTGCAGGTAGGCCCACCAGTAAACTTGTTGGAGATAATCCGGAATGGGGGGTGCCGCGATCTCGCTCGAAAGGCCGTCAGGGGAGTAGGACATAGTTCTTCCTCAAGGGCAAAATGCCTGATTGGATGATCAGGGCCGAGGTTCGACAACTCGGAATGGAGCTTACGGGACAGACCTTCCTTGACGGACACTAAGGATGGGCCGTACTTGACCGATCTCGGCAAACGCAAACCGGTATCGCCGCCGGAACCCTGATTTCAGGGAACAAACAGCCTCATATCCCGCGCATCCCGGGTTGCATGACGGGAAAGGGATCCACCGGTTCGACGAAGTAGCAGAGATGCGCCTTTCTTATACTTACTATTTTTCTTGGCGACCTTCGGTGCATAGGTATTATTAGTTAAATGGCCCATAAATTACAATTATGTTACATGAAAAAAATACCTTGCCCGTGATCCCCAACCCGGAGGCAGGGTGAGCGGAGGTCAGCCTCGATTCATTATGAAAGCGGCAGTGGCAGTGTTCGCCAATCCCGAAGCAGGAGCCGCAGGCACCTGGCCCCCAATCAGCCACCGAGTTGCCGGTACCGGAAACAGTCCAAGGTGTGGTCATTCACCATCCCGACCGCCTGCATTAGGGCCTGGCAAATGGTGCTGCCGACGAAGCGGAAGCCACGCCGCTTGAGTTCACGGCTCATCAAGTCCGATGCCTCTGTCTGGGAGGGGACCTGCGCCAGACTGGTCCAGGCGTTGTGCCGGGGCACTTGGTCAACAAAGCTCCACAGCAGGTTAGCCAGGGTATCGCCTTGCTCATACAGGTCCAGCAGGGCACGGGCATTGCTCACCGCGGACTCCACCTTGAGGCGGTTACGAACTATCCCCGGTTCCGCGAGGAGTTCCGTCACCCGGACCTTGTCGAATCGGGCGATGGCCACCGGGTCGAAGCCCAGAAAGGCGCGCCGATAACCCTCGCGTTTACGCAGGATTGTCAGCCAGGACAGACCCGCTTGGGCACCCTCCAGGGTCAACATCTCGAACAGGTGCCGCTCGTCCCGATTGGGAACGCCCCACTCGCGATCGTGATAGTCCACATAGAGGGGGTCGGCTCCACACCAGGCACAACGCACCAGGCCGTCGCCGCTCATTGGGGCAGCCGGTCAAGGATGCCGAATAGGGCGACCCTTAGTCGCTCATAGTCCTCGGGCGCAGCGGCCAGCATGTGCGCGGCCGTCTGGACATGGGGGCCGGGGACCAGTTCATCGGCACAGGCGGCGCAAATACCTGTGACACTCTCCGGGGTAGACTCCAAATGGAACTGGAGGCCCAGCACCCGCCCCTCGTACAGGAAGGCCTGCTGCTCACAGGTGGCGCTGCGGGCCAAATGGACCGCCCCCGCAGGTAGATCGAAGGTATCGCCGTGCCAATGAAAGACCTGGAGCGAGGGGGGCAGAAAGCCACTGACCGGCGAGGCCTGCCCGTCCGGGGTCAGGGAGATAGGCATCCAGCCGATCTCCTGCTCGCGATGACGATAGACCCGCGCCCCCAAGGCCTCGGCGAGCAACTGGGCCCCGAGACAGACCCCGACCAGGGTCTTGCCCAGTCCAATACCCCGGCGGATTAGGTCCTTCTCTGCCGCGAGCCAGGGGTAACAGACCTCGTCACCCACTCCCATGGGCCCGCCCATGATCACCAACCAATCGAATTCCGCCGGCTCTGGCGGCACCACCCCATCATAAAGCGGGGTCACACGCAGTGAATGGCCACGGGCCGCGGCCCAGTCAGCAATGCTGAAGGGCCCCTCGAAAGGAACATGTTGCAGACAGTGAATCAGCATAAAGGGGTCTCTCGGGCGTCAGCGCCGACGCCTTTTTATTCGGGGTGCGGCCAACCAGAATCCTATATGGTGAAATCTATCCTAAAATGAATAGTCATGCTGGCTAATGACATGAGACCTCCATGCTCACAAAGCTTTTGAAAATGCGCGGATATCCTGGCGGCTTGCAGTGGCTGTCTGTACTGATATTCGTGCCGGTCATAGGCGTTTTGTTATTTGGACCAGCGGATAAGGACAACCTTGCCAACCTCTTGATATGGCTGGTGTGGTGGCCGCTGTTGTGCGTGATGTTTCTCATCGCTGGCAGGATTTGGTGCGGCGTCTGCCCCTTCTCCAAGATCAGCGACAGCCTGCAGCGCCTGGTGGGGTTGCGTCTGGCAGTTCCGGATTTCCTCAAGGAGCAGGGGCTCTGGCTGATATTGATTGCCTTCCTGTTGCTATCCTGGCTGGAGGAAACAGCGGGTATCGTCGATTCACCCCGTCAGACAGCCATCATGCTGTTGGCTATTCTTACGGGCGCCGTAGCCTTCGGGCTCTTCTTCCAGGGGCGTGTCTGGTGCCGCTACGTCTGTCCCATTGGTGGCATCAGCCATGTCTATGCTCGAGCATCCCTGTTCAAAGTGCGCCCGCAAGAAGCGGTGTGCGCCGACTGCACCACCAAGGATTGTGTGGTGCCTGACGCCGGGTACGCGGGTTGTCCCATGCACCTGTCGCCCTTTGCCATGGACTCGGTAGCTAACTGCAATCTCTGTGGCGCCTGCCTCAAGCGCTGCCAACATGGCTCGCTGCGGGTCAGTCTGGAGGTACCCTCCCAGGAATTGGCGGCCTCGTCGCCAATAGCGCCGGTGGTCCTGTGGCTCATCGCCTTCTTAGCGGGCTTGATCAGCCTGCTGAATGGGTTGGACAGTGGCCGGCTGCCGTTGGACACCTGGGTAGAAAACGCCGCCTACCCAATAGCGATGAAAACTCTGTTTATAACGCTGGCACTAGCCGGAAGCTGGTGGCTATTGAACGCCTTGGCCCGCCTGGCGGCTAGCCAATCCACCGCCTTCATGTCTCCTGCCGCCTGGCTGGCCATGGGCGCCCGACCCTTGATCCCTCTCCTGTTATTGAGCCACTTGGGCCATGTTGGTGCAGAATTCTGGGGAGATGGTGGCCTCTTGCTAGCGCCCCTGGCCGAGGCCTTACAGGCCCCTGGATTGGCCTTGTCGGGCCTCTGGGGTGCGCCTTGGACGGCCTATTTCAATGCCTTCTGCATCGGCTTGGGGTTGGTGCTGTCGCTAGCCCTACTGGGCTGGACCGCCACACGCGCCGCGGGCCTTGATCGCACGCGGTTGATGCTGAGCTTTGGTCTCTTCTATCTGTTATTTGCCGGTTGGAATCTGTACGCGACCTGGCCGCTGGCGATGGCTCAACCCGTGGCCTTCGGCACCCCCGAGGTCTTGGCACAAGGGCCAGGGACAGCCGCCAAGCCAGGTGCTGAGGAGGGCTGGTCCATCCTTTGGCCCTTCATCGGTATCAATACCGCCCTGCTCGCCCTGGCCCTGATTGCGGGCCGTTCTCGTCCGCCGGCGGGCACGGATACCGAGGACTTCAGCGCTACCAAGACTTGGAACATCAAGGATGGCGCCACCATTGACCAGGCAGAACTGCTCGATTGGCTGGTCTCTCAGACCCTACAGGCGCGTTGGAAGGTTCCCGCCGCCGTGTCCCTGGCTAATGCCGGCCAAGAGGTGATGACCTTCCTGCAGCGCGCCCTCCCCCCCGGTTCCAGGGTGACGGCGTTGGCCATCATGCGTAAAAACAAGGGGGTGCTCACCATATCGCACACCGGCCGGCCATTGACCCTACCGGATTACCGTGGCGAGCCGAACCTGGACACCGCTGACGAAACAGCCATGGCGGGCATTGAGTTACGGCTAGCTGCCGCCCAGATCGAACATTTGTCCTATCACGCCCGGATGTCCGATAACAAATGCAGCTTCACACTGCGTCAAACTCTCTGAGTCCTTGCTAGAATCCATTTCGATTCAACAGCCATTCCATTGGATAATTCTTGAGAAAGCGCTGGTAATCTCCTGGGAATGGCTGAGGCGGCTAATTGTCAGCAGGTTGAAAATTGTCAGGACGTCCGCCAACACTGATTAATTAATCAGTGTTGGGCTTGGTTTTAGAATCCCCCGACGAGATCATTTCACTTTTATATTCAAATCTGCGCATCGTTTAATATACTCGGAACTCGCTTCCGAAACCCCATCCAAGTCCAATGCGCCCTTATGACCACCTATTTCATATTCAAGCCTTGATGCACCACTTATGCCCTTTAAAAATATTTTATGGTTTTTATGGTTTATTGTAAGTACCCCGCCTTTTCCATCATAATTCCAGTTTCCCTTGAAACCCTGGCCCTTGCCAAACAAGAAGGTTACTTCCGTCGTCTTGGCTCCATCAGAATTCAGACCCGCATCAAACATAACCGTCACGTTTTTACTATCACAAGATAGCTGGAAGAATCCCTCGGAAATATTTTTATTTGATTTAAAGCAACTTAATATGGATGATTCGAGATTCGTGGCATCATCAATATAGGAGAGAACAAGGCAATTCCTTCCGAAGGATTGGTCATTTGTCAGCCTTGCAGGGAGATTCGCGGACATCAGGAACAGGAGCGGGAGCAACAGCAGGGATGTCTCAGGGATTTTCATTGAGAAATAAGGCCATGACTATCGGGAACTGATTCGTACTAAGTAAAGTTATCTTGGCGACGTCCCAACTAGCGCTAACGCTTTGGATAGATACAGCCATAGTCAGGTGGCGGTGCGGGTATCATATCCCAGGGGCAATTGACAGGAGTTGGTTTAGGTTTGCGATACCGAGGTGGCAGGGTGACTGGGGCCCTGGGCTCTTGGCTCCTGGATTTAACCTGCTTTCCATATTCCTGCTGGTATTGTCTCGACAGGTAATCATCTCTCGTCCACGCCTGCATTTCTTGTACGCAGTTTTGAGAGTAACAAGTCACTTCTCCACCGGGAGTTTGTACTCTAGTTGCACAGCCTGTTAATAAAGTCACAAATGCGGTTAATAGCGTGGCAGGGATGGGGTGGAAGATTTTTTCTATCCGGTTCTTAGACATAAAGGACTCCAGCAGGAAAAATCGCCACTAACCGGGTTTATGAGGACGGGCCAACGCATTTTCCGAGCCGTGGAACCCATGGTTCAAAATTCACAAACAAGGGCTAGATGGCCATATTATCCCATTGAATATAGGGGCCTACGAAAGTTTTCGAACCGTGAAGCTACTTATTAAATGAGCGACAGCTATGGCAGCCTGACTTAATTTAACCTGCCGCCACCTTTCCCGGGGCGAATCAATCCGCAGTCTGGCACGGCAACCGCAATACATCCCATATCGCCGAGCCTTGTCAAAAGGCTGATCGGTCGGTACTCGCTGCCCACTGGCTCAAACAGCCCTCACATCACCTCACCAAGATAAGTGCCAAGTTCCATATCAGCACCATAGATATGCCCGGTTAACCAATGTTCTACAAATTCAATATCTTCACTGGAAGCCGGACTCCCTCCGCTCAGGAACTTCTGTTGAAGTGCCTTGGCACTGTCGATCAGCCCCGCATGTTCGGACTGGTGCTCCTCAAGACCCTTATAGCCATACTTCAGCATCAGTCGCTCCTCGTGCTTGAAATGCCAGATAGTACAGCTAATCAGCTCATCCATCAGCGCTTCGGTGTAGTCTCTGGACTCTCCTTCCGCGACAGCCCGGTTGAGGAGATTAAACAGATCCACCAGTCTGCGGTGATCTTCATCGATTTCAGGAACATCGACACTCAGCGTCTTGTCCCAAACCAATTCTTTCATAAGCCTCTGTCCTGACGGTTAAAAACAAGGATCTCGATCAGAAGTCGCGCCGGATTTTCACTAACGTCATCAGCGTGCAGCACGTCATGATTACTGGCGACCCATCATCTGTCGCTGGGATGGCGTGGAAATGATTCAAGCTTCCGCCTAACGACGAACAAACGGCGAACGAGAAGCCACAAAAGAAAAAGGCTGCGGTCTTTCGATCTTAAGCCCTTGATTTTTGGAGCCGACGCACGGATTCGAACCGTGGACCTACTGATTACAAATCAGTTGCTCTACCAGCTGAGCTACGCCGGCTTAGGAGTGGGGATTCTATCTGGATGATGGGCGAGAGACAACGCGGCAAGGGCCAAGATGACGCCACCCTCATTCTGGCACCAGCGCCAGGCCCTGGAGGACCAGGTCGGGGACATGCAGGGTGTTGGACTGAATACGTGCATTGAGGCGTTCCGCATCACCCCCGGTGGTGACGAGGACGGGTTCGGTACCGGCTTCGTCGGCGAGTTGTCGCAACAAGCGCTCGGCCAAGGCGGCGGGGGCATCGAGAGAGGCGACGGCGATGGCGGTGGCGGTGTCCGTGGCCCAGGAGTCGGCAATCTCCTCAGGCTCGACGCGGGGGATCTGGGTGTTGGCCAGGAGGGCCTGCCTCATGGTCTCGATACCGGGGAGGATGAGGCCACCGAGGTGGCGTCCATCAGCGAGCAGCAAGTCATAGGTGATGGCGGTGCCGGCATCGAGGATTAGGACTGGCTGGTTCAGGAGCCGGCGCGCGGCAAGCATGGCCAGCCAGCGATCGACGCCCAGACGGCCAGGTTCGGCATAGGCGACCGTCAGTCCCCGCCAAACTGGCAAAGGGTGGGCAAATTCGGGTTCCTGACCCCAATGGGCGCGACATACGCGTGAGAAGTCCTCGGCGACCTTGGGTGCCCCAACGCAGGCAACCCGGATTCGCACCGGCTTTTCCAGCCCCTCCCAGGCGGCAAGCAGGTCAAGGGGAAGGCCCCCATGATGGCGGAGTACCCGCATAGGCTCAAGAATGGGGTGTGGCTCAGCGACGCAGATGGTCCACTTAAGATTGGTATTGCCTATGTCAACAAGAAGTTCCACGGCCAGTTGCTTCATTGGGTAGATGGATGATTTGATTATGCGCATGTACCCGGCCGTGCAGTGAAGGATTTGAGCCGCGCCGGACCAACCTTGGTGGTTGCTCCCCGCCATAAAAGAATTTCCCATGGCAGGCGCATACGCCTATACTCCAGCTTCGTCAAAGATGGGCGTCAAGAACATTTTCGTCATCCGCGACTTTTAAGGGACATCCGCCGTACAGGCAATATAAGAATGATGGCCGGGGAAAATAACACTTTTTAGCGGACTCGGGCGGTTTTGAGTTCGTTCGAGGATTCCATTTCCATAATCCTTCGTCGGCGACCCCTCGGGTCCCCCGTTACGGCGGCCCACAGGCGGGAAGTCCCAATCCACACCCTTGAAGAGGATTTCATCCTAATGAATAAGATTGTTAAGACTGCTGGCCTAGCGGCCGCTGTTATGTTGTCCGTTACGTCCTTCTCTGCCAGCGCCTTTTGGGGTGGTGGTCCCTGGGGTAACAACGGCTATGGCAACAATAATAGCAATTGGATGAACGACATGTTTGGCGACGGCAACGGCGACTTTAACATGAACATGAGTGGCAGCGGCAGCGGCCGCGGCTATGGTCGTGGTAACAACCGTTACGACAGCTATGGCTACGGCGGCTATGGCCCCTATGGCTATGGCGCTCCCTATGGCTATGGCGCCCCCTATGGTGGCTACGGTGCTCCTTATGGTGGCTACGGTGCTCCTTATGGTGGTGCTCCTTATGGTGCCCCCTATGGCGCGCCTCCCGCTCCTCCCGCCCCCTCGGCTCCTGCCCAATAAGATTAGGCAAGTTTGCCTTGGTTTCCGGTCCCCCTTGGACCGGAGCTGCAACCGGTCACGGCAGCGTGGCCGGTTTTTTTTATCCGACCCTGACCTGAATCGCCGTCCGCCAACCTGCCTGGGATAGCGGAGGCAACTCCCAGCGAGAGATAAGAAAATGACCCAGCCGATTGAAGTCGCCGAGAATATATACGCCATCGAGACAGGACTTTACCGCCATGGGCTGGCCTCCTGCTACCTGGTACGCGAGGCCGATCGCCTGGCCTTCGTCGACACAGGCACCGCCCACACAGCCCCCCACCTCCTCCAATTCATTGCCGATCTGGGCCTGACGCCCGGCCACGTGGACTGGGTCATCCCCACCCATGTCCACCTGGACCATGCCGGTGGCGCTGGCGATCTCATGGCCGCCTGCCCCCAGGCCCGGCTGGTGATCCACCCCAAGGGGGCGCCCCACATGCTCGATCCTTCCAAGCTGACGGCCGGCGCTACCGCCGTCTATGGCGCGGAGGGCTTTGCCCGCGACTACAAACACCTCTTGCCGGTGCCCGCATCACGCCTGATTGAGGCTGAGGACGGCATGGAGATCGACCTGGCTGGACGCAAGCTGGTCTTCCTGGACACCCCCGGCCATGCCAATCACCACGGCTGCATCTATGACGAGCGCACCCGGGGCTTTTTCACCGGCGACACCTTCGGGATCTCCTATCGGGAATTCGATAATGAGCGCGGCGCCATGCTCTTTGCCCCCACCACCCCGGTCGCCTTCGACCCGGAGGCCTGGCAGACCAGCATCGACCGCCTCATGAGTTACGCCCCCGAGCGCATGTATCTGACCCATTACAGCCGTCTGGACAACCCGGCGGCCCTGGCTGGGGATCTGCGCCAGAGCGTACGTGACCTGGCCGACCTGGCCCTGGCCGAGGCTGGCGGGGCACCCGAGGGACGCCTGGACCGGATTCGTACAGCCGTCGGGGATTACCTGGTCCGCCGAGTGCGCGAACATGGTTGTGACATGGAGGAGAGCCGCATCAGCGAACTCCTGGCGCTAGACACGGATCTCAATGCCCAAGGGTTGGAGGTATGGCTGGCGAGGCGGGCCAAGGCCGCCGGCCAAGTCGCCGCCGGCTAGCACCCGGAGCCGGCGAGGCGGGATGATCCCGCCCCGCCAGAGCCTTAATCCCGTAGTTGGTAACGGGCCCCGCAATAGGGGCAGGTAACCTCGCCAGTCTTTTCGATAGGGAGAAAGACCCGTGGGTGCTGACTCCAGAACTTATCCCCGTGCGGGGGACAGGCCAGGGGCAGATCCTTGCGGGTGACGGAAACCACTTTCCGGGCCTGGGCATTGTCGGCGACTGCGGCCATGTTCGGATTCTCCTCGTGAGGGATGCGGGAGGTCAGACTAACGTGAGCCACTCGGGATGCTCGTCGCGGCGACCGTGGACCTGATCGAAGAAGATCGTCTGTAATCGCTGGGTGATGGGTCCCCGGGTGCCGCTACCAATGACGCGATTATCAACCTCGCGGATGGGGGTAACCTCGGCGGCAGTGCCGGTAAAGAAGGCCTCGTCCGCAATATAGACCTCATCGCGCGTAATGCGCTTTTCGACCACGGGGATGCCCAGTTCATCCGCCACCTGGATAATGCTGCGGCGGGTAATGCCGTCCAGGGCCGAAGTCAGATCCGGGGTATAGAGAACGCCATCCCGCACCAGGAAGATGTTCTCGCCACTGCCCTCCATGACATAGCCCGAGGCGTCCAGCAGCAGGGCCTCGTCATAGCCATCCCGCAGGGCCTCCTGGAGCGCCATCATGGAATTCATGTAATTGCCGTTGGCCTTGGCCCGACACATGGTGATATTGACGTGATGACGGGTAAAGGACGACACGCGGATGCGAATGCCGTGGCGCATATTGTCCTCGCCCAGGTAGGCACCCCATTCCCAGGCGGCCACCATGCAATGGACCATGAGGTTATCGGCCCGCAGGCCCATACCTTCGGACCCGTAAAAGCACATGGGCCGGATGTAGGCAGAGGCAAGCCCATTCTCCCGCACCGCCGCGCGCTGAGCCTCGTCCAGGGTATCACGGTCGTAGGGCATGGGCATGCCCAGAATCTTGGCGGAGTTGAAGAGACGATCCGTATGCTCGCGCAGGCGGAAGATGGCGGCGCCCTTATCGGTCGCGTAGGCTCGGACACCCTCGAAGACACCCATGCCGTAGTGCAGGGTATGGGTCAGCACATGGACCTTGGCCTCGCGCCAGGGCACCAATTCGCCGTCCAGCCAGATGAGGCCGTCACGGTCCTCCATCGTTCTCATGCTCTTCTCCATAGTAGGTCGCGGACCGCCAGTCTGGCGCCTTGCCAGGATGGCGACCATCCAATGTCAGGAAGCGTGCCGCGGCGGGGGCCGGACCTCAATCCTCCATCAATTCCCGCCACAGGGTCGAGACCCGCTCGCGGCTGTCGAGCAGCACGTCAGCGGCAACCAGGGTCGGTTCTTCCTGCAGGGCACTACGATGGTAGGCGGCCCGCAGGGCCTTATAGGCCGCGGTGAGATCCGGTGCCGCCGTACCAGGCAGAAGATCAAGCCGGCCCAGGCTCTCCAGCAACCGGATGTTATCAGACCAATCGGCCAATTCCGGATAACGAGATGCCCAACGCAGGATTGAGTATTGAACCATAAACTCGATGTCCGCAATACCGCCCTGACCTTGTTTGAGGTCGAAGCGGCCTTCGCCGCTCTTGTCCAGGCTAGCGCGCATCTTATCCCGCATCTCCCGCACCTCCCAGCGCAAGCGGTCCGGATCGCGCTCCATGCACAGGACATCGCGACGAATACGGGCAAAGCGGTCATAGAGGCCCCGATCACCCGCCAAGGGCCGGGCACGCACCAAGGCCTGATGTTCCCAGGTCCAGGCCTCCTGGCCCTGGTAATGGGCAAAGGAGGCCAGGGAACGCACCAGCAACCCCTTGTTACCGTCCGGGCGCAGGCGCATATCGACCTCGTAAAGTTGGCCGGAGGAGGTCTGGGTCGTCATCATGTGAATGGCCCGCTGGCCCAGCCGCGCATAGAACTGGCCGTTGGACAGGGACTTGGGTCCAGCGGTTACGGCATTGACGCTATCGCTGCCATGGAGAAAGACCAGATCCAGGTCCGAGCCATATCCCAGTTCGATGCCTCCCAGCTTGCCATAACCGACCACCAGGAAGCCGGTACCCCCCACCTCTACCCCAGCGGGAACTCCGTGCCGCTGGACCAGATGGCGATAGGTCAGGTTGACAATGCGCTCCAAGCTGGCCTCGGCGATATCGGTAAGATAGTCACTGACCACCATGAGGGGAATGGCGCCGGTGAGATCGGCAGCGGCTACCCGCAACCGGTTGCCTTGGGCGAACTGCCGCAGGCGCTCCATTTGTTGTTCCAGATCCTCTGGGTCCAGGGGGTCCAGGAGCGCATCCAGTTCGCCCTCCAGTTCCGCCCGTCTCAGGGGTGAATAAAGGCGGCGGGTATCGATCAGCTCGTCGAGCAACAGGGGCTGACGCACGATCTGCTGCCCGATCCAGGGACTCATGCCCGTGAGCCGCACGAGCTGGGACAGGATGATGGGCCGCTCCACCAGCATTGCCAGATAGGCGGTGCGGCGGGCCACCGCCTCCAACACCCGCAGCACCCGCTCCAGAGCCAGGTCCGGGGCCTCGGAACGGGCGATCATGGGCAGCGCCAGAGGCATGAGCTGACCCAGACGTTCGCGCCCGCGACTGCCGAGATCCTTGCGCATAGCCGTCCCACGGAAGGCCTCCAGAGTGACCCGCGCTTCATGGGGAGCGGCGAATCCAGCCTGACCGAGCAGTTCCTCCGCCTGGGCCGCATCCAGGCCACCGCCCCAGAGGGCGGCAAAGACTGGCTCTTGATGGGTCTTTTCGGCCTGGGGCGCGGCGAAAACGCTCTCGAATTGGCCCTGAACGAAACGACGATGCCCATCCAGGATAGCGAGGAAGCCCGGCCAGTCGTCGAAACCCATGGACCTGGCCAGGCGCAGTCGACCCAGATCGTCCTCGGGCAGGCGATAGGTCTGCTGATCCTTCCAGGCCTGCAGGCGATTTTCCACCCGCCGCAGAAAGACATAGGCCTCGTCGAGCTGACGGGCGGCAGAGTCCGGTAGGAGACCCCTTTCCCCCAGCAATCTCAATACCGGGCGGATAGGGCGTACTTGCAGTTGGGGATCGCGCCCGCCGCGCACGAGCTGGAAGGTCTGGCCGATAAACTCAATCTCGCGAATACCCCCAGGCCCTAACTTGATGTTGTCCGCCATGCCCTTGCGCTGGAGTTCCTTGGCAATCATCGCCTTCATGTCCCGAATCGACTCGATGGCGCCAAAGTCTAGGTAGCGGCGGTAGACGAAGGGCCGCAGCAGAGCCGCAAACTGTTCCCCCTGATCCCGGGGACCAGCCACCACCCGCGCCTTGATCATGGCGTAGCGCTCCCACTCCCGTGCCTGATCTTGGTAGTAATACTCCATGGCGTCGAAGCTCATAACCAGAGGACCGGCATCCCCAAAGGGCCGCAACCGGGTATCGACGCGAAAGACAAAGCCATCGACGGTGGGGGCGTCCAGGGCGCGCACCAGACGCTGCCCCAGACGCATGAAGAACTGCTCATTAGTCAGGGGCCGGGGGCCATCAACCTGACCGGTCTCCGGATAGGCCAGGATAAGGTCGATGTCCGAAGACATATTGAGTTCCCGCGCCCCCAGCTTGCCCATGCCAATGACCAGCAACTGCTGCTCCTTGCCCTGAGCATTGCGGGGGGTACCCAGTTCCGCCCGTGTCCAGGCCTGGGTCCAGACCAGGGCCTGATTGACGCACACATCCGCCAGCTCGCTGAGATCCTCCAGGGTCTCCTCCAAGGTGGCGGCCCCGCCCAAGTCCCGCCAGATGAGGCGCAGCATCTCGCGGCGGCGAAAGAGACGCAGGCGGCGCTGGAGGCCCTCGTCCTCGGCGCCTTCCGGTTTCAGGTCCGCAAGCGCCGCGGCAAGCCCCAGCCTCATCTCACCCGGGTCATAGGGCCGGTCCAGATCGCCGGAGGCCAGAAGACGGGCGAAGGTATCGGGGTAACGGGCGACGGTGGTGGCCACAAAGTCGCTGGCCTCCCAGACCTTGGCCCGGGTTTCCTGAAAAGCGGGGGCCTGGGTTGGAGACAGGGCAATCCCCTGCCCCGCCGCCCAGTCCAGCCACTCCCGCCAGAGGCGCTCCCTATTGGCCATCGATTCCGCTGCCACCGTCATGATTTCAAGCCTGATTTGCTGGGGTCAAGGGGCGATCGCCCTGGGTTTGATCTATCTTGCGTCCGCCAGCCAGAGGACGCAAACCCACCGCCCAAGCTGTATCCCATCTCTCGCATCCCTGACCCCATTATTGGCTAAAATGCCAGCTTCGCTCACCACCAAATAAGAAGGATTCCCATGCTGCAAGCCTATCGTGAACACGTGGCCGAACGCGCCGCCCTCGGTATTCCGCCCCTGCCCCTGACCGCCGCGCAGACCGCCGAACTGATCGAGCTGATCAAGACCCCCCCCGCCGGCGAGGAGGCCTTCCTGCTGGACCTGCTGACTCACCGGGTACCGCCCGGCGTGGACGACGCTGCCCAGGTCAAGGCCAGCTTCCTGGCCGCGGTGGCGCATGGAGATCTGAAGGTTGACCTGATCAGCAAGGCCAAGGCCACCGAGTTGCTGGGCACCATGGTGGGCGGCTACAACGTCCATCCCCTGATCGAGCTGCTGGACGACCCCGAGGTCGCCGCCGTGGCCGCCGCTGGCCTGAAAAAGACCCTGCTCATGTTCGACTTCTTCAACGACGTCGCCGACAAGGCCAAGGCCGGCAACGCCCAGGCCAAAGAAGTCATCCAGAGTTGGGCCGACGCCGAGTGGTTCACCAGCCGCCCCGAAGTAGCCAAAACCATCACCGTCACCGTCTTCAAGGTGCCCGGCGAGACTAATACCGACGACCTCTCGCCCGCCCCCGACGCCTGGAGCCGCCCGGACATCCCGCTGCACTACCTGGCCATGCTCAAAAACACCCGTCCCGACGCGGCCTTTCAGCCCGAGGAAGACGGCAAACGCGGCCCTATGCAATTCATCGAGGACCTCAAGCAAAAGGGCCACCTGGTCGCCTACGTCGGCGATGTCGTCGGCACCGGCTCCAGCCGCAAAAGCGCCACCAACAGCGTCGTCTGGGCCACCGGCCAGGACATCCCCTACGTTCCCAACAAGCGTTTCGGCGGCGTGACCCTGGGCGGCAAGATCGCGCCCATTTTCTTTAATACTCAGGAAGACTCCGGATCGCTGCCCATCGAGCTGGACGTATCGAAGCTGGAAATGGGCGATGTCGTCGACATCCTGCCCTACGACGGCAAAATCCTGAAGCATGGCGCCACCCTTGCCGAGTTCCAGCTCAAGAGCGAGGTCTTGCTGGACGAGGTGCGCGCCGGCGGCCGCATCAATCTCATCATCGGCCGCGGCCTCACCGCCCGGGCGCGCGACTTCCTGGGCCTGCCCGCCTCCACCAGCTTCCGCCTGCCCAAGCCCCCGGTGGACACTGGCAAGGGCTTCACGGTGGCACAGAAAATGGTCGGCCGCGCCTGCGGCCTGCCCGAGGGCCAGGGCATCCGCCCCGGCACCTACTGCGAACCCCGCATGACCACCGTCGGCAGCCAGGACACCACGGGTCCCATGACCCGCGACGAACTCAAGGACCTGGCCTGCCTGGGCTTCAGCGCGGACCTGGTGATGCAGTCCTTTTGCCACACCGCCGCCTATCCCAAGCCGGTGGACGTCAAGACCCACCGCGAACTGCCGGCCTTCATCAGCACCCGTGGGGGTATTTCCCTGCGCCCCGGCGACGGTGTTATCCATAGCTGGCTAAACCGGTTACTCCTGCCCGACACCGTCGGCACCGGCGGTGACAGCCACACCCGCTTCCCCATCGGCATCAGCTTCCCGGCCGGCTCCGGTCTGGTCGCCTTCGCCGCCGCTACCGGCGTCATGCCTCTGGACATGCCCGAGTCCGTCCTGGTGCGTTTCAAGGGTGAGATGCAGCCCGGCGTCACCCTGCGCGATCTGGTCCACGCCATCCCCCTCTATGCCATCAAGGCCGGTCTGCTGACGGTTGCCAAAGCCGGCAAGGTCAACGCCTTCTCCGGCCGCGTCCTGGAGATCGAGGGCCTGCCCAATCTCAAGGTAGAACAGGCCTTCGAACTCTCCGACGCCAGCGCCGAACGCTCCGCCGCCGGCTGCACCATCAAGCTGAACAAGGAGCCCATCATCGAGTACCTGACCAGCAACATCGTGCTAATGAAAACCATGATCGCCAACGGCTATCAGGACCCGCGCACCCTGGAGCGCCGCATCCAGGCAGTGGAGGCCTGGCTGGCCAACCCGCAACTGCTGGAGGCCGATCCGGATGCCGACTACGCCGCCGTGATCGAGATCGACCTGGCTGACATCAAGGAGCCCATCCTCTGCTGCCCCAACGACCCGGACGATGCCAAGTTCCTGAGCGAGGTGGCGGGTACCAAAATCGACGAGGCCTTCATCGGCTCCTGCATGACCAACATCGGCCACTTCCGGGCCGCCGCCAAGCTACTCGGGGGCCAGCGGGATATTCCGGTCAAGCTATGGGTAGCCCCGCCGACCAAGATGGACCAGAATGAACTGGTCAAGGAAGGTCACTACAACACCTTCGGTATCGCCGGCGCCCGCACCGAAATGCCCGGCTGCAGCCTGTGCATGGGCAACCAGGCGCAGGTGCGCGAAGGCGCTACAGTGGTGAGCACCAGCACCCGCAACTTCCCGAATCGCCTCGGCAAGAACGCCAACGTCTATCTGGCCTCGGCGGAGTTGGCGGCTATCGCCTCCAAGCTGGGTAAGCTGCCGACAGTGGCCGAGTACCAGGCCGAGATGGGCATCATCAACCAGGACGCCACCAGCGTGTACCGCTACATGAACTTCGACCAGATCGAGGAATACGCCGAAACCGCCAAGGCCGTCGCCGCCTGATCGGCCCGGCCGACTGGCAGACCGCACCGTGGCCCGCCGGGAAAACCCGGCGGGCTTTTTTGTAGCCCATCAAGCATGAATCCAAAATCGGGCGCTGATCGTTTCCCACAACGCCGGGGTCAGAGCTCTGCTCGTTCACACCCTTGATCAAGCATCCAGCTCGGTTAGGCGCTCATGGCAACCGCCGCACCACGCCCCCCACCACCCCCCAGATCTGCAATTCCTGACCCGGTCGCAAGTCGATGACGGCAAAGTCCGGGTGATGGGGGCGCAGGCGTGGCGTTGGCCCCTGGCTGTCCAGTTCCTTGACCGTCAGTTCGTTATCGATGACCGCTACGACGATATCGCCATGGCGCGGCTCCCGCGCCCGGTCCACCACCAGCACGTCCCCATCCAGGATGCCGGCCCCGGTCATGGACTGACCCGTGACGCGCACATAGAAGGTCGCCGCCGGGTGACGGATCAGGTAGTGGTGAAGGTCGAGGGGGCCTTCCGCGTACTCCTCGGCGGGCGAGGGAAAACCGGCAGGGACCCGCGAGGAGAAGAGGGGCCGGAACAGGGGTGCGCCGGGTTGGCGCCGGTTCCAGGTCCGCCAGTTCCGCCCCCAAGCGGGGTATCATCTGCAGCCAGGCCTGGATCTCGGGTATGCGGCTGACGGGCAACCGCACCACCTGGGTCGCCTCACCCCAGCGGCCCGATCCCACCTTGCGCCCCGCGCCGGGGCGTGCACCGCCTCGTGGCATCTTGGCTCTCTCCGATAGTCGTTACGAAAACCAAAGTATAGAGCATTGGCAGGCACCAGGCCCCTAAAGAAATGCAACCTGGGCGCACATCCGGCCGTCGGTCACCCCAAACCGTGCGGCATGGGATCCATTCTGGTGGGCTGTCACCCTCGGATTCCGCATCAGCCCTTGTGGATTGGCAGGGGCGCAACCCGCAATATGAGGGGAATCACCTATGATTTGGACAAACACCGACCGGCGGGTCTCATCAAAAAATGTGCGGACGCTATGCCCTCTTCCAAAGCGCAGACACCCTGACCAGGATCTTTGACCTGGCGGAGTCTGTTGACCTCGCACCCCGCTACAACATCACTCCGGGCACCGCGATCCCAGTGATACGACGCTCGCCGGCGGGGCCGTCCGTACTGCATTTACTACACTGGGGCCTGGTGCCGCGTTGGAGCCGGGACCCGGCGATCTGGGCGCGGCTCATCAACGCCCGGGCCGAAAGTGCCATGGCCAAGCCCTCCTTTCGCACCGCCTTCCACCAACGCCGGTGCCTGATCCCCGCCGACGGCTTTTTCGAGTGGCAGCGGCAAGGCCAGACCAAGCAACCCTTTTTCTTCAGCGCCTCCGACGGCCAGGTCTTGGCCTTGGGGGGTCTCTGGGAATCCTGGCAGACGCCTGATGGGGGCTTGCTGCGCAGTACCTGCATCCTGACCACGGCCGCCAACGGCTGCGTCGCATCGGTTCATGACCGAATGCCCTTGATGCTCGCCCCCGCCGCCTGGCGAAGATGGTTAGCGGGGACCGCCGCGGAGGCCATGGCCCTGCTGGCACCAGCTCCAGAGGCCACCTTGCGCGCCTGGCCGGTCAGTCAGCGGGTCAACCGCGTTCAAGAGGACGGGCCAGGCTTGATCGAACCGGCGGCTGCGCCAGAACTACCCCTCACCGTTCGGCACTGCCCGCTTTATCCACGAATACCTGCCCTTTGACTTCGAGCCCGCCAACCCCTTGCCGGGACAGGGGGTGGGCGTACATGGCTTCCTGCGACCAGAGAAATAGCGCAGCGCCTGGTCGGGTAGTGGGCCAGGTGGCGTTGCTGGCGGCGCGGTATCGGCAGGAGTGGTAATCTACTGACGGAACAAATAAGCCCTGGGTAATCGGGAGTCATCGCTTGGAAGCCGTTGCCGTCATCGACTTTGAGACCACCGGCATGTCACCGGGTTATGGGGCGCGGGCCACGGAGATCGCAGCGATCATCGTCCGCGACGGCCAGATCGTCGATCGCTATCAGAGCCTCATGAATGCCGGGGTGTCGGTGCCCTGGTTCATCACCGAGCTGACCGGCATCACCACCGCCATGGTGCGCCAGGCACCCCCGACACGGCAGGTGATGGCTGAAGTCGCGGACTTCGTCGGTGATTATCCCTTGGTGGCCCACAACGCCGCCTTTGATAAAAAGTTTTGGGATGCGGAACTGGCCGGGATTCGGCGTGACCGGCCGCAAGATTTTATCTGCTCGATGTTGCTGGCCCGGCGCATCCTGCCCCAAGCGCCCAATCACAAGCTGGGCACCCTGGTCGATTTTGCCAAACTGCCGGTCACCGGCCGCTATCACCGGGCCGAGGCCGATGCCGAGATGACCGCGCACCTGATGCTTTATATGGAGCGGGAACTCAGACGCCGCTTCGGGCTGGGCGGGGTGTCCTGGCAATTACTGGCGCGGATCCAAAAGACCCCGGCCCGCCTACTGCAGGATTGTGTGGGGCGTTATGGAGGATGCTCGACGCAGTAGCTTGGCGCCACTGTATAAAGGCAACCAGAGCGTCATTGATGAGGGTTTGGTAATTCCCTGAACCCATCCGCTCAACTTGACCCCGGAAGAGATCGATCAACCGAGGCCATACCAGGACGTCACAATGCCCCTACTGGGCACTGAGGCGATCTATTTCCCTCGGTACAAACTTGCCTTACTCACAGGATCGATTCCCAGACAGAGAGAATGTCAAGACCCTCGACGCAAAAAGATGTCAGGTTCTCAACTTCATAATAAATAGCTAATAAATCTCTCATGGCCAGAAAGTAACCAGCCCCTCCCCCTCCTTTACAGGACGGGCCTTTCGGGCGTCTGACCACCCATTTTCAACAGACTTATCCACAGCCATTGGGGATAAGCGAGCATTCAGGACTGACGGCGTCTTTGGAGCCGCAGGCGGATCTGGCAGGGGGGAAGCAGGTTTCGAACCGGGATGACAACGGGTTTCATGGCTGGATTTATCTGTATGGAATTGTGGAGAATTTTCCGCTCGGATAAGATGACTACCTTCACTCGCCCTTGGCACTAAAGGCAGGGCGCCATAACAACAATAAGGACTCAGCATGCTGACTGGGGAACTGCGCGCCCACATCGACGCCGTCTGGAACGCCTTCTGGTCGGGTGGCATCTCCAATCCGCTGGAGGTGATGGAACAAATCACCTACCTGCTGTTCATCCGCCGACTGGATGACGCCCATACCCTTGAGGAGAGCAAGGCCATACTCCAGCCCTTTTAAGGTGGCAGCAAGATTCTGTAAAATAAGGAGATATATCACAGGACACGAGAACCCCAGTCGCCATGTTTGGTCAGATCCTTCAGAAATTTGCCGAGAAAAGCCCCGCCACCGTCATGGTACGCGCTTTGCTGGAGCAGTTGCTCAACCCCGAGAAGCTGGACCAGTGGTTCGAGGTCACGCGCCAGACCCAATATACGCGTGACATCCTGTTCTCGTCGCTTGTGGGACTGATGCTGCAAATCGTCTGTAAGACCCAAGCCAGCGTGCACGCCGCGTACCGCCATGCCAACATCGCGGCCTCCATCATCGCGGTCTATGCGAAATTGCAAGGGGTCGAGCTGACGACCTCCCAGGCGCTGGTGCGCTACATCGCTCGCGAGGCCCAGGTCTTGATCGAGACCATGAACGGGGCGCGCGCCCCGTTGTTGCCTGGGTATCGGCTCAAGTATTTGGATGGCAATGGCCTCGCGGCCAGCGAGCATCGCCTGAAGCCCCTGCGCGCGACGGCCGCTGGCCCCTTGCCCGGCAAGTCGCTGGTGGTGTTCGATCCGCAACTGAATATCGCCAGTGATGTTTTTCCCTGCGCGGATGGCCATGCCCAGGAACGCGCGTTATTGGGCGCGGTCATCCCGACCGTGGCGGCCGGCGAGGTGTGGATCGCCGATCGCAATTTTTGTGTCTCGCAATTTCTGTTCGAAATCCACCGCAAGCCGGCGTCTTTTATCATCCGGCAGCATGGTAATTTAATCACTAAACCCCTGGAAAAGTTCAAGTTAACGGGGTCATCAGCGACCGGCGAGGTGTATGAGCAAGCCGTCCAATTGACTGCCGCTAGCG
>JBGAUE010000049.1:0-25020 GCA_044228795.1 Chromatiaceae bacterium | reverse complement strand
CAATCTCTACCTCCTTGACGCCATTGACTGATTGCTTGACAAACCGGGGCGACCATCTATGCCGGGGGATGGTTACTGCCGTCAACCCTTACATCGGATTTCTGCTCCGATGCGTCTTACCCCGTCGTTTCGGGAACTGGGTGGCGATAATGCCACCTGACTGCCCAACCCGAAGATTGACAGTCGCCGATGGAGACGCGATTCCGTCGCCTCTAGTCCCGGAAGACGAGATCGCCGCGGCACCAGTGGTGCCTCCCATGATTTGCATCTACCATATCCATGTCCTAAGCCCACGCGGGCCAGTGGGGGTCGGCCACCTTGGATTGGGACTGCCGGTGTCGGTGCGGGCGACTCCTACCCAAGGAGCCCTCTCTGCCCTGAATAACCAGGTCTCAGCTAAACCCACCCAGATGCGCTGTAACCGGGGAGGCGAAACATGAACAACCGAGTAACTCCATGGTTGCTGGCCGCGTTGCTGGGGTTTGGTGTGCCCACCGCGGGCGCTGCCGAATTCAAGGTTCTCGTGGTGATGAGCTACGAGGTGGACAATCCCTGGGTCCAAGAGATCCGCGCCGGCGTGGAATCCGTGCTGGCACCCCTGAGCGACATTCTCTACTTCCACCTGAATACCAAGGTCGATCGCGACGGGGGACCCGGGCGCGCGCAAGAGGCCTATGAACTCTACCAACGCCTTCAACCTCAGGGCGTTATTGCGGCGGACGATGACGCCCAGACCATGTTCGTGGTGCCGTATCTGAGAGACAAGGTCGCCACACCGGTCATGTTCAATGGCGTCAATGCCGCAGCCGAGAAATATGGGTTCCCGGCGTCCAATGTCTCGGGGGTGCTGGAAAGGGCCCATGTGCGCGAGTCCCTGGCCTTCATCAAGCAGTTGCTGCCGGCCGTACAGCGAGCCTGTTTCATCACCAATGACGTTCCCGCTGGCCTGGCCCTGCGCACCCAGGTCGAAGAGGAACAGGACACCTATCCTGCCAAGGTCGCTGCCTTCCATTTAGTGAAGCGCGCCGACGACATCCTGGCGCTCGGAGACACCCTGCGTGCCGATTGCGATACCCTCTTTATCGATAGCCTGGAGGGCATCCTGGACACTGACTCCAGGCCGATGAACAATGCCCAGGCCCTCGCATTGCTGGGTCGGACCTACTCGGGACCCATCCTAGGCGGTAATCGCTATCAGGTTGAACAGGGGGCCTGGGCGGCGGTGGTCAAGACCGGTCAGGAGCAAGGCGAGACCTCCGCCGACATGCTCCTGCGGGCGATGCGCGGCACCCCGGTGGCGGAGATCCCGGTGACGCGGAACAGTCGCGGGCAGCGCGTCATCAACGTCACGGCAATCGAGGCCCACGAGATCCCCTTGCGGCCGACGGTCCTGCGCGGTGCCGCCCTGGTGCGACAGCAGCCCTAGAGCGGCGGCTGCATGAAATATCCTCCCACCTTCTCCAGCGTCGCCGGGAAACTGCTGTGGCTGGCGGTGCTGAATGCGTGCGCCTTCGTCCTGACCGCCGTCCTGGTTGGCGTCGCCTTCCATCGTATCGGGATGCTGTCTGCCGAGATCGCCGTCCAGGAGGTGGCGGCCGTGGTCGAGAATGCAACGACCGCCCGCGCCTTGTTCTCCGCCTTTTCCGACCTGGAGTTGGTCAGCAGAAATTGCCGTGGGGAGTCGGTATTGGAGGAGATCGGCCCCCGCCTGTCGGACACCATGGCGGGGCTTGCCGAGCGGGTCCAGGACCCGGGCCTCGCGGCTGCCTTCGTCAGTATCGCCGGCGCGACCACCCGGTTATTGGATGATTGCCTGACCATCAATCAGACCATGGCTGGGATTCATGAAACCGATGCGGCCATGCTGGATGAGTTGACGCGGCTGGAGGAGGTGGTCGGACGCGCCTTGATCGACGAGACCCTGGCCGGCAAGGCCACCGATTACCTCGATCAGATCATGTCGCTGATTATCGGTATTCGCGAAACCCTTCTGGAAATGGGCCGCCAGGTTGCCGGATGGGGAGACGAACTCGCGCCCCGGGCGCCCCGCGAGAGTGGCGTTACCGCGCTCGCCGATGACCTGATCTTGAGGCTACAGACCCTCACGGCATCGCCCCCGCGCATGGCTGATATGGCCAGGCGGTTGATCACCCTGGCTGCAACCTATAAGGCACAGTCCGAGGACCTGGCCGCTGCCTCGGCTCGCTTCCGGCGAGAACTCGCGATGAGCCATGCCGCCAAGGACGCGGTTCTCGAGCAGATGAGTCGCCTGGACCGGGATGCGGCCAACCGTAGCGAGGGCGTCGGCACGCAGATTGATTTCACCGTTTGGGAAGCCGGCCTGCGCGTCCTGGGCCTTTCGATCAGTGTTGCGCTCCTGACCCTCCTGGCCATCGTCTGGATCGTGCGCCGCAGCATCCAGCGCCCACTGAGGCAAGTGATCGAGCGGATTCATGCCATCCGCGACGGAACCTTTCTACCTGGCGCGACGCGGTTCAGACCAGACGAATGGGGAATCATTGCCTCGGCCCTGTCAGACATGGCAAAGGAGGTGGTCGAATCTCGCAACCTGTTGCAGAGGGTAATCGACACGGCTCCGATCAGGGTATTCTGGAAGGATCGCGATCTGCGCTATCTGGGCTGCAATCCAATCTTTGCCCAGGACGCGGGGAAGACCCATCCGAGCGAGATCATCGGCCAGGACGACTACCAGATGGGCTGGGCGGCGCAGGCCGAGCAGTATCGGGCCGATGACCGATCCGTCATGGCCTCTGGTATTCCCAAGCTGTCCTATGATGAGCAGCAGACGACCCCGAGCGGACAGACGATGTGGCTGCGTACGTCAAAGGTCCCACTCAGGGATCGGGACAACGCCGTATTCGGCGTGCTAGGGATCTATGAGGACATCACGGAACGCAAACAGGCCGAGGAAACAGTCCAATTGGCCGCCAGCGTCTTCACCCATGCCTGGGAGGGCATCATGATTACCGCCCCTGACGGCACCATCATTGATGTCAATGACGCCTTCAGCCGGATCACCAGCTACTCTCGCGAGGACGTCCTGGGCCGCAACCCGCGCCTGCTCAGCTCGGGTCGTCAGGATCGGGCCTTTTACGCCAACCTGTGGGGCAGTCTCATCGAGCATGGCCAATGGTCTGGCGAGATCTGGAACCGCCGCAATAATGGCGAGGTGTATGCCGTGAGGCAAACCATCAGCGCCGTGCCCGATGCTCAGGGCATCACCCGGCAGTATGTGGCGCTGTTCTCCGACATCACCCGGATCAAGGAGCAAGAACAGACGCTGCAGCACATCGCCAACTACGATGCCTTGACCGGCCTTCCCAATCGCATCCTGTTGGCGGATCGCCTCAACCAGGGCATGGTCCAGGCGCAGCGGTATGGGCGCCTGCTGGCGGTCGCCTTTCTCGATCTGGACGGCTTCAAGGCCGTCAACGATGAGTACGGGCATGCCGCGGGCGATCAGTTACTGATCGCCGTGGCAGCCAGCATGCAGCAGGTCCTGCGCGAGAGCGATACCCTTGCCCGCATCGGTGGCGACGAGTTCGTCGCCGTGCTGCTCGACCTGGCCGACATCCAGGCCAGTGTGCCCCTGCTTGCCCGTCTGCTGGCCGCCGCCGCTCAGCCGGTACCGGTGGGCGGGCAAGCGCTGCGCATTGCCGCCAGTGCCGGCATCACCTTCTACCCGCAGGCCGACGCCATCGACGCCGAACAACTGCTGCGCCAAGCCGATCAGGCCATGTATCAGGCCAAACTGGCGGGCAAGAACCGTTACCACCTCTTCGATACCGCATTGGACCACCGCATCCGCCAATATCATGAAAGTCTCCAGCGCCTTCGCGGCGCCTTGGATGCAGGGGAATTGGTGCTGCATTACCAGCCCAAGGTGAACATGCGCACCGGGGCCATCCGCGGTGTCGAGGCCCTGATTCGCTGGCAACATCCGGACAGCGGCCTGCTGCCACCCGCGGCCTTCCTGCCGGCGGTCGGGGATCATCCGCTGGCCGTGGCAATCGACGAATGGGTGATCGAGACCGCGCTGAGCCAGATGCAAAGCTGGCAAGCAGTGGGGCTCAACCTCCCGGTCAGCATCAATATCGGCGCCCGCCAGTTGCAGCAGGCGAACTTCGTCGCCCGCCTGAGTGCGCTGCTGGCGGCGCATCCGCACGTCAGACCCGGGGACCTGGAGATCGAAGTGTTGGAAACCAGCGCCCTGGCTGACCTGGCCCGGATGTCCCAGGTGATCGAGGCCTGTCGGGAGATCGGAGTGCTGTGTGCCCTGGACGACTTTGGCACCGGCTATGCGTCCCTGACCTACCTGAAACGTTTGCCGGTGGTCCAGATCAAAATCGACCAGAGCTTCGTGCACGATATGCAGGACGATCCCGGTGACCTGGCGATTCTGAATGGCGTGATCTGCTTGTGCGCCGCCTTCCACCGCCAGGTCATTGCCGAGGGGGTTGAGACCCGAGAACAGGGGGAGATGCTGCTGCAACTCGGCTGCGAACTGGCCCAGGGCAATGCTATTGCCCACCCGATGCCGGCCGCCGAGATCCCAAGCTGGGTGGCCACCTGGAGACCCGATCCGGTTTGGGTCGGTTGCGCTCCGGTGAGCCGCGATGCGATACCCCTGCTCTTTGCCGGTGCCGCGCATCGTGCCTGGATGGCCGCGGTGGCAGGCTATCTCACGGGCGAACGTGACGCCTCGCCGCCGCTGGATGGCCACCAGTGCAGCTTTGGTATCTGGCTGGATGCCGATGGCCGCAGCCGCCTTGGTGCGCGGCCGGCTTTCCTGGCCATGGCAGCCTTGCACCAGCGGGTACATGCGCTGGCGGTCAGGTTATGTGAATTGCGGGCTCAAGGCCGGAATCAGGAGGCGCTGGCGGGGTTGGTCGAACTCCGTGATCTCCGGGATGCCGTGCTTGGACAATTGAAATCGCTGATACAGGCACAGCCGGGCGTGGCATGAGGGCAAGGTCATACCCGTTTCCAGGCCACCCGCCCTGCCGCAGTGGAAAGGCGGGTTGCCCCCCGCTCCAGCCGCTCCTTGCGCAGAGACAAACATCTTCACCATAAGAGATCAGCAGGAGGGCGCCGAAACCGTACAGGATTCAGTGGAAGCGGGCCATCAGCAGGATCATGAGGGTGCGCAGGAGGATGGCCCCCAGAACGCCCTAGGTCAGCACCCGCTTCTGCCGTTCCAGGGGAATGCCGAAGTAACCGAACAGCACCAGCCGCACGAACACCTTGTCGATGGCCAGGGACTTCTGATCAGGTAGCCGGTGACGAATTCCAGGGCCCTTTCGTCCGCCAGTTCCCGGCCGTGGGTGCCGGTCAGGTGCCACCAGAGACCGGCGGCGAAGACCAGGGAAACGGCGACCCAGACCAGGGACCAGGAAGCCGCCTCCCGGAATGACACCGGGTGATGGCGGCCCCCGCCCACCAGGAGCAAATCGACCGTCAGCATCACCAGGACGATACCGAAGGACCGGGTCCAGAGCCAAATAGTCCCTAGGGTGTCCACGCGGATTCTCCCAACCAACCTCCCCGCTTGGTTTCAGGGCCAAACCAAGGGCGTGCCGATGCCGGTCAGGGGGGAGGAAACCGTTGCACCAGCACCCCGGCGATCGCCTCCAGCGCCTGCTGCACGCAAAAGCCCATGCCCACGTTCGGGATCACGGGGATATCCCGGGTGGCCGCTTGATCCAGCAGGTGGCGCTGCAGGCTCCAGATGGCGTCGAACTGGTCCATGTGCCGGCGGCCCTTGCGCGACGGGGCCAGCAGGGCGCGCCATTGGAAATGCCGCGCCAGTTCCTCCCGTTCCGGTACCGCCACCAGCAAGGGCACCGCCACCGCTCCCTCCTGGACGAATTCCCCCAGCAGGGCCGGGTGCAGATGGGCCCCCTCCAGGATGGTAGATTCCCGCTCCTCCCGCTGACGTTGCACCACGCCGCGCACAGCCACCGCCACCTTATCCGCCTGGGCCTGGAAGCCGGCGATGAGCCGTGCCTCCTCGTCAAGGTCCAGGGGCAGGCGGGGCAGGGCGCGCCAGGCCTCGTAGGAGGAGCAGTGTAATTCTGGGGCCAGATGCTCGGATACTAAGAGCCGCATCACCTCCCGCAAGGTATCGGTGGACTGGACCCGGCCGATGTCCAGGCGCAGGCCCAGTTCCGCCGCCAGGGTACTCTTGCCGCTGCCGGAACAGCCGCCGATCAGGATCAAGAGGGGCAGGCCACTGCGGCGAAAGGCGGACCAGGCGTGAAAGCGGCTGCTGGTGCCCGGTCCCAGGCGATCCTCGATGACGGCGCACACCCGGGCCTCCAGGGCACCATCGGCAACCGCATCCAACCCCTCGGCGAACAACTGGCCGAACACCTCCTCGGTGATGGCTGCCGCATCCAGTTCCGGTACCCCCGCCACCCCCAGCCGTTGCACCAGGAGGGGGGCGTCGATACGGCGGGTCACGCCCAGGGCCTTGATTACGGTCACCGCACTCGGGGGCCCAGCCGTGCCCCCAGGGGCGAGCAGATTGCCGCCGGCCTGCCAGGCCAGGGTCTCCGCCAGGCGCTGGACATCGGGGCGAAAGGGGCCCACGGCACCTCCTGGACCCTGGGCCGCGTCCAGCAACTGCAGGACCGCGCCCACCCCCTGGTGATAGCGGATGGGTATGCACAACAAGGATCGCGACCGCCGTCCGGCGACGCGATCCCAGGCCTGTAGCCAATCCAGCTCGAACACGTCGGGCTGGCCCAGATCGCCGATATGCACCGTTACGCCGTGGAGGGCGCTGTACCAGGCCGGGCTAAGCTGGCGGGCAAGAGTATCGGAACGGGACAGGGAGAGGGCGTGCCAGGCCTCGGACTCGGGGCCAACGGGTTCACCGGCGATCAGTAGGGCCACTGGAACCAGTTCCTCATTATCGACCGTCAGGAGCATGCCAGCCTCGGCTCGGGTCAGCTCCACCGCCCCCTGCAGCAGTGCGCTCCAGCGTCCCGCGCCCGGGGGCCTGTCCTTCAGTGCACCGACAATCTGGCCCAGCCGATCGAGAGTTTTGGCATCCATAGTTCCACCTTAGCTAGAGGGTGATCCGAACCCTTGGGGCGCGTCGCCCCCCCTCCCCGCCTGGGGCTGGGGTCGGGGCGCCGGACCCAGGCTCCGCCAGGGCATTTTCGCCCAGGGCGGCGGGGCTTGCCAGTGTCCGCCGCGGGGTCCCCATCGACGTAACTTTGCCAGCTTACCCGGGTTATTGGTCCAGTCGCAGCATGACCTTGCCGTTGCAGCGTCCGATGGGCTACAGGGCGGTGTAATTAACTATCATGAGGCACATTACACCGAAATCCGGACGGCAAGCGAGTTGTGTCGCCAAAGGAAATTGTGAGGTATCTATGCCGTCGGCGCGCTCCAACTGGCGTGCTTTGTGCCATTGCAGAGCACCGTCCTGCGATGCTACATTGACCTCGTCCCCAGCCGCGATGCGGTTGGATTTCCTATCCCCTGAGCATCGCCGCCATTGAGGAGTGGCAAGGGGTGATCCGCAACCAGTAGGACGTCTCCAAGATCGACGTCATTCCCCTGGTGAAGGCCCCGGGCCAAGCCGACGCGCCATCCCGGTCGCTGACCGATGCCCAGGCCCTGGCCGGGTGGCGGGTCCTGGTGGTGGAGGCCCATCAGGTCAACCAGGTGGCCATCCGCGACCGCCTGGAGCAGATCGGGTGCCGGGTCAGCCTGGCCGCCAACGGGGTCGAGGCCCTGAACGCCCTGGACCGGGAGTCCTTCGACTTGGTCCTGATGGACTGCGAGATGCCCATCCTCGACGGGCTGTCCGCCACCCGGTCCCTACGGGAGCGCGAGGCGGAGCACGGCGGCGACCGCCACCAGCTAGTCATAGCCCTGACCGCCCACGCCTTCCCGGCCGAACGCGACCGCTGCCTGGCCGCCGGCATGGACGACTACCTGGCCAAACCCCTCCGCGCCCCGGACCTGCTGGCCACCCTGGGGCGCTGGTGGACACCTCCGGGACAGGGGGCGCCACCGGCCTTGGCGCCCAGCGTGCCGGTGGCGACTGCGCCGGCCGCTGCGGCGCCGGCCATCGATGCGAGCGTTATCAACGACCTGCGCGCGGCCATCGGCGAGATCCGGGATATTATCACGACCTGCCTGGAGGACCTGCCCTTGCGCCTCGCCGCGTTGCGCGCCGGGCTGGCGGCGGGCGATGTCCAACGGGTCAGTGCCGCGGCCCACCGCCTCGCCGGTACCATGGGGACCCTAGGGGCCCTCGGGCTGATGCGACAGGCCAGGGCCCTCAATGCCAAGGCCAAGGCGGGGGACCTGACTGAGGCCACTGCTCTGGTCGCGGCCATCGAGGACGAGGCCAGCCGCGCCACCCGGGAACTGGCCGCTCTACTCCACCGCGACGGCGCCGACGGCGCCGACGGCGCCCAGGGGACCACCGACCCATGAATCCCGCTCCGGATCAAGCCCGCCGGCTGCGGGCCCTGATTGTCGATGACGACCCAGCCCTGCGCATCGCCATCCAGCAGTTCATCGCCCGCCTGGGCTTCGACACCCAGGTGGCCGAGAACGGCAAACTCGGGGCGGACGCCTTTGCCGCCCACGGGGCCGACCTGGTCCTGCTCGACGGGGCCATGCCGGTCATGGACGGTTTTGCCGCCTGCGCGGCCATCCGCGGACTGCCGGAGGGCCATCACGTCCCCATTATCATGATTACCGTGTTCGAGGACGACGGCTCGGTGGACCGTGCCTTTGCCGCCGGGGCCGACGAGTTCATCACCAAGCCGATCCATTGGGCGGTGCTGCGCCACCGCGTCCACCAACTGGTCAA
Organism: Chromatiaceae bacterium; assembly: GCA_044228795.1. GTDB lineage: Bacteria > Pseudomonadota > Gammaproteobacteria > Chromatiales > Chromatiaceae > M0108. Next base: position 16,160 of record JBGAUE010000049.1, on the reverse strand, counting down.
CGCCGCCGGCGCCACCCGCCAACTGCACAACGACCGCGCCTTCTTCCAGTCCCTGGTGGATGCCATCCCGGACCCCACGCTGGTTTGCGATCAGGAGGGCCAGGTCCGCTGGATCAACGCCAGCGCCCAGCGCTGCTTTATCGTGCTCAATCCCCAGGTGGACAGCCCCCTGCGTCTGGCCGACGGGGTCGACCTCCTGGGGGGCGGCCAGGCCAGCCCGGCGGCCATCCTGAGTGACATCCGCGCCCAGGTGGCCGCCTCCCAGGCCCCGGTCGAGCTGGTCCTGCATCGCCAGACCCCGGACGGGGACCACTACTCCGAGGTCCATGCCCGGGCCCTGCGCGGCGTGGCCGGTGACAACTTCGGCATGATCCTGCGCCTGCACGACGTCACCCAGCGCGAACTGGAAGGCCGACGCCTGCGCAGCGAGGTCAGCCACTTCGGCCAGCTCGCCTACCATGACAGCCTCACGGGGCTGGCCAACCGGCGCCTGTTCGAGAACCGCATCGAGACCGCTGTGACCGAGGCGGCCCGCTACGGCGAGCGTCTGGCGGTGCTCTATCTGGACCTGGACGGCTTCAAGACCATCAACGACAGCCTGGGCCACGAGGTGGGAGATGAGGTATTGCGCCTGGTGGCCGAACGCCTGACCGAGCAGGTGCGCCGCTCGGACACCGTCGCCCGCTGGGGCGGGGACGAGTTCGCCATCCTCTTGCCTCAGGTGACCGAGGAGGTCGCCGTCGCCCAGTTGGGCGAGCGCATCCTGTTTTCGGTGGGCACCCCCATGGACCTGGGCGGGGTGCAGCGCCGTATTACCACCAGCATCGGGATCGCCATGTACCCGCAGCATGCGGCCACCGCGGATGACCTGATCCGGCAGGCCGACGAGGCCATGTATCGGGTCAAGCACAGCGGCAAGCAGGGGCTGTGCTTCGCCGAGGGTGCGGGGCCGGACTAGGGATTGCCCGTCGCTTCAGTGGTGTAGCAGAGCCTTCCTACCCTTGACGAGCGCAGCGTGGCGATGCTAGCGTCCCCTCGACCCCATCCGCCGGGCGGCTGGATTTCCTAGCCTCTATCCCTATCCCACAGGATTCAAGTATGCGCCCGCTCCGCTGGAAATCTCGTTACCAGACCGGCAACGCCGAAACTGACCGGCGCAATCACGACTTCGTCGATTGCATGAACAGCCTCATCCAGGCCGCTGGGAAGCGCGAGCATTGCCACGAGATGGAGGAATTTATCACCCGGTTCGGGACTGAAGCCGAGGAGATCCTGCTGGAGCACCCCGCGGGCCGCGACCTCAGGGCCGAATTTGGGGGGCGCCTGCTCGCCAGCCTACCGCTCGGCCCCTACGGCGGCACCTCCTGCCGTCTATGCGGATTGTGCGATCTGGCCCAGCAAAAGATCGCCGAGCACTTGGTGCCCCCCACCGAGTGCCTCTTCAAGCACTTGTGATATCCGCCCCGCCGGATACCCTGAGGAGTTGACCCTAGGGACCCGCTGCATCGCCCGCCCCCCGACTGAAGCGATCTTTCCCCCCGACCCCAGTGGCGCCCGGCGGACCCCGAGCCCCCAAACCTCTGACCAAACGGCAGGTCAGCATCTCCATCCCCCAGATCCAACGCCCGCCTTCACGTCAACTCCGCGACAACTTCCCGCGCGCCGGGCAATGGATCATGCGAGACTTACGCCCTCGAGAAGCACAGGGCCGCACCCACCACCCATGCAGCTTGAACAGCTCCAGACCAACACCGCCATCCGCGGCATCCTCCCCGATGCCCTGGTAACGGTGGTCAGTGTCCAGTGGTTCGGCTCCCAAGCCCTGGAGCTGACCTACAAGACCCCGGCGGGTAAGGTCGCCAATGAACTGCTTTACCGCGACGACGAGCCCCGCCTGGAGCTGGTGGAACAGGGCCGACCCTGGAGCTTCGACGGCGACGGCGCCCTTTTCCGCCTGGTGTCGGAGGCCCATCGCATTCGGCTGGCCCACCTGTTCGACCCGGTCCTGGCGGTGCACACCTCCGTCGTCGATCCCCTGCCGCACCAGATCACCGCGGTCTACGAGGCCATGCTGCCGCGCCAGCCGTTGCGCTTTCTGCTGGCCGACGACCCCGGCGCCGGCAAGACCATCATGGCCGGCCTGCTGATCAAGGAACTGATCGCCCGCGGGGACCTGCAACGCTTGCCTCATCGTCTGCCCCGGCAGCCTCGCCGAGCAGTGGCAAGACGAGTTGAACCGCCGCTTCCACCTGCCCTTCGAAATCCTCACCCACGACAAGCTGGAGGCCGCACGCACCGGCAACTGGTTCCTGGAGACCAACCTGGTCATCGCCCGCCTGGACAAGCTCTCGCGCAACGAGGATGTCCAGCAGAAGCTCCAAGCCCCCGACTGCCGCTGGGACCTGGTGGTGTGTGACGAGGCCCACAAGATGTCCGCCACCGTCTTCGGCGGCGAGGTCAAATACACCAAACGCTACCGGCTGGGCCAGTTGCTCTCGACCCTGACCCGGCACTTCCTGCTGATGTCGGCCACCCCCCACAACGGCAAGGAAGCGGACTTCCAGCTCTTCATGGCGCTGCTGGACGGCGACCGCTTCGAGGGCAAGTTCAGAGACGGCGTGCACAGCGCCGATGTCTCCGACCTGATGCGCCGCATGGTCAAGGAGAGCCTGCTCAAGTTCGACGGCACGCCACTCTTCCCCGAGCGCATCGCCTACACGGTCCCCTACAAGCTCTCGGATGCCGAGGCCGCGCTCTACCAGGCGGTCACCGAGTACGTGCGCGAGGAGTTCAACCGCGCCGAGGCCCTGGAGAACGACAAGCGTGCCGGCACTGTCGGTTTCGCCCTAACGATCCTGCAGCGGCGTCTGGCATCTTCACCCGAGGCCATCTACCAGTCCCTGCGTCGCCGCCGCGAGCGGTTGGAAGGCCGGCTGCGCGAGCTGGAGGTGCTCCAGCGCGGGGGGCAGGTGGTGGCCATCCTCGCCAACGGGCTGCCGGCCCTGGACAGCGAGGATGTGGAGGACCTGGATGAAGCCCCGGAGAACGAGGTCGCGGCCGCCGAGGAAGCCATCCTCGACCAGGCCACCGCCGCGCGCTCCATCGTCGAGTTGCGCATCGAAATCGACACCCTCCAGCGGCTCGAAGCCCAGGCACTCGCCGTGTGCCGCAGCGGCAACGATACCAAGTGGCGAGAGCTAGCGAGCTTACTCGGGGAGGTCTTCACGACACCCTCCCTGGTCCACCGTATCGAAGAGCCCCGGGTTCCCTACGGTGCCGGACCGATCCCGCCGCCCACGCCCTCACCGCACCAGAAGCTCGTCATCTTCACCGAGCACCGCGACACGCTGAACTACCTGGAGCAGCGCATCACCACTCTGCTAGGCCGTAAGGATGCGGTGGTCATCATCCACGGCGGCATCGGGCGTGAGGAGCGCCTCAAGGTCCAGGAGTCCTTCAAGCACGACCCCGACGTCCAGGTGCTGCTCGCCACGGACGCCGCCGGCGAGGGCATCAACCTCCAGCGCGCCCACCTCATGGTCAACTACGACCTGCCCTGGAACCCCAACCGGCTGGAGCAGCGCTTCGGGCGCATCCACCGCATCGGCCAGACCGAGGTCTGCCACCTGTGGAACCTGGTGGCCGAAGAGACCCGCGAGGGCGACGTCTACCGCAAGCTTTTGGAGAAGCTCGAACAAGCCCGCCAGGCCCTAGGCGGCCAGGTCTTCGACGTGCTCGGCAAGCTCCAGTTCGAGGGCAAGTCCCTACGCGAGCTGCTGATCGAGGCCATCCGCCACGGCGAGAAGCCTGAGGTCCGGGCCTTCCTCACCACGGTGCTCGACACCACCCTCGACCGGGGCCACCTGCAAACCCTGATCGACGAGCGCGTGCTTGCCCACGACGCCATGGACTCCAGCCGGGTGCGGCGCATCCGCGAGGACATGGAGCGCGCCGACGCCCGCCGCCTCCAGCCCCACTATATCGAGTCCTTCTTCCACGAGGCCTTCAAGCGCCTCGGCGGCACCGCCAAGCAGCGTGAGCCCCGCCGGTACGAGATCACCCATGTCCCGGCCCCGGTGCGCAACCGCGACCGCCTGATCGGCATCGGCGAGCCCGTGCTGCCGCGCTACGAGCGCATCGCCTTCGAGAAAGACCTGGTGGCGCCCCAAGGCCAGCCGCTCGCCGCCTTCGTGTGCCCTGGCCATCCGCTGCTCGACGCCGTCATCGACCTCACCCTAGAGCGCCACCGCGACCTGCTCAAGCGAGGTACCGTGCTGGTGGACGAGCGTGACCCGGGCACCCAACCCCGGGTGCTGTTCTACCTGGAGCACGCCATCCAAGACGCCGGCCTCACCCGCGCCGGGGAGCGCCGGGTCGTCTCCAAGCGCATGCTCTACGTGGAGCAGGACGGGACCGGCGCAACCCGTCACATCCACTACGCGCCCTACCTCGACTACCGCCCGCTAAAGGAAGGCGAGCCGGGCATCGACGCCATCCTGGAGAGGCCCGAGTGCCAGTGGATCGGCCGCGAGTTGGAGCAGAAGGCGCAGGGCTACGCTATTGCCCACGTCGTGCCGGAGCACTTGGCCGAAGTCAAAGGCCGCAAGCTGGAGTTGATCGCCAAGACCGAGGCGGCGGTCAAGGACCGCCTCACCAAGGAGATCACCTATTGGGACCATCGTGCAGAGGAGCTGAAGCTCCAGGAGCAGGCTGGCAAGCCCAACGCCAAACTCAACTCCGGCGAGGCGCGTAAGCGAGCCGACCTCCTGCAGGGGCGGCTGCAAAAACGGCTGGAAGACCTGAAGCTCGAAGCCCAGCTATCACCCCTGCCACCCGTGGTGCTCGGCGGCTCGCTGGTGGTGCCGATGGGGCTGATCGAGGCGATGACGGGGCAGTCTGCCACGCATGCGACGGCACCAGTCGATACCCAGGCCAGTGGCGCCCGTGCTCGCGCCATTGTCATGGAGATCGAGCGCGGCCTCGGATTCGACCCCACCGACCGGGAGTTCGAGAAGCTCGGTTACGACATCGAGAGCCGCGTCCCAGGCACCGGCCGGCTGCGCTTCATCGAGGTGAAGGGGCGCGTCGCCGGTGCCCCCACAATCACCGTGACCCGCAACGAGATCCTGTATTCCCTCAACAAGCCCGCCGACTTCATCCTCGCCATCGTCGAGTTCCTGGACGACGACGCGCACCAAGCCCACTACCTGCGTCAGCCCTTCCAGCGCGAGCCCGATTTTGGCGTGACCAGCGTGAACTATGACTTCGCCGAACTATTGGCGCGTGCTGACAAGCCGCAGTGATCATCAGACAAGCAGAAGGACGCCAACGTGTCAATTGAAGCTAGGAACCGCCTCCTCCCCGATTGGTTCACCCGAATTCGGACCCGCCAGACTGTATTGCCGCGATTCCAGCGGTTCGAGGCCTGGGACCATTCCCGCGTGACGCAGATGTTCAACACCATCCTCCAGGACCTGCCTGTGGGCGCGGGCCTTGTGCTGGAAATCGGTGACCAAGAGCCGTTCATTTCCCGCAACCTGAAAGGTGCCCCCGAGATTGGGGAGCGTGTCACGGAGCACCTGCTCGATGGGCAGCAGCGGCTGACTGCCCTATGGCGCGGCCTGCACAACAACTACGAAGACCGCACGTTCTTTCTCCATTTCGAGAACGACGAAGAAACCGGTCTGGCGTACTACGTGGACTCCATCGCCAGGTGGAAGAAGGAAGGCGATAAGGACTTCCGTCCTTTCTGGGCAAACCGGCCCAAGGAGCAGTGGATACGGCGGGTCATACCACTCCATTTTTTTGCACCAGATATTGCCGCGCAGCAGAGTTTCCGTGAGTGGGCAAAAGAGGCCATCGATACCCAGGAAGAGCGTGATCTGGTCTCTGATCAGGTCTCTCTCATCCGGCAGACGTTCGCGTCCTTCAACCTTCCGTTCATGTCGCTTCCCGTCACCACCAAGAAGCAGACCGCGCTGGATGTCTTCATCAAGATGAATACGTCGGCGGCCCCGCTCTCGATCTATGACATCGTCGTCGCGCAGGTTGAGGCCGGCATGGGTAAGTCGCTGCATGACTTGGTCGCCGCGACGCGCAAGGCATGTCCGAACCTCGCTGCCTACTATCCCCCTGAAGATCTCGCCCTCTATGGGAGTGCCTTGCTCCAGGGCAGAGCACCTACAAACGCCACCTACATGGCCAGGGATTTCGGCGGGAGGCTCATGGAAAACTGGGAGACCTTCCTCAATGGAGTGATCAGGACGGTGGACTTCCTGGAACAGGAGCGAGTCTTCGACGCGGCGCGCCTGCCCACTGATGTGGTCATCCCGGTGCTGGTGGCCCTGTGGGGATTGGCGCCCAAGCAATTGGATGCCGAAGGTCGTGCCCGCAATGTGCTGCGTAAGTACCTCTGGCATGCGTTCTTCACGAATCGGTACGAGAAATCCACCAACTCCCGGGCCGTAGCGGATTTCCTGGAGCTGAAGCCCTTATGTGCTGGCACGGATAGCGCAACACCGACCATCTTCAACGAAGATCTTCATCCGTTGCCCCAGGTGCAGGAGCTTATCGACGCTGGTTGGCCTGTACGCAAGGACAGGACCGCACGGGCGATTCTCGCCTTGGCTCTGAAGAAGGGTGGCGTGGACTTGGCCGATGGCGGCGCGGTCACGCGTGCTAGCCTGGCCCGGCGCGAGTACCACCACCTATTCCCGCAAGCCTACCTCACGCGGCTGGGCGTTCCAGATGATCAGATTTACCGCTCGCTCAACTGTGCCCTCGTCACATGGCGTACCAACCGCAATATCTCGGACAAACCACCGGAGCGCTATCTTGCGGAGCGACGCGAGGGCACGGACCTGGGCGAGGCTGAAGTGAAAGCGCGTTTGGCGACCCATCTAATTCCCTATGACGAGATGGTCACCGGTGATTACCCAGCCTTTCTCAAAGCAAGAGCTGACCTGATACACAGTGCGATGCTAGAGCTTTGCGTCGGTGGTGGCACGTGAGGCCAGGTTGATGTCCACACCCAAGAAAAAACTCATCGAGGTCGCCCTGCCGCTGGAGGCCATCAACAAGGCTTCAGCCCGGGAGAAGTCCATACGCCATGGGCATCCCTCCACCCTGCACCTCTGGTGGGCGCGTCGGCCGCTGGCGGCGGCGCGGGCGGTGATCTTCGCCCAGATGGTGGACGACCCCTCGGCGCACCCGGACCTGTTCCCCACCGAGAAGAAGCAGGAGAAGGAGCGGCAGCGGCTGTTCCGCATCATCGAGGACCTGGTGCTGTGGGAGAACACCACCAACGAGACGGTGTTGCAGCAGGCCCGGGACGAGATCTGGCAGAGCTGGCGCTACACCTGCGCCGAGAACGCCGACCACCCGCGGGCCAAGGAGCTGTTCGACCGCTACAAGCTACCGGCCTTCCATGATCCCTTCGCCGGCGGCGGTGCGCTGCCGCTGGAGGCGCAGCGGCTGGGGCTGGAGAGCTATGCCTCCGACCTCAACCCGGTGGCGGTGCTGATCAACAAGGCGATGATTGAGATTCCACCCCGATTTGCCGGGCGACCTCCAGTGCATCCGGGGGACCCGATGACGGGCAAATCGGGGAAACGACAAGGCGGATTGTTCAGACGCGAATGGAAAGGCGCCCAGGGGCTGGCCGAGGACGTGCGCTATTACGGGCAGTGGATGCGCGACGAGGCCGAGCGGCGCATCGGTCACCTCTACCCCAAGATCGAGATTACGGCGGAGATGGCCGCCGATCCGAGCAATCCAAGGCCGGACTTGAAGCCATACATTGGACGCAAACTAACCGTCATCGCCTGGCTTTGGGCGCGCACGGTGAAGAGCCCGAACCCGGCCTTTGCCGACGTGGATGTGCCGCTCGCATCCAGCTTCTTGCTGTCGCCAATGCTGGGCAAGGAGGCGTATGTCGAGCCGGTGATCGAGAATGGCGGATTCCGGTTCACGGTGAAGGTGGGGAAGCCGAACGACGCGGAGGGATCGAAGCTTGGCACCACGGCTGGCAAGCGGGCGGCTTTCAAGTGCCTGATGTCCGGCGTGCCGGTTACCTATGACCACATTCGTGGAGAAGGAAAGGCCGGACGCATGGGGGCGAAGCTAATGGCCATTGTTGCCGAAGGAGACCGCGGGCGGGTCTATCTTGGACCGACGCCGGAAATGGAATCTACTGCACTGACCGCGCAGCCGGAGTGGGGGCCGGAAACCACGCTGCCGGTGAATCCGCGCGACTTCAAGACACCAAACTACGGACTGACCACCTTCGCCGACATCTTCACCCGCCGTCAGCTCGTGGCGCTGACGACCTTCTCCGATCTGGTGCAGGAAGCGCGCGGGCGGGCGCAGGGCGACGCCCTGGTTGCCGGGCTTCGCCATGATGCCAGGCCCCTGCGCGACGGCGGCACGGGTGCAACAGCGTACGGCGACGCGGTGGCCGTCTACCTCAGCTTCCTCATCAGCAAGCTTGCAGACAAAGGTTCGACGCTATGCACTTGGGATGCGGGGCCTGCTTCAAATCGGACCGTATCTGGTCGGTCGGCGCGCGTTGCGACGGTTCGGGTGACATTCGGTCGTCAAGCACTTCCGATGTCCTGGGACTTCGCGGAGGTCAACTTCTTCAGCGAGTCCGTCGGAAGCATCGACACGGTGGTCAAGACGCTCAGCGCACCACTGGACTACCTATCGCCGAGCATTCAGGATGGCATTGCGCAGCAGGCGGATGCGCAGCTTCAACGTATGACTCAAGGGAATGTCGTATCCACTGATCCGCCCTACTACGACAACATCGGGTACGCCGACCTCTCGGACTTCTTCTATGTCTGGCTGCGCCGCTCGCTGAAGCCAGTCTTCCCCGATCTCTTCGCCACCCTCGCCGTCCCCAAGGCAGAGGAACTGGTCGCCACACCTTACCGCCACGGCGGCAAGGAGAAGGCCGAGACCTTTTTCCTCGACGGCATGACCAAGGCGATGCACCGACTCGCCGAGCAGGCCCATCCCGCCTTCCCGGTGACGATCTACTACGCCTTCAAGCAGGCCGAGACCAAAGGGGAGGCCGGCACCTCCAGCACCGGTTGGGACACCTTCCTGGCCGCCGTCATCGAGGCGGGCTTTGCCATCAGCGGCACTTGGCCGATGCGCACTGAACTCGGCAACCGCATGATCGGCTCCGGCACCAACGCCCTCGCCTCCAGCATCGTCCTCGTCTGCCGCCAGCGCCCCGCCGAAGCCCCCACCGCCACCCGCCGCGAATTCGTCGCTGCGCTCAAGGCGGAGCTGCCGCAGGCGCTGGCCCACCTCCAGCGCGGCAACATCGCCCCGGTGGACCTGGCCCAGGCGGCCATCGGCCCCGGCATGGCGGTCTATACCCGCTATGCGAAGGTACTGGACGCCGAGGGCAAGCCGCTCCCGGTACGCGCCGCCCTGGCCTTGATCAACCAGACCCTGGACGAGGCCTTGGCCGAGCAGGAGAGCGACTTCGACGCCGACAGTCGCTGGGCGCTCACCTGGTTCGAGCAGACCGGCTTTGCCGAGGGCGATTACGGCGTCGACGAGCAGCTCTCCAAATCGAAGAACACCAGCGTCTCCGGCCTCGCGGAGGCCGGCATCCTGGTTTCCAAGGCTGGCAAGGTGCGCCTGCTCAAACCCGCCGATCTGCCCGCCGACTGGGACCCAACCACCGACAAGCGCCTGACCGTCTGGGAGATGGTGCACCACCTGATCCGGGTACTGGAGTCCGGCGGCGAGTCCGCCGCAGCGGCCCTGGTCGCCCAACTCGGCAGCCGGGCCGAGACCGCCCGCGAACTCTGCTACCGCCTCTACACCCTGTGCGAGCGCAAGAAGCGCGCGGCCGAGGCCATGGCCTACAACGGCCTGGTGCAGAGCTGGCCGGAGATCACCCGCCTGGCCCAGGCAGCGCCCCAGGTCGCCACGCCGGGCACTGGCGATTTGTTCGATAACGACGGAGGTCCATGATGAATCTGATCGATGAGGCGCTGGCCTGTCTCAAGCCGGCGGTTCCGGCGGGCACCCGACTGATCGTGTTTGGCTCCCAGGCGCGCGGCGATGCGCGGGCAGACAGCGACCTCGACTTGCTGGTGGTGGAGCCGAATGTGCTCGACCGCTTCGGTGAAATGGCGCGGCTGGCCACCCTGCTGGGGAGGCGCCTGATTCCCGCCGACGTGGTGGTGATGAGCTCGGACGCCTTCGAGCGCCAGAAGACCGTGATCAATACCCTGGCGTGGCGCGCCGCGCGGGAAGGACAGGCCTATGACTTGGCCGCTTGAGCATGCGCTGGCCCGTCTATCTCGTTCCCACGCTCTGCGTGGGAACGCAGTCTTGGCCGCTCCAGCGGCCAGTGCAGCCTCGGGACGCTGGAGCGTCGAGACTTGCTCCCACTCCGGAGCTTGGGAGCCAGATGACGTCTCGGGCGCCAGTCCTGGGGAGGGGACGCTATGCACTCCGCGATGAATCTGGACGAAAATGCCTTGGCTAATTTCTGTAAGCGGCATCACATTCGCCGCCTTTCGCTGTTTGGGTCGCAGTTGAAGGGGACGGCGCGGACCGATAGCGACTTAGACCTGTTGGTTGAGTTCGAACCGGCGCACATCCCCGGCTTGCTCGGTATTGCTGGCATGGAGATCGATTTGTCGGACCTGCTCGGGGGCAAGAAAGTCGATCTACGCACGGCGGCGGATCTCTCGCATTTTTTCCGTGACGAGGTTGTGCATATGGCCGAGGTGCAATATGCAGGATGAAGATCGCATCCGCATTGGCCACATGATCGAGGCGGCGGAAGACGTGCTGGGGTTCGCCGCAGGGCGCACCCGTGCGGATCTGGATACCGACCGCATGCTGCTATTTGCGCTCGTGCGCGCGGTCGAGATCATCGGCGAGGCGGCTAGCAAGGTGTCGGATGAGATGCGGAGCGCTCATGCCGGTATTCCCTGGAAGGCCATCATTGGTATGCGTAATCGCCTGGTGCGTGCCTACTTCGACATTGATGCGGACATTCTCTGGGTTGCTGTGACGGTGGAGATTCCCGCTCTGCTGACTCAAGTGAAGGCGCTCGCAAGGGAACCGTAGAGAACACTATGGCCATTACCAACCACGAACGGGTCGGCAAGGCGCTGGAACTGCTGAAGGCGGGTCTCGGGCCCTTTGTTGACCGGGAGGTCAGGGCGGCCATTGCCGCTAATGCCCTGTCCATGGCCAAGGTGCGGGGCTTCGTCGAAGACCCGATGCTGGCCAACAAGGGCATCGAGGAGTGGGACAGCGCGGCCCTGCTCAAGCTGATGGCGGAGACCTGGAACGAGGTCTTCCGCCAGACCCTTGGCTTTGCCGAGCGCGGTCTGGTGTCGGAGATCCGTACCTGGCGTAACAAGTGGGCCCACCAGGGGCTCTTCTCCAGCGACGACGCCTACCGCGCTCTGGATTCGGTCGTGCGCTTGCTGTCCGCCGTCTCCGCCCCCGAGTCTGACGAGGTGGAGCGGATGAAGATGGAGCTGCTGCGCCTGCGTTTCGACGAGCAGGCGCGCAGCGAGAAGCGCAAATCGACGGGCACCGCTATCGAGAGTGGGGTGACCGGCACCCTCAAGCCCTGGCGCGAGGTGGTGATGCCCCATGAGGACGTGGCCAGCGGGCGCTACCAGCAGGCCGAGTTCGCCGCCGACCTGTGGCAGGTGCATCTGGATGAGGGCTCGGCGGAGTACCGGGATCCGGTGGAGTTCTTCCGCCGCACCTATCTCACCGAGAGCCTCAAGGGGATGCTGGTGGGCGCTCTGCGGCGCCTTACGACTGGCGGCGGCGATCCGGTGGTCCAGTTGCAGACCAACTTCGGTGGCGGCAAGACCCACGCCATGCTGGCGCTTTATCACCTGTTCTCTGGCATCGCACCCACCGAGCTGGCCGGCATCGATGGCGTCATGTCCGCCGCCGGGGCCGGCGAGGTCCCGACCGCACGGCGGGTGGTGCTGGTGGGTAACAAGATTTCCCCTGGCAACCCGAGCGTCAAGCCTGATGGCACCCGGATACGGACGCTTTGGGGTGAACTGGCCTGGCAACTGGGCGGCAAGACCGCCTTCGCCCGCGTGGCGGCCGACGATGAAAAGGCCACCAGTCCCGGCGACGTGCTGCGCGAGCTGTTCAACGAGTACGGCCCCTGCCTGATCCTGATCGACGAGTGGGTGGCCTACGCCCGCCAGTTCCATGACCAGAGCGACCTGCCAGCCGGCGGCTTCGAGACCCAGTTCAGTTTCGCCCAGGTCTTGACCGAATCGGCCAAATTGGCGAAGCACTGCCTGCTGGTGATCAGCCTGCCAGCGTCGGATACCTCGGGGTCCTCGCGCTCTCACTCCGACGACGTGGAGGTGGGCGGGACCCGCGGGCGCGAGGCCCTGGACCGTCTGCGCAACGTGGTGGGGCGGGTGGAATCCTCCTGGCGGCCGGCCAGCGCCGAGGAGGGCTTCGAGATCGTCCGGCGGCGGCTGTTCCAGCCCCTGGCGGACCCGGCCCAGTTCAAGGACCGCGACGTGGTGGCACGGGCCTTCGCCGAGTTCTATCGCACCCAGCAGGCCGAGTTCCCGCCCGAGTGCCGCGAGGCCGAGTACGAGCAACGCATCAAGGCCGCCTACCCGATCCACCCGGAGATCTTCGACCGGCTCTACACGGACTGGTCCACCCTGGTGAAATTCCAGCGCACCCGCGGTGTCCTGCGCCTGATGGCGGCAGTCATCCATAGCCTGTGGGAGAAGGGCGACCGCAACCCGCTGATCCTGCCCGCCAACGTGGCCATCGACGACCCGCGCGTGCAGTCGGAGCTGACGCGCTACCTCTCGGACAACTGGGTGCCGGTGATCGAGAAGGACGTGGACGGACCCAACTCCCTACCGCTCAAGCTCGACAGCGAGCTGCCCAACCTGGGTAAGCTCTCGGCCTGTCGGCGGGTGGCGCGGGCCATCTACCTCGGCTCGGCCCCGACCACCGCCGCCGCCCACAAGGGCATCGAGGACCGGCAGGTCAAACTCGGCTGCGTCATGCCCGGCGAGTCCCCAGCCGTGTTCGGTGACGCCCTACGCCGCATGGCCGGGGCAGCAACCTACCTGTATCAGGATGGGCCCCACTACTGGTACTCGACCCAGCCAACGGTGACCAAGCTGGCCGAGGACCGGGCCGAGCAGTTGAGGCGTGAACCGGACAAGGTGACCCAGGAGCTGGAGCAGCGCCTGCGTAAGGATCTGGAGCGTAGGGGCGACTTCCCCCGTATCCATCCCATGCCGCAGAGTGGCGCCGATGTGCCCGACGACCTGGACGCCCGCCTGGTGGTGCTGGGCGTTTGCCATGCCTATAGCAAGGAGGGCAACAGCCCTGCCGAGTTGGCGGCCAAGGCCATCCTGGAGATGCGGGGTAACGCGCCCCGCCTCTATCGCAATACCCTGGTCTTCCTGGCGGCGGACAAGACCCGATTGCAGGACCTGGACGAGGCGGCGCGGAAGTTCCTGGCCTGGGAGTCGATCCTGGCCGAGCAGAAGCACCTGAATCTCACGCCCTACCAGGTCACCCAGGCCGAGACCCAACGCACCGCCGCCGCGAGCGCCGTGACGGCCCGGCTCCCCGAGACCTACCAGTGGCTGCTGGTGCCGGGGCAGGCCACGCCCCCATCACCCATCACCTGGGAGGCCCTGCGGCTATCCGGGACCGATGCGCTGGCGGTCCGCGCCAGCAAGAAGCTGCGCTCCGATGAACTGTACCTGACCAGCTTTGCCTCGACGCGTCTGCGGATGGAGCTGGACCGGGTACCCTTGTGGCGCGGTGACCAGGTGGCCGTTCGGCAACTGATCGAGGATTTTGCGCGCTACCTCTATCTGCCGCGCTTGCAGGACCCGAGCGTGCTGCTGCACGCGATCAGCGATGGGATGAACCTGCTGACCTGGGCGCAGGACAGCTTCGGCTTTGCCGACCGCTTCGACCAGGCCGCCGGCCGCTACCAGGGCCTGCGCGGCGGGCAACTGATGACCCTGCTCGATCCCCAAACCACGGGGCTGGTGGTGAGGCCGGACGTGGCGAGCCGGCAACTGGATGCCGAGCGGGCAGCCCCGGCGCCGGGGGCCTCGCCCGCGACTGAGCCGGGCACTGACGGCGCCAGGGCGCCGACCCCTCCGGGTGTTACCGAGCCTGGCGGAACACGACCGGATGAGCTTCCGCCAGCAGCGGCAAAACCCCGACGCTTCCACGGCACGGCCGTCCTCGACGCGACCCGGGTCGGCCGCGACGCGAGCCGCATCGCCGAGGAGGTCATCGCCCACCTGGCCGGCCTGGTGGGGTCCAGGGTGACGGTGACCATCGAGGTGGAGGCCGAGATCCCCAACGGGGCGCCAGACCCAGTGGTGCGCACCGTCACCGAAAACTGCCGGACCCTGAAGTTCACGAGTCAGGGGTTCGAGAGAGACTAGACCGACCGATCTTAGCCGAGAAGGCACTTGGCGCCAATCGCGTTCCGTAGGGAGGGGTCCCTGTTCGTCCCTGTGATTTGGGGCCGTGAAGGGCTGTCCTTTGGACCTGGCCCGGGAGCTTATGGGGCCTTGGGTTGCGCCTCAGGGGTCGGGATTCATGCCGCCTGGCCGGAAGTACAGGGTTCCTGCGCAAGGGTTCAGTTGACGGGAACCAGGCCATAAGGAGGGGGGAAAGGGATCAAGGGCCCTTGGGACGATCAGCCCCTCGCGCAGGATGGCGGTGGCCGATGGATGGCGACTTTTGCAGCCCGAGGAGCCCAAAATAATAGTCGGCGTAATCCTTGTCCGCGCCAACCATGTGGCTCACCAACCAGTGGTGAAGGGATTGCAGGGTTTCACCCTCGAGTTGAATACCCTTTTGGCGCTCCAGATCTCGGACCATTTCGACATATTCGGCGAGTAAGAGGGCGTGCTCACTGCGATGAGAGGCCAGTTCCGGATAATCGATGGCGCGCATCAAGGCCTCTTCGTGTTGGAAATGCTCGCGGGCTAGTCTAGCCAGATCTTCGAGGGCCCTCATGAGAGCCCCGTGGCGAACCGATGGATCACCCTGGACATCCCCATCAGCCACTGCCAAAGGCTCGGCGACCTGGCCAGGGTCCGTGGTAAACCGGGTGGCGAGTTGGTTGATGCCATCCACCAACTCCTGGTGTTCGGCGTCGATCGGTTCTATGCCAAGGGTCCAACTCTCCTGCCAAAGGATCCTGGACATGGGTGTGGTCTCCGGTTTGTGGGCTACTGCAGCTAAACCAAGTGTGGCTGATGCAAGGCAAGACTGCCAGATTTGGCAACTATACCGGCTGAAGGGGTAACCTGACCGGCTTCGTTGAGAATGACCTGGGCAGGACGAGAAGATGAAGAGGTTCTGATTATGCTAGATTGCCGTTAAGGTATTGGGTGGAAATCATAATCGACGATACATAAGGTCCAGTTAGCCCTTCTGATCCTGGTAGTCTGGATCGCGTTCGCGGCGAATTCCTTGCTTTGTCGGGTGGCCCTGGGTGACAGCCACAAGCCCAGAGAGACACCCAAAGCAAAGGCACTGAACAGCGCGTCAAAGGGGTGCTTGGCTGACGATCAAAGTTCTCCCGCTCTGAGGAATGCCATCATGAATCTCAGCATACGATTGATCTTTGTTATCACCCTCTCCGTCATAACCCTGGCCTTCCTCGGGTGCGCCAGCACCATGAACGACGTTCAGCCTGGCAGGGTGATCATGGATAGATCCGAGGTCAATTACCTAGGGGATTCCCAAGACTGTCGTCAGATTGCCGAAAGCTACGACTACACCCAAACCGCCACTGACAAAGCCATCCAGAATGGGGTCACGGCGGGAGTGATCGGCGGCATTACCGGCGCGGCCATTGGCAGCCTTTCTGGCCAAGTCGGCAGCGGTGCCGGGATCGGGGCCTTGGTCGGGGTGGGCACCCAGGCCATTAGATCCGCGGGTGATCAGCACGAAGACGCGACCCGGGTGTGGGCGAACTGCATGTCGAGCCGAGGACATGCTGTCTATTCCGTCAGATAGCCTGTCTCGGTAGCGTGGAGTTTGTTAAGTCATTCACAAATAGTTCTTTAAACTAAAATGCCAGTTGAAGGCGTGAACCGACGTTGTCGAGGATCTCGCTGACA
>JBGAUE010000048.1:14570-25789 GCA_044228795.1 Chromatiaceae bacterium | reverse complement strand
GAAACAGATCATGAGGCCAATTTACAACAAATCCCTGGATTTAGACAAGGTTATAGTTATTTTGTGTGAACGACTTAGTGCCAACGTAGTCCCGTTCTAAAACCAGATTTGTAAATACCTCCCCCGCCATCCCTGGCCCTCTACCCCCGCCCGTGCGCCAACCGGCGTGCCCTGTAGCCGCCCGACCTGGCGCCACCGACAACCACAAGCTTGCCGCCCCTGAACATGGCCCGGGAACCTGGCAACCTAATGGCCATGGGTCGTGACGCGGTTGGGGTGCCAACCGCCGACGCAAGGACGTTTAAGACCCGCCGGGGATGCGCGGCCGGCATTGAAGTCAATCGTTATAAAATTAAGAGGCTAATATCATGATGTTCTGGATAGCATTTTTCACCGCGCTGTGGGCCTTGCAAAAGGTCTGACGCGCGGCGAGCGGGGGCCAGAGGTCCCAACCCCAAAACCCCCGCCACCCCGCCGCGTTAGATGGGCCGCCCGCCTAGCCCTGCTGTTGGTCCTGGTCACCCCGCGGGTTCTGGCCAACCAGCTGAGCTATACCTATGTGGAAATCGCCCCTGCCACGCCCTGGCAGCAGCGGGGCGTCGCCCTGTCGTCTAACTACACCCTCTATGCCGACATGAGCAGCCGCTTGATGGCGGTGATTGGCCAGTTCAGCCCGGAGCAGGAGATCTACTCCATCGACGAGAGCTTTCTGCGCTTCACGCCGGGGGAGGCCGTGGCCCTGACGGCCCTGGGCGTAGGGCTGAGAGCCCGGGTGTTGCGCGAGACCGGCCTGCCGGTAGGAGTCGGCATCGGGGTAACCAAGACCCTGGCCAAACTGGCCAGTCACCTGACGAAGAGGCACCTGGACTTTCAGACGGCGGTCATCTGCAATTACCGAGATTCAGTTGTCGTCTTCATGGGGGGATAAACCATATCAAGCTGACATTGCACATCTTGTAAAATGCGTCGGAACAGTTGGCGTTACGCTAAGCCTGTATCTTCTTTGATTCCGGCAAGTAATTTTGGCAGAAATCCCCTAGTTTATCCTCAATCATCTACCTGATAAGGATTCATGAAGTTACGTCGCTTAGCTTACGCATATTCGGTACCTTAAATGCCTCCCGAATCGCCTTCTCAAGGATATGAGTATTCGCAGAATTAATGTACGAAAGACCAACATAGGTTTTCTTGTTATTCTTCGCTCCGATGTAAAATGCGCCATCAGCAGACCAGGTGACTACTTCCTCCCAGGAGAAACGAATTAAATCGTTTGTACCTAAAAATTTGTGCTTTACCAAAGTAACGCCATCATCTCTAATTATTGCCTCACCAAAGCGGACTTCGAGCCCTGCTTTCAATGTTTCAAAGAGTTCCGTCAATAGGCGGAAACATACGGCTGGCCAGAGTTTCTCAATAAATGCTGAAAAGGTAGGTTCCTTCCTGAGTTCGACAACGGCCTCAGAATGGTTATCACCGAACGCGAGGGTGTATGTTGTGCCAGTTGGGATGCCGTTCACAGAGTGACGGACACCACCCCACCGTACACGAGTAACTGACTCCAAAGGATAATGCTGACTTTTCCATGCCAGGCCATCCGGTGATATGCTCAACTTATCCTTGAACATCACTCCGACTTCTGCCTGATAAGTGATTTCGCGAGCCCACTGATTTATTTGCGCTTCAGCCTTCTTTCGATTTTGGAATATATCCGCTAGCGCTTCCACATCCTGCTCGACCCGCTCAGACACTTCGGGCAGTTCCACGAAGAGATCTTGTATTAGCCCGGTAAGTCTTTGCGACAGCGAAAGCATGTCATGCTCATTAAACAGATCGATCGCAAGACTACGGATGGAGCACGCAATTTCATTGCTCAGTACGTGATCGATTCCCCTGGCCTTAGCGCTCAACTGGATCGGCTGTGCGACCTTGTCCCAATTGCGTGCAACCGCTTCAAGCTTGTAAATTATGCGATTTAGGACGCTTTCCTCTGATTTGGCTGAGTCCCTGGCTGCCTTTATCAGCTTTTGTACGTTCTCAGCCTCTTTTTGAAGAAATTCTTGTGCCTCGACTGCGTAGCTATCTACAAGATCGTCTATCAGTTCTGGCGCATGATCTTCACCGCCGCAAGTAATGCCGTCCACTGCCAGAGTCATCGCTTCAACAAGCGATGCTGTCGGAAGTCTTTTCAAGGCATCGTTGATGGCGTTGCGGTAGTAGCGTTTTCGCTCTGAGAATTCAGCCTCGACTTGGTCGACCCCCTTTACTTCAGGAAAGCCAGACACAAAACGATCTTCGTTGATGTCACGCAGCACTTGTTCTGCCGACAGATCGTCAACCAGGTACGCCATTTGCTGGATAAACGCGGCGACATCCTCTGCTGAATCGTTGCCATCCACTGCCTCAAACGCCGCAGCGAGCAGATTCAAGTGCGCCAGGGTTGGCAGGCCCGATTCCTCGCGAAATGACATCGGGTCAGAATGCAGCGCAGAGACAAGCTGTGCTACCTTCCTCGGGGAGACACCCGGCAGCCAGCCTATTTCAGCGCTTAATCTTGTTCTGAGATTAGTCAGGTCAGACCGGGCCTGTTGGCATGCGTCATAGTCCAGCTCCAGCGACTTCTCCTCTGCAAGCTCAACAATGCGTTTTCGGTCATCCCTAGTAGTAACGCCGAGCAAGGCAAATGGATTCTGCTGAAGATGTGAGCAATGGAGACTACGCGGGAGCAGAGCCCCCGATGAGCTGTGCGTTGTTGCTGTCATAGCGGTGACTGCTATATAGGGAGTTTGTAATGATTGACTGCGTTACAAGGTGTTTGGGATTGATATCCCTGATGCCAGACTTTCAACTTCCACCTTCTTCAGCTTTCTGACAATCGACGATATCTGTAAGTAATCTAGTTGTTAGGCCCCGTATAATTATGTTCCGAGAGGAGCTATCCTCCGTTCTACGCCTGAGGGGTATAGTTGTACCTCGCCGTTCCAAAGGTTATTAATCCCCCGGATTTTGACACCATTTACTGCCAACCTGTTTGTAGCCACTGTTGCAGTACAATTCCGATCCGCTAGCGGACGAATCCGCAGGCGCATGGGACTTCGAGCTACTAGAATTAGTAAGTGGTAACAATTTAGGCCTCCTGTTTTCTGTTCTTGCCGTCTGTACGGTAGCCTCCATCTGTCGAAGTAACGATGCACTCGCCACACCATCTGCGGCAATGGCGTTATCCCTCTGAAAAGCTTGTATCGCCGCTCGGGTTTTTCCTCCCAGTATCCCATCGGCAGTTCCAGCATGGTAGCCGAGTTCATTCAATCGGCGTTGAACGGCTTTAACCGTCGCATCTGGGGAGGAGTGTACTCGTTGGGGAACTTGCGTAGGTGTCTGTGAACTTGTTATTGCGGACGGGCTACGAACGAATCTACTGCGACCATCGGCCTGCAACTGACTGCGGTATGGTTCAACATCTCTTTGGGCACTTTCGAGCGTGCCTGGTTGGTAGCGGAACTCACCGCAACGATTGTTGTAGTCTTCGACATACCCGTTGTACCAATCCACATCAGCATCAGCGACGCTGCTGTTTAGCAGGGTTTCCGCAGCGTCCAGCCTGATCTTCTGCGCCAAGCAGTATCGGATCTGGGCAGTCGAAAGCACATTGTTCCGACCGACAGAAGGTTTATCCTCTGTTGGACGACTCGGTGTCTGAGCCTGCGCGGCAGGCTGTTGCCAGGCTGGTGCCGGTGCCGGTGCCGGTGCCGGTGCCAGTGCTACGGGTGCCGGTGGCGATAGAGTGGCGGACGGGCGAGTATCGCGTGGCGGTGCCGGTGCTACGGGTGCCGGTGGCGATAGAGTGGCGGACGGGCGAGTAACGCGTGGCGGTGCCGGTGCTACGGGCACCTGGGAAGATCCAGGGACATAAGCTGGTCTCAATGAACTGTTGTTATCCGATTGGTTAGCAAGCCAGATTACACCAATGACCGTAGCAATCCCGAACAACCACTTGCCAGCACCTGAACCCGCCGATGGCCGATCATGGGTATGATTAGTCTGCGGAGTAGGTGCAGCCTGTTCTTGGAGGACCGGGCGGCTCACCTGCGAAGATTGTCGAGTGGATGAAGACGAAGCCTCTTTCGGCGTTTGTTCCGGGATCCAGGCTATCGTGGCGTCAACATCCGACACCATTGAAGATAGGCCCGCAAACCCTGTTCCATCACCCTGATTTGTTTTTCCTTGTTCAGATGCCACGTCCTTGCCTTTATATAAAGCCTATCCGACGTTTCGCGCCGCCTTCACGCTCTCTGGCGGGTGCCGCATGCATCGCGGATAGGAGACTGTCCTGATCTAGCCTGTCCTTCCCGGAACGCGCCGCAAGCCTAGCGCCTTCGCGAACAACAAAAGCCACATCTGACAAAGGTCTTCCGGCAAGCTCCCCAGCAAAGGGCTTTGGATCTACGTCATCCTCTTTGGGTAAGGTCAACAATAGCTTTTCTAATAACGACAGGACTTCGACCTCGCTCGCATAATCCACTTTGACGACGTGATCGAACCGCCCCCTTCGTAAGATGGCGGGATCAATCATGTCGACCCGGTTTGTCATCGCGATAATAAGCACTTCGTTCTTCCCAGCCTCTGGGATGCGGCGCAGGAATTCAGCGACCTCCTCAACACGATAGTGGCCAGAACCCATTTCGCGATCGGCGAGAAATGCCTCCATCTCGTCAATTACTAGGACCGAGGGTGCATTCTCCATTGCCTGGTCGAAAATATCCGCCACCTTTTTGCTGGTTTCATGGATGTAGGGGCTCGCAACGCTTGAAGCATCGATCTGGAAGCTTGGCCAACCAAGAAAGTCAATCAGTCGATCAACCGCAAAGGTTTTGCCACATCCGGGTGGCCCGTGCAAAACAACAGCAGAAGGAAAGTCGATGCCCAGAGCCTTGTAACGGTCGCGATTTTGGACGATATCGATGATGTGCTCATTGAAGAATGCAGCGAGTTCAGGCCTCCCAGCCAATTCAAAGACTGTTGCCGCAGATTCCTTATCAACCTGAGACTCTTTCTGGTCTGTACGCTCTGCTGGCACAGAGTCTGACCGGGAAGGCGAAACATGAGCTCTGTCAGCCGGAATTACCCCAGCGACCTCAAATCCTGCGGCTTGGACGACGTCCTTGAGGTGACCTGCGCCCAGCCAACTCATTGTCTGGCGGAGGGTACGAAACGATTTCGCTGATATGCTGGCTCCCCCCGTCAGCCAGAAACCGAGCACAACATCATCGTCAGTTCTGGTACTGATGCTGTAGGTTGGAAGAAGGCGGGTGATTTTCTCGACGTATAAGGCGTCCTGCAATGGTGACTTAGGATCTACATCACGCGTTGCCTTCAGCGCCAGCGCAAACGATAGAGCTTCGGATTTTGTGTCGGGAGACCTTCCCTCCGTGACCGGGCAAAGAACCTGACTTGATCCGCAAGAAATCGTCCAAAGAAGCTTATCCCCAAATACGAATGAACTGAATAGACCTGGTTCTACCAAACCAGTATCGAACCAGCGATGGGCGAGTCCGTCGTCTGCAATCAAAGCTCTCCCATAGCCTTGGATCTCAAGAATCTGCCAGTTTGCACCCTCACACAACGCACCACGCACCTTTGTTCCATCCGGCAACTTGTACCCAACAGGAAGCCACGCATCGAGGACCATAGGTCAACTCCGCACGATATTTGCGCCAGCCATCATTTCATCGCCACCAGCTGACCCGATACGCACCGAGTCAAGATGCGCTACTACCGCACGCAATTTCTCAATATCATTAACATTAAGGGCTTCGGAACCGGTGGAGACCCATTGCGCATGTTCTCTTGCATCCGGGAACAGATACGCGTCCTGAGCTAGCCATTTGAATCGATCAATGACGAACCAATCCTGACGCCAGAGAATTATGAAGTTCTTTTGCCGCAAATCGTTCAAGTGGAATTCAAAGTCACCACTGTTGTTGTTGATCGCAAGCTGGGATGTCCTGGCAAGGTGGTCGAAAGCATTAGCCTCTGTTGGGCGAGCATACTCTCGGACCATCCTGTCAAAGAACTCGACAATAATATCAAGTTCGAGCTGGCGAATATCCTTCAAATGTCCCTTCCGCGCGAGAGCCAAGAGTCGCTTGGCCTCCTGGACGTTATCCATCGCCTGCTTTGCGGTTTCAGGATCGGATTCGCCGTGCTTAATTGATTTCGCTTGCTCTAGTTTTTCTCGGGCTTGGGCTAAGCGCGGATCGTCAATCTTTGATGCCATCTCATCAAGGCGTTGAAGGGTGCGCCCCGACTGCTCTTCGACGAGCTTTGACGCCTTCGTGTAATCAATCTGGCCGTCTTGACGAGAGTAGAAATTGCGACCGCTGTGGAAGGAACTACCGATCGAGGGCACAGAGACCTCCATCATGATGTTTCCGGAGTCCCCTACCTCATAATCACAAATCATTTCCGCGCCAGCCGCGATGACGCCATCAAAGTCAGATCCCGTAATCTCGAACATCCCGATAAAGCGGTTGTCATTGATCGGATCGGGAATCTCACCTTCCCAAAGCTTAAACTTGATTGACCCGGTACTGCCTGCTTTGAGGGATTCTTCGGTTTTGAATGTCTTCTTCCCCTTCTTGGGTAACTGATCACCTTCGCGGACCAGATAGTCCAGGACAAATCTACCCCCGAGTTTGTCGCGCGCTTCAACACCAATCGAGTGCGATGCTGGAATCGCATCAATGCTAGCTGCTGTTCGCGCGATAACGATCTTGTCATTCCGGAGTGAGACAGGCCCACCCTGCGCGTCAAACACGAAAACCTTGAATGTGTTCTCCCCAGGCTTCGCAAGGAAAAGTTCGACTGCGACACCATCCTTAAGAGCCATCCTGCCTGAAGACCAACCGGTGTCAAGACTGTCGATCTGAAACTCTACGCCAGCAGCAGCACTTCCACCAAGCCTCGCTACGATTTTCGCTTTTGAATCCGGCGTTCTTGAGATGTAGTTGAAGGAGAGATCCAAAGAGCCACCCGTGCTGAGGGCTCCCCGGGCGCTCTTTCGACCACGACTTTGCGATCTCCAGTCAATCGATTCAGAAAATACGGCTGCACCCTCTGCGACGGCCGTCATGGGATTCACGTCAGTAGAGGGTGCAATACCCAATTCAAACGCAACACGGTCACGCAGGGGCTTGTACTGTGTGGGCCCGCCGACAAACACCACGCGTTCAACATCGTGAGGACTTAAACCTGCCTTCTCCAACGTTGCCCGGGCGGATTGAATCGACTCAACCACCTTGCTGGCAATCAATTCATCGAGAAGTTTTCTAGTGAAAGGAACATCGACAAATATTTCTTCGCCGGATTCATCACTAACGCCAAGGTCAGTTTCTGTGAGGCTGATTACAGAATCTTCTTTCGCCGATAGCTCGATCTTCGCCTTCTCTGAGGCCCACAGACACATTCTCAGCAATGATTTGTACTTTTGCTGCGCGCTAAAATTTTCAGGAAGATCAAAGTTGGAAATGAGCCATGGTTTGACTACGTTGTCGAGAACGGCGCGATCGAAGTCTGTGCCACCGCACATCGCAACGCCACCGTGGGCCAGCAGGCTCACTCGACCACTGATACTTTCAGCAATGGCGACATCCAGCGTTCCACCACCGAGGTCGAACACCAAGAAAACGCCGTCCCCTTTCCGCTGCTTCATCACACACATGACAGCCGCAACTGGCTCTTGCATCAACGCGACACTGCCTAGGCCAGCCATTTCAGCAGCAGCCAGGGTTGCATCTTTCTGCATCTGATTGAAGGCAGCTGGTACCGTGATCACAGTCCCTGTGTCTCCCCCATTTCTGATTTCCTCTGGGAGATACCCGAAGCACAGCTTGAGAATCTCCGCTGAACACTCCTCCGGGGTCATAGTAATTTTAACGGCCGGCAGCTTTACAGGGGTGCTTGTCCCCATCATCCTTTTGAACTTTGTGGCAGCGTTATCGGGATTCTTGGCAGCGCTATCGTATGCGCGCTTACCCAGGTACTTGTTCCCGCGCCTATCAATGAAAATAGCGGATGGGGTGACATCATTTTGATCGGGGCTCTTGTAGAGGCGTACCGACTCGCCGTCGTAGGAGCAAATAGCACTGTTTGTTGTGCCGAGATCGATTCCAATGTATTTCATGCGTGCTCCTTCCTAAGCATCACCGTGCCCAATTTCCGTAAGCCCTCAGGGCCCATGATAATGGGCTCCACCATTTGATCCACCAGCAACTGATCATCAGGTCCAAAATCCCCGATGTTTAGCGCGGAGGCAGCCATTCCCGGGTCGAATAGCTGTCCCTCTACGTTCACCAGCTTCAGACCACTGGCAGCAAGGCTCTCTGCAACCTTATTTTGGAAGTAGCGGAGCTGATTAACGTAACGGCCAGCTTCCCCTGCATCCAGCTTGTTAACGACACGTGAGAACAGGCGGGAAAACCGCCAACTTTCCACAGCTATGTCGATCAGCGACCTCTCCAACTGGTCATTATTACTCTCTTCTTCAGTCGTCATTTAAAGCTCCATCCGGCCTTGGTGCATATTTAAATTGAATGGTTTGTTCACCCTCAAACCCATTTTTTTATTGAGTAGACTAATCCCTAACCCTGTTTAAGAACATAACCCCGGGCCTTTACCCGCACCCAGCTAGATTGTCAGTTTCTCGGACATTAAACCTTGCTCCCATACCTGTCAAATCACCAGAAATAGGGCTGTTTATGCTCAGGCTACTAATTCCAAAACTCCAGGAAGCCGGCATCAAGCGCCCAATCCCCCAAACACCGCGCCGGCTGGCTCAGGGCCGCTCGCCCGTCGGCCCCATCCGCATTCGTGTTCTAATCATAGGCTATCCCGCTCATATTGCTGGTTCCGTCCCAGCCAATCGACTAGGGCCTCGTGGGTAATGCGATGGTGGCAGCCCACCAGAAAGGAGCCCAGTGCGCACATCTCCAGAGACGTAGTCCCTGCCCTTACCCTATACTTTGGTTCCCGTAACAACTATCGGAGAACCCACCCCCATGCCCCCTGGCAGCGCGACGGCTGCGGCCACCCTCCCCTATGCCCTGGTCGACGCCAACAACTTCTACGTGAGCTGCGAGCGGGTCTTCGATTACCACCTGCGCGACCGGCCGGTGGTGGTGTTATCGAACAATGACGGTTGTTGTGTGGCCCGTAGTGATGAGGCTAAGGCCCTGGGGATCAAGATGGGACAGCCGTTCTTCGAGGTGCGGGAGCTGCTGGAGCAGCAGCGGGGCGTCGCCCTGTCGTCTAACTACACCCTCTATGCCGATATGAGCCGGCGGCTGATGGCGGTGATCGGCCAGTTCAGCCCCGAGCAGGAGATCTACTCCATCGACGAGAGCTTTCTGCGCTTCACGCCGGGGGAGGCCGCGGGCCTGACGGCCCTGGGTAGGAGGCTGAGAGCCCAGGTGTTACGTGAAACCGGTCTGCCGGTGGGCGTCGGCATCGGGGTCACCAAGACCCTGGCCAAGCTGGCCAACCGCCTGGCGAAAAAGCACCCGGACTTTCAGGCGGCGGGCGTCTGCAATCTGCTGGAACTCGCCCCGGAGCAACAGGCCAGCTACTGCACCGCTCTGGCGGTGGGTGAGGTCTGGGGTATTGGGAGCCGGTGGCGCGCCCGGCTCAATAAGCTGGGGATCGCGACCGTGGCCGATCTCAGGCGGGCGGATGTCGCCAGCATCCAGCGCCAGTTCAACGTCGTGCTGGCCCGGACGGTGCTGGAGTTGAATGGCCTCTCCTGCCTGCCACTGGCCGAGGCCCCACCGCCCCGGCAACAGATCATTGCCTCGCGCAGCTTCGGGATCCCGGTGACCGCATTCGCCCTGCTCAGTGAGGCGGTGGCCAGCCACACCGCCCGGGCGGCGGCCAAGCTCCGGTTAGAGGGGTTAGAGGCTGGCCTGCTCCAGGTCTTCATCGGTACTAATCCCTTCAAGCCCGAGGCGCCGCAATATCACCCCGGTGCTACGGTACCCTTACCCATTCCTACCGCCGATACCCCGCGGCTGCTCCGCGCCGCCAGGGCGGGCTTGCGACAGATCTATCGGCAAGGCTACGAATACAAACGGGCCGGCGTCGTGCTGCTCGACCTGGCACCGGTGGGGGCGGTGACGGGGGATCTCTTCGCCAGGACCACAGCCGCGGCGATTGAGCGGCGCGAGCGGCTGATGGCGGTGCTGGACGGGGTGAACACGCGCTGGGGGCGCGGCACCTTGCGCTATCTGGCGGAGGGCTTGGTGCAGCCCTGGCAGATGAAGCGGCAGCGGATGACGCCACGCTATACGACCTGTTGGGAGGAGTTGCCGGGGGTGGGGTGAGGCCGTAAACGGGCTAAACTAGGGGGCATGTGTGGCCGCTTCGCCCTGACTCGTAGCTCCGAGGAACTGACCCGCGTCTTTGGTCTGGCGGAATGTCCTGACCTGGCGCCGCGCGCCAATATCGCCCCGGCCACCGCCATCGCCGTGGTGCGGCGGTCGCCCACGGGGGTCCCGGTGCTCCATCTGCTGCGCTGGGGGCTGGTCCCCCACTGGCGCCAGGACCCGACCGGCCCGCGGCCCATCAACGCCCGCAGCGAGACGGTGCGGGTCACGCCCGCCTTTCGGGACGCCTTCCTGAAACGCCGGTGTCTGATCCCCGCCGATGGCTTTTATGAATGGCAAACCCAGGAGGGGACGAAGCAACCCTTTTTCTTCAGCGACCCCCAAGGCCAGGTGCTGGCGCTGGCGGGGCTCTGGGAGTCCTGGCGGGCCCCGGATGGCGGTCTGTTACGGACCTGCTGCATCCTGACCACCGCCGCCAATGCCCAGGTGGCGCCGGTGCATGACCGGATGCCCCTGATCCTGGCGCCGCGTTCCTGGGCGACCTGGCTGGGGGGCCCGGTAGCGGCGGCCCAGGACTTGCTGGTACCGGCACCGCCGGAAGCGCTGCGCTGCTGGCCGGTCAGTCACCGCGTGAATCGGGTGGCGGAGGAAGGGGCGGACTTGATGGCGCCTATGGCGGCTGGCTGAGCGCCGCGCATCACCCGGCCAACCGGAGCGCCTTACAGCGGCAACGCCAACCGCTCCCGCAGCCGGGTGAGGCGTTGGCGGGACTCCCGCCGCTTGACCGCAATCCCCAGCGCCTTCGGTTCCGCGATGATCACCACCAGTTTGCGCCCGCGCGTCACG
>JBGAUE010000048.1:0-14564 GCA_044228795.1 Chromatiaceae bacterium | reverse complement strand
GCGGGACTCCCGCCGCTTGACCGCAATCCCCAGCGCCTTCGGTTCCGCGATGATCACCACCAGTTTGCGCCCGCGCGTCACGGCGGTATAGAGCAGGTTGCGCTCCAGCAGGGTGTAATGCTGCATGGCCAGGGGGATGACGACCACGGGGTACTCCGAGCCCTGGGACTTGTGGATGCTGGCGGCATAGGCCAGGGCCAGCTCATCCAACTCGCCGAACGCGTAGGCCACCTCCCGGCCATCGAAGTCTAGGGTCAGGACGCTGTCCTCCGCGTCGATGGCGGTGATCCAGCCGATATCGCCATTGAAGACCTCCTTGTCATAGTTGTTGACCCGCTGCAGCACCTTGTCACCCGGGGCATAGGTGGTGCCATACCTCTGGATGCGCGGCTGGCGGTGAGGGTTGAGCCGGGCTTGCAATTCGACGTTGAGGGCCTGGACCCCCAAGCCACCCCGGTTCATGGGCGTCAGCACCTGGATGTCCTTGACCGGATCGACGCCAAAGGTGCGCGGGATGCGCGCCGTGACCGCGGTAAAGAGCTTGGTGGCGATCGCCTCGGGGTTGGCGGCCGCGATGAGGTAGAAATCGCTGGTCTCGCCCCTGGGCGCTGCAATGGGCAGTTCCCCGCGGTTGATGCGGTGGGCATTGGTGATGATCCGGGAGTGTTGGGCCTGACGGAAGATCTCGGTGAGGCGCACCGTCGGGATGGCCCCGGAGTCGATCAGGTCCGCCAGAACGGCACCCGGCCCCACCGAGGGCAACTGGTCCACGTCACCCACCACCAGTAGCCCCGCCGCATCCGGTACGGCGCGCAGCACCTGGTTCATCAGCACGGTATCCATCATCGAGGTCTCGTCGAGGATCAGCAGCTGGGTCTCCAGCGGATGAGTCGCGTCGCGCTGGAACTGATAACGCGTCGGGTCGAACTCTAGCAGGCGGTGCACCGTCTTGGCTTCCAAGCCGGTGGTCTCGGTAAGGCGCTTGGCCGCCCGGCCGGTGGGGGCGGCAAGTAGCACTTCAATCTGCTTGGCGCGCAGGATCCGGATCAGGCTGTTGACCAGGGTGGTTTTGCCGACCCCGGGGCCGCCGGTGATGATGGTGACCTTGTGGGCGAGCATGGTCGCCACCGCCGCGCGCTGGGAGGGTGAGAGCGCCAGCCCGGTCTGCTGCTCGACCCAGGGCAGGGCCTGGGCTGGGTCGATGCGGCCCCAGGGTGTGGCACCCCGCACCAGGCGCTGCAGATGCTGGGCGCAGCCCAGTTCCGCCCGGTGCAGGGGCGTCAGGTAGAGTAGCTCCTGGTCGAGAACGAGGTTGTCTGCCGCCCGTTCCAGGGCGATGGCCTGTTCGATAATCGGCGCGGGGATTTCCAATAACTTGACGGCCATGGCCACCAGCTTTGCCGGTGGCGCGGCGCAATGGCCTTGCTCGGACCAGACCTGGAGGACATGGCGCACCCCGGCCTGGGCGCGGAGCAGGGAGTCGGGGGGGATACCCAGGTGCTGGGCGAGGGTGTCCGCGGTCTTGAAGCCGATGCCCCAAATATCGAGGGCCAGGCGGTAGGGATTCTCCGTGACTTTGAGGATGGCGGCCTCGCCGTAGGTCTTGTAAATGCGCACCGCCCGCGCGGTGCCGACGCCATGGGACTGGAGGAACACCATGATCTCACGGATGACCTGTTGCTCGGCCCAGGCCGATTCGACCTGTTGCCGGCGCTTGGGGCCGATACCCTCGAGTTCTTCCAGCCGTTCCGGGGTGGTCTCGATGATGTCGAACACCGCGGCGCCGAAGGCCCGCACCAGCTTGCCGGCGAAGTGGGGGCCGATGCCCTTGACCATGCCCGAGCCCAGATACTTCTCGATGCCTGCCAGGGTGGAGGGCGGCACCACCTGCAGCCGCTCGGCACGATATTGGAGGCCGTGCTGGCGGTCGTTGACCCAATGTCCCTGAGCCTCGATAAACTCGCCTGGGGTGACGGAGGCGGCGCTGCCGATGACCGTGACCAGATCGCGCTGGCCCTTGACCTTGACCCGGAGCACGCAAAAGCCGGACTGGTCGCTGTGGAAGGTGACGCGCTCGATGGCGCCCGCGAGGCGCTCGGGGGGTGGCTGATCGGGGGCAGGGGTTGAGGCGGACATGACCGGCAGATCCTTTACGCGCGTCGACACCTGGACATGGATAAATTCATGGCCGTCGCCAAGCCCTGCCATAATTGTCCCCGACCCCGTCATAGCCGCCCTGGCCATCCGGACGCCAGGCGCGGCCATAGTTAGCGCCCGCGCCGGTTAGCCCGCCCTCCGGCCCCGCCCGCCAATCGCGCCCATAAGCACTGCCGCTGCCGATCAGCCCACCCTGACCGTCAGCGCGATAGGACTGGCCATAGTTCTGCCCGGCGCCATCTAGGCCACCCTGCCCGTCCGCGCGCCAGTCCTGGCCATAGCGGCCCCCCCAGCCGCTCCAGCCGCCGCGTCCATCCGGGGTGAAGCCACCACCAAAGTTATCGCCCCCGCCCGTCAAGCCCTGGGCCTGGACGAGGGTCGTCAGGAGAGGTAGGAGCAGGAGCAGGCGCCGCACCACCCGGCCGACCCGGGCGCCGGCCGGGTCAGCCATGGTTATAAATCCCGCCGGTCCCCGGTTCCTGGATGCCCAGCATGCTCGACCAGGCCGACAGGTAAGCGGCATGGAGGGCGCTATCTTTTACCTGGGGCTTGAAGCGCCGATAGTTGATGGCCAGCACCTGGGCGGCGATGACCTGGGCAGCCTCCTGCTCGGGTACATAGGCCCGGTACTGGTAGTCATTGCCCGGGGTATGCGCTACCCGGGCGGCGGGAAACAAGGCCAGGATATCCCGCTCCCGCCGGGCGCGGACGCACAGGTAGCTGGAGTGGCTGGGGTCCCGGCAGAGGGCGAGGAAGGTGTCTTGGTGCGAAATCCACATGCTAATGCTCCGTTCCAGGCTAGCCGGTGGTGGGTGAAATAGGCGAAAAATACTGCAAGGTCTGGCCTGGCCAGGGACAAGGCCGCCATCCCCTGACAGATGATGAAGTGCAGGTCTTCCCCGGCACAGTAAGCCGCGTCCAGCTCGAAACAATGCACCACGGCGGCGCTGAGTTCCACGACCGCGTGCCAGGTGCCGATGACGGTAGGCGCATGCGGTTGGCCTGTCAGGCATTCAACCCTACATCGACCCGCGGGGTCTGGTGCTGTCGGGGCAGGGAGTTCATTTGGAAAAGGTCAGCATGTTGCATGTATTTTGCCTGTCATCGCATTCCTGGGGGGGAAGGGCCAAACTAGCCTCCCGGGACGCACTTAAACGGGACCAATCCTGGCTCAGCAAACTTCTAGGCAAAGGGCGCGCCAAGGGGTGCTGCCGCGACCAGTCCCGGCACAGGCTGGCATCACTGTGAAAGATGAGTTCGTAGAGTTCCATCGCATAATGCTTGCGGCAGGGTTCGTAAACCGAACGCTTGAAATTGACCGGTAGGCCTTGGATGAATTTGCCTGCCACTCGGCAGGAATCGCAACTCGCCCGGTGGATGGTGGCATAGTCCGAGAGGGCCTCTTCAAGCTCGTCTACTCCCTCTAACCGTTCTACGCGATGATCGTTGCGGAATACGACAGAGGAGGCGCCAAGCTCTCTGGCAAAGCGGACAAAGCGCATGGCCTCTGCCCGGAGTTCGCCCCGGCTCAGATTATCTATCCGCCTGCCGAAGGCGTGCTTGCTGGAATGAACA
The DNA here is from genome assembly GCA_044228795.1 of Chromatiaceae bacterium. Taxonomy (GTDB): domain Bacteria; phylum Pseudomonadota; class Gammaproteobacteria; order Chromatiales; family Chromatiaceae; genus M0108. Next base: position 10,832 of record JBGAUE010000048.1, on the reverse strand, counting down.
CAGTTGAGGTTGACGGGCAATCCCGCCTGATTGGCCCGCGTGATCAGGTTTGCGAGGCCAGCATGGCTCGGCACCTGATCCGTTTTGAAGATCGTCGTGTTGGCTCCGTCCTCCACCGCGTGTCGGCTGATATTGATGTGTGTCACCGCCCTGCCAAGCAGTTCAAGGTTGGCTTCCAACGGCTTGGAACAGCCATTGGTCGTGAGCACGACCCGCTTGAGCCTTCCGGAGGCGCGATGAGCAACAAGGAAGCGGAGCAGATCCGGAAATACGGGACTCAGCGAGGGTTCACCGCCCGAGAGGGTCAGTACCTTGAACACCGGTGGGAGCTCATCCTCGATCAAACGCTGGAAAGACTGCAGCCAGACCTCTGACAAGGCTTGTTGTTTGCTCTCCGGCTCGACACAGAAGGGACATCTTGCTTGGCATCGGCCAGGAAGAATTACGGTCAGATTAGGCTCCAGCTGGAAAACGCGCAGTTGATCCAGACTTTCTGGGCTAGCACCATGCGACATAAATACTCCTGAGACTTCAGACAGGATGGACTGGACGCCATCTAGGATTGTGAAGTAAGTGAGGTATCACTTATGTGAAGCGTAGACCGTAAAAAACCTAACTGTTCCGGTCGGTGTGATTGTATACCCAGAGGAAGCTATCCTTTGTTCCGCGCCCGGGAAACGAGGAACTGGCTCGATTGGTCACGCCTTTTCGGATGCCAATTAGTGTTCATGTTCCGGGCAATTGTCCTACGGCATGCGATTAAAGGTTTAAGGCCGGACCGTTACGCGAGACCGGCCAGCCCTTGATAAACTCCGTCGCTATCTCGACCTTGGAAATGGGTGGGGGTGAAGAGGGGGTGCTGGTGGGGATGCGATTTCCGACGGTAAGGCTCAAGCGGTCTTGGAAAACCGACCGACAATGACGTTTCCTCGTCCCTCAGTCTCCAACAGCAACGCGAGTCGATCCCCGAGGCGCCGCCAGGCGTCCCGCTGCTCAGCTTTCAGTTCATGGCGCTGGTAGATCCGCTTGAGCTTATTCTGCTCGACATGATTCAGACAGCGCTCGATCACCTCTCCCATCACCCCTAGCTCGCCCATCAAGGTTGCGCCGGTGCGGCGCAAATCGTGCGGTGTCCATGCCCCACCAGTTAGCAGTAACGCCCCGGTGGCCTTGGTCCGGTGGGAATGCGGCTCATCCCGCATGCGGTCATTGATCTGCTTGGTGATGGATTTGAAACAGATATGGTCCGTCCCGTCTCGGGAAGGAAGACACCAATTCGGATCACCCGTTAGGGTCTCCAGCGCCTTGAACTGCTCCTTGGCGAAAGCGGAGAGAAGGACGTTGTGATCTTTGGCGTTCTTGGTGTTGCTACCAGGGATGAACCATGTTCCTAGATCCAGATCAAGATGCTCCCAGCGTGCTTGCGACAACTCGCCAACCCGGCAGCAGGTCGAGAGCATAATCCAGATCGCTAGCTCGGTCGTGCGCAGTAGATTGGCCGCTGGGAGGCGCTGATTCAGTTCGACGATTTCCTCCTCGGAAAGAAAACGTTCGCGCCCTTTCTCTCGTCCACCGATATTCTCCTTCGCCAATCCTGCCAGCGGATGAAACTCGACCCAATCACGCACCACGGCATAGTTGAAGAATTGGCGCAGGTCGCAAAATAAATGATTGGCCATCACACGTGCGCCACGCTCAACCACTTTGTCGAGTACATCGACTACCAACGCCCGCTTGATGTCGACCAGCGCCACCTCGCCGAGGTGCGGAAAAATGTCCTTCTCGATTGCCCGCATGGATTCCTTACCACCATCCTTGCGGCGTGCCAGTTCCACTTTTGCCCATTGACACACTGCATCCCTGAGCGTTCGTCGCGCAGCGGCTTCTGCCGCGATCCGAGCCAGTTCCACCTGATGTCGCTCGACGGCTTGGGCCTCCTCGACCTGCTTGCGCAGTTTCTCAACTCTGCCTTGCTCAACTGGATCGGTTCCGGCACCCACCAGGGCCTGCTTGGCGTCGCGCACCTTTCTGATGTCCTTCAGCGACTCGTCCGGCCATTTGCCGCACGCCGCTGCCCGAGTCTTCCCGTACAACTTGAAGCGATACTCGAAGGTGACGACGGTCCCCGTCCTCTGCGCCAGCACCCGCCCATACAACCCTTCGCCATCGAACAGCCTACGTCCGACGTCCTCGGCGGTGAGTGATTCCAATTGCTTGACTGTCAGCTTGCCCATCGCCGCGCCTCTCGCCTGATTTGCCGGAGTGGGGGTAAAATATTTTACCCCCACTTTTACCCCCACTCTCGGGGTGGCTCAGATAGGATTTTAATGGATCTTGCTGGATAAGGCCAGTGGGAGATGATCTATAAAATATTGTTAAATAAGGTATTCACGGATCATAGTGGACTTGGCTAGATCTTAACGTACTTATATGGGGATCAGGTAGTAGGAGGTTCGAATCCTCTCACCCCGACCAATGAAAACAAGCGGTTAGCCGCAAAACAGAAAGGGCCGAAAGGCCCTTTTTTGTTGCGTGCCCCCTATCGCGTTTGTGTCCCCAGCGCGCGGCAGGATTTCGGCCTTTATGATTACCCTGGACACCAAGGGACTCAAACATGGCCTGTTGTACCTGGCGGCCCCGCCGAGAGCGGCCCATTTTCCTTTGGTTTGACAGATTTGGGGAGCCTGGGCTAATGTCCAGAAAATTGACGCGCTAGCTAGGGGGCCGGGAAAGTCCCGGAGTCCTGCCCGCGGGCAAGCTAAGCCACTGTCCTTAGGCAGTGTTTGACATGAGGCGAGCCAGATCCACGCTGCGACGATGGCGATGAACGCCTCCTAGCGCCAGTCAAGCTTGTCGTATCGCGTGGCGATTCTGCGGAAGTGTTTGATACGACAAAAGCAGCCTCGACCAGGTTGCGCTTCTTGTCGAGATGCCGGTCAAAGTCGCGCGCCTCGGTTCGGCTCGCGCAGGGGGAATGAACCCCTGTGCACCGTCCGCGGTGAGGGTGTCGACCCCAGAGCCGGCTGACCGCAGTGTTCATCCTTCCGGGACGTTTTCGACTGGCGAAAACCGCTCCGGATTCCACAGGTTCTTGATGGAGTGACAGTCATGACATATCAAACCAGTGTCAAACACCTTGAAAGGGTGGAGTTGGTTTTCCCGGACTTCGTCAAGAACCAGCGGCTGCGGGAGTGGGTAACCGAAATCGCCCAACTCACCAAGCCGGAAGACATCTACTGGTGCGATGGCTCGCAGGCTGAATATGACCGGCTATGTGGCGATATGGTCAAGGCGGGCACCATGATCAAGCTCAACGAGGCGAAACGCCCGAACAGCTACCTGGCCCGGTCCGATCCCAGCGACGTCGCCCGTGTTGAAGACCGCACCTTTATCTGTAGCATGCACAAGCACGACGCCGGCACGACCAATAACTGGGTCGCCCCGGCCGAAATGAAAGCCACCCTGCGTGGCCTGTTCGACGGCTGCATGCGGGGTCGCACCCTGTATGTGGTACCGTTCAGCATGGGACCGCTGGGATCGCCGATCTCCCACATCGGCGTCGAACTGAGCGACTCGCCCTACGTCGCCGTCAACATGCGCATCATGACCCGCATGGGCAAGGCGGTGCTGGAGTTGCTGGGCGAGGACGGCGATTTCGTGCAGTGCCTGCACACGGTCGGTGCGCCGCTGGCGCCGGGTGAGAAGGACGTGCCGTGGCCGTGCAACAAGGTGAAGTACATCGTCCACTTCCCGGAAGACAACGCTATTTGGTCCTATGGCAGTGGCTACGGCGGCAATGCCCTGCTCGGTAAAAAGTGCTTTGCGCTGCGCATCGCCTCCAGCATGGGCCGCGAAGAGGGCTGGCTGGCCGAGCACATGCTGATCCTCGGCTTGGAATCACCGGAAGGCGAGAGGACCTATGTGGCGGCTGCTTTTCCCAGTGCCTGTGGCAAGACCAACTTCGCCATGATGATCCCGCCGCCGGCGTTCGACGGCTGGAAAGTGACCACGGTCGGCGACGACATCGCCTGGATCAAGCCCGGACCAGATGGGCGACTGTACGCGATCAATCCGGAAGCCGGCTTCTTTGGGGTGGCGCCGGGCACCTCGGCCAAGTCCAACCCGAACGCGCTGGCGACCCTGCACGCCAACTGCATCTTCACCAACGTCGCGCTGACCCCAGATGGCGATGTCTGGTGGGAAGACCTGACTGACACCCCGCCCGCCGAACTGACCGACTGGCGCGGCCAGCCGTGGACGCCGGACTGTGGGCAGGTAGCGGCCCATCCGAACTCCCGCTTCACCGCGCCGGCGGCACAGTGCCCATCGATTGACCCGGCCTGGCAAGACCCACATGGCGTGCCGATCAGTGCCTTCATCTTCGGCGGGCGCCGGAGCACCGCGATTCCGCTGGTCGTGCAGGCGACCAACTGGACCCACGGTGTCTACCTGGGCGCGACCATGGGGTCCGAGACCACCGCAGCTCAGGCCGGCGCGCAGGGCCAGGTCCGCCGCGACCCGATGGCCATGCTGCCGTTCTGCGGCTACAACATGGCCGACTACTTCGACCACTGGCTGCAAGTCGGTCACACCCTGTTCAATCCACCCCGCATCTTCTGCGTCAACTGGTTCCGCCGCGATGCCAATAATCAGTTCATGTGGCCGGGCTTCGGCGAGAACATGCGGGTGCTCAAGTGGATTGTGGACCGCACCCACGGGCGGGCTGCCGGTATCGAAAGCGCACTGGGATGGATGCCGTCCTATAAGGATATCGACTGGCGTGGCCTGGAGTTCTCGGAAGAATGCTTCACCGAGATGATGTCCGTCGAGCGGGCACCCTGGATACAGGAACTGCTGTCGCACGAAGAGCTGTTCGTATCGCTATATGACCGGTTGCCCAAGGAATTTATCTTGCAGCGTGAACTACTGTTGGCCAGTCTGTGGCGTTCACCAGAACGCTGGCAATTGGCCACCTGAGCGATGATGCATAAACATTCATAAACCTCCTGCTCCGGGCTGAAATGGCCGATGATCTGCAGGCGGGCTGCTCATGTCGCCATAGAGGGCATACTCTCGAGGGCAGGGCGCGGCCCTGGTGCTGGGCCAGCAGATCCCGGGCATCTAAATCGAACGGCTGACCTATGCGAAAACCCAGGGCCTTGGCCTCATCGCATCGCGCCACACAACAGCCGTCATTGTTCGATAGCACCGCCACCGGCCGATCCCGGAGTCGGTGGTCGCAGCCCCACTCGCCGCTCACAGAGAAGTTGTTGGCGTCCACCAGGGCGAAGGGCCGGGTGGCAAATCGACCGGTCACCCGTAGTGATGTGGGTCAAGAATTAGCCATTTTTCGAGTTATCGCCAAGGAGGGGCGTTAGAGTTAAGACTGCGGCATTAGTGGATGATGGCCGCTTTGATCCTGCAACTCGGCGAGATTCCGGCGGGAGAATTTACATGAGTCCTGACTCACTACACAGAGTTTCCCTGGTAGCGTCTTTCCTAGCGATCATTACCCTGCTGGTCGCGACCAGCGGCTGTGGTGACAAGCATTCCACCAGCGCCATGCCCACCCCGGTTGGCTTTACCGCACAAGCCGCCGATCGCGTCGGTGACGGCCTTGGTAGCGTCGCGACCGAACGCGATGCCATTGAGCTAGGGGGGCCTGACGGTTGTGACCCCGGGACCGTCATCACACTGAACGACGAGCCTGGAGGCGTAAGTCAGCCCCAGGTTTGCGGTCTCATCGACACCCTTCCCGGTCCCATGCCAATTTATACCTTCAAGGGTCTTCCCTATGCCGCCCCACCCGTGGCGGCCAACCGCTGGGCCGACCCCCAGCCCAGTCAGTTGGCGGAGGTGCGTGGCGTCGAGTACGGACCCAAGTGCCCGCAGGGTAAGGCGGAAAATCTCGACAATCCGGACGCGGACATCCAGGAGGACTGCTTGTACCTCAACGTCTGGACGCCCAAGCTCACCCGCGACGGCACGGGTAATCTCGCCGTCATGGTGTTCATCCATGGTGGCGCCTTTATCAGCGGTTCGGGCGGCACGGCTGCCGGTGATGCCGACCCGCCGGTCAACCTTAATCTGTACGACGGCTCCCAGTTCCTGGAGACCGGCCACGCCCTGGGCCAGGATATCGTCTTCGTCACCCTCAACTATCGGCTCGGTGCCCTAGGCTTCCTGGCCGGCAACCGGCTTGGCCTCGCTGGCAACTTTGGCATTAAGGACCAGACCGCCGCCCTCCAGTGGGTCAGGCGGAACATCGCTCTCTTTGGCGGCGACCCCAACCGGGTCATGATCTTTGGGGAGAGCGCCGGGGCCCAGTCCACCGCGCTCCATCTCAGTATCCAGGCCAATGGTCACCAGTCCCTCTTCGCCAGGGCCGTGATGGAGAGCGGCTACGCCGTCCCCTACATGGCCCTGGATGAGGCCCAGGCCAAGGCCGACGTCTATCTCGCCGCCACCGGCTGCCGGAACGCCTCCGGCGGAGAACTGGCCTGTCTGCGGGGGCTCAGCCTCCGGAAGGTCGTGGCCAACCAATACGCCACCTACACGAAAGAGGAAGTGAAGTGCGCGGGCCTCCAGGCCATCCTGCCTTGGAATCCGGTCCTCGATGGCGACTTCATCGTCGCGGACCCCATCGCCTCGGCGATCACCAAGCCCGTCATGCTCGGCTCTAACCGCAACGAGAGCATCCCCTTTCTCGCGGATATTCCTGCGAATGACCTGGTGAGTGGCAGCGTCTATGCCGCTCTCATGGACTTCCTTTTCGGGGCGGCCCCGGCCGCGGAGATCCTGGCAACCTACGACATCCTCATGCCCGGTGCCGGAAAACAGGCCCAATTCGAGCAGGCCGTGACCGACTACCTGTGGACTTGTTTCAACCGAGAATTCGCGGCGATGGTGCGCTCCGTGGTGCCGACGAACCCGGTCTTTCGCTACCACAATATCCACCACGGGTCCTTCTCGATCTGGGATGAGCCGAATGCAAAGTGGCCCCTGAAACCGATTGCCCAGGCCTGTTCCACCAGCCCGGCCGTTTGCCACGCCGATGAGTTGCCGTTCGTCTTCGGCAACCCGGTCAACATGGCCCTTGAGCGCCAGACCTTCACCTCGGACGAGGTCAGCCTGTCTTCGGCTCTCAGGACCTACTGGCTCCAGTTTGCGGTGGCTTCTGACCCGAATGGCGCCGCCTCGCTCCCCAATTGGCCACGGGATCAAGCAGACCAACTGCTTCATCCCAGGAAATACCTGCAACTGCAGGCTCCGGCCTCGGCCATTGCGGCGCAGCCCAGCGCCGTGCTGGCAACGCAGGCTGTCTGTGCGCTTTGGGACCAACAGGGTTACGAGGTACGGAGTGCCTATAACTGCGGGTCTTATTGAGCCCCTGGGAGGCCAGGGGCGGTAGGAGTAGCTGGGGGGCCCAATAGGCCAGCTTGTGGCGACGTCATCACTGCTAGCCTTGGACTGTGCCGTTGGTGGTGGCGTACTTGACAGTTTCCGGGTATCTTTTTGGTATCCGGGGGGCGTGCTGATTTCACCGAGTGTCCATCAGGCGTGACGCGCACACCCTCGAGGACGGCGCCCATCTCCGTCTCGGGCGCTTATTCGGCCGTTCAGTTCGCGTTCAGCGTCTGCCCCTTATCATCCTCTTCCAGAAGGCCGGCACACCCCTGCGACCGGTCAGGCGCTCACACCGCGAGGAGGTAACAACGTGAAAAGGTGGATCATCGCTCTCGGTACCGGCGTGGCTCTGTCCACGCTGCCCATCCATGCCTTCGCCTATGGGCACGACCAAGGCGCAGCGGTTCTCGGCGGCATCGTCGGCGGTGTGGTGGGCGGCCTCATGGCCTCCGGTGCCGCCCCGTTTCCCGTCTACGTTGCGCCAGCACCGGTCGTGGTCGAGCGCTATGCCCCCGCCCCGATCATCGTTGAGCGCGTCTACCCAGCGTCGGCCTATGCCGTCGGCGGCTATGACGGCTACCGCGACCAGGAGTGGCGTGAGCACCGGTGGCGTGAACACGAGTGGCGTGAGCAGCACCGCCCCCGCCCGCGCTGGCACGATGACGACGATTGAGCCCCCCTGTCCCGCGCTGAGGTGCCTATAAGGAGTCACTTTATGAAAAAGCTATTTTGGCTCTGTCTGTTCGTTACCGGGGCGCAAGCCGCCGCACCCATCGTCCGGGAAGGTCCCACGTGTCCGCCTGGTTATTATCGTAGCGGCGAGTATTGCACGCCTTCTAGCCACGATACCAAACCCGCCATCACCCGGCAGGGTTCTACCTGTCCTCCGACGTATTATCGCAGTGGTGACTACTGCGTGCCTTCCAAGGTTGATGTAGATCCGCCCCTGGTTAGGCAGGGATCGACCTGTCCGCCGCACTATTACCGTAGTGGTGATTACTGCGTGAAGGGCAAATAGCTGGCAGCCCAGCGGTTAACGACCCCCTTCGGCACCGATTGACGCCCGGCTGGTGCCCCCTGCTGGTCCTAGACGGCGCAATCACCCGCGACCTTGCATGGCCATGGCGGGGCCTGCCGGCCGGCCGCGCCGTCTCCTCCCGGGGTCACCCCTCCGCTGGCCCTCACACCACCCCCAGCGATTCCTCCCAACAGGTCGTATAGCGGGGCGTCATCCGGGCCCGGCGCATCTGCCAGGGCTGTACCAAGCCCTCCGCCAAATAGCGCAAGGTTCCGCGCCCCCCCAGCGCGTGTTCACCCCGTCCAGCACCGCCATCAGCCGCTCGCGCCGCTCCGTTGCCGTGGCTGTGGTCCTGGCGAAGAGATCCCCTGTCACCGCCCCCACGGGCGCCAGGTCGAGCAACACGACGCCGGCCAGTTTATATTCGTACTCCTGGGTGTAGATATGCCGCAGGTCAGCCCTGGCGGAGCAGAGCAGCCGAGGGTATCGGCGGTGGGGTTGGAGAGAGGTACCGTGGCACCGGGGTGATATTGCGGGGCATCAGGCTTGGAAGGGTTGGTGCCGATGAAGACCTTTGCCGAGGGGCCATGCTAAGATCAGCCGCCAAGCCACAACGGTAGGGATAGCCTAAGAGAGGAACAAGTCAAAATCCGCCTCCTGTCCTGCAGAAAGCAAATGGGTCAGCGAATGCGCAGGGAGCAGGTATCGCCGTAATGAACCGGTAAAGAGCTCCCCGGGTGCAGCAATGCGAGACTTGATCATTGCGACCATTGCGACCTCGTGATCAGGAAATCAACCCCCATGCATCTCCCCAGCGCGCCGCTCACCGGCCTCCTTTGTTTATTCCTGGCAAGCTCGATCTCTGCGCAGCCGGGGCAGCCGGCAGTGGCTGATCCCGGCGCCGACGCGGCGGAGCCCCGAACCCGGCTCGTCGCTGGCACCGTCGATACCCTAAGCTCCTTCGTCGATCTCCGCAACGCCATGCTCAAGGATATCAAGGATGTCAACGAGAAGATCGGCGCTTCTCACTCCGATGCCGAGAAGGAAAACTTGAAGTTACAGGTCAACAAGCTGGAATCCGATTTACATGCGGTGACTCAAAACTTCGAGAACATCTCCGCGGGCACTGATATCACGATTCTGCGCGAGACTGCCTCGGAGGAGTTCAACTTCCAAAAGGAGCTGTTCGCCCTGCTAAAGCCGGCGCTCGACGAGATTAAGGAGATGACGTCCCACGTTCGGCAGAAATCCGACTTGAAGGACAAAATCGCCAACTATGAGGAAAGTCTGCCCGTCATCGAGCAGGCCATCGCCAATGTAGAGCGGCTACTGTCTATCAGCGACGACAAGGCCGTCACCCAGGCGCTGAAGGTTACGCTGGATAAGTGGCAGCGCCAGAAGACCTTCATGCAGAACGAGGCGCAGGCGGCGCAGCTGCAACTGCAAGAGCTGATCTCGACCGAGGTGTCCCTCACCCAGGCATCCCAGAGCTACCTCAAGACCTTCTTTCAGCAACGGGGGCTCTTTCTAACTATCGCCCTGGCGGTGGTGATCGGCTTCCTGCTCCTTTCCCACTGGACCCATCTGGCGATGCTGCGTTTCGTGCCGGGGTTCAAGAAGCTGCACCGTAGTTTCCGCATTCGCCTGACCGAGCTGATCCATCGGATCGTCACTTTTTTCCTCGTCATCATCGGTCCCATGGTCGTCTTCTATGTGGCGGAGACTGGGTGCTCTTCAGCCTCAGCATCCTGCTCCTGCTTGGCGCTGCCTGGACCCTCAGACAGGCCCTGCCCCGCTACCTGCATCAGATCCAGATGTTCCTGAACATCGGCTCAGTGCGCGAGGGAGAACGCATTCAGCTCGACGGGCTCCCCTGGCAGGTACGCCAGATCAATGTCTTTTGTACCCTGGTCAATCCGGTAGCGGAGCTGACCCAAAGGGTGCCGATTGCTGATCTGGTGGACCTCAAGTCTCGCCCGGCCAAGCGCGACGAGCCCTGGTTTCCCTGCAGAAAAGGCGACTGGGTCCTGCTTGGCGATGGCATCCGGGGCAAGGTCGCAGGCATCTCCCCGGAGTTGGTCCAACTCGTGGAGGAAGGCGGCACTCGGACGACCTATCAGGCCAGCGATTTTCTCGCCAAAACGCCCCGCAACCTGACGACGAACTTCCGCATCAGGGAGACCCTGGGTATCAGCTACGAGTTGCAGAAGGACAGCACCACGAGCATCCCGGAAACCTTGCAGGGCTACATCCAGCAGCGTGCACAACAGGAAGGCTACGGAGAGGGGATGCTAAACCTTCGGGTGGAATTCGAGCTGGCGAGCAATTCATCCGCTGCCGGCCATGGAGAGCGAAGCGAAGGCCGGTAGTCCCCGGAAGGCGTCGGCGCGAGCGTGCCGCCGGAGGG
>JBGAUE010000047.1:0-26079 GCA_044228795.1 Chromatiaceae bacterium | reverse complement strand
CGAATGCCTCAAAACTTGGTACCGCGACCACCCTGAACTCTTTCACAAGCGACCATACAATCAGCCGGGACTTGACAAATAGCCAAATGCAAGGGGCCGGGTGTTGTCACCGGCCGAAGTGGAACGATTGGAAAAGTTCATTTCGTTGAGGGCGATTACTGGCCACTCAATACATCACTCTATGTAACCGACTTCCATGGAAACGACACTCGTTGGGTTTATTACCTGCTTCAGTCCTTCGGATTAGAAAGATTTTCCCAGGGAGCAGGGGTTCCGACACTGAATAGGAATCTTATACATGGAGAGCCGATAAGCGTCCCCCCTCTCCCCGAACAACGCCGCATCGCCGCCATCCTCGACCAAGTCGATGCCCTCCGCGCCAAGCGCCGGGAAGCCTTGGCGCAATTCGACAGCCTCAGGCAGTCGATTTTCATTGAGATGTTTGGGGACGCCCAAACCATCCACGAAAAATGGGCTGTCAAACCACTGGGAGAGATGCTGGAATTTCTCACCAGTGGCTCCCGCGGGTGGGCTGAGTATTACTCTGAAACTGGCGCACTGTTCCTGCGAATTCAGAACGTTTGTTGTGATGAACTTGACCTGACCGACGTTGCTTTCGTGTCTGCACCAGATTCTGCTGAGGCGCGACGAACAGAGGTTCGCGAAGGGGATGTTCTTTTGAGCATTACCGCCGACTTAGGAAGAACTGCTGTTGTTCCGCCCGATATTGGCAAAGCACATATTAACCAGCACCTCTCAATCCTTAGGACCCGAGCAGTTATGCCAAGGTATCTGTCTGCTTTCCTTGCCTCTCCTGCAGGTCAGCGCGTAGTGATGGGGCGTAACAAACAGGGTGTTAAAGCCGGATTGAACTTCGACGACATTAGGTCTTTCCGTATCCCAGTTCCGCCAGATTCCCTTCAGCACGATTTCGTCACCATGACTGAAGAGGTTGGCCGACAGCGGCTTATTCATCATCAATCACTCAAAGAGATTGATTGCCTCTTTTCCTCCCTCCAGCACCGCGCCTTCCGGGGAGAGCTCTAGGTGAGCAACTTCGCCCCGCGCTTCACCATCACCCACAGCATGACCGCCGCACTGGCGGCCATCGAGCGGGCGCGCGGGTTTCTGGAGGCGGCCAGGCTCTCGGAGCAATGGCTACGGCGCATGAGCCAGCAGGCGCTGCTGCGCGAGGCGCACTTCACCACCCATCTCGAAGGCACTCAGCTCACCCTGGCTCAAGCAGAGCGTTTATGGGCGGGCGAGACCTTATCCGAGGCGCGGTCCGACGATAGCCGCGAACTGCTCAACTACCGCGAAGCCTTTCATCTGGTGGCCGATTATCTGGAAAGCGGCGATCCCATCACCGAGGGGCTCATCCGCGAAATCCACCAGCGCTTGGTGCAGGGCGTGCGTGGTGACGAGGCCCAGCCGGGCGCGTATCGCCATATCCAGAACTATGTCGCCAACAGCCAGTCCCAGGCGGTGATTTACACCCCGCCCCCACCGGAACAGGTGCCGATACAGATGCGCGAACTGGTGGTGTGGTTGCGCCATGAGTCGATCATGCATCCGGTGCTGGTGGCCGGGATTGCGCAGTTTCAACTGGTGCATATTCATCCCTTTGTGGATGGCAACGGGCGCACCTCACGCCTGCTCTCCACGCTATGTCTGTATCGGTCGGGCTATGACTTCAAGCGCCTCTTTACCCTGAGCGAGTTCTACGATCGTGACCCCAGCCGCTTTTATGCCGCCTTGCAGGCGGTGCGCGAGCAGGGCATGGATTTGACCGGCTGGCTGGATTATTTCGCTGCCGGTTTGGCCGCTCAGCTTGAGGAGGTCAAGACCCGTGGCATGGCGGTGATCCGCGCCGATGTGACGGGCCGGGATCAAGGGCTTTCCGCACGTCAGTCGGAATTGCTCGGCGAACTGCTGGCGGCGGGGTCTTTGAATCTGGCCGCCTTGACGCCGCTGTTCCCTGAGGTCAGCCGCCGCACCCTGCAACGCGATCTGAAGGTTTTGCTGGACAAGGGGCTTATCCGGGAGGTGGGGCTGGCCACCGATCCCCATCGTGCCTATGTCGTGGCGATGGAAGTGGGCTATGACACGCTATGACAGGGAGCTGTGACACGCTGTGACCGCATCGAATTTCGATTTTCTGCGGGCTGAATGGCCGGGGTTGCTGGAATTGGCAACTCAGACCGAACGCTTGGCAACCACCGATGCTCGCGCATCCTGCTTCTATGCGCGGCGCACCCTGGAACTGGCCGTGGCCTGGCTCTACAAGCATGATCGCGCCCTGCGCCTGCCCTATCAGGACAACCTCAGTGCGCTGATCCACGAACCCAGTTTCCGCCAGACGATCGGCGATGCCCTCTTCACCAAGGCCCGGCTCATCAAGGACCTGGGCAATATGGCGGTGCACAGCACCAAGAGGATGGTGCCCAGCGATGGCATCAACGCCACCCGGGAGCTGTTCCATATCTGCTACTGGCTGGCCCGCACCTACGGCAGAACCTCCCGCCCCAACCCCGGCCTGAAGTTCAACCTGGGCCTGCTGCCGGAGGCCTCAGCCATCCCGGTACAGACACGGGAGCAACTCCAAAAGCTGGAAGCCGACCTGCAAGCCAAGGACGAGCATCTCTCCGTCCTGCTGGCCGACAAGGCAGCGCTGAACGAGGAACTCAACAGGCTCCGCGAAGAGGTCGCCGCCACCAAGCAGGCCAATACCGCCCAACCCGACACCCACGACTACTCGGAGGCGGAAACCCGCAAGGCCTTCATCGACGTCCTGCTTAAGGAGGCGGGGTGGCATCTCGACCCCACTAAGAACTTCGAGGTCGAGGTTACCGGCATGCCCAACCCTCAGGGTATCGGCTATGTCGATTACGTCCTCTGGGGTGATGACAGCAAGCCATTGGCCCTGATTGAAGCCAAGCGCACCACCAAAAGCCCCAGCATCGGGCAGCAGCAGGCCAAGCTCTACGCCGACTGTCTGGAGAAGAGGTACGGCCAGCGCCCGGTCATCTTCTTTTCCAACGGTTACGAGCATTGGCTATGGGATGACTTGGCCTATCCGCCGCGTCCCGTCCAGGGCTTCTACAAGAAGCAGGAACTCGAACTCGCCATCCAGCGTCGCACCAGCCGCAGGAAGTTGGCCGGGGCCGCCATCAACCAGGCCATCATCGAGCGTTACTACCAGACCCGGGCCGTACGGCGGGTGGGTGAAACCTTCGAGGTCGATAACCTGCGCAAGTCACTGTTGGTGATGGCGACGGGAGCAGGCAATACCCGCACCGTCATCGCCTTGGCCGATGTGCTGATGCGCTGCAACTGGGCCAAACGCATCCTGTTTTTGGCCGACCGCGTGGCGCTGGTCAATCAGGCGGTGAATGCCTTCAAGGCCCATCTGCCGGATGCCTCGCCGGTCAATCTGGTCACCGACAAGGCTACCGAGGGCCGCGTCTATGTCTCGACCTACCCGACCATGATGGGGCTGATTGATGAGTCTGTTGACGGCCAGCGCCGTTTCGGTGTCGGCCATTTTGACCTCATCATCATCGACGAGGCCCACCGCTCCGTCTATCAGAAGTACCGCGCCATCTTTGACTACTTCGACTCCCTGCTGGTCGGCCTGACGGCTACGCCCAAGGACGAAATCGACCACAACACCTACGGCCTGTTCGACCTCGAAATCGGGGTGCTGACGGATGCCTATGGCCTCGACGAGGCCGTGGCCGACGGCCATCTGGTGCCGCCGCTGGCTATCTCGGTCCCACTCAAGTTCCAGCGCGAAGGCATCAAATACGACGACCTGAGCGAGGAAGAGCAGGAGGAGTGGGATGCCAAGGAGTGGAACGAGGATGGGACCACCCCGGATGAAGTGGGCGCGGAGGCCATCAACAAATGGCTGTTCAACACCGATACCGTCGATAAGGTGCTCGAAACCCTGATGACCAAGGGCCAGAAGGTGGCGGGCGGCGACCGTCTGGGCAAGACCATTATCTTCGCGAAAAACAATGACCATGCCGACTTCATTGCCCAACGCTTCGACGCCAACTATCCGCATTACAAGGGCCTTTTTGCACGGGTAGTGACCTACAAGACCGAATACGCCCAGAGCCTCATCGACGACTTCTCCAACAAAGACAAGATGCCGCACATCGCCATCTCGGTCGATATGCTGGATACCGGCATCGACGTGCCCGAGGTGGTCAATCTGGTCTTCTTCAAAATCGTCCGCTCCAAGACCAAGTTTTGGCAGATGGTCGGGCGTGGCACCCGGCTGTGCCAGGACCTGTTTGGCCCTGGGGAGGACAAGCAGAACTTCTTCATCTTCGACTTCTGCCAGAACCTCGAATTCTTCAGTCAGAACCCGAAGGTGTCGGAAGGCGCCAGTGCCGAGCCGCTGGGCACCCGGCTGTTCAAGGCACGGCTGGAGGTCATTGCCGAACTCGACAGCAAGCTCGCCTATAGCGCCGATCTTGCGGAGAAACTTCAGATCCCGTATGGCGGCCATCTGACCGAGAAGCAGCTACGCCTTGAGACGGCAGCGATGCTGCATCAGAGGGTGGCGGCGATGAGGATCGATAACTTTGTCGTGCGGCCCCAGCGCAGGTACGTCGATAAGTTCGCCAAGGTGGGCGCGTGGCAGATGCTCACCCCCGAGGACCACCATGAACTTCGGGCCCATGTCGCCGGACTGCCCTCGGAGCTGACTGATGATGACGAGGAGGCCAAGCGCTTTGACATGCTGGTGCTGCGCGCCCAGTTGGCCATCCTGCAGGCCAAGCCCGACTTCGCCAACCTCAAAGACCAAATTCAGGCCATCGCCAGCGCCTTGGAAGAGCAAGCCAACATTCCGGCCATCAAGGCGGAAATCGTCTTCATCCAGTCCATCATTAGCGACGAGTGGTGGGAAGGCGTCACCGTGCCGATGTTGGAAACGGCGCGGCGCAAACTCCGCGCCCTCATCAAGCTCATCGAGAAGGGCAGGAAGCACATCGTCTATACCCACTTCGCGGACGAAATGGGTGATGGGGTTGAGATAGACCTGCCGCAGGTCACCACTGGCCTCAACATGGTGAAGTTCAAGGACAAGGCCCGAGTCTTCCTGAAGGCCCATGAATCGCATCTCTCCCTGCAACGCCTCCGCCGGAATCAGCCCCTGACCCCGTCCGACTTGGTCGAATTGGAAAAGATGTTGGTGCAGGCGGGTGGCTCCCCGGAACTTATCCATGAGGCTAAGGAGAAGTGCCACGGGCTGGGCCTCTTCATCCGCTCACTGGTGGGTCTCGACCACGAAGCGGCCATGCAGGCCTTCAACGCATTCCTCAGCGGCACAACGGCGACATCGAATCAAATCGAGTTCGTCAACCTCATCGTGCTGGAACTGACGCAGAGCGGGCTAATGGAGCCTGACAGACTGTTCCAGTCGCCATACACCGACCTCAATGCTCAAGGGCCGCTAGGTATCTTCCCACCGGCCAAGGTCACACAGATTCTTGAGGTGCTGAATACGATTCGGGAACGAGCGGCGGCATAATTTTCCAGGGAGTAGATAGAGCTTACGTCGAATCGCTCACCTGTCACCCTTCTCCCTGTGGGATTCCATCGCCCAGATGCACTTAATGAGGGCGGTGATAGAGTGTGATATTTCCCAATCAGCAGAAAGCTCCGCGAACGGGGCCTGAGTGCTTGTTTTAATTGGCGTCCCCACGGGGATTCGAACCCCGGTTGTCGCCGTGAAAGGGCGGTGTCCTAGGCCTCTAGACGATGGGGACTTAGAAAGTTGTGATAACCAGTCGAGGGTGAGGGACTAGCTTTCGGCTGGATATCCGATAGTTGGTGGAGCCAGGCGGGATCGAACCGCCGACCTCAACACTGCCAGTGTTGCGCTCTCCCAGCTGAGCTATGGCCCCGAATCAATCGAGAGGGGGAATTTTATAGAGGCCCACCAGACCTGTCCAGCCTTTTTTTCCCCGAACCTGAACCCGAAGTTTGTGGTCCGACAGGATGGCGTGGGACCTCGGTCTTCCGGCAAAATCGTCGCTAAGAGCGGCAGCGCGCCGCCCATCAGAACCGGGCCTGGCAACCGCCCTGCCCCCTTTGCCACAAGAGAGATTATCGACATGAAACGCATCTTTTTATTCCTCGCGACTAACATCGCCGTACTCGTGGTCATCAGCCTGGTCTTCAAGCTACTGGGTTTCGAGGGTCTGTTGCAGGCTAATGGCGTTGATCTCAACCTGTCGGCCGTGCTGGTCTGGGCGGCGCTGATCGGCTTCTCCGGTTCGATCATCTCCCTCCTGATGTCCAAGGGCATGGCCAAGCGCTCCATGGGCGTCCAGGTTATCGACAGCCCCACCACGCCCTTCGAACATTGGCTGATAACCGTCGTGGAGCGCCAGTCCCAAACGGCGGGCATCAAGATGCCGGAGGTGGGTATCTTCGACTCACCGGACCCCAATGCCTTTGCCACGGGCTGGAACCGCAACGACGCCCTGGTGGCGGTGAGCACGGGCCTGCTGCAACAAATGAACCGCGATGAAGTGGAGGCGGTGGTGGGCCACGAGATCAGCCATGTGGCCAACGGCGACATGGTGACCCTGACCCTGGTGCAGGGGGTGGTGAACACCTTCGTGATCTTCTTGTCCACCATCATCGGTCATTTCGTGGATCGGGTCATATTCAAGACGGAGCAGGGACATGGACCCGCCTACTTTATCGTCTCCATGGTGGCTCAGGTATTGCTGTCGATCCTGGCGACCATGATCGTGATGTGGTTCTCGCGCCATCGCGAGTTTCGCGCCGACGCCGGGGGTGCCGGCCTGACCAGCCGCAATAAGATGGCGTCAGCCCTGCGCGCCCTGCAGCGCGTCCAGGAGCCGCGCGATCTTCCAGCCGGCGAGTTCGCCGCCTTCGGCATCAGTGGTGGGATCGGGGACGGTATCAAGCGGCTTTTCATGAGCCACCCGCCCTTAGCGGAGAGGATTGCGAAGCTGGAAGGGCAGCGCTGATCACAGGCATCAGCACGGGCAGGTCAAGCACCCGCTCAATACACAGGGGCCGAAGCTAACTTCGACCCCTGTTTTATGGACGGAATGTCCGGCCAGTTCCTTCTGGCCAGAGATTTTACGCCGATCGGGCCTGCAAGGCGGCGTGAGCGGCAGCCAGGCGCGCGACCGGAACACGGGGGCCTGAGCAGCTCACATAGTCCAGGCCCGCCTCCTGGCAGAAGGCGATGGAGGCGGGATGACCACCATGTTCGCCACAGATGCCCACATGCATGCCAGGCCGGACGCTTCTGCCCCAATCCACCGCCAGTTTCATCAACTTGCCCACGCCCTTGACGTCCAGCACCTCGAAGGGATTGTCCTGGAGGATGCCGGAGTTGTTGTAGAGGGGCAGGAACTTGTTCTCCGCATCCTCCCGGGAGAAGGAGAAGGTCGCCTGGGTCAGGTCATTGGTCCCGAAGGAAAAGAACTCCGCCTCTTCAGCCAGGGATTCGGCGCGCATACAGGCCCGCACCACCTCAATCATGGTGCCGAACTTGAAGCTCACGGGATGGCCATATTGCTCCGCCACCTCGGCGTGGATAGCATCCACCCAGGACTTGACCTTGCGCAGTTCCTCGGCCGTGCAAACCTGGGGCACCTTGATCTGGGGATGAACCTCGGTACCCATGCGCGAGCACTCCGCCGCCGCCTCCAGGATGGCGCGGATCTGCATCTGGTAGATCTCGGGGAAGGTGATACCCAGACGCACGCCGCGGTGGCCCAGCATGGGGTTGGTCTCGTAGAGGGCACGCACCTTGCGCAGCATGGTCTCCTTCTTGGCGATGGCATCCTCCACCATCGCCGGATCGACCATCTGGCGCATGGCATTGACCTCTTGGCGGGCATGATCACTGGCATGCAATAGGCCCATGGTCCCAGCCAGAACCGCCAGGCCACGGGTGGTGGCGGCCAGTTGGCGCAGCTCGGACAGATCACGTTCCAACTGGTTCTCGTTGGGCAGGAATTCGTGGATGGGCGGGTCCAGCAGCCGGATGGTCACTGGATAAGGGGACATCACCTCGAAGAGCTCGCGGAAGTCCTTGCGCTGTAGAGGCAGCAGCTTGTCCAGGGCGGCCTGGCGCTGTTCCGGGCTCTCCGAGACGATCATTTCGATGACGATAGGCAGGCGCTCCACGTCGTTGAACATGCGCTCGGTACGGGCCAGGCCGATGCCGACGGCACCGTATTTGAGGGAGCGGCGGGCATCATCCGGGGTGTCCGCATTTGCCATGACCTTGAGCTTGGCAACCTTGTCGGCCCAGCCGAGGAGTACGTTCAGCTCGTTGGTGAAGTCTGGCTCCACCGTGGGGATCGCGCCCAGATAGACCTTGCCAGTGGTACCGTCAATGGTAATGATGTCCCCCTCGCGGAAGCTGGTATGGCCCACATAGGCCTCGCGGCGGGCGACATCCACGCTAATACCCTCGGCACCGGCGACACAGGGCTTGCCCATGCCGCGCGCCACCACGGCGGCATGGGAGGTCTTGCCGCCCCGGGAGGTGAGGATACCCTGGGAGGCAAAGAAGCCATGGATATCCTCGGGCTTGGTCTCCTCGCGGACCAGGATCACCTTCTGCCCCAGGTCGCGTCCCATCTGTTCGGCGCGATCGGCGTCGAAGACGGCGATGCCATGGGCGGCGCCGGGCGAGGCCGGCAGGCCCTGAGCCACCGGCTCGGCACGATGGGAGGGGTCCAGACGCGGGAAGAGCATCTGCTCCAGCAGGTCAGGCTGGATGCGCAGCAGCGCTTGCTCCTGGGTGATGAGCCCTTCGCCGACCATCTCCACCGAGGAGCGGACCATGGCCTGGGCGTTCATCTTGCCGTTGCGGGTCTGGAGGCAGAACAACTGGCCGCGCTCGATGGTGAATTCGAAGTCCTGGACCTCCTTGTAATGGGTCTCCAGCTTGGCGCGCAACTCCTCCAGTTCACGGGCGAGGCGGGGCATCTCGGCATCCATGCGATCGATGGGCATGGGGGTGCGGATGCCGGCCACCACGTCCTCGCCCTGGGCGTTGACCAGATACTCGCCATAGAGCTTGTTCTCGCCCGTGCCGGGGTTCCGGGTGAAGGCAACACCAGTAGCGGAGTCATCCCCCCGGTTGCCAAAGACCATGGTCACCACGTTGACAGCGGTACCATTGGCCAGATCCGGGGTGATATTGAACTGGCGGCGGTAATCGACGGCGCGGCGGCCCATCCAGCTATTGAAGACGGCCTTGATGGCAATCTCGAGTTGTTCGAAGGGGTCCGCCGGGAAAGGCCTGCCGGTGTACTCCTCCACGACCCTGATAAAGCGCTCGCTGATATCCTTGAGATCGGTGGCGGAGAGACCGACATCCTCCTTAACCCCAGCCTGATGCTTGACGATGTCGAACTGCTTGTCGAACAGTTCATCCGGGACCCCCAGGGCCACCTTACCAAAGAGCTGAATGAAGCGACGGTAAGCGTCATAGCCGAATCGCTCGTCGCCCGTCTGCTTGATCTGGCCCTTCAGGGTTGCGGCATTGAGGCCGAGATTGAGGATGGTGTCCATCATGCCGGGCATGGACATGGCCGAACCCGAGCGCACTGATACCAGGAGGGGATTATCCGGATCGCCGAAGCCCTTGCCGGTCTTGGTCTCCATGGCCTTCATCTGTTGATGAACCTCATCCATGACGCCATCCGGCAGGACACGGGAGGGCGAGGCCAGGTATTCGAGGCAGGCCGCCGTGGAGATGACGAAACCGGGCGGGACATTGAGCCCAAGCTGGGTCATTTCGCACAGGTTGGCGCCTTTGCCGCCCAACAGTTTCTTATCCTTGCCATTGCCTTCCTCGAAGGCGAAAACATGTTTCTTGGCTTGGGTGTCCATCGCGTCGCTTACCTCTAAAGGTTTTAAAGATTATGAAATGAGCAGGGGCTTAGGCGGGGCCAGCCAGCGGGCAAACCCGCGTGTTCCCGCCGCCAAAGCGTCTCAGCCAGAAATCCGGCGGAATGCCCTAGGCCGCCCCCGAGTGCCGCGCATGTTACATCCAAACCGGTTCACCTGGCTTAGGACGGCGGAAAATAAAGCCAGCATGACACCTGAATGCTACGGAAAGGTGACGATCCCGGGAGCCTGCAACCCACAAGGCAGGGTAAGCGACGAGTCGAGGATGAGCGGCAAATCGAGGCCGTGCGCGACCACCGGGACCCCCGCCCACGGTCGATCGGTTATACTTTCGCCATCCTTTCGCTGGCCCACCGCCTTCACCCACCATCATGCTCGACAAGAACTACGACCCCCAGGCCCTGGAACAAGGTTGGTATCGGATTTGGGAGGAACGGGGTTATTTCGCCCCCACCGCCCCGGGCGAAAACCCCTACTGCATCATGATCCCCCCGCCGAACGTGACCGGCAGCCTACACATGGGCCACGCCTTTCAGGACACCATCATGGATGCCCTGATCCGCTATCACCGCATGCGCGGCGGACCGACCCTGTGGCAGGCAGGCACGGATCATGCCGGTATCGCCACCCAGATGGTGGTCGAGCGCCTCCTGGAGAAGGAGGGCAAGACTCGCCACGACCTGGGACGCGAGGCCTTTATCGAGCGCGTCTGGGCCTGGAAGGAGGAATCCGGCGGCACCATCACCCGCCAACTGCGGCGCATGGGCGCCTCCCTGGACTGGGAGCACGAACGCTTCACCATGGACGAGGGCCTGTCGGCGGCGGTGCGCGAGGTCTTCGTGCGCCTCTTCGAGGAGGGCCTCATCTACCGCGGCAAACGCCTGGTGAACTGGGATCCGGTGCTGCACACTGCTGTCTCGGACCTGGAGGTGCTGTCCGAGGAAGAGTCCGGCCACATGTGGGACATGCGCTACCCCCTGACCAACGGCACCGGCTACCTGGTGGTCTCCACCACCCGCCCCGAGACCATGATCGGGGACTGCGCCGTGGCCGTGAACCCGGAAGACCCGCGCTACCAGCACCTGATTGGCGCGTTGGTGGAACTGCCACTGACCGGCCGGCGCATCCCCATCATCGCCGATGAGCACGCCGACCCCGAGTTCGGCACCGGCTGCGTCAAGATCACCCCGGCCCATGACTTCAATGACCATGCCGTTTGGCTGCGTCATCGCGACGAACTTGCCATCGCCGCCCAGCCCCACGGCGGCCTGATCAACATTTTCACCCCGGATGCCGCCCTCCGCGCTAATGAGCCGGAGGAGGGCGAGCTGATCCCTTCGGCCTACATCGGTCTCGACCGTTACGAGGCCCGCCAGCGCATCGTCGCCAACCTGAAGGGCTTGGGACTACTGCAAGGCCTTCGCGACCATAAGCTCATGGTGCCGCGCGGCGACCGTTCCAACGCCGTCATCGAGCCCTACCTCACCGACCAGTGGTACGTACGCATCCAGCCCCTGGCGGAGCCGGCCATCGCCGCCGTCGAGGACGGCCGCATCCGCTTCGTCCCCGCCAACTGGAAGAACACCTATTTCGAATGGATGCGCAACATCCAGGACTGGTGCATCAGCCGCCAGATCTGGTGGGGCCACCGCATCCCCGCCTGGTACGACGGCGAGGGCAACGTCTATGTGGGCCGCTCCGAGGCCGAGGTGCGCGAACGCCATGGGCTGGCCGCGGACTTCCCCCTGGTGCAGGACCCAGACGTGCTGGACACCTGGTTCAGCTCAGCCCTCTGGCCCTTCTCCACCCTCGGCTGGCCGGAGGAAACGGAACGCCTCCAGACCTTCTACCCCACCTCCGTCCTAGTCACCGGCTTCGATATTATCTTCTTCTGGGTGGCCCGCATGATCATGATGGGCCTCAAGTTCATGGGCCAGGTGCCCTTTCGGGAGGTCTATATCCACGGCCTGGTGCGCGACGCCCACGGCGACAAGATGTCGAAATCCAAAGGTAATGTCCTCGATCCCATCGATCTCATCGATGGCATCGAGTTGGAGCCCCTGGTGGCCAAGCGCACCGGCGGCATGATGCAGCCCCATCTGGCGGACAAGATCGCCAAGGCCACCCGCACCGACTTTCCCAACGGCATCCCCAGTTTCGGCACCGATGCCCTGCGCTTCACCTTTGCCGCCCTGGCCAGCACCGGGCGCGACATCAAGTTCGACCTCAGCCGCACCGAGGGCTACCGCAACTTCTGCAATAAGCTGTGGAATGCCTCGCGCTACGTCCTCATGAACACCGAGGGCCAGGACTGCGGCCTCAAGGGTGACAACGAATTCTCCGCCGCCGACCGCTGGATTCGCGACCGCCTCCAGACCACCATCGCCAGCGTGGATGAGGCCATCCGCGGCTACCGCTTCGACCAGGCCGCCCAGGCCCTTCACGAATTCACCTGGAGCCATTTCTGCGATTGGTACCTGGAGCTGTCCAAGCCCATCCTGACCGCCGCGACCAGCTCGGAGGCCGCCAAGCGCGGCACCCGCCACACCCTGGTGCAGACCCTGGAAACCCTGCTGCGCCTGGCCCACCCCATCATGCCCTTCATCACCGAGGAGATATGGCAGAAGGTCAGGCCCCTCGCCGGTATCGAGGGGGATACCCTCATGCGGGCCCCCTACCCCGTCGCCGATCCCAGCTTGGCGGACCCCGCTGCCGTAGCCGAAATGAACTGGGTCATGCAGTTCATCCTCGGGGTGCGCCGCATCAAGGGTGAAATGAATATCCCCCCCGGCAAGCCCCTGCCGATCCTGATCGAAAACGCCAGTCCCCAGGATCTTGCCTGGCTGGCGGCCAGCCGCCCCTATCTGGACTTCCTGGCTCGCACCAAGTCGATCAGGGTCCTGGGCTCGGGAGAGCCCGCCCCCGAATCCGCCATCTCCCTGGTCGGAGAGATGAAGGTCCTCATTCCCATGGCGGGCCTTATCGACAAGGAGGCCGAGCTTCAACGGCTCGCCAAGGAGATCGCCCGTATCCAAAGTGATGTGGAACGGGCCAGGGCCAAGCTCGCCAATCCCAGTTTCGTGGACAAGGCCCCCCCCGCCGTAGTCCAGAAGGAACGCGACAAGATCGCCGAGCAAGAGGCCGCCCTCGCCAAGATGCGGGAACAGGAAGACAAGATTCGGACTTTGTGACCGGCCCCTAGGTTTGGCCGATTCTGACTGACCTTTTTGATGGCCCTCGACACGGAGGGGACATGACCCTGCTGCAATCCCGGCCCCCGCTCCCCAGCGACGACAAACGCTGGAAGCTGGTCAACGCCACCATGCGCCGCAACGGCTATGCCGGGCACGCCCTGATCGAAACCCTCCACTGCGTTCAGGACGCCTTTGGGTTCCTCGACGAGACCGCCATGCGCTTCGTAGCCGGCTCCCTCGACCTCTCCCTGTCCAAGGTCTTCGGCGTCGCCACCTTCTACCATCTCTTCATGCTCAAGCCGAAGGGCCGTCACGCCTGCGTGGTCTGTACCGGTACCGCCTGCTACATCAAGGGGGCGGGAGGGCTGGTGGAGGCTATCCAGGAGCGCTTCGAGGTCGGCCCAGGGGAAACCACGGAGGATAACCGCCTCTCGGTCCTGATCGCCCGGTGCGTGGGGGCCTGCGGTCTGGCGCCCGCCGTCGTCCTGGATGGCGCTATGCAAGGCAAGCAGACCCCTGATCCCTTGATTGCCAAGCTGGAGAGTCTCGAC
The DNA here is from genome assembly GCA_044228795.1 of Chromatiaceae bacterium. Lineage (GTDB taxonomy): Bacteria > Pseudomonadota > Gammaproteobacteria > Chromatiales > Chromatiaceae > M0108. The sequence continues at coordinate 12,404 of JBGAUE010000047.1, read as the reverse complement.
TGACATGAATCTGGACGATTTGGCCGAACAGGCCGAAGGCTACCGCGCCAAGGAAGCGGATATCCGGCACGAGGTGCGCGTCTGCATGGCCGCAAGCTGCCAGTCTTCCGGCGCCCCGGCGATCCTGGCGTCCCTGAACCAGGCCCGTGATGACGGCGACACCTCGTGTAAGATCAAAGGCGTCGGGTGCATGGGCCTCTGCTCCGCTGGCCCGCTGGTGGCGATTGCCGACCCGGGCGCGGATCTGATGGGTTCGACCCTTTATCGGGATGTCAGGCCCGAGGACGCCGCCGACATCATGGCCAGCGTGGGCGGAGCACCCCTGGAGCACTTGCGCTGCCCCACGGATCAGCCCTTCTTCGCCCGCCAGCAGCGCATCGTGCTGGAGAATTCCGGCATCATCGACCCGGACAGTTGCAAGGGCTACGTGGCGGTCGGCGGCTATGCCGCCCTGGTCCAGGTTCTGAGTGAGATGACTCCAGCCGAGGTGTTGCGGGAGATCACCGCCAGCGGTCTGCGCGGCCGGGGCGGCGGTGGCTATCCCGCCGGATTGAAGTGGTCCACGGTCGCCAAGGTACCGGGTGATCAAAAATACGTGATCTGCAACGCCGACGAGGGCGACCCCGGGGCCTTCATGGACCGGGCCGTGCTGGAGTCCGATCCCCACCGGGTTCTGGAGGGCATGGCCATCGCCGCCTATGCCATCGGTGCCTCCAAAGGCTACGTCTATGTGCGGGCCGAGTACCCACTGGCAGTGGAGCGGCTCACCACCGCCATCCGCAAGGCCAAGCGTTCCGGTTTCCTGGGTGCCAAAATCGCCGAGACCCCCTTCAGCTTCGAGGTGGAAATTCGCCTGGGCGCCGGGGCCTTCGTGTGCGGGGAGGAGACCGCCCTCATGGCCTCCATCGAGGGCAATCGCGGGCAGCCACGACCACGGCCGCCCTACCCCGCTGAATCCGGCCTCTGGGGCTGCCCGACCCTCATCAACAATGTTGAGACCTTCGCCAACATCGCGCCCATCATCCGCAACGGGGGCGACTGGTTCGCGTCGATCGGTACGGAGAAATCCAAGGGGACTAAGGTCTTCGCCCTCGCGGGCACCACGACCAACACGGGCCTCATCGAGGTGCCCATGGGCACCAGCCTGCGGGAGATCATCGCGGCCATTGGCGGCGGCATCCCCGGTGGCAAGGCCTTCAAGGCCGTCCAGACGGGCGGTCCCTCCGGGGGCTGCATCCCGGAGACCCATCTGGACATCCCCGTGGACTACGACAGCCTCAAGACGCTGGGTACCATCATGGGCTCCGGGGGCATGATCATCATGGACGAGACCGCCGACATGGTGGACGTGGCGCGCTACTTCATGGAGTTCTGCATGACCGAGTCCTGCGGCAAATGTATCCCCTGCCGCGCCGGCACCCAGCAGATGCACGCCCTGCTGGACAGCATCGCCAAGGGCACGGGCACCCGTAAGGACCTGGCCTTGCTGGAAGAACTCTGCGAGGTGGTCCAGGCCACCAGCCTGTGCGGACTTGGACAGACGGCGCCCAACCCGGTGCTCTCGACCCTGAGATATTTCCGTGAGGAATACGAGGCCAAGCTGAGCAGGGCCTAGCCCCGCCCCCCAGCCCGGCCTCTCAACGCACACCCCAACGGAGCCGCCATGCCCCCATCCAATCCCCAAGTCAGTGTCCGGGTCGTCACCCTGACGATCGATGGGATAGACCTCTCGGCCCGTGCGGACGAGACCATCATCGAGGTCTGCCGGGAGAACCAGATCCCCATCCCGAGCCTCTGCTATTTGGATGGCCTGAGCATCTGGGGCGCCTGCCGTCTCTGCCTGGTGGAGATCGCCGGCCAAAGTCGCCTGTTCGCTGCCTGCTCGACCCAGGTTGCCGAGGGTATGCAAATCGCCACCAATACCGAGAGGCTGCAAGGCTATCGCCGCACCATCGTCGAACTCCTGTTTGCCGAACGCAGCCACATCTGCTCGGTCTGCGTCTCCAACAACCATTGTGAGTTACAGACCTTGGCCCAGAAGTGTGGCGTGGATCATGTACGCATTCCCTACCGCCAGGCGCGCTACCAGATGGACAGTTCCCATGAACTGTTCCGCTTGGACCACAACCGCTGCATCCTCTGCACCCGCTGCGTGCGGGTCTGCGACGAGATCGAGGGCGCCCACACCTGGGATGTCATGGGTCGCGGCAGCGATTGCCAGGTCATCACCGATCTGGCGCAACCCTGGGGCGAGAGCGAGACCTGTACTGGCTGTGGCAAATGCGTTCAGGTCTGTCCTACTGGCGCCCTGGTAAAGCAGGGCACCTCTGCCGGCGAGATGGTCAAGGACCAGCATTTTCTGCCCATTCTTGCCCGCCGGAGGCACGCACAATGAGCGCCGCCAGAATCAGGGTGGCCACCGCCTGGCTGGACGGCTGTTCCGGCTGCCACATGTCCTTCCTGGACATGGATGAACGCCTGGTGGACCTGGCCCAGCAACTGGATATCGTCTATAGCCCCCTGGTGGATACCAAGGTCCTGCCCGAACGGGTGGATGTGGGCATCCTGGAGGGGGCTATCAGCAACGCAGACGACCTGCGTCATGCCCAGAAATTCCGCAAGCACTGCAAGCTATTGATCAGCCTGGGTGACTGCGCCGTCAATGGCAATGTGCCGGCGATGCGTAACCCCTTTAAACTGGAGGAGGTGATGGACCGGGCCTATCGGGAGACCGTGACCACCCAGCCCCAAATCCCCCATGTTGGCGTACCGCCCCTGTTTCACCCGGTGCGGCCCATCCACGCTTGCGTAGAGGTCGATGTTTTCGTCCCCGGCTGTCCGCCCCCTGCCGACGCCATCTTCTATGTCCTCAGCGAGCTGATAGCTGGGCGCCTTCCGGACCCCAGCAAGGTCACCCGCTTTGGCGCCTGAGGGATCTGGCACTTCGTCCCTCCTCGCCCGCCTCGCCAAGCCTAACCACCGACCCACCGCAGGGAACCGCCTCCATGAGCCGCACCATCACCATCGAACCGGTCACCCGTATCGAGGGCCACGCCCGCATTAGCCTGCAACTCGGCGATCAGGGTGAGGTCCAGGACGCCCGCTTCCACCTGACCCAGTTCCGCGGCTTCGAGAAATTTTGCGAGGGCCGTCCCTACCGCGAGATGCCGGCGCTGACTGCCCGCACCTGTGGCATTTGCCCGGTGAGTCACATTCTGGCCGCCAACAAGGCCTGCGACCACCTGCTGGCGGTCAGCATCCCGCCCACGGCCGAGAAGCTGCGGCGCATCATCAATCTGGCCCAGCTCACCCAGTCCCACGCCCTGTCCTTCTTTCACCTCTCCTCCCCGGATTTGCTGTTGGGCTGGGACTCGGACCCGGCCACGCGCAACATCTTCGGCGTCATGCGCCAGGACCCGGCGCTGGCCAAGGACGGGATCAGGCTGCGGCAGATCGGCCAGACCATCATCGAAACCTTGGGCGGCAAAAAGATCCACCCGACCTGGGTGGTCCCGGGCGGTGTCAGCGAGGCCCTGACGCCGGAGAAGCGCGAGGCCCTTCAGAAGCTGCTCCCTGAAGGGCTGGAGATTGCGAAACGCACCTATGCCTTCTTCAAGACCCTGGTGCCCAAGTTCAAAGACGAGGCGTCCAACTTCGGCACCCAGGACACCCTGTTCCTGAGCCTGGTCAGCCCGGAGGGCAACCTGGAGCATTACGATGGCTTCCTGCGCCTCAAGGACGCCCGCGGCCGTATCGTCGAGGATCGGGTGCCCACCTGGGAATTCCAGCGTCTGGTCGGCGAGGCGGTGGAGGACTTCAGCTACATGAAGTTCCCCTACTACAAACCCCTAGGCTACCCCAAGGGAGTCTATCGGGTCGGCCCCCTGGCCCGGCTCAACAACGCCAATAACTGCGGCACGCCCTATGCCGACGTGGCCTTGGCCGAGTTCCACATGCTCCAGGAGTCTGGCCCCATCGCCAGCAGCTTTCACTACCACTATGCGCGGCTGGTGGAGATCATCTATGCCGTGGAGATGATGGAGCGCCTGCTTAAGGACCCCGAGATTCTCGACACCCGGGTCCGCGCCCGCGCCCGCAGCAACCGCGACGAGGGCATCGGCGTCGCCGAGGCACCGCGCGGCACCCTGATGCATCACTACAAGATCGACCCCAACGGGCTCATAACCTGGGTCAACCTCATCATCGCCACGGGTCATAACAACCTGGCCATGAACCAGGCCATCCGCCAGGTCGCCGCGGCCTATGTCGATGGCAACCACCTCCAGGAAGGCATGCTGAACCGGGTCGAGGCCGTCATCCGCTGCTTCGACCCATGCCTCTCCTGCGCCTCCCACGCCTTTGGCCAGATGCCGATGCTGATCGAACTGAGGGACGGGACAGGCCAGGTGGTGGATCGATTGACCCGCCGCTAGCCGGCTGCGGAACGTGCTCGTGGGCATCCCGGCTGGGATACCGTAATCCAGGCCGAGGATTGAACCCTAATGCCAATATGCCTCACCCCAACATCCTGATTATCGGCTACGGCAGCCCCATCCGCGGCGATGACGCCATTGGCCCCCTGGCGGCCGAAGCCCTAGCGGCCAGCCCCCTGGCCCCCGGGGTCCGGGTCATCTCCCGCCACATCCTCACCGCCGAACTGGTGGCGGACATCGCCGACGCCGACCGGGTGATCTTTCTCGATGCCTGCGTGGAAGGGGAACCGGGGGAGGTCAGGGTGCAACCCCTGACCGCCGATGACAGCGTCATCTCCAGCATGGCCCACTTCCTGGACCCCCGGGAACTACTCGCCTGGTGCCAAGCCCTTTACCAGCGGGAACCCACCGCCTATCTGTTCACAGTCGCTGGACAATCGTTCGACTATGCCCACTACGCCCTCAGCCCCACGGCAGCCACCGCCTTAGCATCCCTGCTCGCCCAGGTACGGGCACTGCTTGCTCTGGCCAGGATATAGGCCAACTCCTTGAAAATAGTCAGCAGCCCGGACAAGTCCGCCAAGGATGGGCTAGGACCCAGGCAGCCCCAGATTCCTGCGCAAGTGGCGGTTGCCTGCCACGGCTTGGAGCGAGTCCGGTCGAACTAGCTGGTGCGCGGCCGAACTGCCGGGTCGCCAACAACCCTAACGGTCGCCTTGCGCTCCAGCTTGCCCCAGCCTACGACCACGCCCCGCAGAGAGGCGAGGGTCGCCTTGATGGCGACGTAGTACATCAACTGGCGGTAGAAGAAGCGCTGCCATACCAGCCACACCAGGAGCCATTTATTCTCCTTAGGTTCCAGGGCAAAGGCCAGGACGGCGGCGAGGAAGTCCGCCGCCAGAAAGAGTGAGTAATAGAAGACGACCCGCCACAAGGCATCCGGCGAGAACTCCGCCGGGTGCTGAGCCTGGTTGAACCCCGCCAGGGCAAGAGACCCGACCAGCATCAGGTCCATGATGGGCGAGACCAAAGGGAACAGGACCTGGAAGATCAGCAAATTGGGCAGAGCTACGAACCCCAGGGCGCCATAGCGCGGCCGGAACAGGGCGTCGCGGTGTTTCCAACCCGCCTGCATGGTGCCGAACATCCACCGGTAACGCTGGCGGATGAAGCCACGCACGGTATCCGGCGCCTCGGTGAGACCCACCGCATGTTCCTCGTAAACAACCGAAAAACCCAAACGCCGGATGGTCATGGTGAGGTCCGCGTCTTCCGCCAGGGTCTGCCGGGTGAAGCCGCCGGCCCGCAGGATCAACTCCCGACGCCAGGCGCCCACAGCGCCAGGGACCACGCTGATGCAGTTCAGGACATCGAAGGCGCGCCGATCCAAGTTCTGACTGGTGATGTATTCCAGGGCCTGCCAGCGGGTCATGAGATTGGTGCGATTACCCACCTTGGCATTGCCAGCGACGGCACCCACCCCGGGGTCGGCGAAGTGGCGCACCAGTTGGGCGATGGTGTCACGCGTGAAAAGGGTGTCCGCATCCAGGGCGATGACAATTTCGGCCTGAGTCGCACTGATCCCGAAGTTGAGTGCCGCCGGTTTGCCGCCGTTGGGCTTGGTGAGGACCCGAACCCGTGGGTCGTCGTTGAAGGCATCGCGGGCCAGAGAGAAGGTGGCGTCGTTGGAACCGTCGTCCACGACAATGACCTCGAATTGGCTGGGGTGGTCGCTGGCCAGGAGCGAGGAGATGGTTCGGATAATGACCTTCTCTTCGTTGTAGGCCGGTACCACGACCGCCACCGTCGGGGCATAGTCGGGGTCGAGCGGCATGTTCCGGCGCCGATAGCGCTGATACAACGCCAGCACACCGATAAAGAGCAGCCGCGCCACCCCTAGGACGATTCCGAGCAGGAACAGCCATTGGATGGTAGTCGCAGCCAGATTCAGGAGGCCGAAGGCGGCCCAGACGGTCCAGTCGGTCACGACCTCCCAGAGGTCCGCGGCCGGCACTGGCGGCATCTCCTGATCCCGGGTCTGGCCCAGCAGTTTGGCGACCGGGACGAACTCGAAACCCTGCTCGCGCAGGGCCGTGATGAGCTTGGGAATGGCGGCCACCGTTTGACTGCGGTCACCGCCCGCGTCGTGCAACAGGATAATGCTGCCCTCGCCGGTCTGGGCCGCGGCCAGGGTGCGACGCACGATCTCATCCACCCCGGGGCGCTGCCAGTCATCCGGATCGATCTGCATCCCAACGGTAAGATAGCCAAGCTCACTGGCCAGTTCGATTGGGCGTACCTGGTCGGGGGTCTCCGGCTCCGCATCCACTGCGTAGGGTGGGCGGAACAGCAGTGACTGGCGCTCCACCGCGCTGACCAACAGACGCTGCGTGGCAGACAGCTCCATCTGGAACTGGGTGGCCGTGATGGTGGCGATGTTGGGATGGGTGAAGGTGTGGATGCCAATCTCGTGCCCCTCGCGCACGATGCGGCGCAGCAGGTCCGGGTGCAACTCGCCATTGGCACCGATAATGAAGAAGGCCGCGGGGACCTGGGCCGCGGACAGGACATCGAGGATCTGGGGGGTCCAGACCGGGTCCGGGCCGTCGTCGAAGGTTAGGGCAACCTTGTGGTCGAGTGCACCGTGGCGGGTGATGACATAGGGTGATGGGAAGGTCTTGTAATGCTCGGCCGTGATCAGCTTGCGCTTGGCATCGAAGGTGATCTCCCGCTCCCCGGCGTGCGGTTGGGCGGTAACCTGTAGGATCTCGCCAGTGCCCTCGTAATCCAGGTCATAACCGAAGCGCATCTCGGCGAGTTGGGCGGCCGCTGCCGCGTCGAGGGGCAGGTCCTTCCCGAGCAGCTTCCAGAGTGACGGGTCCTCGCTACCCATGCGCCACAGGGCAAAACCGCGCGCGCCCAGGGCGCGGACTACCTGGAGTTGGTCGAAGGCAGTGACGGCATCGAGCATCCAGACGTGGTGGGTCAGACCGTCGTCGTCCGCATAGTCGAAGGTCGGATTGAGTGACGGACCGTCCAAGCGGATGTTGCCCTCGGACTCGCGGGCCGTCAGGACCGCCTCCTCAAAGGTTCGCTCTTCGGCTGGTTTGCCCTTCGTCCAATCATAGGCATAGCCACCGATGCCGACTATAGTCTTGTCCAGCGGTACGTCACGGGCACGCTCGCGCAGGACCTTGGCGAACCAGGACAGGCTGGCGATGGGCCCGGGTGTACCGGTCGACCAGTGTTCGTCATAGGCCATCAGGATGACCAGATCGACACTCGCGGCGATCTTGCGATAGTTGAAGGCCGGGTCGCTGGCGGGGACATTGACCGAGACCTGCAACCCCGTGGGGTGGAAGGCGGCGGCGAGCTCTGCGAGCAGGTCACGGAAACCCGGATGGGCCTTGGCCGGTATGTCCTCAAAGTCAATGCTGATCCCGGCGTAGCCGTGGCCCTGCACATAGTCGAGCAATTGCGAGACCACATGGGCGCGCGCCTTGGGGTCCTTCAGGACCTGTCCAAGCTTTGCACCTTCCCACTGGGTGCCACTCCAATTGTTGACCAGCGGTACGATCGAGACCTCGGGGCGGTGGGAGCGGATATAGGCCGTGGCCTGGGCAGTGCGCTCCGGGTCGTCCTCGCGCAGCGTCCCATCCGCATCCTTCAGGTGCAGCCACTCCCCGATAACCATGTCCAGGTTACCCAGGTTCTCCCGCATTGAAAGGTTGCTGCTGTCGTCCCAGTTGACGAAAAAGCCGATGGCCAGGGGGTGCCCAGCGGAGGTACCGAGCCGTTGCATGGGACCTTCAAGGGTCTGTTGCAGCCCGCGCTCGCGCTCCTTCTGAAGCTTGGCGGTCGCCTCATACAGGGCGCGCTCACGACGATTCCGGGGGTGGACCTGTGTCGGGGATATCGTCATCGCCGGCAGGCTGTGGGCGCCATGGGGGAGGAAGCTAACCCCGGGCAGGGCCAGGGCCGGCAGTACCGGGCTGATCAGGATGCTTACCACCAGGGCCCCCAACAGTACCGACAGCATCAGCCAGGTCAGTAGCATCCCCAAACGCAACCGCGGCCAGCGCTTGAGCTCGGGGTCAAAGAAGACGGGACGGTTCGTCTCGTCGTTCACAGGGCTGTTCCAAGGAAGATTAGCGACAGGCGATCTGACCGCAGGTTCAGAGCGCGGGGAGGGGAGTCAGACAATCGGGGTATCCTAAACAAACAAGGGCGTGGGTACGGTCGGCCTGGATGGGTCCGAGGTTGGCGTACCCCTGGGGAGACCGTCCCGTGTTGCAAACCAGCCCTGGGTCCAATCTCGTTGGGTTTGACAGGTCGCTATTGTATGCTTGCCACCCTGGCTTGTCGAAGCGCTGGCCAGTATGGGACATACCGCCCGGGTTTGTGTCGCTTAGGGTGGGGCCAAAGCCAGACCCAGTCGTCACCATCCGGAAGCTCGCGCAGAGAACCTATCCCAAACATGTATCTACCCATCTCCCGGCTTGGGGCCCTGGCGCTGGCCACCGTCGTTTCGACGGCCCAGGCCGCGGGCGAGCTAAAGGTGACGGTGGACCTGTCCGCCGGGCCGCTGCGGACCTTCATACCCGCCGAGACCTTTGGGGCCGGCATTGACGGTCATGACCGGGGATCAACCTCCAAGCTGTTGCGCGGGGCCAACCTAGGTCGCATGCGGGCCGCTGGATTCGGTCCCGTCAGCTACCGCTTACGCACCGAATTGGCCGTGGAGGCCTGGCACTGGAACCCCGCTGGCAAGTTCAGCCACAAGGACCGAGCCGAGGGTTACTGGACCTCAGATGCTACCCCCGTCCCTGGCCGGCCAATCGAGATTTCCAACGGTTATCGTCTGCCGCGGCGGGGATCGAGCATCGACCAGGCGAACAACAATGGCTATTCACGTCTGGACGACGGCGATGATGCCAGTTTCTGGAAGTCGAACCCCTATCTGGACCAGCAGTTCACCCATGAACCCAATGACCTTCACCTGGCCTGGGTGGTGCTCGATCTAGGTGAACCAACCGCCCTGGATGCCCTGCACATCGACTGGGGGGAGCCTTATGCCCGATCCCTGGCCGTGGAATATTGCACCAACATCCACGCCGATTATGTGGAGAACCGGATCTGCGACACCTGGGAGCCTTTTCCCCAAGGGCAATTCGAGGGGGGGTCAGGAGGTAGTGAGACGCACCGCCTGGCACCCGCGCCCCTCAAGGCCCGCTTCGTGCGACTGCTGCTGCGAGACTCCGCCTATGCCGGCCCCCCCACCGACGACATACGCGACACCCTGGGATACGCCATCCGCGAGGTGGGGGTCGGGCGAATCGCCGCGAACGGGACCTTTCAGGACGAGGTGAAGCACGCCCCGAGTTCGGGCCGCCAGACCACCGTCATCACCTCGTCCACCGACCCCTGGCACCGTGCCCGGGACCGCGACCGGGACACCGAACAGCCGGGGTTCGATGCCTTCTACCGCAGCGGTTTGGCGGGCGCCGTGGCCCCGATGATCCCAGTGCCGCTGCTCTACGATACCCCGGAGAACGCCGCCGCCGAGATCGCCTATCTGCGCAAGGCGGGCTACCCGATCGGCCCAGTGGAGATGGGCGAGGAGCCGGACGGCCAGTATGTCACGCCCGAGGACTATGGGGCCCTCTACCTGCAATTCGCCGATGCCCTGCAGCGCGTAGACCCAGAGCTAAAGCTGGGCGGACCCGGATTTCAAACTTCGATCGACGGCTATCGTTCCTGGCCCATCGGAGCTGAGACACGTTCTTGGATCACACGGTTCATGGATTACCTCAAGGCCCGAGGGCGAGAGGCAAGCCTGAGCTTCTTTTCCTTCGAGTGGTATCCATTCGACGACTGTTGTGGTGACACCGCCCTGCAACTGGCAGTTCACCCGCGCATCCTCGACGAGGTGTTGACCGGTCTGCGCTCGCAAGGTCTGCCGCGCGACCTCCCTTGGATGATCACGGAATACGGCTATTCGGCCTTTGCCTGCCGGGCGGAGGTGGACTTAGAGGGGGCCTTGTTCAATGCGGAGACCCTTGGTCTGGCCCTGCAACAGGGGGCGGCACGGGTCTTTCTCTACGGTTTGGAACCCGCCGCGCTGATGGACGAACTGGACTGCCACTCTTGGGGCAACAATACCCTGTTCGTGGCCGATGATGACTGGCGCATCCGTAGCCCGACCGCAGCCTACCACGCTGCCCGGATGATCAACTCGGAATGGGTCGGTCCGTCCAGCGAGCCCCATGCGCTCTTTCCGGTTCGGGTCGAAGGTGCCCGCAAGTTTGGGCTGGAACGGGTCAGCGCCTTTGCCCTACGCCTTCCCGATGGCCATTGGAGCCTGCTGGTCCTCAATAAGGACCCTACCGACAGTTATGATCTCAGAATCGAATTCCAGGCAGGGGAGATCGCGACCTCCGCGGAGGGACCGGTGGAGATTATTCAACTCTCCAACGCCCAGTATCAGTGGGCGCCCAAGGGTGCGCACGGGACCGCCAAGGTGAATCGGGGACCCGAGGTTCGCACCGAACCAGGTCTGCCGATCCAACTGCCCCCTTACTCCATCAACATCATCCGCTTGGGGGCGAACGCGGGTCACTGACTGGTATTATGCTTGTTCCTAACGGTAAGATGATAGCTATCGGCCTAGCCGGGCCCACCCCGAGGGGACATAGGTACTCCTGATTAGCAAGTCTCTTCAGCCCAGCCACCGCTGCCGGCCATGGAGAGCGAAGCGAAGGCCGGTAGTCCCCGGAAGGCGTCGGCGCGAGCGTGCCGCCGGAGGGGCGTAGGGGCCACCGGTCCCAAAGCCGTGGAGGCGGTATGCAGAGCGCATCCGACACGCCGTCGAGCCATTCGTCGTAGGGTCATGGCAGAGTCCGACCGTCCCCACAGGGGACACGTCGTGACGGAGCCCTGACCCGGAGCGGGGCGGCCGGGGCCTCATGGTTGTCGCCGAGCGCAAGGCGAAAGGGGGACTGGGATGTCCCGTTTCGCATCCTGAGCACGGCGACACTCCGACTGACGCAGCAGTCCTAGGAAGCCGACAAAGAAGAACGCATTGCAGGTACACCACAACCGGTGCGTCTCCGCGGCGGTGAGCTTGGACGGTGCACCGCTCCGGGCGCGGTCTGGTAATCCGGCTAGGCCCTGTGCCAACCAGCGGCGACGCGTCGCACTCACAGTCTGCATGCTCAGTTCCTGCTGATCCGCCACCTGTTGGCAGGTCAGTCCCGCCGCGAGCAATAAGACGCTCTGCGCGCGTTCTCGGACCCGCCAGTTAGGATCGCGATGGACCAAGTGTAGCAACACCTGACGATCACCAGCACTCAGTAAGACCGTCACGCGTAACATCGCTTGTAGCCTCATGAAACTGAATCATGAGCTACCTTACAGCAAATCCTTATGGCTCGATAAGGTTATAGTTACTTTGTGTGAATGACTTATCAACTGCAAGCTTCGGCCGAAAATCATCTGCCAAAATAGAGCTATTCCGAAAAATTTTCTGCAACATGGCGGCATTCATTGCAAAACATTTTGTAACTACAATTCATCTTCCAGCACCCGACGTACATTAATTTCGACAACGCCAATCGTCCTAAATGCGATCTGGAATTCCCCTTCAGTACAACCAAATCACCAGCTTGAAGATATTCATTCAGAAAATCGTTGGCCTGTGAAATTTCTTTGAATCTAATAACCTTTTCGTTCCGTTCCAATAATTTTGTAACGAAAGACTGACCCCAGGGAGGCCCTACCAGCAGGACCATATCGGCAACCTCTACGCTACGTTCAACCAAGTTACAATATTTTGACCGTAAATTACCCGGACGATCTGAAATTTCCCCAAGTACGACAATTTTTCGAACCGCCCTTGCATTGGCCACGTAGTCCAATAAAACGCCAATCGACCAATAAGGCGCCTTCCAGTCATCGTGAATAAACCATACA
>JBGAUE010000046.1:0-26687 GCA_044228795.1 Chromatiaceae bacterium | reverse complement strand
ACATCCCCTGCCTTAACGACCAGCCGGGCCATATCGCCTGCCTGCGTGGTCTGGTCGAGAGGCACCTCCAGGGCTGGGAACCGGTCACCGGTGGCGATCCGGCGACGCTGGCACGAGCCCAGGCCCTTGGGGCCAAAAACTGAGAGCGGCTCTTATCTATTCCCACAATGGCCTGATCACTATCCCTCTGCCCAACAACCCCGGAGCCCCGACATGACCGCGCCCGAAGCCCCCTACACGGTTTCCGATTACCTCGTCCAAAGGCTCCAGGAAATCGGGATTGAACACGCCTTCGGGGTTCCCGGGGACTATACCCTGGACTTTCTTGACCACCTGGTGAACAGCCCTATCGCCTGGATCGGCAACTGCAATGAGCTGAACGCGGGTTACGCGGCCGATGGCTATGCTCGGGTCAAGGGCGTCGGGGTCGCCGTCGTCACCTATGCCGTGGGCGGTTTCAGCATCCTCAACGCCGTCGCCGGGGCCTATGCCGAGCATGTACCCCTGGTAGTCATCAGCGGCGCCCCGGCCATGGCTCGGCGGGAGAGTGGGGCCCTGGTTCATCACCTGGCGGGGGACCACGAGATGCAGCTCAACATCTTCCGCAAGCTGACCGTGGATTGCGCCCTCCTCTCGGGCCCTCGCACGGCCCCGGACGACATCGACCGGGTCCTGACGAATTGCCTGTCCTGGAAGCGCCCGGTCTATCTGGAACTGCCCATGGACGTGGCCCGCATGACCTGTCGGCAGCCGGAGGCCATCCGCTTCCAGCTTGAGAAAACCTCCAACCCCCTGGCCCTGGAGGAGTGCGTGACCGAGGTGGTTGCGCGCCTGGACCAGGCCAATAACCCCGCTGTCCTGGTTGGCACCGAGGTTTCCCGGTTCGGGATCAGTCCCGCCACCCTGCAGTTGATCGAGCGCATTGAACTGCCCTACGCCATGACGGTCAGCGCCAAGGGCAGCCTCCCGGAACTGCACCCCCAATGCCTGGGGGTCTATCAGGGGGGGCTGAGCCGTCCTGAGGCCCGCGCCCAGATCGAGGGGTCGGACTGCCTGATCCAGTTAGGTGTCTGGCAAACCGACTGGGATACGGGTCTTTACACCAGCAAGCTGGGCCAACCCGGCTTTGTGCGTGCCAACCTCGACCAGGTGCGGATCGACCATCACCTCTATCCCGGCGTGCAATTGGAGGATTTTGTCCGCGCCCTGGCGGACCGGGCGCATCCCCGCCACTATCGCGACTCCCACCCTGTCCGCCGCAGCGCCCCCCCGGCCCCCTACCAGGCGGATGCCAGCCAGCCTCTGTCCGCGGGACGATTCTATCAGCGGGTGGAGCATTTCCTGGATGACTCCATGATCCTGGTTTCCGACATTGGCGATGTCATCTGCGCCGTAGCCGAGATGCACATCGAGGAGGCCGACAATTTCCTGACGCAGGCTTATTACATGTCCATCGGTTACGCCACGCCCGCCGCCCTGGGCGTGGCCCTGGCAAGACCCGACAAGCGTCCCGTGGTCCTGGCCGGCGATGGCGCCTTCCAGATGACGGCCCAGGAGGTCTCGACCCTGCTCCGCCATGGCTGCCGCCCCATCATCCTGCTGGTCAACAACGACGGCTACCTGATCGAGCGCTACCTGCATCAGGACCAGATTTACAACGACCTGCAACCTTGGCGTTACGCGGAACTACCCCATGTGCTCGGTACGGGCGCCCTCAGCTTCCGGGTGACTACCGAGGGCGAACTGGAAGAGGCCCTGGCCGCGGCCCTGGCTAACCCCGATCACCTGGTCTTTATCGAGGCCTGCGTCGGCCGGGATGCCTCGGATGCCCTTAAGCGGATTGGCGCTACTTATCAGAAGAGCTATCGCAAGGCGAGTTGAGGAGCGAGAGAAATCCATGATTGCCCCTGCGCGGATTGCCATTGACTGGGTGGAACAGGGCTTTGTGCCCGATAGGCTGATTCGCCAGAGCATCCGCTGGCTGTGCCGGCGCCGCCTGGAGGAGATCGCCGCCACCGATTGCGAGGCGACAGCCACCGCGCTGCGGGCCATTATCGACGCCATGGCCGGATCCCCCATCGCCCCCCTGCCCGAACAGGCCAATGCCCAGCATTACGAGGTGCCCGCCGCCTTTTTCGACCAGGTACTGGGGCCGCGTCGCAAATACAGTTGCGGCTACTGGCCCCCGGGGGTAACGGACCTGGCGGCGGCCGAGACCGCCGCCCTGGCCCTGACCTGCGAGCGCGCTGGCGTGGCGGATGGCCAGGCTATCCTGGAACTGGGCTGTGGCTGGGGCAGCCTGACCCTCTGGCTGGCGGAGCATTATCCGGCCGCCCGCATCACCGCCGTCTCCAACGCCCACGCCCAGCGCCAGCACATCGAGGCCCTCGCCGCCCACCGCGGCCTGACTAACATCCGGGTCATCACCGCCGACATGAACGATTTCGACACTGAGGGCCGCTTCGACCGGGTGGTGTCGGTGGAGATGTTCGAGCACATGCGCAACTGGGAGGCCCTCTTTGAGCGCATCCAGGGCTGGCTGCGGCCGGGTGGGCGCTTCTTCATGCACATCTTCTGTCACCGCGACCGGCCCTATACCTTCGAGGATCAAGGCGACGACGACTGGATGGGCCGCTACTTCTTCTCCGGCGGCATCATGCCCAGCGATGCCCTGCCCCTGCGCTTCCAGGTCCATCTGTCACTGCTCGACCAGTGGCGCTGGTCGGGCGAGCACTACGAAAGGACCGCCAATGCCTGGCTGGCCAACCTGGACCAGCGCCGTGACGCCGTGCTGCCCATCCTCGCCCAGGCCTATTGCCCGGACCAGGCCGCGCTCTGGTGCCAACGCTGGCGCCTCTTCTTCCTTGCCGTCGCCGAGACCTTTGCCTACGACCGGGGCCAGAGCTGGTGGGTAAGCCATTACCTCTTCGAGCGGCGGGAGCCAACGGCATGACGGACGTCAGCGGCCCGCCCTCCTCGGCCCCGGCCCGGTACCAGCCATCCTGGGCACTGAATCTAGTGGCCTTTCAGGCGGGCTGGTGGGCGCTGGTGCTGACGGCGGCCCAGGATCGGCCGGTGCTCGGTCTGGGGGTGGTGGCCCTGCTTCTGGCCTGGCATCTAGGTCGGGTCCGCCCCCTGGGCGCCGAGGCCCTCCTCCTTGGGCTGGCGGCCCTGATCGGTTTCGGCTTCGACAGCCTCTTGCTGGTCAGTGGCTGGGTCAGCTTCAGTGGCGGCGACCTGGCGGGCGGCCTGGGTCCAGACCTGCCCCCCCTCTGGATGACGGCGCTCTGGGCCAATTTCGCCACCACCCTCAACGTATCCCTGGTCAGCCTGCAAACCCGACCCTGGCTGGCCGCCCTGCTAGGGTTGGTGGGGGGACCCGCCGCCTACTGGGGCGGGGCTCAACTGGGGGCTATGACCTTTCTCGACCCCACCTCGGGCCTCATCGCCCTGGCCCTGGGCTGGGCCATCCTGACCCCGCTCCTGCTGGCCCTGGCCCACTTGCTGAGCGTGCCCATCAGCGACCACCCCCTCTCCCCAACCCTCCCCCACCAGGGGGGGGGGAGCCAGAAAGCGGGGAGCCCAACCCTCCCCCGCCGGGGGGGAGGGAGCCAGAAAGCGGGGAGATCAACCTTCCCCCGCCGGGGGGGAGGGAGCCAGAAGGTGGGGAGCCCAACCCTCCCCCACCAGGGGGGAGGGAGCCAGCCAGTGCGGAGGAAAGCCCCATGACTCAACCCTTTGCCTGGGAGTACGCCTTCTTAGCCCTGGCCTGGATGGCGGGTGCCAGTGTCATGACCTGGCTGGCCAGCCTGGCCCTGCGCAACGTCAGTATCGTCGATAGCCTCTGGGGGGTGATGATTACCCTCGGGGCCTGGGTCTATGCCCTCGCCGCGCCCCAGATTGGCCCCCGGGCGACCCTAGTGCTGCTCCTGGCCAGTCTCTGGATGGTCCGCCTCTCGGGCTACATCACCTGGCGTAACTGGGGCCATGGCGAGGACCACCGCTACCAGGCCATCCGCGCCCGCAACCAGCCGCATTTCGAGTTCAAGAGCCTGTATCTGGTGTTTGGTCTGCAGGCGGCCTTGGCCTGGATCGTCGCCTGGCCCTTGATGGCGGCCCTGGCCGGCGATCAACCCCTTGGCCTCCTGGATCTGCTGGGTATCGGGCTCTGGCTCTTTGGCATTGCCTTTGAGGGCATCGCCGACCAGCAACTGGCGCGCTTCAAGGCCGACCCCGCCAACGCGGGCCGGGTCATGGACCGGGGCCTCTGGCGCTTCAGCCGCCACCCCAACTACTTTGGGGAATGCTGCGTCTGGTGGGGCGTCTGGCTGGTGGCCCTGGCCGCGGGGGGCGGCTGGACCATCTTCTCGCCCCTCCTGATGACGGTACTGCTCCTCAAGGTCTCCGGTGTCGCCCTGCTGGAGCAGGATATTGGCGAGCGCCGCCCCGCCTACCGAGATTACATCGCCCGTACCAGCGCCTTCTTGCCCTGGCCGCCCCGGCAGTCCGGCGCCAACCCAACCTCTCGCGAGCCTCGATGATGAAACGCCTCCTCTGCTTCCTGTGTGCCGGCCTGCTCGCCGGTTGCCAATCCACCTCCCTGCCGCCCATAACGACGGTTCCCCATGTGGATCTGAACCGCTTCATGGGGGACTGGTATCTCATCGCCCACATCCCCACCTGGCCGGAAAGCAACGCCTGGAACGCCATTGAGTCCTATGCACGGAACCCGGATGGCAGCATCGCCACCACCTTCACCTTCCGCGAGGGTGGCTTCGAGGGCGAGGCCAAGAAGATGACCCCCACCGGCTATGTCACCGACACCCAGAGTAACGCCATCTGGGGCATGCAGTTCCTCTGGCCCTTCAAGGCTGACTACCGCATCAGCTACCTGACCCCGGATTACCGCATCACCGTTATCTCCCGCGAAAAGCGCGACTATGTCTGGGTCATGGCGCGCACCCCCGAGATCAGCGCGGCCGATCGCCAGGCCGTGGATGCGCATCTCCTGGCCCTGGGTTATAAGCTGGCGGCGGTACGGGACGTGCCCCAGCGCTGGGAGACCCAGCCGTGAGGATTGCCATTGTCGGCAGCGGCATTGCCGGCCTCACCGCCGCCCATCGCCTGCACCCCGAGCATGACATCACCCTCTACGAGGCCGGCGACCACGTCGGCGGCCATGTCCACACCCATGAGATTAACCTGGGCGGGCGCAACTACCGCATCGATACCGGCTTCATCGTCTTCAATAACCGGACATACCCGAATTTCATCGCCCTGCTGGACGAATTGGGGGTGGCAAGCCAGGCCAGCGACATGAGCTTCAGCGTCTCCTGCGGTCCCAGCGGCCTGGAATATAACGGCGCCACCCTCAACAGCCTCTTTGCCCAGCGCGCCAACCTACTGAACCCGCGCTTCTGGGGCATGCTGCGCGACATACTGCGTTTCAACCGCGAGGCCCCCCAACTCCTGGCGGAGGAAGGCAACGAGTTCAGCCTCGGCGACTACCTCACCGCCAACGCCTACGGCCGCCTCTTCCGGGACTACTGCATCCTGCCCATGGGCGCCGCCATCTGGTCCACGGACCCGCGGCTCATGCTGAGCTTTCCGGCGCGCTTCTTCATTCGCTTCTTTCTCAACCACGGCCTGCTGGCGGTCAAGGATCGCCCCATCTGGCGGGTCGTCACGGGTGGTTCACGGTCCTACGTCGACCGCCTCATCGCCCCCTTCCGGGAACGGGTGCGCCTCAACTGCCCCGTGACACACATAGAGCGCCAGGAGGATCAGGTCATCCTCCACAGCCCAACGGGAGGCGCCGGGACCTTCGACGCCGTCTTCCTGGCCTGCCACAGCGACCAGGCCCTGGCCCTGCTCGGGGACCCCAGCCCGGCAGAGCGGGAGGTCCTCGCCGCCATCCCCTACCAGCCCAATGAGGCCGTGCTGCACACCGATATCCGCCTGCTGCCACGCCGGCGCCTGGCCTGGGCGGCCTGGAATTACCTCATGCCCGAGGGCCCCGGCGGGCGCCTGGCCCTCACCTATGACATGAACATCCTGCAAGGACTGGATGCCCCCGAGACCTTCTGCGTCACCCTAAACTCCAGCGAGCGCATCGACCCGGCGCGGGTGCTGGCGCGGGTACCCTATCACCATCCCCTCTTCACCCTGGAGGGGGCCACCGCCCAGGCCCGTCACCGGGAGATCAACGGCACCCGGCGCACCTATTACTGCGGCGCCTGGTGGCGTAACTGCTTCCACGAGGACGGCCTGGTCAGCGCCCTGGCGGCCCTGGAACATTTCCGCGCGGATTTTGGCCTGCCGCCGGGACCCGACCCGCTCCCAGGGAGCCGCCCCTGATGGAGAGTTGCCTCTACGAAGGCTGGCTGCGCCATCGCCGCTATTCACCCAAACGGCATGAGTTCCGCTACCCGCTCATGATGCTCTGGCTGGACCTCAGTGAGCTGGACCAGGTCTTCAGGGGGCGCTGGCTCTGGTCCACCCGCGGCCCCAACCTGGTCTGGTTCCGCCGCGCCGACTACGGCGGCGATCCGGCCCTGCCCCTGGACGAGGCCATGCGCCAGTTGGTGGCGGCCAAAACGGGCCGGCGTCCGGCAGGGCCGGTGCGCATGCTGACCAACCCACGCTACTTCGGCTATTGCTTCAACTCCATCAGCCTTTACTACTGCTACGCCGCGGACGGCCGGACCCTGGAGACGGTGGTCGGCGAGGTAACCAGCACCCCCTGGGGTGAGCGCATCCACTATGTGTTGCCCATGAGCGCCAACGAAGGACGACCGACGAAGCCCCAGTTCCGTTTCCCTAAGGCCATGCACGTCTCACCCTTCCTGCCCATGGACATGGAATACCACTGGCACCTGAACCTGCCCGGGGATCGCCTCACCGTCCACATGGACGATCGGCGCGGGGCGGAGAACATCCTCGACGCCACCCTGGTACTTGAGCGCCGGGAGATCGACGGCCGCAGCCTGGCCCGGGTCCTCTGGCGCTACCCGGCTATGACGCTCCAGATCATTTTCAATATCCACTGGCAAGCCCTCCGGCTCTGGCTCAAGGGCGTGCCCATCATCGACCACCCGCCCCCCGCACCCCCCAAGGAGGCGCCTGGCCAGGCGTAAGCGCATGCACCAACAGACCCTTACCGCCCTTCTCCCCCTGACGGCACCCCGGCGAGCCACCGCCCTCCAGGCCCTGGCCCGCCGGCTGGTCCTTAACAAGCTGGCTCGTCTTCAGTCTGGCCAACTCCTGGTGCGCGAAGCCGATCGGCAATGGCAATTGGGCATCGGCGCTCCGCTGCTCGAGGTGGAGGTACGCAATCCCGCCTTCTGGCCGGCCCTGGCCTTTGGGGGCACCGTCGGTGCCGGCGAGTCCTTCATGGCCGGTGACTGGGATTGCGAGGATCTGACCGGCCTGGTGTGCTTACTGCTACGCAACCGGCCGGCGATGCTGGCCATGGAAGGGGGGATCGCCCGGCTCTCCGCGCCCCTGCGCGCCCTGATGCATCGCGCCCGCCGCAACGACCGCGCCGGCAGCCGCCGTAACATTGCCGCCCATTACGACCTGGGCAATGATTTCTACCGCCTCTGGCTGGATGAGACCCTCATGTACTCCAGCGCGGTCTTCGAGCGCCCGGACATGACCCTGGCGGAGGCCTCCACCGCCAAGCTGGAGCGCATCTGCCGCAAACTTCAGCTGAAGCCCGAGGATCAGGTCCTGGAGATCGGCACCGGCTGGGGCGGCTTCGCCCTCCACGCCGCCGGCCGCCACGGTTGCCGGGTCACCAGCCTCACCCTGTCGCAAGAGCAGATGGAACTGGCCCGGGAGCGGGTTGCCGCGGCGGGACTGGCGGACCGCGTCGAGGTGCGGCTGTGCGACTACCGGGACCAGCAGGGCCAATTCGACAAGCTGGTCTCCATCGAGATGGTGGAGGCGGTGGGTGCTGAGCATTTGGAGACCTATTTCCACCAGTGCGGGCGCCTGCTCAAGCCGGCGGGGGTCATGCTGCTGCAGGCCATTACCATCGCCGACCAACGCTACGAGGCGGCCCTCAGGGAGGTCGATTTCATCCAGAAGCACATCTTCCCGGGCGGCTTCCTGCCCAGCGTGACGGCCCTCGCCACCGCTATGACCCGGGCCTGCGATCTGCGCACCGTCCACCTGGAAGACATTGGCCCCCACTACGCCGAGACCCTGGCCCGCTGGCGGGATAACTTCCTCGGCCGTCTCGATGCCGTGCGCAGGCTTGGCTTCGACACCCGTTTTATCCGCATGTGGCACTTTTATCTCAGTTATTGCGAGGGCGGGTTCCGAGAGCGGGACCTGGGCACGGTGCAGATGCTTCTGGCCAAGCCCGGCTGGCGCGACCCCGTCCCCCTTGGCAGGCACCTAGGGCCCCTAGGTCTGGGAGGGGCTCGATGAACCCGCCCCGCATCTCCCTGCTCATCCCCTTCCTGGCCCTGTTGCTGGCCGGGTGTACCGGCGTTCCCGAGGGCGTGCAACCCGTCCGCGGTTTCAACCCGCAGCGCTATCTCGGAACTTGGCACGAGATAGCCCGGCTGGACCATTCCTTCGAGCAGGGTCTCGTCCAGGTCACCGCCACCTATGCCAAGCGGGAAGATGGCGGCATCGACGTTCTCAACCGGGGCCACGACCCTGACAAGGGGGTCTGGAAGGAGGTCCAGGGCCGCGCCTATTTCATCGCCGGACCGGACCTGGCTAGCCTCAAGGTCAGCTTCTTCGGCCCCTTTTATGGCGGCTATCATGTATTCGCCCTGGACCCGGACTATGGCTGGGCCCTGATCTCGGGTCCCACCCGGGAATACTTCTGGATCCTGGCCCGGCAGCCCCAACTGCCCGCCGAGATCCTGGACGACCTGCTGGACAAAGCCCGAAGCGCCGGTTTCGATATCAGCGCCCTGATCTTTCCCGGGTCCGGCCCGGACTCTCAAGTTCAAGCAGCCCCGGCGGGCCAGTCTTGATCCCTTCAACTCTCGCAAATCCCACCCGGAGACCTGCCAGCATGATGACCTTCACCCGCGACCCCATCACCCTCAACGACGTGACGAACCTGGAAGAGGCGCCCTTCATCATCGAGGGCAGTGGCGACAGCAGCATCAAGATCTACTTCGAGTCCGAGGCCAACAAGCAGGAATACCTAGAAACCGAGGTGCATGGCTCCCTGAACTCCGAGGGGCTGAAATCCATTTTCGACGACATCGCCGACTGCCCCATCACAGGTTCCATCAATTAAACCGCATCTCCGCCGGCAGCAAGAGGCTCAGGGCCTCGGCGATGCCACCGCACATACCCACTCAAGGCTGGGCGCTCCGCAAACCGATCCCAGCGGCGATGGGATAGGCGGTGTTCATCTGAAAGTTTTAAGGTATATTTGCAATTACTTATGATCCCGGAGAAACTTGCTTCCCGATCCAGTCCCGATCCCGGCCAGGGTGAGGGGCGTTAGCGGGCGGCCTGCGGAGAACACAGCCATGCCGGTACTCAATCTCGACCATCTGATCCCCCTGCGGGAACGGCTGGCCAATCATCCCATTTACGGATCCCTGCAAACCCGTGACGATCTGCTCGTCTTCATGGAGCACCACCTCTTTTCGGTTTGGGATTTCATGTCCCTGACCAAATATTTGCAGCAATACCTAGCCCCTACCCAGGTTCCCTGGATGCCCCAAGGCGACCCTCTGCTGCGGCGCTTCATTAATCAATTGGTCTTGGAGGAGGAGTCGGATCTGACTCCCGGCGAGGGCGATCCTGATTACGCCAGCCATTTCGAACTCTACCTGCGGGCTCTGGACGAGATCGGCGGCGATAGCACCTTGGCGACTCGTTTCTTCGATCGGGTCCGGGAACATGGGGTCGACGAGGCCCTCTACTCGGACCTGGTCCCCCTCCCCGCCCGCTATTTCACCGAGACCACCTTCGCCTTCATCCGCGCTGACAAGCCTCACGAGGCTGCCGCCGCCCTCGCCCTGGGTCGGGAACAGCTAATCCCGGACATGTTCCGACGCTTCCTGGATCTCAGCCGCGTAGGAGTGGATCAGGCCCCCCGCTTCCACTATTACCTGGAGCGCCACATTCATCTTGATGAGCACCTCCACGGGCCTATGTCACTAAGGATGTTGGAAATCCTCTGCGACGGAGATCCCGTCAAGATTGAGGAGGCCGAAACCGCCGCCGAGGAGGCTATGTGCGCCCGCATTCGCTTCTGGGATGGGGTCATGGAGGCCATCGAGTCCGCTCGCGCTGGGCGGGCCGCCTAAGGATCGCCCTCGGAACCGCCCCGCCATGATGACATTGGGCTCTAAAGCGGTGGCTTGCGTAGTTCCCGGATTGGAATCCGCAGCCAAGACCCCAATTTATGGTCCAACATCCTAGGGCTTTCCAGCTAAATACCAAACCGGAGGCAAAAAATGACAGTCAGCGTTCCCGTGGACGGCGAGGGCTTTCTCATCAATCGCGATGACTGGAGCGAGGAAATCGCGATCCAGCTCGCCCAGGCTGATGAATTCGAGATTACGGACCAGATCATGGGTTACATTCGCGAGGCTCGCGCCAAGTATGAAAACGATGGTGTTGTGCCCCCCATCCGGAAATTTGCCAAGGAACTGAACATTTCCACTAAGGAACTCTACGACATTTTCAAGAAGGGCCCCATGAAGCTCATCTGCAAATGGGGTGGTCTGCCTAAACCCACCGGTTGCGTCTAATCCTCCAACAGCCCGGCCCAGTGCCGGGCTGATGTTTTCAAGACATTGCCCACAGGATTTTCTCCCAAAACGGGTCGTTAGGGTCACGGGATACAATGCTATTGTGAACCGCAGTGACATCGACACCCGCACCCTCCCCGCCTTGAACCTTCCCTTTGCCTTTATCAGTATCAACACAGTCATGCCATGATCCGTGTCGGCATTGACCTGGGGGGGACCAAAATCGAAGGAGTAGCCCTGGATGCCAAGGGCCAGGAACTTTGGCGCCAGCGGGTTAGGACACCTCAAGGGGACTATCTCGGGACACTGGACGCCATCCTGGGCCTGGTGCTAGCGGCAGAGGACGCGCTTGGCGACCGGGCCCAGGTAGGTATCGGTATCCCGGGCTCGGTGTCGCCCCTGACCGGGCGCATGCGCAACGCCAATTCAACCTGCCTGAACGGCCAGCCGCTGCACCATGATCTGGAGGCACGGCTGGAGCGGCCGATCCGACTGGAGAATGACGCCAACTGCCTGGCACTGTCCGAGGCCACCGATGGCGCTGGAACCGGCGCCACTACCCTGTTCGCAGCCATTCTGGGCACTGGTGTCGGCGGCGGCATCGTTGTTCATGGCCAATTGCTGACCGGCATCAACCGGATCGCCGGCGAGTGGGGTCACTCCCCCCTGCCCCAGCCGGGAGCTGAAGACCTGCCACCGCCGGCCTGTTATTGCGGGCGCCACGGTTGTATCGAGACCTATCTCTCCGGCCCGGGTCTTGCGGCGGATCATGCGCGACGGCAGGGCGGAACCTTGGACGCCTGTGCCATCGGTTTAGCTGCGGCCGCGGGTGATACGGCTTGCGAGACCAGTCTGCAACACTACGAGGCCCGCCTGGCCCGGTCCCTGGCGGTGGTGATTAACCTGCTCGACCCGGAAATCATCGTGCTGGGGGGCGGCCTGTCGAAACTGGAACGGCTCTATCAAAACGTGCCCGTCCTTTGGGAGGCATATATATTCTCGGATCAGGTAGCGACCCGCCTCTTGCCGGCCCAGCACGGTGACGCCTCGGGGGTGCGCGGCGCGGCAAACCTGTGGTCGGGGGCCTGAACCTGATTTTCAAATCTACCGGGATTCCAGGCCGATCGATTTGATGATGGATGGATGACGGATGCCTCTCAATTTCATAAAATTAGCGGCTATTAACAGGCTTGCTGACGAGGGCTGCCCTCCAGCAGGTCCAGGCAGGGGTTTCATGCACCCATGAGGGTATGGTTATTCCGCCGCGACAGCGGCACACCTTGACGAGAGGACACAAAAATGGCCATTGAGGTTAACGGCAAAACCATCGAGACCGATGCCAACGGCAATCTGGTCAACTATCAGGATTGGGATAAGGATGTGGCAATGGCGCTGGCCGCCATCGAGGCTATCGAATTGACCCAGGAGCACTGGGACCTGCTGGAATATCTGCGCGACGAGTATCAGAACAACAACGGCAACCAGCCCATGGAGCGTCAGATCAATAAGGACATGGGCAAGCGGTGGGGCAAGACGGTCAGCAGCAAGGACCTCTACAAACTCTTCCCCCTGGCCCCCAGCAAGCAGGGTAACCGCGTCGCCGGTCTGCCCTACATAGCACGCAAGGGCGGCTACTGATCCTTCCCAATCTCTTCCCGCCCTCGCGCCGGCTCAGCTAACCATCACGCGAGGGTTGGGATGGGAATGGCAACAAGGACATAAGGCGGCCCGCCTCGTCACCTTGTGTCCTGCCAGCGTGTGTCCTTACCTCAGTCCGCGGCCTCCTCCGCCCCACCCTTGCGCATGGTCTTGCCCGCCGCCGCCCGCTTCTTGCGCTGAGCCGATGGGTCGGCAATCAGGGGGCGATAGATCTCGACCCGGTCGCCGCTGACCAGAGGCTGGTCCAACTTGGCCAACTTGCCAAAAATGCCGACCTTGTGGACGGCCAGATCGATTTCCGGGAAGCGCTGCCGGATCCCCGAGCGATCGATGGCCTCACGCACCGTCATCCCCAGATCGCCGGTTACCGACAACAGGGCCTGGGCGTCCAGCCGAGCATAGGCCACTTCGACTTGAATCGCTTGCTCAGCCACGATACACCTCGTCCGCCCGCTTGCAGAAGGCATCCACCAGGGAATTGGCGATCTGATGGAAGACAGCGCCAAAGGCCTTGTCGATCAGGGCCCCCGCGAATTCAAAGTCCATGGTCAGGGACACCTTGCAGGCATCCTCCCGCAGAGGGAGGAAGCTCCAGCGCCCCCGCATATACTTGAAAGGTCCAGCCAATAGATCCAGCTCCATCCATTCATCCTCGACAAAGCGGTTGCAGGTCGAGAAGGTTTGACGAATACCCATCCGGGCCACCACCAGCTCGGCGCAGATGCGGTTTTCCTCCCGGCTGAGGATGCGGGTGGCCTGGCACCAGGGCAGAAAACCGGGGTAGGCCTCGACGTCCTTGACTAATTGGAACATCTGGGAGGCGGAATGGTGAACCAAAGCGCTCTTGCTGACAATGGCCACTCAAGTCAACTCCCGCACCAGGTCCGCCAGCCGATGGGCGATGGTTTCCACCCGCACCGGGTCATCCCCTTCGACCATGACCCGGATCAAGGGCTCGGTGCCGGAGGGACGTAGGAGGATGCGGCCCTGACCAGCGAGTTCCTGCTCGGCGGCGGCGACAGCGGCCTGCATCACGGGCAGACCAATGATCTCCCGCTGTTCCTCAAGGCGGACATTTATGAGGATCTGGGGATAGAGTTCGACCTCGGCTACCAGATCCTCAATGGGCTTACCGGATTCCACCAGGGCTTCCAGGACCTGGAGGGCGGCCACGATACCATCACCCGTGGTGGTACGGTCGCGACAGATAATGTGGCCTGAGGGCTCGCCGCCGAGGAGGCTGCCATCCCGTTTGAGGCGCTCCATGATGTAGCGGTCGCCAACCCGGGTGCGGGAAAAGCCAATACCCAGGCGCTGTAAGGCGTGTTCAAAGCCCAGATTGCTCATCAGGGTCCCGACGACATCCCCACCCAGGGCACCCTGGGACTGGCGGTGCTTGGCGATGATATAGATGAGCTGATCGCCATCCACCAGGCGGCCCTGGGAATCCAGCATCAGGACCCGATCACCATCGCCATCGAAGGCGATGCCCAGTTGCGCCTTCTTTTTGAGAACTATGGTCCGCAGCCGCTCCGGGTGGGTGGAACCGACACCGCGATTAATATTGAAACCATCGGGTTCGACCCCGATGGCCGTGACCTGTGCCCCCAGTTCCTCGAAGACACAGGGCCCGGTGTGATAGGTGGCACCGTTGGCACAATCGACCACCAGCTTGAGCCCCTTGAGGGACAGGGCTGCGGGGACCGTGCTCTTACAGAATTCGATGTAACGCCCGGCGGCGTCATCGACGCGCCGGGCCTTGCCCAGGGAGGCGGAGTCCACTGTCCTCAGGGGCTGATCCAAGGCCTCCTCGATAGCCAGCTCCACCTTATCCGGCAACTTGTCGCCCGCCGCGGAGAAAAACTTGATGCCGTTGTCCTCGTAGGGATTATGCGAGGCGCTGATGACGATACCCGCCGCCGCGCGCAGGGTGCGGGTGAGATAGGCGATGGCCGGGGTAGGCATGGGGCCGAGGAGCCGGATATCGACGCCGGCCGCTGCCAGGCCCGCCTCCAGGGCAGACTCAAACATATAGCCCGAGATACGGGTATCCTTACCAATCAAAATCTTACTTCCACGGGCTGATCCCAGGACCCGGCCCGCCGCCCAGCCCAGCTTGACCATGAAGTCCGGGGTGATGTTCCCCTCGCCTACCCGACCCCGAATACCGTCAGTACCGAAAAACCTGCGCATCGCGCTCTCCTTTCACCTCAGTTCTTGTCCGAGGCCTGCATCAGGGCCCAGGCTACCTTGATAACGTCTCGCGTAGCGCCGACGTCATGAACACGCAGAATCTGGGCACCCCGCTCGACCGCCAGCACGACGGCGGCCAGGCTGCCGGCGAGGCGGTCCCCGACCTCCCGACCGGTGAGGACGCCGATCATGGATTTGCGCGATAGCCCCACCAGGAGGGGCAGGCCCAATTCAGCCAGCCGTCTAAGACCCGCGAGCAGGGCCAGGTTATGTTCCAGGGTCTTGCCGAAGCCAAATCCCGGGTCCAGTATCAGACGTTGACGTGGAATGCCGGCCATCTCGCAGGCCGTAACCCGCTCCTGCAGAAAGGCAGCGACCTCGGCCACGGGGTCCGTATAGGCCGGGGCCTCCTGCATGGAGGCTGGGGTACCCCGCATGTGCATCAAGCAGACGGGAACCTCCAACTCCAGGGCGGCGGTCAGGGCCCCGGGCCGACGCAGGGCCTGGACATCGTTGATGAGGCCGGCGCCAGCGACCACAGCGGCGCGCATGACCTCTGGCTTGCTGGTATCGACGGAGATGGGCAATTCCAGACGGACGGCCAAGGCCTCGATGACAGGGACCACCCGGTCGATCTCCTCCTGGTCCGGGACGCCACTGGAGCCGGGACGGGTGGATTCACCGCCCACATCCAGGATGTCGGCGCCCTCCTCTGCCAGCCGCTCGCCCTGGCGCAGAGCGGCATCCAGGGTCGCATAACGGCCACCATCGGAAAAGGAATCCGGGGTGACGTTTAATATGCCCATGACGCAAGGCTGACTCAAATCCAATGGCCGACCGCCACAGTCGAGAAGGCCAAAGGGTTGCAAGGTCTGATCAGCCACCGGCCCTAAGCAGTGCCTGGGGCCGAAAATAGCGTAGAGCCGACCTCATGGGTACAGGCTGCCGTTCTCGATTCAATGCTCGCTGGCGGGACCCCCGATGGGTCCCTCGCCTTTAGAAGCGGGATCCGAGCCGGCTTTGGCATCACCCTGAGGGCGTCGGCCCTCGTCCTCGATCCAGTCACGGGGCGGGCGCGGCGGCTTACCGGACATGATGTCGTCAATCTGATCGTGGTCGATGGTCTCGAACTTCATCAGGGCCGCCGCCATAGCATGCAGCTTGTCCAGATTGTCGGTGATCAGGCGCCGGGAGCGCTCATAGTTGCGGTCGATGAAATTGCGGACCTCCTCGTCAATGACGTGGGTGGTCTCGTCGGAGACATTTTTATGCTGGGTCACGGAATGACCGAGGAAGATCTCCTGTTCGTCCTCCCCATAAGTCAGGGGCCCGAGGCGCTCGGAAAGGCCCCACTTGGTGACCATATTGCGGGCAATGTCGGTGGCGCGATGAATGTCGTTCTGGGCACCAGTGGTGACGCTATCGGCCCCGAAGATGATCTCCTCAGCAATGCGTCCCCCAAAGAGGCTGGATATCTGCGACTCCAGGCGCTGCTTGGTGTAACTGTAGCGATCCTCCTCAGGCAGAAAGAGGGTAACGCCCAGGGCCCGGCCACGGGGGATGATGCTAACCTTATGAACGGGATCATGTTCCGGAACCAGGCGCCCGACAATCGCATGACCCGCCTCATGATAGGCGGTGAGGCGCTTTTCGTCCTCGGACATGACCATGGATCGACGCTCGGCTCCCATCATAATCTTGTCCTTGGCCTTCTCCAGATCCTCCATATCCACCACCCGCTTGTTGCTGCGGGCGGCAAAGAGGGCTGACTCGTTGACCAGGTTGGCCAGATCGGCGCCCGAAAAGCCTGGGGTACCCCGAGCGATAATGGAGGCCTTGACGTCGTCCGCCACCGGAATCTTGCGCATGTGGACCTTGAGGATCTGCTCACGGCCGCGCACGTCCGGCAAGGGCACCACGACCTGGCGGTCGAAGCGACCGGGGCGCAACAGGGCTGGATCAAGGACATCGGGGCGGTTGGTGGCGGCGATGACGATGACGCCCTCGTTGCCCTCGAAGCCATCCATCTCCACCAGCAACTGGTTGAGGGTCTGCTCACGCTCGTCGTGACCGCCGCCCAGGCCGGCACCCCGGTGACGACCCACCGCGTCGATCTCATCGATGAAGATGATGCAGGGGGCATGCTTCTTTGCCTGCTCGAACATGTCACGCACCCGCGAGGCACCGACACCGACAAACATCTCCACGAAGTCCGAGCCGGAGATGGTGAAGAAGGGCACCTTGGCCTCGCCGGCAATGGCACGCGCCAGCAGGGTCTTACCGGTGCCGGGCGGCCCCACCATCAGGACTCCTTTGGGTATCTTGCCGCCAAGCTTCTGGAATTTACTGGGATCACGGAGAAAATCCACGATCTCGGTGACCTCTTCCTTGGCCTCGTCGGCCCCAGCCACGTCCTGGAAGGTGACTTTGACCTGGTCCTCGGACAACATGCGCGCCCGGCTCTTACCAAAAGACATTGCCCCACGGCCGCCCATGCCGCCCTGCATCTGGCGCATGAAGAAAATCCAGAGGCCGACCAGGATGAGGAGCGGAAACCAGTTGATAAAGAGTGACATCAGTACCCCTGGCTTCTCGGGAGGCTGGGCGGTGATGGCGACATTATTCTTGAGCAACTCGCCCACCAGACCGTCGTCTTCGGGGGCAAAGCTGGAGAAGCGCTCGCCAGACTCCTTGACGCCGTCGATAGTGCGCCCGCTGATGGTCACCTCCTTAACATCACCCTGCCGCACCAGATCGATGAAGGACGAATAGGGCATGGACTTAGTGACCGTCTTGGTGGCCGTAAAGTTGTTGAACACGGACATAAGGACGATCGCGATGACCACCCAGAGCAGGAGATTTTTCGCCATATCATTCACGGCTGCTACCCTCTAGCGCCTCGCCTGAGGCGAAAATATGCGGTGATACCGCATGATACCTGGAAAATATGGGGCCAACCTAGCCCGAAAGGAAGTCCGGGGGGACGAAGCCCCGGGCCACCAGATAAAGTTCCCGGCTCTCGCGACGGGACGACTTGGGCTTGCGGCTGGCAACCTGGCGAAAATGCCGACGCAGGGTCTTGAGAAAGTCATCAAAGCCCTCGCCCTGGAAGATCTTGATGACCAGGGCACCCCCGGGCTTGAGGTGTTGGACGGCGAACTCCAGGGCCAGTTCACAGAGATAAATGAGACGCGGCTGATCCGCTGCCGTGCCGCTCATGTTGGGGGCCATATCGGAAAGCACCAGATCCAGGGGCTCACCACCGAGGGCGGCCCGCAACTGGACCAGAGATTCCTCCTCACGGAAATCGCCCTGGATGAGGGTCACGCCGGGCAAGGGGTCCATCGGCAACAAGTCCAACGCCACCAGGCGACCCTTGTCGCCCACCAGACGGGCGGCGATCTGACTCCAGCCCCCGGGGGCCGCACCCAGGTCAGCGACCCTCATACCGGGGGCCAGCAGGTGATCCTTCTCCTGAATCTCCAGCAACTTGAAAACGGCGCGGGAGCGATAACCCTCCTGTTGGGCGCGCTTGACATATTCATCGCTAAAGTGGCGATCAAGCCAGCGGCGGCTGCTCTTAGAGCGGGACCGGGCGTGAGGGGCGGAAGTCACGGGGGGACGGGGCATGAGCAGGGTCTCAGGAACTGGCCGCCAGGCGGGCCGCCTCCTCCACGTCCACGGCGACCAGACGGGAGACCCCGGGCTCATGCATGGTGACACCCATAAGGTGATCGGCAATCTCCATGGTGACCTTGTTGTGGCTGATAAAGATAAACTGCACCTGGTCGGACATGGAGCGCACCAACTCACAGAAGCGCCCGACATTGGCATCGTCCAGGGGGGCGTCTACCTCGTCGAGCATGCAGAAAGGCGCCGGGTTGAGCTGGAAGATCGCAAAGACCAGGGCCACGGCGGTGAGGGCCTTTTCGCCGCCGGACAGGAGGTGGATGCTGGAATTGCGCTTCCCCGGGGGTCGCGCCATGACGGAGACGCCCGTCTCCAGCAGGTCCTCGCCGGTCAGTTCCAGATAGGCGTGACCGCCGCCGAAGAGGCGGGGGAAGAGCTGCTGCAGGCCTTGATTGACCTGATCAAAGGTATCCTTGAAGCGGCTCCGGGTCTCCCGATCGATGCGACGGATCACAGTCTCCAGGGTCTCCAGGGAGCGAAAGATGTCATCGTGCTGGGCGTCCAGATAATGCTTGCGCTCGGACTGGGCCTGGAATTCGTCGATGGCGGCCAGGTTGATGTTGCCAAGCCGGGCAACACGTTGGGTCACCTGCTCCAGCCGCCGTTGCCATTCTTCCGCCTCCGCATTGGGGTCCGCCAAGGCGGCCAGCACCTCCAAGGGCATGAGGGCCTGCGCCTGGAGTTGCTCCTCCAGGGTGCGTCTTAGTACCAGGCGCTCCTGGCGCTCCAGACGCAGACCGTCCAGGGTGGCGCGAGCGACGCGGATGGCCCCCTCGACGCGATGACGCTCCTGTTCCAGGGCCCGCACCCCTTGGTCGAGGGCCTCCAGGCTGTCGCGGGCCGCGCTCAGGGCCGCCTCCGCCTCCAGTCGCAGGCCGAGCTGTTCCCCGAGCCGCTCTTCCTGCTCCGCCAAAGGTTCGACCAGGTCTTCCAGTGCCTCGCGCACCTTGGCGGCGCGCTCCAAGAGTTGATCACCCTGCTCGCGGGCACGCTCCAGGCCCCGTGCCGTGACCTCGCGACTGGCGCGATGGGATTCGATGCCGACCCGCAGGCGATGCTCCCGATCGCGCCCGTCGCGCTCCTGGCCGCGGGCCCTGGTGACCTCGACGCGCAGACCCTCGCGCTGACGAGACAGGGCCTCGCGCCGCTCGGTGTGGATCTCGACGGCCTCCAGAGCGGCATGGAGCCGCTCACGGGATTCCCCCATATCCTCCAGGGCCTCCTCCAGGGACTCCCGCAGCTCACCCCCCTCCGATTCCAGGGCCTGGCGGCGCTCGTGGCGGTGCTCCAGACGGGCGCGGCGGCCGGTGAGGTCGGCCCGCACCTGGGCAATGGCTCGATTCAGGTCCGCGACCCGCGTCCCCAGGGCCTCGCGTTCCACCTCCAGCCCAAGGCGCGCGTCGCGCGCCTCCTCCTGGGCCTCGGCCAAGGTCATAATCTGACCGTCCAGGTCAGAAATCAGGGTCTCCAGGGCCTTCAGCGCCTCGCCGCGAGCCAGAACGCCGCCGAGAGGGTGGTCCTGGGCCGGGGTGCGCAGCCAGTTGGGACCGATCTGGGTACCCTCTGGGGTGACCAGGGCCTGACCGGGCAAGAGCCCGGCGCGCTCTGCCAGGGCCTGTGAGAGGTTCGCGACCGGCCGCGCGCCACCCAGGAGCCCTTGCAGGGGCCAAGGGCAAGCGACCTGGTCGACCAGGCTGCCGGGCTCCGGCTCGGCGCCGGCCGGGGCCTGGGTGTCGAAGAGGGCCAGGGCACCCTTGGCAGACACCAACCCCCCGGCGTGGCGCGCCATATCCGAGGTGCAGATGGCCTTGAGATGCAAGCCCAGAACGGACTCCACCGCCAATTCCCAACCGGGTTCAACTTTGAGTTCATCGAGCAAACGGGGGGCCTTGGCCAAGCCCTGGGTATCCAGCCAGGCGGAGATCTCATGATCACCGTCAGCCACCGCCGCCTCCTGCAGGGCGGTGAGGGAGGATTGGCGACCACGGGCCGCCTGGAGTTGGGTGCGGGCCACGTCCAGACGGGCGCTCAGGTCACGCCGCAGGGCCTCTTGCTCCCCCAAGGCCGCCGCCAACCGGTCGCGCTCACCAGTAAAGGTGGCCAGTTCGGCATTCAGGTCCTCCGCGCGCGCCTCCAGGGCCTCGATCTGTTCCTCCAACTCCTCGGTGGACAGACGGCTCAGTTCCTCCTCCAGGCGCGTTAGCCGCGACCGGTCCTGACCCAGGCGCTGTTCCAGATGATTGATCCGGGCCCGCTCCAACTGGGCCTGCTGGGCCGGGGCCGCCGCCTCGCGATTGAGATCGTCCCAATGGGCCTCGCAGGTTTTAAGGGCCTCCTCCGCCGCCTCCAGTCGTGCAACGGCGGCCTCGCGGTCCATTTCTGCCACCAAGAGGGCCGGCTCATCCTGCGCCAGCCGGTGGTCCAGATCCGCCAGGGCAGCCTGGTCACGCTCCAGAAGGCGCGCGGCATCCGCGCTTTCACGTTCGAGTCGGGCTAGCTCGACCTCTTGGCGGCGGCGGTTCTCCCGGGCGAACTGCAGGCCCTGCTCAAGCCGGGCGATCTCGGCCCCCACGGCGTAGTAACGGCCCTGGACACTATTAAAGTGGTCCGAGGCCTCGGCAAAGCCCGCGCGCTGCGTCTCGATGTCCGCCTCCAGGTGACGCTGGCGAGCCAGTTCGGCTTCCAGACTCAGATCCTTCTCACCCAGGATCTGTTCGCGCTGGCGCAAATCTTGGTCGAGGGCGCGCCAACGTAAGGCCTTGAGTTCGGCGTCGAGCAGGCGCTCTTCCTCCTTGAGGCGTTGGTATTTCTCCGCCGTAGCGGCCTGGCGCTCCAGGTGCAGGAGTTGCTTGGCGACCTCCTCACGCAGATCGTTGAGCCGGTCCAAGTTCTCGCGAGTGTTGCGGATACGGGTCTCGGTCTCACGGCGGCGCTCCTTGTACTTGGAGATGCCGGCAGCCTCTTCCAGGAAGAGCCGCAGATCCTCGGGGCGCGCCTCGACGAGGCGCGAGATCATCCCTTGCTCAATGATGGCGTAACTGCGGGGGCCTAGACCGGTACCAAGGAAGAGGTCCTGGATGTCCCGGCGCCGGCAGCGGGCCCCGTTGAGAAAATAGTTGGACTGGCCATCGCGGCTGACCTGGCGCTTGACCGAGATCTGGGTGTACGTGGCGTATTCGCCCCCAGCCCCGCCATCACTGTTTTCGAAGAGGAGTTCGATGGTTGCCAAGCCGACTGGCTGGCGACTGGTGGAGCCGTTGAAGATGACGTCGGCCATGGACTCGCCGCGCAGCATCTTGGCGGAACTTTCGCCCATGACCCAGCGCACGGCGTCAATGACGTTTGATTTGCCGCAGCCATTCGGCCCCACAATCCCGGACAGATTGCTCGGAAAGAGTACCGTCGTGGGGTCCACGAAGGATTTGAAACCGGCAAGTTTGATCTTCTCCAAACGCATCGGCGCAAGATACAGGACCCAGGGTTGGAGGGCAAAACCGCGCGACTCCCGGCGGAATGGGTGTCGAGGCATTTCCCCAAGAGATTGGCTGGCTTGGGAAGGGGGTGGGTCTGCTAAAATGACGCCTTGAGTTTCGCACCTTCATGAGCCTGAAATGCCGAGCGCCCCCAGCCGAGACCTGGAAACCTTCCCTAATCCCGCCCCGGGGCGCGACTACACCATTCGCATCCGGGTGCCTGAGTTCACCTGCCTCTGCCCCAAAACGGGGCAGCCCGACTTCGCCGAACTGACCCTGGAATACGTTCCAGACCGCCTGTGCGTGGAACTCAAGTCATTGAAGCTTTACGTATGGTCCTATCGTGACCAGGGTGCTTTCCATGAGGCCGTCACCAATCGGATGCTTGCGGATCTGGTCGGGGCTACCCTCCCCCGTTTCATGCGCCTGACTGCAGAATTCAATGTGCGGGGCGGGATTTTTACCACGGTAGTGGCCGAACACAGGGCCGTGGACTGGATCCCGGCCCCATCGGTCACCCTACCTTGATACGCACTGACGCCGCGACACCTGTTCATATGGCTTGTGAATTGCAGCCTTTTCCTGGTCGTCCCATCCCCGGCGCTAGCCGGCGAGATCAGGCCGGACAACATTCATTTACCAAACCTAATTCCTAGATGGGAGACTTCCATGGGTACTGTGGACATGAGTTATCTGGGCATCCACCCGGATGTAGTTTGCTTTCGCTGGCCAACCCCCCGGTTGGTCGAGGAGGCGGTGAAGAATCGCGAGGGACACCTGCTTCACCACTTGGCTTTCGCGGTCAGGACCGGACATACTGGCCGCTCGCCCAAGGATCGTTTCATCGTCGACGACGCCATATCCCATGACAGCGTCTTGTGGAACAACATCAACCAACCCATCAGCGAAGAGTTCTTCGATGGCATCTTCGAGCGGGTGCGCCAGTATGTGCGTGCCTATAGCGTCTATGTGCAGGATGTCTTCGCGGGCGCCGACGAGCGCTATCGCATACCGGTACGCTTTATCGGCACTGCCGCCTGGCAGGCCCTCTTCGTACGCAACATGTTCATCCGGCCCTCGCACGAAGAATTATCACGGTTCGAGCCGAAATGGAACGTCATCGGACTACCCAATCTGGGTCTGGACGAACCCACGGCCCAGGAGCTGGGGCTAAAATCCAATGACTTTATTCTGATCAGTTTTTCGCGCAAGCTCATCCTGATTGGCGGCACGGGTTATGCCGGCGAGATCAAGAAATCCATCTTTACCGTACTCAATTACCTGATGCCGAATCAGGGTGTCCTGCCTATGCACGCCTCTGTGAACGTGGGGCGGCAAGGGGGGGTGACCATCTTCTTTGGGCTGTCGGGAACGGGGAAAACAACCGTATCGATGGACCCGGAGCGCCTGTTCTTGGGTGATGATGAACACGGCTGGAGCGATGACGGTGTCCATAACTTTGAGGGGGGTTGCTACGCCAAGACTATTCGCCTTTCCGCACAGGATGAGCCTCTGATTTACGCGGCCACCGAACGCCATGGCACGACGGTGGAAAACGTCGCTTGGGATCCCCTCACCCGGCATATCGACTATGACGATGGGGGCTATACGGAAAATGGTCGCGCCTCCTTTTCCCTTGAGGCCATCCCGAACGCCATCTTCTCCGGCAAGGCGGGACACCCAGATTGCATCATCTTCCTCACCGCCGATGCCTTTGGAGTGCTACCACCCGTGGCGCGGCTATCCCCCGAACAGGCGGCCTTTCACTACAGCCTGGGCTATACCGCCAAGGTGGCGGGGACAGAACGTGGGGTCAAGGAGCCTGAACCCGTCTTCAGCGCCCTCTATGGCGAGCCCTTTTTCCCACGACCCCACGCGACCTATATCAATCTGTTCATGGAGAAATTGCGCAAACATCAGGTTCCCGTCTGGCTGGTGAATACCGGTTGGACTGGCGGAAAATACGGGGTAGGCAAGCGTATCGATATCCCGGTGACCCGAGCCATCATCCGCGCCATTCAGAGTGGTGAGTTGAATCAGGCCGCCTTCAAGACGAACCCGGTGTTCGGCTTCGAGGTACCAACCTCTTGTCCTGGCGTGCCCGCCGCGATCCTGGATCCGGCCTCGACCTGGCAGGACCAGGCGGCCTTCGAACGGGACCAGCGGGCCTTGGCAAATTTCTTCGTTGAACGCGCGACCAAGCTCAACCTGCCCACCGAAGTGCGGGGGCAAATCCCGAAAGTATAAGCACCCCAAGGATGTTCATCCGGAGGCGGACTGCAAAGCCCGCCACTGGATGCTTTACAGGGCCAGACTCTCTGGAAGGGCCCTTCTCAGTTCAACCGCGATAGATCCCGGACTGCCCCGCGAGCCGCACTGGTGGTCATGGCAGCGTACGCCTGCAAGGCCTGCGAGACCGGGCGCTGCCGTGAAACGGGTTGCCAGGCCGATGGCCCTTTGGCCTCCATCGCCTGACGCCGCTCCTCAAGTTCCTGGGCCGCGACCCGCAATTCGATGCGCCGATTGGGGATATCAATGGATATAACATCGCCCTCCGCCACCAGCCCAATGGTGCCTCCCTCGGCGGCCTCTGGGGAGACATGGCCAATGGAAAGACCCGAAGTACCACCCGAGAAGCGGCCATCCGTGATCAAGGCACAGGCCTTGCCGAGCCCCTTGGATTTGAGATAGCTGGTGGGATAGAGCATTTCCTGCATCCCGGGGCCACCTCTGGGGCCTTCGTAACGGATCAGGACCACGTCACCCTCCCGGACCCGGTCGGCGAGGATGGCATCGACCGCCTCTTCCTGGCTTTCGAAAATGCGTGCTGGCCCGGTAAAGGTCAGGATGGAGGCATCCACCCCCGCGGTCTTGACGATACAGCCCTGCTCCGCAAGATTTCCAAATAGCACGGCCAGGCCTCCATCGCGGCTGTAGGCATGCTCGAGATCGCGGATGCAGCCTTGGGTGCGATCCAGATCCAGGCTCGGCCAGCGGGCATTTTGGCTGAAGGCCACTTGGGTGGGTATTCCGCCGGGAGCGGCCAGAAAACGGGATCTCGCTTCATCATTCGCATTACCACGGATGTCCCATCGGGCCAGCGCGGCGCCTAGACTTTCGGCATGGACGGTCGGAACCTCACCGTGAAGAAGCCCAGCCCGGTCCATCTCCGCCAATATTGCCATGATGCCCCCGGCGCGATGGACGTCTTCCACGTGGTACTTCTGGGTCGAGGGGGCGACCTTGCACAGGTTCGGCACCTTACGACTGAGCCGGTCGATATCACTCATGGTGAAATCCACCTCGGCTTCATGGGCGGCGGCCAGTAAATGCAGTACGGTATTGGTGGATCCACCCATGGCGATGTCCAGGCTCATGGCATTCTCAAAGGCCTGAAAGTTAGCAATGGACCGCGGCAGCGCGCTGGCATCATCCTGTTCGTACCAGCGGCGGGCAAGATCGACGATCAGCCGACCCGCTTCCAGAAAGAGGTCTTTGCGATCGGCATGGGTTGCTACAAGGGTACCATTGCCGGGAAGGCTCAGGCCGAGGGCTTCCGTTAGACAATTCATAGAGTTGGCAGTGAACATGCCGGAGCAGGAGCCACAGGTCGGGCAAGCGGAACGTTCGTATTCCTGGACCTGGGCATCAGTCTCCCTCGGGTCAGCCGCCACTACCATGGCATCCACCAGGTCCAAGTGGATCTCGGTCCCTTGGCGTATGACCTTCCCCGCCTCCATGGGACCGCCAGAAACAAAGACAACGGGGATGTTTAACCGCAGGGCGGCCATCAACATCCCGGGGGTGATCTTGTCGCAATTGGAAATGCAGACCAGGGCATCGGCGCAATGGGCATTGACCATGAATTCCACAGAATCGGCGATGAGATCACGGGACGGGAGAGAATAGAGCATGCCGCCGTGGCCCATGGCGATGCCATCATCGATGGCGATGGTATTGAACTCCTTGGCCACGCCACCCGCCCGCTCGATTTCCCGAGCTACCAACTGCCCCATGTCTTTAAGATGGACATGCCCGGGAACGAACTGGGTGAAGGAATTGGCGACAGCAATGATCGGCTTTTGAAAGTCCGCATCGGTCATGCCCGTGGCGCGCCACAGAGCGCGGGCGCCAGCCATGTTGCGACCTTCGGTCGTGGTGCGGGAGCGATAACGGGGCATGGAGGTCTCCGATAGTAAGCAGGTGCCATTATTTGGCTGGCCAATAAAGCCAGACCCATTAACGGCCAGGGTAAGGCGAATTCTACCGGATGCGGCAACGCGGGGCTGTTGCCGTCAACCTCCAGGGGCAGAATTAAAACTGTCGAAACGGAATGGGGCCGCCATGAGACCAAGATCCGTGGCGAGTAGCACCTTCGCCTCCCACTTCATGCGACTGCGCACACAAGTGGGCAGAGTCACCTGACCTTGCCAGTCGCCAGGGCCAACGGCCTCTAGCTGGACTCGGTTGTAACCCATATTCATGTCGGTACCCGCGAAATCCACCTCAACAGCATGGACATCGAGCCCTTCAGTACGGACCGTCAAGTTCAGGGGGTGAAGAACAGGTATCGAACGGGGTTCGATCTCAAAACGGACTTTGCCGCCCGCCGGAAAGCTACCCATGCAGGAACCCTGACGCAGATCACAACTGGAGACCAAGGGTGCGGTGGCGACAAGTTGTGGGAATAGGACTGGCCAGGCCCGTAATAGGGAATAGGTGATAAACCCAAGGGCGAGGGCACCTAAAGACAGCCAAACTAATTTCGTCTTCATCAATTTTCGTAATCCACGCCTAATCCTACCACCCCATGCTCGAGTCGCGGCTCAGGAAAAAAAGGAGCTCAATAAAACTCGGTCCCAAAGAAAAACCCCGCTCTTTAATAAAGAGCGGGGTTTGTAAGAGGACCTGGCGGTGACCTACTTTCACATGG
>JBGAUE010000045.1:0-27100 GCA_044228795.1 Chromatiaceae bacterium | reverse complement strand
CAGCGTCGACCGCCTGCGCCTCGACGGCGGCGAAGAAGCCGATGGCCTGGTGCGGATAGTCGAGGATGAGGTTTTTGAAGTTGTGGTCGTGGCTCATGGGTAGGAGTCAGCAGGCAGCAAAACGTCGCGCCGGGCCCAGAACTCGCCGCCGACGCTCTTGATCAGACACGGTGTCAGTCACGGTGGCGTTGGATGGATGACCCAGGGGCAGGGAATTGCCCCATCAGGCCTCTATTGCGCAGACCGACACTGAATGCGCGTAAAGCGTCTCTGGAGCAATATCAATCTCGTCAGGCCAGACTACGGTCCCGTAATCGGTGTGAGCCAGGGCGAAGAACCCGGGGTTCGCCAGGCGACGATATACGGGCAGGTCCAGGTAGGGCCGCATATCGAAACAGCGGATTTCACCATTGTTAAATCTCAGTCGGAGCGTGTAATCCTCTCCGGGAAGCACGGAATCGACTCGGATCATGGTCATGACCTCAACGCAATGGCTCGATTTTGAAGATGGGCTCGCCCTTGACCGCCAACGCCCAATCCGCCATCAACTCCTCTTCATGAATGGTGATCCAGGCTTGCAACAACCGCAGCTTCTTGACGGGCAGACCGCCTTCGATCAGTTCACCGTCAGGCAAAGAAACGACCGCCTCGGCACCTTGGTATTCGACATGCAAATGCGGCAAATGATGTTGTTGCGTATCCATAAACAACATTCGGACAATAATCCCATAAAACATGCTTATGGTTGGCATATCGCTGCCTCGCTAGCGGTCAATGCGATTCGGTAGGGCTTGAACGTGGGCATGTCTCTCGTGACGGAGAGGTCAGGAAAACCGGCTTCATGGGACGATAGCACGCTTCAGACCCTGGTTCTCGCGCCCAGTCCGCGGGGGCGGCGATGCTTCTGGCAAGGCTGTCCAGGACTTCCCAGGGACGCCGTTGCCCAGGGCGGCGCGCACGGTTCCGCTGATCCTGCGGATTTGCTGGGGGCTCAGACGTATCGGTTGATACTCGCTGTTGGCGATGCTTTGATCAAGTCCTGCGCAACACCCAGCACAGCCCCCAGGTATCTTCGCCGGGCGGCGTGCCGGTCAGAAAGGCCTCGGCGCTGAAGCATTCGAAGCCAGCGGCCTCCGCCAGCAGGTCCAGTTCCGGGAGGGAGAAATGAAGCATGGGGTGGGTCTCCGTGCAGGTCGCATCGGCGCTGGTCGCGGTGTCGCGGGCAAGGGGGTGTAGTGCACAGCCACCCGGTTGGCGTTGGGCAGGAGCCGGCCATGACGTCCCGTGCCAGAGCCGTATTCCAAGAGCTCCCGGCCACTGATACCGTGGCGCTGCAACAGGGCGCCGACATAGGACACCTCGGCGGCATGGTCCTTGTCCTGGTACAGCAGGTCGTAATAGCGGCAATAGGCATCAAACACGGGGGTATCGCTCCATGCGCCGCCTCTCGATCTCATACCGGTTCTCCCATTTGTTGCGCGTGGCTGTGGATCGCGGACTGTGAACGCTAGTGCTGGTCGCTGTCGTAGAAATCCACCCGCTGCCGGCTCTTCTTGAGGATTACGGCATCGAATTCACAAGGGGACCGAACGGTCATATAGCGTTTCGGGGGCGATATCCAGATCGCCGGGCCAGCACACCGTGCCCAACGCCACAAACGCCTGATTAAATAGATTCATATCCTGCAAGCGCGTAAATACGCCGCGATCAAGATAGGGGCGTGCATCAAATAACCGATGGTCTCCCGTATCGAACCACAATTCCAGGAAAAAATTCTTGCGAGGCAGTACGCGGATTACAGATTCCAAGGGATTCTCCTAACGCAGGGGATCAATGGAAAATAGAGTTTGGCCGTTTACGGCCAGTTCCCAATTGGCCAGTAGGGATTCACGATGAATCTCAATCCACGCCTGCACCAAGCGTGTTTTTGCAACCGGGATATCTCCACTCAGGATTGCGCCATCGAGAATGGAGAAAGAGGCTTCCTGCCCCTGATATTTGGCGTGGATATGAGGCAGTTTGTGCCTCTCATCATCATAGAAGTAGAGGCAGATTATGATCCCATAAAACATGCTGATAGTCGGCATAGTGAGATCCATAGGTCCCTCGCTGCAAATATACATCCGGCGCGGTACGGGAGGCGCAGAAGTCGCGCAGTCCGGCCTCTTGAATCACCTGTCCTTGCCATTCCGATATTTCCAGAAAATCGCCATTCGTTAAAACCATTCGGGCGCGAAAATAACCGCGATCCTGAATCGCTCGCTCGGCGATCACGGCAATTAGGATAATGCAACTCTATGAAACAAAACGTATTTTAACCTCATCTAGATGGCGACGGACAGAGGTCACGCCGAGTCCCCCAGCGTTTGCAAGGGGTGACGCAGACTCTTCGCCATGCCTTATAAGGCGCTGCACTCGAAGAAATCCGCCTCATCGCCCAATTCGCCAGCCTGGAAACGACGATAAAAATCGCACGAAGACATCCGGTACGCGTCTTCGATCGCCTTCATGCCCGCCTCAATCGTACTTACTTCCTGAAGGGCCTGGGCGCGTTCAAGCGACACGATTTTTTCCAGCGCCCGATCCACCACCCTCGCTCCGATAACCATGGCTGCCCGTCCGAGGTCCTCGTGTCGGGTGCCGCCGCCATTGAGGCCGAGGCGGTGGTATTTGCTGCGGTTTTCGACTTGGATGACGACGGACCTCTAGACGGTATCCATGAAGGTCCGTTCGACGCGGTTAAAAAGCAGGATGCCTATGAATAGGATGAGGCTGACCAGCGCGGCGGCGTACAGCAACAAGCCCAGGCTGACCTGGCCCGCGCCCAGGTAGGCGTGGCGGAAGATCTCCATGATGGGCGCCATGGGGTTAAGTAGCATCCAAGTGCGGTAGGGCTCCGGCAGGACTGACAGCGGATAGACGACCGGGGTGGCATAGATGAGCAACTGGACGCCGAAGCCGACGACGATGTCGAGGTCGCGGTAACGGGTGGTGAGCGAGGAGACGTTGACGCCCAACCCGAGACCCAACGCGGCCATCATCATCAGCAGCACGGGGGTCAGCAGCGCCTAGGAGGTGGGCGCAACCGCGGCGCCTTGCAGCATGAAAAAGGCCAGGAAGCACAGAAATAACAGAAACTGGATGCTAAAGGCGAAGAGCCGCGAAACAGGCCGGCGAGGGGGACCGCCAGGCGCGGAAAATGAAGAGGGATGAGGATTGGGAAAGAGGCTAGGGTTCGGAGGGGGGCTCGCTACCCAGTTCGGCGCGCAGGCTGGCAAGTTCGGCCTGCAGGGCTTGGTATTCCTGGGTCTTGCGCTCCAGGTAGGCGCGGGTCATGGCCAGGCGCTGGTGGAGGCCTACGGGGGTGAGCAGGTAGGCGAGCTTGTCGAGCTTTTGCCCGCCGCGCTGGAAGTCACCGAGCTCAAGGTAACCTTTGGCGAGCAGGGCCTTGAGCAGGAAATTGGTCTGGCCGAGGCTGATGCCGAGGGCAGCAGCAATCTCCCGCTGGCTGCGATGGGGGTTTTGTTCCAGCAACCGCAGGACGCGAAAGTGGGCGTCTTGCTGGTGGTCGGGGCGATGGGGGCTGGGCATGGGGCGGCGGAGGGGTGTGAGGGGGCTGGGACGCTACCGCCCTACCCTGTCATGTTGAGTATCGGTCAGGTCGGAGGGCGGCTGGTGCGGTGCCGGGGGGCCTGAGATGAGGTAACATCATAGCCGGTTGGTTCACGCCTGAACAGAAGTCTGCGCCACGTCGCGCCGGGTGGTGTCGTGCTCAGCCTGGGCGGCGTTGTGGCCGGCGAGGGAGGACAAAGGGTTTGCGAGCTTGATCCATTCCATGTTCACGGCTCTATCCGGCAGTTCACGTTTGAGGGTTTCCTTCAGGGTTTGCGTGTTCATTTGCGCGATTTCAGGTCAGTTCAGGTCAGATTAAAGTTTAGCCGCTAAACCGTATCCATAAAGGTCCGTTCGACCCGGTTGAAGAGAATGATGCCGACGAAGAGGATCAGGGTGGTGATGACGATGCTGTAGGCCAGCAGCCCCAGGCTGTTCTCGCCAGCACCAAGATAGGCGTAGCGGAACATCTCCATGACCGGGGCAATGGGGTTGAGCAGCATCCACAGGCGGTAGGGCTCCGGTAGGGCCGACATGGGATAGATGACCGGGGTAGCGTACATGAGCAGTTGCACCCCAAAGCCCACTACGACCGTGAGGTCGCGGTAGCGAGTGGTGAGCGATGAGACGATGACGCCGAGACCGAGACCCAGCGCCGCCATGATGATCAGCAGCAAGGGCGTGATCAGCACCCAGGCATTTGGCGACACGGCGGCCCCGCGCAGCATGAAGAAGGCCAGGAAGCCGAGAAAGAACAGGAACTGGAGACCAAAGGCGATCAGGCGCGAGAGCAGGCCGGCTACTGGCACGGCCAGGCGCGGGAAATAGACCTTGCCGAAGATCCCGGCGTTGCCGGTGAAGGTGCTGGATGTGCCGTTCAGGACGCCTGAAAAGTAACCCCACAGGACGGTGCCCGCCATATAGAACAGGAAGGGTGGCAGACCGTCGGTGGGGATCCGGGCAATCTTGCCGAAGATGATGGTAAAGGTGATGGTGGTCAATAGGGGCTGGATGAGATGCCAGGCCGGCCCGAGAATTGTCTGTTTGTATTGGGCCACGAAGTCCCGCCGGACGAAGAGAACGATCAGGTCACGGTAGTGCCAGAGCTCGCGCAATTTGAGGTCGAACTGCCGGTCTTGCGGCCGGATGATCTGAGTCCAGTCTTCTTTGGGG
Source organism: Chromatiaceae bacterium (assembly GCA_044228795.1). Classification (GTDB taxonomy): domain Bacteria; phylum Pseudomonadota; class Gammaproteobacteria; order Chromatiales; family Chromatiaceae; genus M0108. Next base: position 22,315 of record JBGAUE010000045.1, on the reverse strand, counting down.
AGGGCGGGGGTGGGGGGCATGGGGAATGCAGCTTCTAAGGATGCGGATTAATGGGTGGAGACGCTACCACCTTACCCTTTCTTTTCGGGGTATGGCGGGGAGGACCTGCGCCTGTCCTCTGATAGCCGCTCGGCAGGGGGCGGGGTTAGTGATTAAAAAAGTAGCGAGCCAGGCAAGTTAAAGGATTGACGGTTGAGTAAGGTCTCGAAGTAGGTGACGGTAGGCTTGAGGCCCTCGCGCAGGGGGATCTTGGGCTCCCAGCCGAGATGTTGCCGGGCCAGGCTGATATCGGGTTGGCGACGGCGGGGATCGTCCCGGGGTAGGGGTGCCTGGATGAGGGGCGAGCGGGAGCCGGTCAGGTCGCGGATGGTCTCGGCCAATTCGCTCATGCTGAATTCGCCGGGGTTCCCGAGGTTGATGGGGCCGGTGAGGTCGTCGGGGCTGTTCATGAGGCGGACAAAACCCTCGATGAGGTCATCGACGTAGCAGAAGGAGCGGGTCTGGCTGCCGTCGCCGAAGAGGGTGATGGGCTGGTTGCGCAGGGCCTGGACGATGAAATTGGAGACGACGCGACCGTCGTTGGGGTGCATGCGCGGGCCATAGGTGTTGAAGATACGGGCCACCTTGATGGTCAGGCCACCCTGGCGGCGGTAGTCGAAAAAGAGGGTCTCGGCGCAGCGTTTGCCTTCGTCGTAGCAGGAGCGCGGGCCGATGGATGGGGTTGACGTGGCCCCAGTAGTGCTCGGGTTGGGGGTGGATGGCGGGGTCGCCATAGACCTCGCTGGTGGAGGCCTGAAAGATCTTGGCTTTGACCCGCTTGGCCAGGCCAAGCATGTTAATGGCGCCGTGGACGCTGGTCTTGGTGGTCTGCACCGGATCGTATTGGTAATGGATCGGTGATGCTGGGCAGGCCAGATTGAAAATTTCGTCCACCTCGACGTAGAGGGGGAAGGTGATGTCGTGGCGCATCAGCTCGAAATAGGGGTTGGCGAGCAGGTGAGCGATGTTGTCCTTGGTGCCGGTAAAAAAGTTATCGACGCAAATGACGTCGTGACCCTCGGCGAGAAGGCGTTCGCAGAGGTGTCTACCCAGGAATCCGGCACCGCCAGTGACGAGAATGCGTTTGCGCAGGGCGTAATTCATTGAGGCCTACCGACATCTGCTGAGGGGCGGCAATTATGGCACAGAGGTGCCATGGCCATCTTGACCAAAGAACCCTCGGCGGGATCCTGGGTGCTGGGCGACGCGCTCCGCAATGCGCCGCGCGGCTTCCTGGAGGAGGCCGACCCACTCATCCCGGCGCCTCTCGATGGGCGCGGAGATGGATAGGCCTGCCAGTGGCTCGCCCGCCGGGTCTCTCAGCAGGACACCAATGCAACCGACGCCGATCTCGGCCTCTTCATTGTCGAGGGCGTAACCTGCCGCCAGGTCTTGACTGGCCTGACGCCAAAGATCCTCATGGCGAGTCAGGGTGTGCTCAGTAAAGGCGGTCAGTCCCGTGCGGTCGGCGTAGTCCCGGACCGCCGCCGGGCCGGCGCTGCCCAACATCAGCTTGCCCACCGCCGTCACATGCAGGGGCGCCCGGCTGCCGATCACTTGCTCGACGCGCATCATACGCTTGGGGGTGGCCCGCTCGATATAGATGACCTCATCCCCCTCGCGCTGGGTGAGGTTGACGGTTTCCTCCACCTGGTCCCGTAGCCAGGCCATCACGGGTCGCGCCAGGGCGCGGAGGTCCTCGTCACCCTGACGGCAGGCGGCCCAGCTGGCAAGTTGGCCGCCAAAGCCGTACTGGCCGGCCTCGTTGCGCTCGATGAGCCCATTCTCCGCCGCCGCCGCCAGGATGCGGAAGGCCGTGGAGGGATGCAGACCCGTCTCCGCGGAGAGTACCTTGAGACTGGCGCCGCCGCCATTGGTGGCGAGGGCGTTCAGGAGGGCGGCCAGGCGGTCTATAACCTGGATATGGTGGCTGGGGGTGCTGCTCTTCATTCCGCATTATGAAAACGATTACGTATTGTGAAATCATAGCGCTCAGTGTAAGGTTCGATCAAGCCCATTCGTCACCCCGAGGACCCCCCCATGAATGCCACCGCCACCGCCACCGCCATCGCGACACCGAACCCGGCCCCCCCTTTCTTCTGTGAGGGCATGCAGTATTTTGGCGAACCCTGGCCCGGTTTCGACCGACATGCTGCTGCGCCGGCGGTGGGGGCGGACAGCGGCCGCATTGCCCAGGTGGACGAGGAGGCCGCCTATCAGACCCTCTTGATGGCCGATGCCCTGCGCTATGTTACCTTGCAGGTATGCGGCTCCAAGGGTTCCGGCCACCCTGGCGGCTTTGCCTCCAGCGCCGAGGCCTATGCCGCCCTGGTGATGCTGGGCCATACCAATATCGTCACCGAGGTCGGCCACCATGCCCCCGGTTTCTATAGTGCTATGTTTCTGGATACCTCCCTGGAGGAGATGGGCATCCGCACCATGACGGACATGATGGCGCGCTTTCGCGAACAGCACGGCCTGCTGGGCCATCTCTCCGGGGCCATCCCGGGCCTCCTGGCCCCTGCCGGCCCCTTGGGTCAGGGGCAGCATTTCGCCATGGCCGGAGCCCTGCTGCATCCGGAGAAGCTCTTTCCCGTCACTATCGGCGATGGCGGCATGGGCGAGCCCTACGTGCTCAACGCCATGATGCATTTCCATACAGCCTATCCCCAGGTCACCAACTTTCTGCCGACCCTCATCTGGAATGGCTATAGCCAGGAGCACCACTCCATGGTCTCCCGTCTGACCAACGAGGAGATGGTGGCCTACTGGCGGGGCCATGGTTTCGAGGAGGTGGTGCTGGTGGATGCCAAGGCCTTCGATGACAGCGGTCAGGAGGCTACTTATGTGGATTCCACCCGCTTCTCGCCGGGCCAGCGCCTGGCCTTCGCTCAGGCGGTACTGGAGGGCATGGAGCGGGCGTCCCGCAGTGCCTTCTCGGGCAAATTGACGGCCTTCATCCTCAAGCAGTTGAAGGGCGCCGGGGTGCATACCCTGGGGGCCAAGTCCCATAACCTCTATCCAGCCGATACCCTGGATGCCCCCCACATCATCGAGGGCCTGCAACGCCGCGCCCTGCCAACTGCTGCCTGGGACCTGGTGCGGGAGAACTTTGTGCGTGCGGGTGGCGGGCCGGCCGTAAAGACCGTGGTGACCGAGACCGTGCTGGACATGGCCCCCCTAGGCGACTTTCCCTGTCAGGAGTTCACCCAGGGAGACAAGGCCGTGCCCGCCACCGCTCTGGGCGCCCTGGTGGCCTGGGTCGGCCAGCAGGACCCGCGCTTCGTGGTCACTAATGCCGACGGCAACGAGGCCTCGGCGATGAAGAATATCAACGACGCCTTGAAGATCCGCCACCCGACCCAGGATCCCCTCTACAATCAGGAGCCCAATGGCCAGGTTTACGAGCCCCTCAACGAGGACGCCTGCGCGGGCCTCGCCGCCGGTCTGAGCCTGTTTGGCTCCCGCGCCCTCTGGTTGTCTTACGAGAGCTTCGCCATTAATGGCTGGCCCATCGTCCAGACCGTGACCCAGGCCATGGCCGAACTCCGCCGCAAGACGCCGTCTGTGGTCTGCATGTTCACCGCCGGTGCCCTGGAGCAGGGCCGCAACGGCTGGACCCATCAGCGCCCGGAGATCGAGAACTACTTCGCCGCTCAGATGCGCAATGGCAACGTCTTTATGCTGTTTCCGCCGGACGCCAACAGCATCCAGGCCGCCTATGAGTACGCCACCCAAAGCTTCAACAAGGGCATGGTGATCATCGCCTCCAAGTCACCCCTGCCGGTGTATCTGACCCTGGCTCAGGCCCGGGATGCGGTGGCAAAGGGCGCGGCGACCCTGTACGAGACCCAATTCGGTAAGTCCAACAAGCAGGGCGGCAAAGGTAAGAAAGGCAAGCAGGGTAAGAATGGCACCAAGGGTACGGTGGTCTTCGCCGTCACCGGCGACATGGTCTATCTGCCCGTGTTCGAGGCCAAGGATCAACTCGAGGCCGCGGGCTGGGCCGTGCGCATCGTCGCCGTGGTCAACCCGCGCCGGCTCTATCGCCCCGGCGATGTGGCTTGGCAGACGGTCTCCGAGCCGGATGACGGCTTTATGGACGACGACCACTTCAACACCCTTTTTGACGGCCACGTCCTGCTGGCGGTGAGTGGCGGCCCCTCCGCCGCCCTGGAGCCGGTGCTGCTGCGCACCCGGGCCGTCCAGCGCGATACCTTCGCCTGGAAGCGCGGCGAGACCACCGCCAGCCCGACGGAGATCATGGACTACAACGGCATTACCGCGGAGCGGATGGTGGCGCGGGTCAAGGCCCTAGGGTCCTAAGCCAGCTCAGAGAAAAGGGCCGGGCCCACAACCTGGATGCATCCCGGGCCGGGATTTACCCCTCAAGTCTGGGCAGCGACGAAGGATCCAGCGGCGCCATCCGCCCAGGCGGAGCGATGGACTCGGGCGCCCCGTTACCGGAGGCTCAAAACAGGGATGTTTTGCGCCAGCCTCCAGGGACGGATTCACGGCGGTCCGGCAACGGGGCACCCGAGGCCGGCGCGGTCCAACACTCAGAAGCGCTGGCCAAACTGACTAACAACGATCAAGACTCAACGAACTGCAACCGTCCGCGAGCCACAAGATGCCAGAAACCAAGATCCTAGTCCTCGACGACGACCCCACGGGTTCACAGACAGTGCACGGCTGTCTGCTCCTTACCCGCTGGGATGTCGAGACCCTGCGCCAGGGCCTGGCGGATGCCTCACCGCTCCTCTTTATCCTGACCAATACCCGCGCCATGGGCGCGGAGCAGGCGGCGGCGGTCACTCGCGAGGTCTGCCATAACCTGAAACTGGCCCTGGCTGCCGACGCCTCGGCCAGGGAGCGGGAGGGCCGGGAGTTGCACCCCCTCTTTGTCAGCCGTTCGGACTCCACCCTGCGTGGCCACTACCCGGTGGAGACGGACGTCATGGCGGAGGAACTGGGGCCCTTCGACGCCCACTTCCTCACGCCGGCCTTTTTCGAGGGTGGGCGCCTGACTCGCGATTCCATCCACTATCTCCTGGTCAATGGCCAGCCCGTCCCGACCGCAGAGACCGAATTCGCCCGGGATTCCGTCTTCGGCTACAGCACCAGCTATCTTCCCGACTATGTGGCTGAAAAGACCCAGGGTCGCATCCCCGCCAGCCAGGTCGAACGCTTCCTCCTGGCCGAGGTGCGCAACGGAGTTCGGGACCGCCTTCTGGCCCTGCAGGACAACGCCTGTGGGGTGGTGGATGCGGAGACCCAGGCGGACTTGGATCATTTTGCCGAGGATGTCCTTGCCGGCGTAGCCGCGGGCAAGCGCTTCCTATTCCGCAGCGCCGCCAGCCTGCTCACAGCCCTGGCCCGTCTCCCTGCCCAGCCGGTGGCGGCGGATGCCATGCGCGCCTATGTGCGCGATGGCCGGCCGGGCGCCGTCATCGTCGGCTCCCACGTCAAAAAGACTACCGACCAGTTGGAGCGACTGCTCCAGCAAGCCGGGGTAGGGGCGGTGGAGATCGACGTGGACCTTATCCCCAGCGATAGGGAGGCTCTCCTGGCCCGGACCCTCGCCCGGGCCGCGGCGCTGCATGCCCAGGGCCAGACGGCGGTGATCTTCACCAGCCGCGTCGAACGCACCTTCGCCGATCAGGCCACGCGCCTGGCCTTTGGCGACCAGGTCTCCGCCTTCCTCATGGCGGTGGTGCGCGGTCTGCCCCCCAGTCTGGGCTTTCTCATCAGCAAGGGCGGCATCACCTCCAACGACGTCCTCTCCAGCGGCCTGGCCCTGGGTGCCTCCCGGGTCCTGGGCCAGATCCTGCCCGGCTGCTCCGTGGTGCGCTGTCCCGCGGATCACCCCCGCTACCCAGATCTGCCAGTGGTGATCTTCCCGGGCAACGTCGGGGATGAGGAGGCCTTGGCTACTGTGTATGGCCGTCTCGCCGGTGTTGGACCCAGCCATTAGTTTGCCTTGAGTCACCGGGAGTCCGACTATGAGCCAATCAACCCGGATATCGCATCAACCCATTCGCCTCGTTGGTCCGAGGCGCCGTCTTGCCCAGGGGTAGCGCATGGCGACCATGAATCCGAGCATTCAAGCCCAGACCCAGTCCGCGCTTCAGTCCGCCTGCCGGGCGGAATTGGTGGCCGGACTGCTGGCGATACTGCCGGCGACCTTCGTGCTGCACGAGGCGGAGGACCTGCGCCCCTACGAGTGCGACGGCCTCTCCGCCTATCGCCAGTTGCCCCTGGCGGTGGCCCTACCGGGCCAGATCGAGGAGGTCCAGGCCATCCTGCGCCTCTGCCATCGGCTGGGGGTGCCGGTGGTGGCGCGGGGGGCGGGGACTGGCCTGTCCGGCGGTGCCCTGCCTCATGCCGACGGCCTGCTTCTTTCCCTGGCGCGGCTCAAGTCAATCCTCCACATTGATCCCCTGGCTCGTACCGCCCGGGTCCAGCCGGGGGTGCGCAACCTGGCCATTTCCGAGGCGGCACGCCCTCATGGCCTCTACTATGCACCGGACCCCTCTTCCCAGATCGCCTGCACCATCGGCGGTAACGTGGCGGAAAACGCCGGCGGCGTGCATTGCCTGAAATACGGCCTTACCGTGCATAACCTCCTCAAGCTGGAGGTCGTCACCATGGACGGCGAACGGCTGATCCTGGGCTCAGAAGCCCTGGAGGCACCAGGTTATGATCTGCTCGCCCTCATGACGGGTTCCGAGGGCCTGCTCGGGGTGGTGGTGGAGATTACCGTCCGCCTGCTGCCCCTGCCGGAGCGGGCCCAGGTACTGCTGGCCGCCTATGACGATATCAGCCAGGCCGGCGCGGCGGTGGGGGCTATCATCGCCGCCGGCATCATCCCCGCCGGCCTGGAGATGATGGACAATCCCGCCATCCGTGCCGCCGAGGCCTTTGTCCACGCGGGCTATCCGGTCTCGGCCGCGGCCATCCTGCTGTGCGAGCTTGACGGCGCCAACGAGGAGGTGTCCCAGGAGATCCTGCGGGTGCGCCAGATTCTCCTGGAGAACGGCGCGAGCGAGGTGCGCACCGCCCGGGACGAGGCCGAGCGGCTGCTGTTCTGGAAGGGGCGCAAGGCGGCCTTCCCCGCCGTCGGCCGCCTGTCGCCGGATTACTACTGTATGGACGGCACCATCCCGCGCCGCCGCCTGTCCGAGGTGCTGGGGCGCATCGCCGAGATGTCCGCGGCCTATGGCCTGCCGGTGGCTAATGTCTTCCATGCCGGTGATGGCAATCTTCACCCCCTCATCCTTTACGATGCCAATCGGCCGGGGGAACTGGAGCGGACCGAGGAACTGGGCGGCAAGATCCTGGAACTGTGCGTCGAGGTGGGCGGCACCATCACGGGCGAGCATGGCGTCGGCAAGGAAAAGATCGACCAGATGTGCGTCCAGTTCCAACCCCTGGAACTGGCCCAGTTCCATGCCGTCAAGGCCGCTTTCGATCCTGCTGGTCTCCTGAACCCCGCCAAGGCCGTGCCTACCCTGCATCGCTGTGCCGAGTTCGGCGCCATGCACGTCCATGGCGGACATCTCAAATTTCCCGATCTGCCCCGGTTTTAGTCATGAGTCAGGACCCTACTGAAAGCTGGTTGGCCCCGGGCGCTACGCTTCCCGCTGGGGGTGAGAGATGAATCAGGACCTTACGCAATCCCTGGCGGCCCAGGTCGTCGCGGCCCACGCCGCGGGCTCGCCCCTGCGGATTCAGGGCGGCGGCACCAAGACCTGGCTGGGGCGGAGGGTGGTGGGGGAGGTGCTGGAGGTGGCCGGCCATTGCGGCATCCTCAGTTACGAGCCTACCGAGCTGGTGATCACCGCCCGAGCCGGCACCCCCCTGGCCGAGATCAAGGCCGCCCTGGCCGAGCGCGGTCAGTGGCTGGCCTTCGAGCCCCCTCATCTTGACGCTCAGCTCCGACCCGATGACCGTCAGGGCGCGTCCTTGGGTGCTACCCTGGGCGGGACCATCGCCTGCGGTCTTGCAGGTCCCGCCCGGCCCTATGCCGGCGCCGCCCGGGACTTCGTCCTGGGAGTCCGGATCATCAATGGCCGTGGCGAGGTGCTGCGCTTTGGCGGCGAGGTGATGAAGAACGTCGCCGGCTACGACCTGTCGCGCCTCATGACCGGGGCCCAGGGCACCCTCGGGGTCTTGCTGGAGGTCAGCCTCAAGGTGTTGCCGCGTCCGGCTACCGAGCTGACCCTGGCCCTCGAACTCACGGCTGGCGAGGCCATCGACCGCTTCAACCGGTGGGCGGGTCAGCCCTTGCCCCTGAATGCGGCCTGCCATGACGGTGAGCGAGCCTATGTCCGGCTGGCCGGCAGTGAGGCGGCGGTGCTGGTCGCGCGCGGCCGGCTGGGTGGCGAGGAGGTGGTGGCGGGGGCCGATTTCTGGCGCGGCGTGCGTGAACTGAGCCACGCATTTTTCCATAACCCGGCGCCCCTCTGGCGGCTCTCCGTGCCCCCCACCGCGCCCCATGACGTGGCCTGGGGATGCCAGTTCATCGACTGGGGCGGCGGCCAGCGCTGGATCCATGGCCAACAACCCCAGTGGCTGGTAGCCCAGGCCGTGGGGGGGCACGCCACCTATTACGGCTACCAACCCGCCGGCCAGACCGGTGTTCAGGTGAGCGGCCAGACGGGCGATGAGCTCGGCGGCCAGGTCTTTCAGCCCCTGCCGCCAGCCCTGCTGGCCCTCCACCAACGCCTCAAGGCCGCCCTCGATCCGCGCGGTATCCTGAATCCTGGCCGCCTCTATCCGGATTTATAGGTATGCAGACCCAACTGGCCGATTTCTTCCGCGACAGCCACCAGGGCCAGGAGGCGGATGCCATCCTGAGATCCTGTGTCCATTGCGGTTTCTGCACCGCCACCTGCCCCACCTACCAGCTCCTGGGCGATGAACTGGACGGACCCCGGGGGCGTATCTATCTGATCAAGCAGGTACTGGAAGGCCAGACCCCCAGTCGCAAGACCCAGCTTCATCTGGATCGCTGTCTGACCTGCCGCTCCTGCGAGACGACCTGCCCCTCGGGGGTGCGCTACGGCCGTCTGGTCGATATCGGCCGCGCCGCCGTCGAGGCCGCCGTACCGCGCCCCTGGGGCGAGCGGCTGGCGCGGCGACTGCTGCGCTGGCTGGTGCCCTCGCGGGTACGTTTTGGCCTCTTTCTCGGCATCGGCCAGTGGTTTCGACCCCTGCTGCCGGCGAGTCTGAAGGCCAAGGTGCCGCCGCGTCGGTTCGCCCGCCCCTGGCCGACCGCCAAGCGGCCACGCCTCATGCTGGCCCTCGCTGGCTGCGCCCAGGCGGCGGCGACCCCCGATACCAATGCCGCCGCCGCGCGGGTTCTCGACCGCCTGGGCGTCAGTCTTGTCGAGGCCCCCGGGGTGGGTTGTTGCGGGGCCCTGCCGCACCACCTGGGCGCGGAGGAGGAGGCCCTGTCCATGATCCGGCGCAACATCGACGCCTGGTGGCCCCAGGTCGAGGCCGGCGCGGAGGCCATCCTCGTTACGGCCAGCGGTTGCGGGGCCATGGTCAAAGACTATGGCGTTCTGCTTGCCCAGGACCCGTTCTATGCCGACAAGGCGGCCCGGATCGCCGCCCTGGCCCGGGATCCGAGCGAGGTGCTGGCGGTGGAGTGGGCCCGACCGGAGGTCAGGCTGCCCCAGCCGGGGGCCGGGCGAAAAATCGCCTTTCATTCGCCCTGTAGCCTCCAGCACGGACAGCAGTTGCCGGGTCTGGCCGAGGGCCTGCTCACCCGGCTGGGCTACGAACTGACCCCGGTGACGGATAGCCACCTGTGCTGCGGCTCGGCCGGCAGCTATTCCCTGCTGCAACCGGCGCTGGCGCGGCAATTGCGCGATAACAAGCTAGCCAGCCTGGCCGCCGGCGGCCCCGAGTGCATCGTCACCGCCAATGTGGGTTGTCAGTTGCATCTGGAGACGGGCACCCCGATCCCCGTGCGGCATTGGCTCGAACTGGTTGACGAGGTTTTGGCCGCTGGCCCCGCCGCGCGAACCTGAGGCCCTGAGCCTGGCTTCCTTGAAAAGGGCCCCCGCGGCCCGATCTCAGCCCTCATATTCCTTTCCATATTTTTTTCCCATCCCTAACAGAGGTCAGCCAATGGACGTCCTGGAGCGCATCGATCAGCAGGTCAAGGGTAATGCCGTCGTCATCTTCATGAAGGGCACCCCCCAGTTTCCCCAATGCGGCTTCTCCATGCGGGCCGCCGCCGCTCTCAAGGAGTGCGGTGTCCCCTTCGCCCATGTCAATGTCCTGCAGGACATGGAGATCTTCGAGAACCTGCCGCGTTACGCGGACTGGCCGACCTTTCCCCAGATCTACATCGATGGCGAGTTGGTTGGGGGTTGTGACATCACCCTGGAACTCCATGCCACGGGTGAACTCAAGTCCCTGGTGGAGTCGGCGGTGGCCAAGGCTGCGGCCTGATCGGCGTGGGGTGGACGACCTGGCTGGCCCGGCGGCCAGGTTATAACTCTTTGATGCCGGGCGCCTGCACACGAGGAAACCTCAATGTCCGTGGTCGAAAGCTATACCTTGGTTCAGCGCCTGTTGCACTGGCTCCTGGCCCTGCTGGTGATTCTCGCCCTGGGGGTGGGTATGACCCTGGGCTGGCTCGGGTTCGATGGCGCCCGGGATGCCTTTGGGATGGAGGTGACTAACGCCCTCTATACCGGGCACAAGACGGTAGGGGTGTTGATTCTGGCCCTGATGACCCTGCGTCTGGTGATGCGCCTGACCCAGGGCGTCCCGCTTCCCGTACCTACCCTGACCCGGTTCGAGCACTTGGCAAGCCAGATAGTCCATGCCTTGATGTACTTGGTCCTTCTGGCCCAGCCCATCGTCGGCTGGCTGGCAACGGCGGCCGGGGGTTACCCGGTCCAGTTGTTCGCCTGGACCTTGCCCGGCCTGATCGCCAAGGATGAGGCCCTGAGCGAGAAGCTGTTCGAGCTTCACGAACTGCTGGGCTGGGCCCTGCTGGCCCTGTTGGTCCTCCACATCGGGGCCGCGCTCATGCATGAATACGTCAAGCGCGATGGTGTGATGCGGCGCATGAGCCTGTTCCGGTGAGGGTGATCCAGGGGTGACGGCCTCGCCATGGGGCCCTGTAGCGGTGTGGCCCGCGGTTTTTCGACGCCCCGCGAATGAGACCCGGTCTTTTCTGAAAGTTTGGGAACCCATCCCCGGCAAGCTGCAGGCACCTTCCCTAGGTGGTGCGACCTGATGATGGCGTTCCCCAGTGCGATCTCACGGCCTGTGCTGAGCTTGGGTCTGGAGGCCGCAACCGCCTGGTCCGCCCTCCTGGGCGCCCAGCGTCTGGTACGGAATGGGACTCTGCCGGATAGCCCTGCCACCTTCGCGGCGGATGGGGTTGCCGGATTGAAACCCGTCACCGAGTTAGCGACCGAGGCCCTGATCACCTGGTCCCCGGGGTCGGGCTGGGGTTTGGCCCGCACCGCTCAAGGCGAGGTGCGCAGCCTGCTCGATCTCTACCTGCCGCTGCTGCCCCGCCATCCCGGCGAGTCCCTGACCCTGGGCCACCTGGGTCAGAGCCTGGATGGCTTCATCGCCACCGCCCAGGGGGAATCCTGCTTCGTCACGGGCCCGGAAAATTTCCTGCATCTCCATTGCCTGCGTGCCCTTTGCGATGCAGTCCTGGTAGGGGCCGAAACGGTGGCCGCCGATGACCCCCGTCTCACCACCCGGCTGGTCCCGGGCGACAATCCGACCCGGGTCGTGCTCGACCCTCGTCGGCGGCTCTCGGCGGAGCGGCGCCTCTTTCAGGACGGGGCGGCGCCGACCCTCCTGGTGTGCGCCGAGGGCCTGACGGTGCCGGGGCACCTGGGCCATGCGGAGGTGCTGGCGGTGCCGGCCCATCAGGGTCGCCTGCGGTTGGATGCACTGGTTGCGGCACTCCAGCGGCGCGGGCTGCGGCGCCTCTTCGTCGAGGGCGGTGGCCTGACCGTATCCGGCTTTTTGGGTGCCGGGCTTCTGGACCGCTTGCAGGTGGCGGTGGCGCCCCTCCTGATCGGGGCCGGCCGCCGGGGTCTCAGTCTGCCCGCACCCGAGGCCCTGGGGGACTGCCTGCGTCCTAATTGCCGGGTCTTCCGCATGGGCGCCGACATCCTTTTCGAGTGCCAGCCCCGGGAGGCCCTGGAGGGTGGCGAGGGAGGCAAAACCCCCGGCCTCACCCGGATTCGCTAAGTAAGGGTTCAGAAAAACCGGTGCATCCTCAGCGTGCCGGCGGGTCGATGCGGGCCTAATGATGGCCAGGCCTGAGACACGCGTTTATGAATCCCCACCGAGGGACTCGGATCATGACTGCTCCCCATCTAACCCAGCCTCGTGACAGGGACCTGGCGCGCAGCGCCATCACCAACGGCCTCGCCGGCCTCGCCCTGACCCTCAGTCTGGGGCTGGTGATCGCCGGGGTCCTGGGCCTGAGCCCGTTTTATATCGCCAAGGCCCTGGCGGCCTACGGGCTGATGCTCCTGATTCTCGTGAGATTCCTGCCCCTGCACTGGCCTCGGGTGCGGCTGGGGCCGGCCAATCAGGTGACGCTTCTGCGCGGGGTTCTGACCAGCCTGCTGATCGCCCTGGCCGGGGAGGGGGTGAGCGGGGGGATGATGGCGGGGATGGGGGAGGGCGTGGGCCTGGCCTGGACCGCGTTGGCCCTGGCCCTGATGGCCACGGCCCTGGACGGGGTCGATGGCTACCTCGCCCGGCGGCGTGGCTGGTCCAGCCCCTTGGGGGCCCGCTTCGATATGGAGGTGGATGCCTTGCTGGTAGCGGGGCTGGCCCTGCTGCTCTGGACCCTGGACCGAGCCGGGCCCTGGGTATTGGCTGCCGGAGCCATGCGTTACCTCTTTGTGGCGGCGGGCGCCTTCTGGCCCTGGCTGTGCCAGCCCCTCCCTCCCAGCCGTCGCCGACAGGCCATTTGCGTGGTCCAGGTCCTGACCCTCGCCCTGGCCCTGGCACCTATTCTCCCCGCGGCCTGGGCCGGGGCGTTGGTAGCCACCGGGCTGGGGCTGCTGTGCTACTCCTTTGCCGTGGATATGGCCTGGCTCGCTCGCCGCCGTACCCCCCTGGGGTTGTCCGCCCCCTTGCTCCCGATCCCCCCTTGGATGCGCAACCCCGCGACTCCGGATGAGGAGTTGGCCTGGACGGGCTGGCGCCCCTGGCTTGGCCTCGCGGCGGCCCTGTGGCTGCTCAACGCGGCCCTGAGCTTCCATGGCCGTTGGCCCACTCTCTGGGTGGAGGTCCGCTGGGAGCTGTCCCCAGAGATCGCCGGTATGATCCTGATCCTCGGTGGGTTGGCGGGGGTCTGGGGAAGAAGGCCTTCGCGGCGCCTGATGGCAGGCCTCGCTGGGATCCTGACCCTGCTGGTCCTGGGTCGCTATCTGGCGGTGATGGCCCCGGCCCTCTATGGGCGACCCATCGATCTGATCGCAGACGCCCGCTATCTGCCTGAGGTGATCCCCATGCTGGCCCGGGCGGCGCCCTGGCCCCTGTTGCTGGGCTTGCCACTGGTGCTCCTGCTCTTGCTGGGGATCATCTTCGCTGGCATGCGCTGGGCACTGGGGTGGCTGGTGGCCGCCTTGGGGGTCTGTGCACCGCGCCGGGTGCTGACGCTCCTTGGCGGGGCTGGGGTCGCCGCCTATCTGGCGGGATTGGCGAGTCCCGGCCTGACCTGGGAGCCAGGGTTCTCGCGGCCCGTGACCCTGGCCATGGCCGAGCAGCTCCTCCTCCCACCCCAAACCCCTTTCGCCCAGACCGGGGCGGAGGCGCCAGGGCCGGCGGCGAGCCCGGCGCTCAGCTCTGACCTCGGCCGGGTGCAGGGAGCCCATGTCGTCATCCTCTTCGCCGAGTCCTATGGGGCCGCGACCTTTGACCAGCCGCGCCTGGCGGCGGCCCTGGCCCCCGCTCGCGCCGACCTGGCCGCCGCCCTGGCCGAGACCGGGCGCGGGGTGGTTTCGGCCTGGGTAAGGTCACCGACCTTCGCGGGCGGCTCCTGGCTGGCCCACGCCAGCCTGCTATCCGGGGTGGAGGTGAGGGGGGACGAGGATTACCAACTCTTGCTGTCCCAGTCGCGGGAGACCCTGGTCCAGCCCTTCGCCCGGGCCGGATATCGCACCTTGGGGGTCATGCCAGGACTGAGGTATGCCTGGCCCGAGGGTGCCTTTTACGGGTACGACGCCATTCTGGATGCCTCGGCCCTGGACTATTCAGGCCCGGCACTGGGCTGGTGGCGCATCCCTGACCAGTTCTCTCTGGCCAGACTGGACGCGATGGAACTGACCGCGACCGATGGCCGGCCTCGCCTCGCCGTCTTTCCTACCATCAGCTCTCATGCTCCCTTCCGGCCCACGCCCCCCTACCAGCCGGATTGGGATCGCATCCTTACCCCGGACCCCTTCGACCCGGCGTCTTTCGACCCGGCCAACGACCAGGAGGACGTCCTGACGGATCCGGGCCCCGCCTACGGGGACGCGGTGGCTTATCTGTTGCGGGTCGTCGCCGGCTGGCTGCGCCTGCGACCCGACCTCGATCTGGTGCTCCTGGTACTCGGGGACCACCAGCCCCTAGCCGCAGTCAGTGGCGAGGGGGCCTCCTGGGAGGTGCCGGTTCACCTCATCACCCAGCGGGCGGAGGTCCGGGCCGCCTTCCTGGCCGAGGGCTTCGTCCCCGGTCTAGTGCCCCAGCGCCCGGCCCTGGGCCGCATGCCGGACCTCACCCAAATCCTGCTGCGGGCCTTCGGCTCAGGTCCCGCTGGCGACATCCGTGCGCCAGGCGTAAACGTCCCCGGAGCCCTGGGTCAGGCGGGGGAGGGCGGCCCGCATGCCGGCGGCGTCCAGCCAGGGGGTCCAGGCTAGCCGGTGGCTCTCGCCTTGGGAGCTGTTGTAGCGATACTCGCCCAGGGCCTCCAGCCGGTCCACGCAGGCCAGGGCCCGGTCCCGGGCCACCGTCAGGTATTCGAAGGAGAGGGCGGACGGGGGTTGTGAGAGGCCGGCAAGGACCTCCCCCTCCAGGCCCTCCACGTCGATCTTGATGAAGTCCGGCATCCCGAAGTGCCGGATCAGCTCGTCCAGGGTCGTCACCCGGACCTCCCCGGCCTGGCGCCAGCGTACGCCGCGAAAGCCGGGCCCCCGGCCAACCTCTTCGGCCCAGGCGGCGGAGAGGGTGGTGACGGTGGGATGAAGATCGCTCACCCAGAGGGGCGCCTGCCCCGGCCGGGCGCCGACCGCCTCCGGGATCAGGGTCACCGCTGGGTCGCAGCCGTAGAGCAGAGACAGGACCCGCAGCAGGTCCGGTTGGGGCTCCACAGCGACGACCCGGGCGCCTAGGGCGCGCCAGCACCTTACCCGGTTACCCACATGGGCACCGATGTCGAAGCCCAGGGCGTCGGGCCCCAGGAAGGGGGCGTACAGGCGGGCAAGCCGCCGGTTGCGCAGGGGATTGCCGTAGTAGAGGCCCAGGGATCGGGCCAGGCCGAGGGCGCGGGCGATGCGGTGGTGACGGGTGTCCATGGGTGCTACAGGGAGATGGCGGGGGTGCTGGGCCGCCGCGGGCATTGAGCCGGATGAGGCCTGCGCCTCACCTGCCTTCAACAACATGAGGGTCCACCGACTATACCAAAGATGGTGTCAAAGGCGAGAGCGCCCCCCTAAAGATGCGATATTCACGGCGTCCCCCGACCCACCAGCCGCCGGCCCGGAAAACCCAAAACACGGATGTGATGGGTATAGAATTGCCTCTTTCAGGAGACTGGACCATGCCGATTAGCCAAGCACCATCCCCAGAGCGCCTGACCCGGCTTGATCATGGCTCCTAGCCTCGCTCCCAGTAACGCCGAACCCCGGACTGAGACCTCGACCAACGAGGCGGAGGCCTATTGGCTCCTCGCCCCCGGCCAGGGCGAGATCCGGACTGAGATCTTGCCTGGGCTCGAGCCCGGCGATGCCCAGGTCCGGACCCTCTACAGCGGTATCAGCCGGGGCACCGAGTCCCTGGTCTTCAGGGGCGAGGTGCCGCCCACCGAGTTCCAGGCCATGCGCGCCCCCTTTCAGGCGGGAGACTTTCCCGGCCCAGTCAAGTATGGGTACTGCAGCGTGGGGTGGGTGGAGGCCGGCCCCGCGAACTTACTCGGGCGGCAGGTCTTCTGCCTCTACCCCCACCAGACCCGCTACCGGGTCCCGGTCACCGCGCTGCATCTCCTCCCGGAGGGGGTGCCGCCGGGCCGCGCCGTGCTGGCCGCTAACCTGGAGACCGCCGTCAATGGCCTCTGGGACGCCGCCCCCCGGGTGGGGGACCGCATCGCCGTCATCGGGGGCGGGACCCTGGGTTGCCTGGTGGCCTGGCTCGCCGGTCGCATCCCGGGTTGCCAGGTCGAGCTTATCGATATCAATCCGCGCCGGGCCCGCATCGCCGCCGCCCTGGGAGTGGCCTTCGCCGCGCCGGATTCCGCGACCCCGGAGGCGGATCGGGTGATCCACGCCAGCGGCTCCTCTGCCGGGCTCGCCCTGGGGCTGCGCCTGGCGGGCTTCGAGGCGCGGGTGCTGGAGCTGTCCTGGTATGGCACCCGGGAGGTGGCGCTGCCCCTGGGGGAGGCCTTCCACCGTCGCCGACTGACCCTGCGCTCCTCCCAGGTAGGTAGCATTGCCACCGCCCAACGGGCGCGTTGGGATTACCGCCGCCGCATGGGGCTGGCCCTGTCCCTCCTGACGGACCCGGCCCTGGATGGTCTCATCACCGGCGAGGACGTCTTCAACCAACTGGCCCAGGTCCAGGCCCGACTGGCCCCCGACTCCGGCGACACCCTGATGCACCGCATCCGTTACGACTAAGGGACTCGGAACATGTATAGCCTCAGCGTTCGCGATCACGTCATGATCGCCCACAGTTTTCGCGGGGCCGTCTTCGGCCCGGCCCAGCGGCTGCATGGGGCCACCTATGTGGTGGACCTGGAGTTGCGACGGCCCAAGCTCGACGCGGACAATCTGGTGGTGGACATAGGTCTGGTGAGCCAAGCCCTGCGCGCCGTCCTCGCCGACCTCGACTACCGTAATCTGGACGAGCACCCGGATCTCCAGGGGCAAAACACCACCACCGAGTTCATGGCGGAGCGCATCTTCGCCGGGGTGGCGGCTCGCCTTGCCGCTGGGGAGTTGGGGGAGTCGGCGCGGGGCATCCAGTCGCTACGGGTGGTGCTGCATGAGTCCCATCTGGCGTGGGCCGCCTACGAGTCGGAGCTATCCGCCTGAGTTATCCGCCTCCCCCGGGGGCCGACCGTCGGCGGCTCTGGGCCCTGATTCCGGGCGACCTCGACACTCCCACGGGGGGGTACCGTTATGACCGTCGCATCCTGGCAGGTTTGGTCGGTCTGGGCTGGCGGGTGGAGCCTTGCCCTCTGGATTCCAGCTTTCCCGAGCCTACGCCCGCGGCCCAGTCCCAGGCGCGCCAAATCCTCGCCGCCATCCCGGACGGCGGCCTGGTGCTCGTGGATGGGCTCGCCTTTGGTGCCCTCCCCGAACTGGCCGAGGCGGAGGGGCGACGTTTGCGCCTGGTGGCCCTGGTGCATCACCCCCTGGCTTTGGAGACGGGGTTGTCGCCGGAGCGGGCCGCCGCCCTGCGGAACGCCGAGGTCCGGGCCCTGGCCCAAGCGCGCCTCATCCTGGTGACCAGCCGTTTCACCGCCACCCTGCTGGCCGGCTGGGGGGTGCCCTGGGCCCGCCTGAAGGTGGTGGAGCCGGGGACGGACCCGGCCCCCGCCGCCCAGGGTGCGAGGTCCGGACCCTTGCGCCTGCTCTGTGTCGCCTCCCTCACCCCTCGCAAGGGTCATGACCTGCTGCTGTGCGCCCTGGCGGGGCTGAAGGACTGGTCGTGGCACCTGGACTGCGTCGGGAGCCTGGACCGGGACCCAGCCTGGGCCCAGGGTCTGTTCCGGCTACGGGATAGACTGGGTCTGGCCGGGCGGGTGAGCCTCCTGGGCGCCCTTGCCGATGAGGAACTGGCGTGCCGTTATGGGGCTGCGGATCTTTTCGTCCTGCCTTCCCGCTTCGAGGGCTACGGCATGGTCTTCGCCGAGGCCCTGGCGCGGGGTCTGCCGATCCTCGCCAGCTATGCTGGGGCCATCGGCGAGACCGTACCCCCGGAGGCCGGACTTCTGGTATCCCCGAACGATCCGGCGGCCTTAGGGCAGGCCCTGCTCCGCTTGATGGCCGATCAAGCCCTGCGGCGACGTCTGGCAGAGGGTGCCCGGGCCGCCGGATCGCGATTGCCGTCTTGGCAGGATGCCGTTGCTGCCTTCGCCGCCGCCTTGGAGGAGGCACTGGAGACGGCCGAGCAGGGATCCCCAGGGGCATTTCAGGGGAAAACTCAGCCCTTGCTTGAGGAGGCTGTCGGACAGGTGGCGCTGGATGGGTGATTTCAGCACCGATTGGTTGGCCCTGCGGGAGCCGGCGGATACGCGTGCCCGCTCGACTCGGCTGGTGCGGAGTCTGCTGGCGCGTCTCGCGGCATTGACCCAGGCCCCTGACGCCGGGCCTGGGCCCCAGCCCTGGCATCAAACCCTGCGCATTCTTGATCTGGGCTGTGGCACCGGGGCCAATTTCCGCTACCTCGCCCCCCGCCTGGGACTGGCGCCGGGCGCTGGTCCCTGGGACCGCCAAGACTGGGTCTGCGTGGATCGGGATCGGAAGCTGCTGGCCGAACTGACCCGCCGCACCGCGGACTGGGCCAGGAGTCTGAACCTGACCACGAGCGTCCAGGGGGAGGGCTTGATTATCCAGGGTGTCCCTGCCGTCCAGGGCGACCGAGGAGTCCAGGGCGTCCCGGCGCCTGGCCCCCAGGGGCGGGTTCGGACCCGGGACCTGGATCTGGCCAGGGGGGCGGAGTCCCTGCTCCTGGGCGCGATCCTGGTGGTCGCCTCCGCCCTCCTGGATCTGGTCTCGGCAAACTGGCTCGCGGGCCTGCTGCGGGCCTGCGCCAGGAGTCGTTCGCACCTCTACCTGGCCCTCACTTATGACGGCCGGATAGTCTTGTCCCCCCACCACCCCCATGACGGGACCCTGGTCGCCCTGGTCAACGCCCACCAAGGCCGTGACAAGGGACTGGGTGGTCCCGCCCTCGGACCCTCCGCCCCCGCCCGCCTGGCGGAACTGGCGGCGGGTCTGGGCTTCTCCTTGGAAGGGGCTGACAGTGATTGGTTGCTGGGGCCGGACGATCCGGAACTCCAGGCGGCCTTGGTCGCAGGCTGGGCGGTCGCCGCCCGGGAGCAGGTGCCCCCGGGGCCTGAGTCAAGGGGCATGGACGAGGAGATTTGCCGTTGGCACGAGCGTCGCCAGGCGCAAATCGCCGCTGGACTATTGCATATCCGGGTGGGCCATCGGGATGCCTTGCTATCCCCCCTGAGCGGGAGCCCCGCGCCAAGGCTTGCCGGGACGACGGGGTCTCAGGCCGCGCCCTTGCGCAGCACCAGCATGTAGTTAACGCCCAGGTAGTTTGTGTAATGGAAGCTACGGTTGAAGGGGTTGATGCGCACGCCAGTGCGGTGGAGGAGGGCGAAGGAAGCGCCGAGACCGGCGGTGATCTCGGCGGGCTTGACGAGTTTCCGCCAGTGGTGGGTGCCCTTCGGCATCCAGCCCAGGATATATTCCGCGCCCAGGATGGCGATCAGGAACGCCGCCCAGGTCCGGTTGATGGTGGCTACCACCATGAGGCCCCCCGGCCGGACCAGGGTGCCGCAGACTGCGAGGAAGGCCGACGGGTCTTCCACATGCTCCACCACCTCCATGTTGAGCACGGCATCGAATTGCGCGCCGCTGGCCGCGAGGTCCTCCGCGCTCGCCAGCCGGTAGTTCAGATCCAGGCCGCTCCCCTGGGCGTGGAGTTCGGCAACCCGGATATTTTTGCCCACCACGTCGACCCCCGTGACCTGGGCGCCGAGGCGGGCCAGGGACTCGCTCAGGATGCCGCCGCCGCAGCCGATGTCCAGCAACCGCAGGCCGGTCAAGGGCTGCTCGTGGTGGGGATCCGTGCCCAGGGCCTGGCAGAGGTGAGCGCGCAGGTAGCCGACGCGGAAGGCGTTGAGCCGGTGCAGGGGCCAGAAGGGTCCCTCCGCATCCCACCAGCGGTGGGCCAGCCTCTCAAAGTAGGCGACCTCGTCGGGATCGATGCTCGGGGCGCTCAGCGGTGGCGTCTTCAAGGTGGGCATGGGGCTCCGATGCGGGTCTTGAGGTTTATTCTTGGAAATCAGGGGGCTCGCCATGCTCTCGGGGTGGGGCGGCTTCCCAGATCCGCACCGGGTCCAGTTCCCGCCAGCGATTGACGATCTGGCAGAACAACTTGGCGGTCTGCTCCACGTCATAGATGGCGGCATGGGCCTCGCTATTGTTCCAGCCGAGACCGGCGACCTGAGCGGCGCGGGCCAGGACGGTCTGACCGAAGGCCAGCCCTGCCAGAGATACGGTGTCGAAGACGCTGAAGGAATGAAAGGGGCTGTTTTTGAAGTTGTTACGTTCCACGGCCGCCTTCAGAAAACCCAGGTCGAAGGCGGCATTGTGGCCGACCAGGATGGCGCGGTTGCAGCCACTGCTTTTGACCGCCTTGCGGATGGGGAGGAGGATGCGTGATAGGGCATCGCTCTCGGGCAGGGCGTCGCGGAAGGGGTGATGAGGGTCTATGCCGGTAAAGGCAAGGGCGCGCGGGTCGATTTCTGAGCCAAGAAAGGGCAGGACGTGGCAGGACAGGGTGGCCCCCGGAAAGACCTGCCCATGCTCGTCCATGCGGATGATGCTGGCGGCGATCTCCAGCAGGGCATGGCGCTGAGGGTCGAAACCGGCGGTCTCGACGTCCACCACCACGGGCAGGAAGCCGCGAAAGCGCTGGGCAATGGTGTGAATCTGGTCGGGTTCGTTCATGGGCACAGAATAAGAGTAGCGCCCTTAATTGAACAGGCCTTTGCCACGGCTGTTTGCGATGCATTCCTTGTCGCACGCGTTTATGGGCTGGTCTTGCGGGCTGCTATAGTGCCGGTTCTGGCGAGGCGGGTTGTTGAATAGGGGTGGAGAGAGTGGCGTGACGACTGACAGCTTAGAGCCGGTCTCCAAGCCGGTGGTTCTATTGGCCTGGCTGGGCCTGTGGCTGATGTTGTTCACGGCCGCGGTCTCCGGGGCTGAAGGCGCACTCCTGTTTGAAATTAGCGCAGAAGGGGTGCCTCCCTGTTATCTCTTCGGCACCATCCATAGCGAGGATCCTCGGGTGCTGGCCCTGTCGCCCGCGACTCAGGATGCCTTCGATCGGAGCCCTGTCTTCATCCTGGAGACGATTCCGGATTCCCAGGCTATTGCCCGCTCCCTGCGGATCATGGCCTATGACGATGGTCGCGATCTGGCAGAGGTGGCTGGGGCGCCGCTCTTCGGGCGCGTGATCGAGGCCATGGCCGAGAGGGGCCTGACCGAGGCGGCGATCCGGGACTTCAAGCCTTGGGCGGCCGCCACCCTGCTTAGCCTGCCCCCGGCCGTCACGGGGGAATTTCTCGATATCCGCCTCTACCAGGCCGCCCTGGCCGCCGATAAGCAGGTGATCGGCCTGGAGACTATCGAGGAACAGGTAGCGAGCTTCGATAGCCTGGGCGAGGACGATCAAATCCTCATGCTGCGGGAGACTTTGGATAACCGGGACCAGCTACCTCAGATCTTTGAGCGCCTCCTGGGGGCCTATCTCGATCGGGACCTCACCGCCCTGGCCCGGCTTGGCGATCTTTATCTAGGCCAGGGCGATCCCCGTCTGGCGGAAAAATTCCGGCGTTCGCTCCTGGATGATCGCAACCTGCGCATGGCAGCGCGCCTGGATGTCCATCTGCGCGCGGGCGGTTGTTTCATCGCCGTGGGTGCCTTGCACCTGCCGGGAGAAGAGGGGCTGCTGGCGCGCCTCGGGCGCCAGGGACTAGGGGTGCGGGCAGTGGATTGATGGGCCACTTATCGCTTCCAGCCATCCCCCTGGGTTCCCAATCCAGATGCTGGGGCCTTCTGGAGGCGCATTTGCTGGTAATCTGATGGAAGGGCGCCGCCCGAGGCACTTTTTTGTGCGAGGCCGGGGCTGAACCTTTCTAGCAAGGATTCGCTGTTGCAACCGGCGGTTGCCTGGGTGCGATCAGAACTGATATTGTAGGTTAAGATACTGCGGTAACCCTTGATAAGGGAGATGACTGCACATAATCTCTCCGCTGTCCCTTGAA
>JBGAUE010000044.1:0-27234 GCA_044228795.1 Chromatiaceae bacterium | reverse complement strand
GCGCTCGCCCTCGCTGCCTTCCACCACCGGGAAGCTGTAGCTCTGGCCGCCCAGGGTCAGGGTGGCAGGTGCCAGGGAGGGAGGGTTGAGGTTGGGGTTGGATGGCTGGACCATGGTGATAGACTCCGGGGCATGGGAGGGTGACGCTGTCCCGACAATGAGGGCGCCGCATGAGCGAGGACGGATGGTCGAGAATCCCAAGTGCAGCTCAGGCCTCGGTCGTTCCGCTAATCCATGATAAGCAAAAGCCGAGCCAAGCCAGCACGTGCTCCAGACAGGAGGCCCCCCGCCTTACGCGGCGGCGTCGAATATCACCGCCACCTGCAAACCACATCCCCCCGTGACCCTCTTCAAACCATCTCTCAATTCCAGCCGAGCGCCGTGCTGCTCGGCAATGCGGGTCACGATGGAGAGGCCCAGTCCGCTCCCTTCGATTTCCTGACCCACGAGACGATGGAAGCGCTCCAGGGCCTGATCCCGCTGGGCAGCGGGTATGCCGGGACCCTTGTCACTGACGCTCAGGCAAACCTTGCCCGCTGCCGTCTTCAGCGCGATCAGAACCTGGCCATCGGGGGGGCTGTAACGCAGGGCGTTGTCCACCAGATTGCGGAGCAGAATGCGTAACAGATCCGCATTTCCCAGGACACCTACATCGGCCCCGGCATCCAGTTCGAGTTGGATTCCCTTGGCCAGGGCTAGGCCCGCCTGGTCGGCGCAGACCTCGGCGGCAAGTTCATCCATCCGGACTGGGCGCTTGATCATGCCCAGGTTGGGATCGAGACGAGCGAGAGTAAGCAGTTGTTCAACCAGGTGGCTGGCGCGTTTGGTCCCAGCCGTGATTTGGGCCAGGGCATGATCGCGTTCGGCGCTGTCCCTGGCCCGAGCGGCAACGCTCGCCTGCACCGTAAGGGCCGCCAGGGGGGTGCGCAATTCATGAGCGGCATCGGCGGTGAAGCGACGTTCACCTTCCAGGGCCTGGCCAACGCGCGCAAGCAGGCCGTTGAGGGCTACCAGCAGGGGCCGGATCTCCGCGGGCGCGGACGGGGGGTTCAAGGGCGCCAAGTGCTGGGGTTCACGCCGCTCAACCTGGTCAGCGATGGCGTCGATGGAGGCCAGGGCCCGGCGGGTAGCGAACCAGATCCAGGCCGCCAGCAGGGGCAGACCAAGCAGAGCGGGAACTAGCAAGCGGCTGACGATGTGGCCAGCAAGCTCCTGGCGTCCCTCGTGATTCTCGCCCACTACCGCCCGTAACTCCCGCTCGTTATCCCATTGGGTGAAATAGCGCCAGCGCACCTGGTTAGCGTCGATGGCCTCGGAAAGGCCATCCTCCTGGGTCAGGGGCACCGTGGGTGCGTATCTTGACCTCAACAACAGATGGCCATCTCGGGTCCAAAGCTGAAATACTATTTTCTTTTGATACTTATGAACATCGGCGGGCAGACGGGCAATGTCGTCATCATCGTCGAACTCACTGGCCAGGGCCAGAAGCATTTGGGCGACCTGAGCCAGGTTGGCATCGAAGATCTCGTCGATCTCGTGGTGGGCGTCATGATAGGACAAGGCCAGGGAAACGGCCCAACCCAGGGTCACCCCTCCCAGCAAGAGGGCCAGCAAACGCCGGCGCAGGGAGAACCAGCGGGTGGGAGGGGTTGCCCTCTCGTGGGTCATGGCTTGGGAATGAGGTAACCGATGCCGCGCAGGGTGCGGATCCGCTCGGCGCCGAGCTTGCGGCGCAAATGATGAATATGGACCTCGATGGCATTGCTGCCCGGCTCGTCCTGCCAGCCGTAGACGGCTCCTTCCAGCTGGGCGCGGGTCATGGCCCGACCCGCATTTTCCGCCAACACTAGCAGGAGCGCGAACTCCCGTCCGGACAGTTCCACTGGCACCTCGTCCAGGCGCGCCACCCGCGCCGCCGGATCTATCTCCAGGTCACCGAGGCGCAACAGGGGTGCGGCATGACCGGCCGAGCGTCGGGCCAGGGCGCGGGCACGCGCCGCCAACTCATCGAGGTCGATGGGTTTGACCAGATAGTCGTCGGCACCGGCATCCAGGGCCTGCACCTTGTCATGGGTGGCATCGCGAGCGGTCAGGATCAGCACCGGCAGGGCCTGGCCTCGCCCGCGCAGCCGCCGCAGCACCGCCATGCCCTCCAGGCGCGGCAGGCCCAGATCCAGCACCAAGAGATCGAATTCCTCGGTCTTGAGGGCCAGATCGGCCGCCTCGCCATCCCGCACCCAATCCACCGCATGCCCCGCCTGGCGCAGGCCGATGCTCAGTCCATCGCCTAGGGAGGGGTCGTCTTCAACGAGCAGGATACGCATGAGGATGCCCGGTCAATGCCGTTTAAAGGGTGAACCACCAGGCGCATGCTGCAACCCAGGTGAGCAGGATTGGCACCGCGAACGGATGGGCATTCGCAATCGCCTCGTCGGGACGGCCGAGCTTATAGCCGCTGAACATAGGGCGAATGAGGTTTTCGCCATGAGCCAGGCTGCTCACCGCGACGCCGGCGACGTGCAGGAGGGCGACGCCCAACATGGCCCAGGCCAGAAATTCATGGACCTCCCCGAACCCCTCCCAAGCCTCGCCCTGATAGGCGACCCAACCGGTGGCCCCCGTCAGGAGCCCCAGGACCAGCAAGGCCAGGATGGCCCAGCCACCGGCGGCATTGTGACCGGCATATTCGGATTCCTGGCTCCCGAAGGGACCGACCAGCAAACTGGCGACATAGTCCAGCACCGCCTGCCGCCCCCGCACGAAGCTCGTAAAGCGGGCATGGTAGCTGCCAGTCAGGCCCCAAAGCACGCGAAACAGCAGGATACCCACCAAGGCCCCGCCCAGGGCGGCATGAACCAGGCGCAGCTCCTCGCTATCACCCGTCAACCAGGCGAGGGCGAAGAGGATTACCAGCAGCCAATGGCCAATCCGCACCGGCCAATCCCAGACCAGAATTTTTTGCTTCTCAATCATCTTCTCTCTCCTGCCAGGTACGACCATCGGGCATGACGATTTCCCGCTCGCGGTAGCTACCCTCGGCGGCACGCGAATGGCAGGCAGCGCAGTTGGCGGGGCTCTTCAGCTTGGCGTCCTGCCAGACCCTGGCCGGCACCTCGTGGTGCTTACGCCTGAACCAGGGCGTGGCGGTCAGGCGCGGCGGCTCACCTTTGACCTTAGTTGCCCCGCTGACACTATCGCCACCGGCGTTCTGAACCAGGAAGGTTTCGATTGCCTGGCGGTTCTTATCGTCCAGGCCGGCATTATCGCCATAATGATGGTCGAGCTGGGTCATGACCTGATGCCAACCCTTAGCATCGAGGAGCGCGGGTGGAAAGGCCAGATGACAGGCCCCGCATTCCACCGCAAAGGCAGGTGGAGCGCCGGCGGGAATCACCAACCTGTCCGCCTGAGCGGCCAAGGGCATTAGCAAGCCGACGGCAATCAGAGAAGAGGTCTTCATATCAGCGCCCTCCGGTCAGAAAGGCCACGAAGTCGGCCTTTTCGGTGGCTGTGCAGTCCCGACCCACCACCTCCTTACAGTTGCGACCAAACCATTTATCCGCCTTGGCCCGGTCGGTGAACCGCTCCGGATTGGCTGAGGGGGCCAGGGGCTTGATGGGTTTGTCGGTGATGACATGGCGACCCACTTGGGCGGGGTTGTCCGTGTGGCAACTCGCACAGGCGGGCATCTTGGGGGAGACCCCGAAAGAGCGCCCATAAAAGGTCGCGCCCCGCTGGGCCGAGGGGGTGAAGCCTGGCTGCTGGCTACTGGCCTCGCTGCCATAAGTCTTCATCAGTTCGGCGGGGGTGGCCGCCTGGACAGTCGCCATGAAGGGGGCCGCGAACAGGACCGGAAGGAGGAAAAAGGGGTTCTTCATCTTGAGAATCTCCTGGGATTGCATTCAGTAATGCAAAGTCTGACAGGCCAATCTTAAGGCTGGCTTAGGTGAAGGCACTCGCCGCGACGGGTTCGAGTAGGTTTCGCCTAGCGGGGCGCTCCCGGCAGTGTTATCATAATTTCATTCGTAACATCCCAGGTAGGCTCTAGAAGCCACCACCGCCACCCAGCTTGGAGACCCTCCATGCACATCCCGGAAGGTATGCTCTCAATCCCCGTCACCGCCCTGACGGGTCTGATCTCGGCGGCAACGGTTGCCTACGCCGTCTCTTGGGTGCGCCAGCACATGGACGAACGCCAGGTGGTGCTGATGGCCGTTTCAGGCGCCCTCATCTTCGCCTTGCAGATGCTCAACTTCCCCATCCAGGCCGGCACCTCTGGTCATTTTGCCGGGGGCGCCCTCGCCGGCATCCTGCTCGGACCCTGGCCCGCCGTGCTGGTCCTCACCGCGGTCCTCGGCGTCCAGGCCTTCCTGTTCGCGGATGGCGGGGTGATCGCCCTAGGCGCCAACCTGCTCAATCTCGCGGTCGTCGCCCCTCTCCTGGGCTATGTCGTCTATCGCGGCTTCCTACGCTGGTCGGATAGGCGGGGGGCGCACCTGTGCGGTGCCTTCCTGGGCGCCTGGCTTTCCACCCTGCTGGCGGCGCTCGCCGTCGCAGCGGAACTCGGCCTCTCCGGCACCGCACACCTGGGCATAGCTGCTCTCGCCATGGGCACCACCCACGCCCTGATTGGCATCGGCGAGGGGCTCCTCACTGCCGCCCTGGTCGCCTACCTTTACGCGGTTCGGCCCGATCTGCTGAGGGGTGAGGCGCGTAGCAGCGAGGGTCGTCCTATCCGTGGGGTCACGGTGACCCTGGGGGCACTCGCCATCCTGGCCGCCGGCCTGTCCTTTATGGCCTCATCTGCCCCGGATGGCCTGGAATGGGTCTATTTCGAGCAGGGCATCGGCGATGCCGAAGCGGTGGCACAGGCCCCCAGGCTCCTCGGCCAGGGTGGTCCCCTGGCCAACTACCAGGTGGCAGGGCTGGATAACGAGGCCCTAGGCAGTGCTGTCGCCGGCCTGATCGGACTAACCATCGTGGGCGCCCTCCTTGCCGCCGTCGCCATCCGCCGCCGCAAGCAGACACTGGCAAGCTAGACACATCTTCTTGGAACCAGGTGCCCGACCAGTCTGGGTAGCAAGCTGTAGGGATAGGGGGAGAAAAAATGGAAGATCTGGTGCGTTTCAGCATCACCATGGAGGCCGACCTGCTCGGACGCTTCGACGCACTGGTAGCCCGGCGCGGCACCAAAACCAACCGTTCCGAGGCGGTCCGGGACCTGGTCCGGGAGGCGCTGGTCGAACAGGCGGTTGCGGACCCGGATGCCGAGATCGCGGGCACCATCACCATGATATTCGACCATCACGAATCGGATCTCTCGGACACCCTGAACGCCATCCAGCACCACTACATCCACGAGATCGTGTCCACGATGCATGTCCATTTGGACGCGCGTTATTGTCTCGAGGTCATCGTGTTGCGCGGCGCCAACGCCAAGATCCAGGCTATTGCCCACACCCTGCTGGGCACCAAGGGGGTGAAACATGGCAAGCTGGTGACCACCACGACCGGGGAGGGTGAGACGGCGGCTGGCGGCCCGGCGCGCGGGGTTGGGCACTTGCAAAGCCACACCCACAGCCATTCCTTCAGCAGCGCACATTCACACAGTCACACCCATAGCCAGGGCCTAGACCCCTCCTAGGATGTCAGGCCAGAGCCCGGGCGGAACAGACAGGGCACCCGCCATCGACTCCCGGGCGAAGATCCTCGCTGCCCTGATGCTCATCACCGCGGTCGTCCTCACAGGCCCCATTGGCCTGGCCGAGTTTGTGGTCGTGATCCTCTTCGTGGCCGCTGTGGTCTCCCTGCTCGACGGGTCTGCCATCGCCGTCTTGCGGCGAGGACTCCTGGTGGTACCCTTCGCCGGCGCCATTGCCTTCTTCGCGCCCCTGGCCCGCAGCGAGGTCGGGTCCTGGGCGGGGCTGATGGCAGCCTATGCCAGGAATTGGCCACTCATCCTCGCCCTGCTCGCCAAGGCCTACCTCTCGGTCCTCATCGTCAGCGCGCTCACCGCCACCACGACCCTACCCGAACTCCTGCGGGGCTTGCAGGCCTTGAAGGTGCCGGAGGTCTTCCTGACCCTGTTCACCTTCCTGCCGAGCTACCTGGAACTCTTCCGCGCTCAGGTAACTGCCATGCGCAACGCCATCGCAAGCCGCGCCCCACGCCTACGGGGATGGCGCCTGCTGTGTCTTTATGGCGCCCTCGCTGGCAACCTCTTGGTGCGGGCTTACGAGCGGGGCGAGCAGATTTATGACGCCATGCTCGCCCGAGGTTACACCGGCACCCTGCCGGCTGCGACACCCCTATGCTGGCGACTGGCCGATACCGGCTTCCTCACGGTCGGGCTGATGTTCGCCGGCGCCGTCGTCTTCTACCGCTGAACGGCTGGCCCCGTACCCACGAGACCCCTAACCTTGCCCCCCGACGTCCCCGCGATCGAGATCCGCGACCTCGCCCACCGCTACCCCGACGGCACCCAGGCCCTGAAGGGAGTCAACCTGCGGGTGGGCCAGGGCGAGCGAGTCGCCCTGCTCGGTCCCAATGGCGCCGGCAAATCCACGCTCATCGGCCACCTCAACGGCATCACCCAGGCCCAGCAGGGTGACGTCGTCATCGCGGGGATCCTCATCTCGAAGCAGACGGTAACCGAGGTGCGGGAAAGGGTCGGAGTCGTCTTTCAGGACCCCGACAATATGCTCTTTATGACGAACCTGGCCGATGACATCGCCTTCGGCCCCCGCAACATGGGACTGCCCGAGGAAGAGGTGGTCCGGAGGGTCACCCGCGCCCTCGCCGAGGTTGGGCTAGCGGACCTGGCCGCCAAGCCCGGGCTGCACCTGTCGATTGGCCAGAAGAAGCGGGCGGCCCTGGCCGCCGTCCTCGCCATGACCCCCCTGGTACTGGTCCTGGATGAGCCGACTTCGAACCTCGACCCCCGCTCCAGGCGGGCCATGATCGCACGACTCTCAGGGCTCGCCGTGACCCTCATCGTCGCCACCCACGACATGGACCTCGCCTGGACCCTGTGCCAGCGCGCGGTCCTGCTCGACGGTGGCCGCATCGTCGCCGATGGTCCCGCCCAGACCCTCATGGCCGATAGCGCCCTGATGCATCGGCACGGTCTGGAGGTGCCCTATCCCGCCCGGCACCGACCCTATACCCAAGGGTTCCCCCAGGGACAGAGCCCCGGCTAAGGTATTGCTGGGCATCGGGAACCTAGCTACCACCCCAGGGGGCGAGCGGCTCAAGGGATCCCATGCTCGCAGGCAGGGACGGGAGTAGCACTCTTATCTGTACACCCCTTAGTAGCCCCGTCAGGCGCCCCATCACCCAATTGCGACGAAACATGGTGCGCGTTGCGCGAGGCGGCTGATCTACCGAAACGGCCACGATAACCACTCGGGCGATCTTGTTCCGCCGGCTTGATCCCAGCCGCCTGCTCCGATAACTGGGTATCGGCGGCGTCGACGGGGGTGACGGCCATAGCGGTCAGGGTAATTACGGCCAGCAGGAGGGCAAACATCATCCTCATGAGGGCATCCTCTCGATTAAGGGTTGATGTAACCTAGCCTGACAGGAAAACCTTAAGACTGGCTTAAACGAACCCCCGATGCCTGGATTTCTTAGCGGTCGGCATTCTCCTCACCGGATCGGTCCAGCGCCACTGGCCGCACTCATCCTGTTGCCGCTGGCCCTCTTCATCACCACCCCCGTATTGGCGCTCACCCTGCCGCTAGGATCTGCCCAGGGCACGATCGATTGGGAGGCCGATCCCGCCGCCCAGGCGCAGGAAGGGTTCGGTACGGACCCCAAGCATGACCGCCCCTTTGACCAGGAACCCTCACCCCTATCCCCAGCATCCCCTGACTCCGGCGATCAGACCACGGTGACCCCGAGCTACCCATCCCTGGAGTTGAATGGCTTGATCGAGGCTGGCTGGGGCCGTCTCGTTCCCTTCGTGGGTTCGCCCCGGAGCGAATGGGTCCTCAACACCCTCGAATTAATGCTCACCCTCAAGCCCCATCCCTGGATAACCGCCCAAGTGAGTGCGGACTACGAGAACAATGGCCGCTCGCCACCCTACCTGGATGTAGCCCACATCCTCGTGGGTCCCCCCCAGGGTTCCTGGTTCCTCGATACCGGCCAGTTGTACCTGCCCTTTGGCCGCTATGAAACCCACATGGTGTCCGATCCCCTGACCCTGGACCTCGGCGAGACCCGCGACATCACCACGGCACTGGGCTTCGAATGGGAGGGCCTCTTTGGGGCCGCCTACGGCTTCAGCCATGCGGACCAGACGGGTGATACCGGAAAGCTGGATGAATGGGGGGCGGAACTGGGGTACGCCGGTATGCCCGGGGGCTCGCCGCTCACCCTAGCCCTGGGCTATACCAGCGATCTCGGCAATTCCGACACGCTGCGGTATCTCATCGCCTCAAGTGGCCATGTGGGCGGCATCGCCTGCAGTGCCACCCGTGAGACCGGACCCTGGACCTTCATCGCCGAACTGGTCACCGCCACCGGTCCCTTTGGGCCAGGCGCGGGTCCGGCCCTGGCGGGTCAAAGCCCCTCGGCCTGGATGCTCGAGGTCGATTACGATTTCGGGTTTCTGGACAAGGAGGCGCAGTTAGCCCTGGGTTATCAGGGAAGCGCCCAAGCCCTGGCTCTGGACCTGCCCAAGGACCGGGGCCTGGTGACCTTCAATCTCGGCATTTACCCAGGCACCACCCTGCAGCTCGAATGGGCCCTGGACCAGGACTACCCCGAGGCCACGGGCGGCACGGGCAAGACGGGCAATACCTTTACCGCTCAGGTCACGTTCCGGTTTTGATTAGGCTTTCCGTGCTGACGCGCCTTCCCAAAATACCCAAGCCCTTCCATAAAAAAAATTAGCGATGACAATTCGCAATTTTGTGCTTGCATACTAGTTACAGGGGCCGATAAAAGCGCCCCTGGGATCCAGACTGAACAATAACAATATTCCCTGGCACTACACAGGGTAAGGATCCCGTCCCTGGTGATGCGGTATCGCCTTGCCGGGGCTTGATACTACCATGAGGAGCAAGCGGCTGATGACGAGTAAAGAGGCGCCAGGACACCTTTTGTGGGGCCTGTTGCAGCGACTGAACGGCTGGAGGTTGGAGCGGCGCACGGCCCGCGAATGGCAACAGGAGAAGGCCATGTCCATCGCCGAGGCGATCGAGGAGGTCGTCTCGGGTACGGAACCCAGGCTGCGCGCCCTGGGTGGCTACGACCGGGAACTGGGGCCAGCGGTGGAGCTTACCCTCAGCTACATCGCCGACCTCATTGATCGCTTACCGCCTCCCGTTGAGTTGAGCCGCGCGGCCTGGCAGCGGGATCCCCAGATCAATGCCTTCTTCGCCTCTGCCGCCGACTTACCGCCCTTCCTGGGGCGCGCCCGGGAACTCCAGGAATTTTTCAAACGTCAGCCAGGGGTCAACCAGGCCTTCGCCATCATGACCTCGACCCGCCAGGAGAAACAGGTTTTTGGCATTAGCCTCCTGGAAGACCGGGTGTTGCGGGATGTGGCCCAGACCAGCATCGGCTTTGTCGAACCCCTCATCCTGGGCCCAGCGGCGACGGAAGGGGAGGTCCGCGAGGAGGCCAAGCGCTGCGCGCTGCACCTCTTCATCGATCTGGCACGGGAACAACTGGCAAAGAGCCAGAGCCACCGTGAAAGCCTGGAGCGTGAGCGCCAAATCCAGGAGGTCCGGTTACGCAGCCTACATTCCAAAATCAAGGATTTGGAGGAGAACACCGAGCTCGAGGCGAAGATTAAGGCCGTGGAACTAGCCTTGGCGGAGAATGCGCAGGCCCTGGCGGCGCTGGGCGGTGCCCGGCCCCACCTGGAAGACATACTGGGACAGGTCCGGGACGCCTTCGCGACCCCCGAGGACCAGTTGCGCCTGGCGCCGGCCGCGTTGCGCGTGGACCGGCTGGGCATCAAGCAGGAGGCCGACACGGCGGCCCCAGCCAATGATCTGGCCCTGCTGGAATGTACCACCGCCTCCAGCCGGCGCGTTATCACCCTGATCCGCTGCCCCCGGGCCGAGATGCCGAACCTGGACCAGACTGTCGA
Organism: Chromatiaceae bacterium; assembly: GCA_044228795.1. Taxonomy (GTDB): domain Bacteria; phylum Pseudomonadota; class Gammaproteobacteria; order Chromatiales; family Chromatiaceae; genus M0108. The sequence goes on along the minus strand of JBGAUE010000044.1, from coordinate 17,129 downwards.
AAGACTGAACCCCTTTCTTGCCCCTCAACTCGGAATGGGAGGGGCCTGAAACCAGCCACGGGGAGATCGGAGGATCGGCAGCAGCCCATCCTGGGCATTCTGGGCTAGACTAATGGGCAACGAGTCAACCTAGAGGAGTGCCCGGACGTGATCCTGATTAAACACAAGGTAACCGGCGTTGTGCTGGCGGAATTGGGGGGCCCCAGCCTGGCGGGAGAAGACCTGCGGGACATGGACCTGAAGGGAGCCGATCTCAGCGGCCAGGATCTGCGCGGTGCCAACCTGGAATATAGCGATCTCACCGATACCGACCTGAGCGGGGCCCATCTTCATGGCGCCAACCTGGTGGCCGCCCATCTGATGGGCGCCAACCTGCGGGGTGCCGACCTGAGTTGTGCCCGGCTGGGTGCCGATAGCCCCTCGCGATCGGCTGATTTAAGCCGAGCGGATCTGTCTCAGGCCAAGTTGGAGGGGGCGGATCTGCGCCGGGTAGCAGCCCACGGAGCCAATCTCCGCGAGGCGACCCTCGATGGCGCTGACCTGCGTGGCGCCGATTTCCTGGGCTCCGACCTGACACGGATCAAGGCCCGCAAGACCCTCTTCATCCAGGCGAACCTGCGCGAGGTCAATCTGGAAGGCGCGGATCTACGCGACAGCCATCTCAATGATGCCAACCTGGCTAAGGCCAACCTGCGCGGGGCCGATCTTTCCAGCCGCTATGATGACGGTTTCAGCGTCATCAACCTGGCCAATCTGGAAGGTGCTGACCTGAGTGGGGCCAACCTCCGTAATATCTCGGCCCAGGACACCAACCTGCGTAACGCCAACCTGACGGGCGTCGATTTCACCCGCGCCGTACTGGGCGGGTCCATCCTTCACCGCGCCAATGTCACCGACGCCGACTTTTCCGCCGTGGAACTGGCCAGCGTGACCATGGAGTTCGCCAACTTCTCCAAGGCCCGCAACGCCTCCATTCCGCCCTATAAGAAACACCTGCGTTAAAGGAGTCGCCCTACCAGAAAATAGGGGGCTAGGAAATCCAACGTCGCGCCCGTAGGCAGTAGTGGCCAGGCGCGACGGTGGGCTCAGGGCGGCGAGGTGGTCGCAGAACACCAGCAGGGTGAGGGACAGCGCGATGCGACCGTCGCACTGGGGTTTGGGAAGGCGATAGACGACCGCCCAGCGATTCTTGCTATCTTCCTGGTCAAAGATGCGTTGTTGGCTTGCAGGGGTGAGTCAATCAGCTCCGTCCGCCAACCTCCGCTCCAGCTCCTCATAATCCCCCAGGTGCGCACGCATCAACATTTTCCACAGCTTGCCGTGGTTCGGCACGGCGAAGTGGAGCAGTTCATGGACGATGACGTAATCGCCGAGCTTCTTGTCCATGCCGATCAATGCATCGTTGAAGCTCAAGGTGCCAACCGCGGAGCAGGAGGCCCACTTGCGGCGCATGGGGCGGACGTAGATGGCGTGCGCTTTTACGTCGAGCTTGGCGGCCCATTCAAGCACGCGGCTTTTGAACTCCTCCCGGTCGCGCCAGCGCTTCACCCCTTGTAGCTCCTTCGCAGCAGCGTGAACAGCGCATCCACGGTGGCAGTCACCTTGTTCAGATCACCCTCTTCGGACAAAATCGCGAAGGTTACCTGCTGGCGCGCTTCCCGCATCTCCGCCTCGCCCGTCTTCCAGTTCGGGTGCTTCTCGAAGGCTTCCCGCACCTTCCCAGCCACCTTCTCGGCGTTCGGGATACCCTCGTCGGTGAACTTGGACATCATGAAATAGGTCAGGCTGTCCAGTCCTTTGGCTGCCTGCGCCTTCTTGCGTTCTTCGTTCTGCGCGATTGCGGCAAACAATTCCTCCAGCGCCTGCTCGGTGCTGTTTTGCCGGGCCTCGAAGGCCTCCTGCACGGCTTTCGCCCGGTCGGCCATGGTGAGCAGGAAGGGATCGTCGCTCTTTTCCTCGGCTTCTTTCTGGATGGCCTTGATCAGGTTGATCACTCTCGTGGCCTTGCCTTCGTCCCTGAGCTTGATGGTCTCAATCGTGCTGCGGTCGATCACCACATAGTCAGCCGCAAGCTCGGCCATGGATGCCCCGATGTGCTTCTGCACCAGGGCGTTGGTCTTCTTCTGGAAGTCCCGGTCCACATAGACACGCCGCGTGTAGGCGTTGCGAACCACCTGATAGATGGCGCTCAGCGTCGCATAGTCGTCGATGAACGGCCGCAGGAAGGCATCCGGCGAGATGATCTCGTAGAGCATCTCCAGTTCCTTGTATTCCTTGAAGAACTCCTTTCGCCGCCCCGGGTCGCGAAAGTGTTCGATCAGGGTGTCGACGTCCTTGTCGTTGAAGTTGCGCTCGATCAGGCCGAGGTATTCCGGGGCCTTGGTCTCCATCTTGTTTTTGAACAGCACCTTCAGGAGTTTGAGATCCTTGACGATGGCGTTGATCTCGTCGCTGTCGAAGGCGAGGGCTTTCTCCAGCTTGTCGAAGATGCCGACGAAATCGAGGACGAAGCCGTGGGGCTTTACCATCTCTGCCGCCTCGTTCTCGTAGGGTCGGTTCACCCGGGCGATGGCCTGCAGCAGGGTGTGGTCGCGCATCGGCTTGTCGAGATACATGGCATAGAGCAGGGGCGCGTCGAAGCCGGTGAGCAGTTTCTCGGTGACGATGAGGATCTTCGGCTGCTGGTCGAGCTTGCCGAAGCTCTTGCGGATCTGCCGCTCCTTCTTGGGGTCGAGGTGGAATTCCTTGAGCAGGGCCGAGTCGTTGTTGCTACCGGTATAGACGACCTCGGAATACTCGGGCGGGAGGAACTGATCGAGGGCGTGCTTGTAGTGGGCGCAGGCCTCGCGGTCCACGCCGACGAGGAAGGCTTTGTAGCCGAGCGGCTCGACGTTCTCGCGGTAATGGTCGGCGACGAACTTCGCCACCTTCTGGATGCGCTCCTTGTTCTTGAGGAAGTTTTTCAGGTTCACCGCCCGCTCAAGAATCTTGTTCAGCTCCTCGATGTCGGCCACGCCCTCGGCTTCGGCCAGCGACAGAAACTCCTTGTCCAGGGTCTCGTGCGGCACCAGCATTTCATTCGGGGCGAGCTGGTAGTAGAGCGGCAGGGTGGTGCCGTCCTCGATGCTGTCGGCGATGGAATACTTGTGCAGGTAGCCCTGGTCGTCCTCGCAGCCGAAGGTCTTGAAGGTGCCCTTGCCATACACCGTCTTGTCCACCGGTGTGCCGGTGAAACCGATGAAGGTCGCGTTGGGCAGGCCGGCCATGAGGAAGTTGCCGAGGTCCCCGCCGGTGGTGCGGTGGGCTTCGTCGATCAGAACGTAGATGTTCGAGCGCCTGTTCAAGTTCGCCGGCATGTCGCGGAACTTGTGGATCATCGTCACGATGATGCCCCGGTAGTCGTCGCGCAGGAGCTGGTTGAGCCGGGCGATGCTGCTGGCGTGCTCCAGGTTACCCAGGCCGAGCGCGGCGAGGTTCCTCAGCATCTGGTCTTCCAGCTCATTGCGGTCGATCATCAGCAGCACGGTGGGCTTGTCCGCCTCGGGTGCGCGGAAGAGCATCTCCGCCGCCTTGATCATGGTGAAGGTCTTGCCGCTGCCCTGGGTGTGCCAGACCAGGCCGCGCGTGCGCCCGGGATCGAGGGCGCGGCTGACGGCCGCCTCCACCGCGCCGGTCTGGTGCTGGCGCAGGATGTATTTGTTCAGCTCCTCGTCCTTCTCGGCAAAGACGATGTAGTCCTTCAGGAAGGCGAGCATCTGCGGGATGGCGCAGAAGCTCTTCACCTTGGCTTCCAGCTTGCCGACCTCCCTGTCCTTCCAGTTGAAAATGTTCCGCCGCACCGTGTTCCAGCTCACCCCGTAGGAAAAGCCGATGGCGTCGGTGGCGGTGAAAAGCTGCTGCGACACGAACAGCTCGGACGTCTCGCGGTGGTAACGGCGGATCTGGTCCACCCCCAGGGCAATCGCCTCGTCCTTGTCGGCGTTCTTGCACTCGATCACCAGCACCGGGATGCAGTTGATGAGAAAGACGATATCCGCCCGCGTGCCGTACTGGCCGTTGTGAAAGGCCCACTCCTCGGTGACTTCGTAAACATTGCGCGCCGGATCGTCGTAATCGATCAGGATCAGGTCGCGCTCGCGCTTTTCCTCGTGGTCGAAGAACTTGCCCCGGTTGCGCAGGTACTCGACGAATTCGCGGTTGCCGTAAATGTCGGTGTGCAGATGGCGGAACTGCCCGAGCAAGGCACCCTTGGCCTCGGCGTAGCGCGGGTTGAATTCCCGCACCTTGGCGTCGAGCAAGTCGTCGAAGAAGAGCGAACGGTTTTTGGCGCGCTCAGCGGGCGGCACGTCTGGATCAAACCCGCGCCGCTGCTCGGATTCCTCGCGGGACACAAAGGTCCACCCGACGGCCTGGGCGTATTCCAGAATGCGGGACTGAACGGTCTTATGCTCGCCGGGGGTTGGCATTGGTATCAGGGGAGTCTTTCCGCTTCGCGGATCACAACGTCCAGGAGACTGCGCTTCAGGTGCAAGGTCGATTTTTGAGGCAGTTCTCGCAGAACCTCAATCAGCTCGTCCTTCGAACGCTGGCCGCGGCGGATTGCACGCAGCAGAATGCCGAGCGTTCCATGCGCCCTGATTGAGAGATTGCGGGCTGCCAGGCGCGCCGCCGTGTCATCGGTCAACAGCAGGGCGGGATCATGCTCCAGCGCGACCCGAAGGGCTTCCATTTCCCCTGCATGCAGTGCAAGGAGCCGGGCCATGGCAGCGAGTGCGGGCGGTACGGGTTGAGTGGGCGTGAGTTGGCGCAGTGTCACAACAGATTGACCCAGTGCACTCGGCCTGTACCGCTGCACTTCGCGCCAGACCTCCGCCGGCACCAAGACAGCCGGGAAGTCCGCCAACAGGTCCAGGCAAGCGAGCTCATCAAGGTGAATGAGGGGGCCCGCGTCGCATACGACCAGCGGCGGTCGCTGGTCAGTCTCGTCCACGCAGACCCCACTCAACGTCTTCTTTGATAAAGGATTCGGTCAGAGACGCCTCGTGGGACTCCAGAAATCGCCGGAGGGCCTCCGCCAGCAGGTCGTTGAAGTCCGTCGCCCAGCCCTCCGCGACGAATGCCCGGGCCTGAGCCGCAAGCTCCGCAGGAAGTTCAGCCTCGATCAAGGTGTTGTTCATGGCTTGTAGTCCGAAGTGCATCATGTGTGCGATTTGACAACCGACAATGAACATCTGCGCGGTGGTCGAAGAACCCGCCCCGGTTGCGCAGGTACTCGACGAATTCGCGGTTGCGGGAGATGTCAGCGTGGAGATGGCGAAACTGCCCGAGCAAGGCGCCCTCGGCCTCGGAGTAGCGCGGGGTGAATTCCCACACCGTGGCTTCGAACAGGTCGTCGGAGAAGAGCGACAAAGGGGCGCGGGCAGTCCTGCCCGCGATAGCGGAGGGCGGACATTCCTGTCCGCCATGAGGCAGGCCAAGGCGGGTTGGAAAACCCGCCCTCCTTTCCTCGGCCTCCTCGCGAGACACGAAGGTCCAGCCGATGGCCTCGGCGTATTCGAGGATCCGGGCTTGGGCGGTCTTGTGCTCGCTGGGGCGCGTCATGGTGTCACGCATCCAGCCCTGGAAGATCGAAGTCGTGAATGCGGGTCTTCGCGGTCATCAGTTCGTGAAGGAGGGTGCGGAAGAGGTCTTGGAGTTGGGTCTGCTTCTGTTCGTGAAGCTCCTTTTTCCGTTCGAGGTTTTGAACCGCTGAAGCGATCTCGTCCTGGGTCTGCAATTCGGGCAGTGGGATTTTGAATGCCGCAACTTCGTGACCCATCAAGGTTGCGGTTCCGTGACCAGAACGCCCCACCTTCTTGAAAAGGTTCTCCCGTAGTGTCTCCAAGGCGTAGAGAAGGAAGTCTGAGCGGAGCTTCGGCCCGGGCACGATGGCCTTCATGTCTTGGTTGATGGCCATGGGAACTTCTGCGAGCGCGACGGGAATGGTCTTTGCCAGGATCATTCCGCGCACGACGACAAAGACCGAACCAGCCGGAGCGAGTTTGCTTCCGCTTTCGAGAGCCTCCTGTGAAATGTGGTCTTCAACGTCAGCGAGGCGTGGGCGCTTCATGTCCTTCGGCGAAACCCAAGGAATCGTCCCCTTCCAGAACTCTGGATTCTTCTTCGAAGGCGTTCCTCCACTCTGGAAGCGGCAGACATCGGAAAGCGACACCACCTCCCAGCTTTCGGGGACGGGGCCGATTTCGGTTTGTTTTTGGGGTTCGTGGCGGAGGCCTTCGGTGAAGAGCTTGTGCATGAGGGCCTTTTTCAGCTCGGTGGTGGTCTGAATGATCCGCTCCTGCGCTTCGATCGCCCGCTGCACCGTCGAAAGGATGTGCGCGATCTTCTTCTGCTCGGGGAGTGGCGGGAGCGGGAACCAAGACGCTGTTACGTCTGAGTCTCGAACCGCTGGATAGCTTGCGCCTCGTTCTAACCCTGCCATCCGAGCGTTGAAGTGATCAGTAATCAGGAACGAGAAGAGGAAGCCCGGTTCCGCCTTCGCCTTGTCGCAACGAAGAATACAATATCCGGTACTGGCAATGGCACCGTCGAGTTCCGGCGGGACCAAGGCAATTCGCTTGAGAGTCGGGCGAACCGTCGCGAACAAAACGTCGTCTGTTTCAATCGCTTTTCTGGCTCTGCTTGGTGCTTCAGATCCTAGTGTGGGAGTCGAGCCGGTGATTTTGAAAGCCGTGTTGGAGACAGCCGACACATCAACGTATTGAAACACCTCGTCGGGTTTCTTTCGCGGATCGCGCTGCTTGGTTTTGACGACGGCTTTCCCAATGGACGATTCCTTCCAGGTCTCGGGAAGCGGATATGGTTTGCCGTCCATCATACCCCGATTTTCTCCAGAATTTCTTTCAAGGCTATGTCCGTTTCCCGTGCCGGAGGGCAGGTTTTCCAACCCGCCATGCAGGGGACTGGAAAGTCCCCACTCCTTTTGGCAGCCCGCGTTGCAGCGGTGATCTGACGATACGAATGCCTTGCCTGACGATTCCTGACGATTTCGACCGTCGCATCGGTTGATTTCCGACGAAAAAACGGTCGATGATCGGTCGATTCGGACCGGGCACGGAGACGCGAGCCGGCCCAAATCGGATGATTCGGGCCGGAAAATCGGATGATTATCGGATAATTGGTTCTCACGGATTCGGGGGGTGTCATGAGTGGGTAAATCTGACGATTCGAGAATTTCATCTGACGATTCCTGACGATTCTGAAGGAGCATAAACATAACGGGTGGCGCGGGCTTTGCCGATTTTTTGCGCAAGCTTCAGCTCGATGAGCGCCGCCATGTCTCGGGCAACTGTTTCTCGGGTCACGGAAAAATCGCTCTGCATTCCGGCACTGTTGAGTTCTTCGCCAGCCGCTAGGCGCTCGAGGATGGCTCGTTGGCGTTTGTTGAGTTCCTCCAGCACGGACTTGGGCAGGCTTCCCGCGGCGGAGGCGGGGGCCTTGATCCGGCCGAGCTCGTCGCCGGGCCCGGGAAGAGTCAGGACGAAGCGGTCTTCATCGGTATTGACGTGGGGGAGCTCCAGCCCGTGATCGAGCATGGCCCGCCGCATGCGCCGGATGCCGGTGCCGCGTTCCTCCATGAGCCCGAGGAAGACGAGCCCCTGGCTTAGGAGCGGATTGCGGGAGCGTGATCGGGCTTCCCCTTTTTCCAAGCGCTTCAGCGAAGGGTGCCCGACGGGCAGGCCGGGATTGGTGATGACGATGCGGTCGAAGAAGACTTCAACGATGACGTGCTGGCTGGGGTCTTCATAGTCGCGGTGCGCGAGGGCGTTGACGAGGGCCTCGCGGAGGGCGGTTTCCGGATACTCGGGAAGCTCGATGCGCTTCAGCCCGACGACGCGGGGAGTTTTCCGAGTGTTCTTCCAGATGGTCGAAACGGCGATGTCAATGGCATCGGGGACATTGGCGCGGATCGTCTCCGCAAGCGTTGCCTCGTCGGAATTCGAGCGACCGGGATACAGATCCAGTTGGATCCGGCATTGCGGAAAAAGCGTTGTTGGATCCTTGCCCGCGAGAAGGAGGCCCGCCGCAGTCGGACGTGCCATGTCCTTGCCGGAACTAAACCAAAGGTAACCGCGATCCAGGAGCAGTTGCTCGCGTTCGGCGGGCTTGAGTGTTTTCCGGGATTCGGGATCCAGCCCCTGGGCCAGGGCGGTGACGCGGGCCGGGCTCAAATCGCCGAGATCGCGTTCAGGTAGCCGCTGTCGATCGAAGGGGGACGCGAAGGCGATGCTCGCTTTGGCGACCGTGTCCTCCTCCTTGGTGGGAGCGAGTTCGTAGTGCTCATGGATGTGGGCGATCAGCCGCTCACGGACAATTTCGTGGAGTTGGGTGGTGTCCTTGAAGCGGCTGTAGGTATGTCCGTCCGCCTTGACAAGTTTGAAGAACGCTTCCTCAGCATCGTCGCGTTTGAATCCACCATCGCCCTTGACGCAAACCAGTGTCGGAAGCCGGTGCTCCTGGGCATAGTCGTACTCGTGGTGGGTGGCCGATTTTCCGTCTGTCTCGTTGCCATATTCCTTGCCGATGATCAGGACGTAGATCTGGCACTTTTCCAAGAGCTTGAGGTAGGCCTTCTTGTCGGGACGGAGGGGAACCGGATATTTCTCGAAAAGCTGTGGGACGGTGTAGCGCAACAGGAAGGGATCCGACGTCAGCAGGATCCGAAGCTGCATGCGTTCCTCCTCCAGCTCTTTTTGAACGGAGCTGATGAAGACGCGAAGCTTCAGATTGGCTGCGGGGTCCGTGCTCATTTTTTAATCCCGATCTTCTCCAGAATCTCCTTCAAGGCCTTGTCCGTCTCCCGCGCCTCGGCTTCGATGACCTTCAGTTCTTCGACGATCTCCGCGATGGGCCGGTAGGTTTCGGCGTCGCTGGTGTGGATGTAGCGGCTGGGGGAGATGTTGTAGTCGTTTTTCTTCAGCTCGGCGTGATCGACGATACGGCTGAGTTTTTCGGCTTCCTGCCAGCCGATGAGGGTGTCGGCGATGCGCTGGATGCCGGCGTCGGGGATGAAGTTCTTGGGGTCGCCCCTTGCGAAGACCTGGCTAGCGTTGACGAGGAAGACTTTGCCCTTGCGCTCCTGCGGCTTGGCCTTGTTCAGGAACAGCACGATGCCCGGAGCGGTGGTGTTGTAGAAGAGGTTTTCGGGCAGGTAGAGGACGCTCTCGATGAGGTCGTGATCGACGAACCACTGGCGGACGGTCTTTTCCTTGTTGGTGCCGGCATTGCCCGAGCCGCGGGAGGCAGCGCCGGTGTCGAGGACGACGGCGGCGCGGCCTCTGTCATTCAGGCTGGCGAGGATGTGCTGGACCCATCCCCAATCGGCGGAGGATTTGCCGGGGAAGCCGGCCCCGGCGGGAAAGCGGTCGAGTTCGTCGTTGTCGTAGTCGGCTTCGGTGAACCAGTCCTGGTTCCACATGGGATTGGCGGCGACGCGGTCAAAGGTGCGGAGTTTGCCTTGCTTGTTGCGGAATTTGGGGTTCTTGAAGGTGTCGCCGATCTCGATCTGGCCCTCCATGTCGTGGATGATCATGTTCATGTTGGCCATGGCCCAGGTCTCGGGGATGTATTCCTGGCCGAAGAGCTTGAGCGGGGCGTAATCCGTCCTGCGGGAAGCCTTCATTTTTACCTTCATGGCAAGCTCCAGTTTGATCAGCAGTCCCACGGAGCCGCAGGTGGGATCGTAGGCCTCCATGCCGGGCTCGGGATCGAGCACACGAGCCATGATCTCCCCAACCTCGCCCGGAGAATAGAACTCGCCGGCGCTCTGGCCACCCCCCTCGGCGAATTTGCGGATGAGGTATTCGTAGCTCTTGCCGATGATGTCGCCCTCGACGTCTTCGAGCCCGAGGCGCTTGGTGCTGATGGCCTCGATGAGGTTGGAGAGGCGGTCGTCGTCGAGGTCGCGCTGGCCGTGGGTGGTGGCGTTGAAGTCGACGCGGTCGATGATGCCCTGGAGGAGCGGGTTTTCCCGGGCGATGGCGCGCATGTGGGTGGTGACGCCTTCGCCGATCTTGTCGGAGAGCTTGCGGATGACGGACCAGACCGGCTGCTCGGGATCATCCGGCACGAGGGGGAGGTAGAAGCGGACCAGCTTGTGGTCGGCCTTGGCGAGCTGGAAGGCCTTCTTGCGCGAGCCGATCTCGGCGGCAATGCGATTTAGCTCGTCGTCGAAGACGTCGCAGAGGCGCTTGGTGAAGATCAGCGGGAGGATGTAGTCCTTGTATTTCGGCGCGTCCTTGGCACCCCGAATCGAACAGGCGGCGTCCCAGATCCAGGATTCGAGGGATTTGTTTTTTTCGGGGTTGCCGTTGGCCATGGGAGAAGCGGAATTCAGAGGGTGGGCGTGGGGTGCGGGACGCATGAAGTGTGAAGGAAGAATGTAGAAGTAGGAAGTGGCGAGTGGCCCTTTTCGAAGACCTGGCTGGCGTTTTGGGCTCGGATTCTAAATCCGTCCTGGCCGTGACATTGGCCGTCCCTAAAAGACCCAGATCCGACCCCGGCGGCCGGACGGGATTCCTTGATTAGTCTTGAACCCCTTGGCCCTTTGGGGCAAGCTTCGCCATTCCCTAAATCAGTCACCAAGGCCATGCCAACCGAACTCTTCGCCCGCACCCCACGCCTCGATGGCACGGACCCGGAAGCCAAACGCGCCGAGATCCTGCGCTATTTTCACGCCACCTGGGACCGCTACGAATCCCTGTTCCAGTTGCTGGCCAACGACCTGGCCTATACCCGCAAGCCCATCAGCCTACGCCACCCCCTCATCTTCTACCTGGGTCACACCGCCACCTTCTTCGTCAACAAGTTGGTGCTGGCCGGACTGGTGGACCAGCGCATCAACCCCCGGCTGGAATCCCTGTTCGCGGTCGGCGTGGATGAGATGAGCTGGGACGACCTGGACGAAACCCATTATGACTGGCCGAGCCTGGACCAGCTCTGGGACTACCGCCGCAGGGTGCGCGCGACCCTGGACCGCGTGATCCGGGACACGCCCCTGACCTTGCCCATCGGCTGGCAAGATCCCTTTTGGGTGGTGTTGATGGGCATCGAGCACGAACGCATCCACCTGGAGACCTCTTCGGTGCTGATACGCCAGCAGGAGCTGGACTGGGTCCGGCCCCACCCGGACTGGTCACCCTGCCCGGTCAGCGGTCCGGCGCCCGAGAATACCCTGGTGGAGATCCCCGCCGGCCAGGTCCAACTCGGCCGGGACTTCGCGGACCCCTGGTATGGCTGGGACAACGAATACGGCCACCACGAGGCCGAGGTATCCGCCTTCCGCGCCGCCCGCTATTTGACCAGCAACGGCGAGTTCCTCGCCTTCGTTACGGCCGGCGGCTACAGCGACGACAGCCTCTGGGACGAGGAAGGACTGGGCTGGCGGCGCTTCGCCCAAGCCCGGCATCCGACCTTCTGGGTGGCGGATGGCGACGCCTGGAGGCTACGCCTGCTGGCCGAGGAGGTGTCCATGCCCTGGGACTGGCCCGTGGAGACCAACTGCCACGAGGCCCGGGCCTTCTGCCGTTGGAAGGCACGGGAGACCGGCCTCCCGGTCCGGCTGCCGAGCGAGGACGAATGGCAGCGCCTCTATGACCATGCTGGCCTGGCCGACGTGGCTATGGATGCGCCCGCGACCGCCAACCTGCACCTCGACCATTGGGCCTCCAGTTGTCCGGTCGATCGTTTCCCCCACGGCGACTTGTTCGACGTGGTCGGCAACGTCTGGCAGTGGTGCGAGACACCCACCTACCCCTTCGCGGGTTTTACCGTCCATCCGGTTTATGACGACTTCACCACCCCGACCTTTGATAACCGTCACAACATTATCAAGGGTGGGTCCTGGATCTCGACCGGCAACGAGGCGCGCCATGTCTCTCGTTATGCCTTCCGCCGTCACTTTTTTCAGCATGCGGGCTTTCGCTACATCGTCAGCGCCACGCCGGCGACCCAGCCCGACTCCCGGTACGAAACCGATGCCCTCCTGTCGCAGTATGCCGAATTCCACTATGGCGGCGAATACTTCGGAGTACCCAACTTCCCCCGCGCTGTGGCGGACATCGCCATCGCCGCCTGGACTCGCCACGGTAACGGTCTGCCGGCGGGACGGGTCCTGGACCTGGGCTGCGCCACGGGTCGTTCCAGCTTTGAATTGGCCCGCCAGTTCGCACGGGTCGAAGGCATCGATTTCTCCGTCCGTTTCATTCAGACCGGCGTGCAATTGGCCGAAACCGGTATTATCCGGTACACCCTCCCGGACGAGGGGGAACTGGTTCAGTACCGTGAACGCCGCCTGGAAGACCTGGGTCTGGCGGAGGTCGCGCACCGGGTAACCTTCTGGCAGGGTGACGCCTGCAACCTGAAACCGGTGTTCAGTGGCTATGACCTGATCCTGGCCGTCAATCTCATCGACCGCCTCTATGCCCCGCGTCGCTTCCTAGGGGAGGTACAGGAACGTCTCAACCCCGGTGGCCTGCTCGTACTGGCCTCGCCTTACACCTGGCTGGAGGAACATACCCCGCGCGAGGAATGGGTGGGTGGCTTCAAGAAGGATGGCGAGTCCTACACCACCCTGGACGGCATCCAGGACATCCTCGGGGCCCACTTCGAGCGGGTCGAGGGCCCTGTCGAGGTGCCCTTCGTCATTCGCGAGACGCGCCGCAAGTTCCAGCACAGCCTGTCGGAACTGACGGTTTGGCAGCGCCGGGAGAGACCTGGCCTTGATCAAGCGGTTGTTACACCCTCTTAGCCGGTCACTGATACCCCTGGCGAGACTAGGGCTCGCCTGTGGCCTCGCCCTGTTAGCGGCAACGGGTGTCTTGGCCTCCGGTAAGCCTGGGACCGGGGTCAAGAACGTCTTCCTCATGGTCGCAGACGGGGCGGGTTACAACACCTGGACCGCGGCCAGCATGTATCAGGGCCGCTGGGATGCCAGCACAGGAAAAAGCACACAGGTCTATGACGGCCCCGGCTGGGTCGGATTTGGCTGTAGCACCTTTCCCTTGCATACCTCAACCATACCCTCCGGGTCCGGGCTTCAGGAGGTAGGCCTCATCTACGACCCGGCCAAGGCTTGGGACCGTGACCAAGGCTATGCCTGGTTAAAGTCGGGCTATACCGATTCCGCCGCCACGTCCACGGCCTTGTCCACGGCTACCAAGACCTTCAACCATGCCATCAACTGGAGTGATCAGGACCAACCGCTGGGTCCCACCCTGGCTGAGATGGCTAAGGCCGCGGGCAAGGCCGTGGGCGTCGTCACCACCGTGCCCTGGTCCCATGCCACGCCTGCGGGCCTGGCGAATGCTCATAACCTCAGCCGTAATAACCTGGCCGACATTGCCAATGCCATGCTGACCGGCGGTGTGATGGATGTCATCATGGGCGCCGGCAATCCTGACTATGACAATAACGGCACCACCCAGGAAATCGCCAAGGAATACCAACCCGTAGGAGGACTCGACACCTGGAGGGCGATAGAGCAGGCGCGGGGCCTGCCCACCGGCACCTACCAAGGCTTCCGGCCCCTTTCCACCCTGGCGGAGTTCCAGGCCCTGATAACCGGCCCGACACCCCGACGCGTGTTGGGGACCGCCCAGGTGGCGACCACGTTACAAGAGGCCCGGCAAGGCCCGAACGCCGGGGAGCCCGATGTGGACTCCCCGCGTAACCCTGGGGTGCCGGACCTGGTGACCCTGGTGCGGGGGGCGCTGAACGTGCTTGACGAGGGCCCCGATGGCCTTTTCCTCGCCATCGAAGGCGGTGCTGTCGATTGGGCCAATCACCAGAATAACGCCAGCCGCATGATCCAGGAACAGGTGGAGTTCGTGGCGGCCATCGAAGCGGTCATCGCCTGGGTAGAGGCCAACAGCCATTGGGGGGAAACGCTCCTGATCGTGACGGCCGACCATGACACGGGGCTAGTGTGGGGACCCGGGTCGGACCGAGTGCCCTTCGAGCCCCTGGCCGATCAAGGGGCTGGCCGGGTGCCAAAACTGGCATTTAATACGACTCATCACACCAACAGCCTGGTTCCGGTCTATGCGCGAGGCGCTGGCAGCGAAAAGTTGGCCCAGTTCGTGACTGGCAATGACCCCGTCAGGGGGGCCTATGTTGACAACACTGGCGTGGCAAAAGTCCTGAGATATGCGGTGGAAGGCCTTTCGGCCGGCATTCCCACCCCAGACAGCACACCTCATTGATGAGAGCAGTTTCTCCAACGGCAAAGGCCTCTTGCGATTCTATGCGCCTGGCTTTAAATTCCGCACGCGCTGTAGAATGCGCCAACTGTACCTCGCGCCCGCCAAGGAAATCCCATGGTTTTCAGTTCCTTTAATTTTATTATTATTTTTCTGCCCATCACCCTGGCCGGCTTCTTTATCCTGGGCAGGAAAAGCCAGCCATGGGCCGCGACCTGGCTCCTGTTGGCTTCAGTGGCATTCTACGTCTCCTGGAACTACAAATACCTCCCGATCATTTCCGTCTCAACCGTAGGCAACTACCTGGCATATCTGGGCATTCTTCATGCCTACCAAGCCCGTAAAAAATTCTGGCTGACTGGTGCCGTCACCTTCAATATCCTCTTGCTTGGGTACTTCAAGTACGCCAATTTCTTTATCACTTCCGTAAACAGCCTGACCGGAGGTGACATCCATCCCTTGGATGTGCTGCTGCCCCTCGGCATCTCCTTTTTCACCTTTACCCAGATTGCCTTTCTGGTTGACGCCTTTCATGGCAAGGTGGCCGAGACCAGTCTGTGGCGCTATGCCCTCTTCACGACCTATTTCCCTTACATCGTGGCTGGCCCGGTCCTGGATAACAAGGACCTATTGCCGCAATTCGCCGACCGCCGCAATTATTCACCCAGCGCCAACAATTTTGCCGTGGGCATCACCCTCTTTACCTTTGGCCTGGCCAAAAAGGTGTTCATTGCCGATAACCTGGTGCCCGTGGTCAAGGTCGCCTTCGCGACTGATAACCCGGACCTCCTGCATGCCTGGTTGGGCATGTTTGCCTATAGTTTTCAACTCTATTTCGATTTTTCCGGCTACTCCGACATGGCCATCGGGGTTTCGCGCCTATTTGGGTTCCAGATACCCTTCAACTTTGACTCGCCCTACAAGGCCGCCAGCATCAGTGAGTTCTGGCAGCGTTGGCATATTTCCCTGTCGCGATTCCTGCGTAATTATCTGTATATTCCACTGGGTGGTAACCGGCATGGCCAGTTGGCGCGCTATCGCAACCTGATGCTGACCATGCTGTTAGGTGGGTTATGGCATGGCGCCAACTGGACCTTTGTTATCTGGGGGGGGCTCCATGGCCTCTATCTTTGTATCCAGCATGGCTGGCAGTCCCTCGCCGGCAAGCAGTCCGAGCCCGCTGGGAGTTTGAAGATCCTTTTCAATCGGGTGCTCACCTTCCTGGTGGTGATGATTGCCTGGTGCTTCTTCCGGGCTGCCGACGTCCCCGGCGCTATCACAGTCCTACAGGGGCTCATCGGACTCAATGGCCTGGCCCCGGTCCTGGACCTGACGGCGTGGGACTATGTGCTGGTTGGCGTCAGCGCCTTTATCGCCTTCCTGATGCCTAACACCGACGAAATATTCCTGTACTTTGAAAACCGCTATCCCAATGCCCTGGCCTCCTTTTCCCTGTGGCGACTGCAATGGCGGCCCAGTCTCGGCTGGGGCCTGATAACGGGAATACTCCTTGCCATCTCCATTCTGGGTATGGACAGGCCCACCGACTTCATCTACGCCCAATTCTGATTCACTATGTCCACTTCACCCACCAGCACCGACGCTCGCCGCTATCTCTGGTATCTGGGTCTGACCGGGTTCGGCCTGCTCGCCAGCCTCGTCACTCTCAACTATTGGGTTGATCCCTACTACATTCATCAATGGGATACCCCTCTCCTGGAGAGGCTGAGCCCGGCCCAGCAGAAGATAGTCCCTTGGGCTAAAACCTATGCCGTCTACCGCTATCAGCCGGAGATCGTCTTTCTAGGCAGTTCCCGAACTGAAATAGGGCTGCCAACGGATGCTGATGAATTATTCTCCGGCCGACGGGTATTCAACCTGGCCATTAGTGGCGCCACCCTGGGTGATGCCATCCGGATGCTGCGCCATACCAGCTACATTCATCGCCCCGATATCGTGGTATGGGGTTTCGACTATGGTTGGCAGTTTGGGACTCAGGGCGGCAATAGTGACTTGGCCGAGGAGTTGATTGCCCAGGAGCCCTGGTATCCCCTCAAGCGCCTACTGATCAACATCAAACGTTCGGTCTCCCTGACCCTGACAACGGAGACCTGGAAAATTTTGCTCGGCCTGTCCGACCAAAAATGCCTGCCGATGCTCGCTTCCCGTGGCCACAAATCCGACCAGTGTCTGACCTATATCATGGCGGACGAAGGAGGCGCGGGGAAGGCCTTCGAAAAGATCGTAACCCATGGCGACCCTTCCTCCAGGCCAGATACCATCCCCGAGGCCATGGCCGCCCTGGATGCCGTTACCCGGGACTACTGCAAGCAAGGGGTGGCCTTCCGCTTCTTTCTACACCCGGTGCATGCCCTGGCAGAATTGTCCTATTGGGAAAATATCTGGCAAGATCAGGAAGAATGGAAACGGGGCCTGGTCAAACTGTTTGACCAGAGACGAGAGGAGGGTTGCGATATCCGGTTTATAGATTTTACCGGATATAATCCAATCACCATGGAGGATATCCCCCAGGTAACCGGCAAAGACTCAATGCATTACTATTGGGAATATTCCCATTACAACAGCATCGTCGGTCGCAAAATTCTGGAGCGGTTTTTCTCGCCATCCCAGCCTGGCAGCGGGGAGGAATTTGGTGCCGAGCTAACGGGTGAAACCATCGAGCGGCATCTAGCCAATTTTCGCGATCAGCGTCAGGCTTATTGCGCCAGCCACCCTAATGAAACCCGCAATATGACCTTATGCCGGGGAGACAAACATGAAAAATAACAAACAATGGCGGAGAGAGAGGGATTCGAACCCTCGATACGTTGCCGTATACACGCTTTCCAGGCGTGCTCCTTAAGCCACTCG
>JBGAUE010000043.1:0-28714 GCA_044228795.1 Chromatiaceae bacterium | reverse complement strand
CCCCTCCGGCGGCACGCTCGCGCCGACGCCTTCCGGGGACTACCGGCCTTCGCTTCGCTCTCCATGGCCGGCAGCGATGGATTCTGATTCAGCCGGTCATGGACTTCCTTCAAGTTCGCCAGCAACTTCCCTGATAACGACTGCAACTGCTCAGGCGACAAGCCGCGCAGGTAGTCTTCGTCGAGTTGCTGGAGGTCGTGATCGCTGAGGTGCATGTCCGCCTGCTTGTCGCGCCCCGCTCGCGGGGCCCTATCACTGGGGATAAATCTTTCCACACCGCGCCAGGTTTATCCGCTAGGCTTGAGTAATTTAAATGGTTGTTCGGGCAGGGGGCTGTACGGGTACCTTGAGGGTTGGTTTCAAGTTGCGAGTGGAGCCCGACCAGCGCGCGGGGTTTGCGGCCCTAACGGCCTGATAGAGGGCCTCGCGGCAGGCCAGCAGGGCGATGTCCTCCCCGCGATAGCGCTGGAGCGGGGTGACGAACTTCAGGGCGCTGTGGTGGTGCTCGCCGCCGTACCTGGCGTCGAACTTGACCATCTAGAGGCGTGCTTCCTCTGGGGTATCGAAGGGCTTACTGGGGAAGCTTGGGCGGCCCTTGAGGGTGTTAAAGAGGGATTCGGACTGCGTGGCGGCTGAAGGAGGGCAAGACGCCGAGGCGCTGGAGGGTAGCGAGCATGGTGGCGCCTTTCATGGGGGAGCCGTTGTCCGAATGCAGCGCGAAGGCGTTGGCGCGCACCCCCTCGTGCAGATGGGCCTTGCGGAAGACGCTGGCAGCGTGCGCAGCGGATTCCTCGGGGTAGACCTCCCAGCCGACGATGTTGCGGCTGTAGACATCCATGATGAGGTATAGGTAGAAGAAGACGCCGCGCACTGTGGTGGCCAAATAGGTGATGTCCCAACCCCAGACCTGATGGGGGGTGCTGGGCGTTGGCGTGCCGGAGCTTTGGGCCGGCCGAGGCGGGCGCGTTGATCTGCGCCGCGCAGGAGGCGGTAGAAGGTGGATTCCGAAGCCAGATAACGACCTTGGTCGGCCAGGGCTAGAACGATCTGGTGGGGGCTGAGGTAAGCAAACTGGGCCTCGTTGACGACCGCCAAGATCGTCTCGCGTTCGTCTAGTGAGAGCCGGTAGGCTAGGGAGCGGAGCGCGCCCGCTGGGGGTTGTTCACGGCGGCGCGCATCGGCTTTGAGGGGCCCCTCTGGGCCCCAGCGTTGGCAGGTGCGTGGGGTCAGGCCGGCCTCCACGCAAGCGGGTCTCAGGTGGGCACCCGCCGCGCGGACCTGGACGATGTGCGCGCTCACCGCGACGCGTTGTTCCTGACTGAGGGATCGCCCTCGGCGTCTTCCCAGATCGCCCGGACTTTTTTTGGAGCACGACCAAGGCCGCAGCCTCGCCCAGGGCGCGATCCTTGCGCTGCAATTCCCGAGTTAGCGCTTGGAATTGCTTGCGCTCGGCATACCGTTCGGCCCGCTCGGCCTGGGTCGCCAGGGGTGCGTTGGCCTGGCGGCAAATCTCGCGCCATGTGGCAATCTATTCTGGGAACAGCCCCTTACGCCGGCAGTACTCGCCCAGTTCCCACTCGTTGAGCGCGGCCGTCTCCACCACCACGGCAAATCTCTCTTGGCTGGCAAGTGTCGGCAAGGCGGTCGCGGTGGTCGCTGGCAAACGCCCAGAACCCCACGGCCTGGCGGCGCCAACCATAGAGGGGACGCGGGATGCCGGTCTCGCGCACCAACTGCGGTACGCTGACGTGGTTTGGTGGCAGCATCTTGGCCACCAGGTGCTCCTTGAATTCAGCCGCATAGGTTGTCATTTTGGTCGCCTCGCCCGATGGGCGTCATGGAGGTGGATTAATTGTTCTCGAGGATGCCATGGGGCGTGGGGCTCGAATGTAGCCAATACGCAAGCACAGAGTCAAACCTGGGATCGGCGATGGCAACATAGGATGCTGGCACCCCGGGAAGTGCAGCACCGATACCCTGCTCAATGGCTATCAGGCGGGACCCGAAATATGCCAAGACTCGGGAGATTGCATGGGTCGGTTAAGAACAACTCGGGGAGCTTCTCATGCCATCCCTGGGGCGCCTCGGCGGAACTGAGGCGGCCCTGGCGCCAGCCAGTCGGTGCGGCGCAGATAGGCCAGGCATCGGCCCTGGCGGCAATAAAACCAGTTCCCCGCGCCATCGACCCCGTAGAGGGTGTGGCGCCCTCCCGGGAAAAAGACCCGGTCGCAGACCTGGACACCGCCAAGCTGATTGCGCAGACCCTCCAGGGCCCGATAGTCGGCGCTGGAGGGCATTTCGTAGCCCAGGTGGTTCCACGGGGACGGATGAGTGTGAAAGCAAGGCAGGACTAGATATCGGGGCGAGAGGGCGAAGTAGACCATCAGGTCCGCAAAGGCGCCCCCGGCCATACCCCGGGTGGCCAACGGGAAGACCCGGTGCGTGCGCCGATCGAAGATCAATTCCTGAGCCATTTCGGCGCCAACGCGTGCCTGGTACGCCAGAGCCAATGCCGGAGCCAGATAGCCCACGACGCTGCGAATATCCTGCGGCAGAACCCGGGACAGTTCCGCCAACCCCCGCAGGCGTGGTGCATTGGCCAGCCTTCGCTTAGGTATCATAACCAGTGGCAGGAGCTCACGCGCCACAGCCGGGTGCTTTCCCCTTAGGACGCTGATGCGCTGTTTGGCGGCGACCAGCATGGGCCCCAGGACATGGGTCCAGTAGGCCGATTCCCGGATATCCCCGCCAAACCGCCGCGCCGGGAGGCGTAACCGGCGCAAGCCCCGCATCGACCGGTTGCCCCGGTAAGGCCTCCATGGGTGGCGCATGTTCCTGGTCTCCTTGTTGCGCATTCGGTACAACCGCCCTGCCCCCTTCACCCCATCGCCCCAAGCGTTGCCGCGGCTTAAACCACGATGATGCGGTACTCTCCGCCGTCTTTGTCCTTAATCCACAGCTCTTTGCCCTCGCTCAACCCCAGGTCGAGGACCCGCACGGCGCTCCTTATCACGTCGGCACGGGAGCTATAGTCCATTCTGTCCTTAAGGCGGTCGATCGCCCTGACCGTATCCGCGCCCAGGATGACCTGAAAACGAATGGGGGGGCCGGGTTTGTCGTCATTCATTGCCAAAGGTCACCTCCCCTCCGCCCTGCCGCCGGGCCTGATGACCGCCGTTAGGCCCCACGAGCGCGCCCGAACCCCCAAATCGAACCGGCTCGCCGCGCAGGATCGGGGTCAAGACTGGGTTATTTAGCCAGGCCACGGCGTCCTCGATGCGCGCCCAGCAGGGGATCCCCTCGCCAGTCTCCCGGTAGAGCGGGAACTCGTCCAGGGTGCAATCGACGACATAGACACTGCACTCAAACTGTCCCGTATAGCGCCCGTGCCAGACCCCCTCGCGATAGCACTCCGCCAAGTGGAAGCGATCGAGGGCCGGGGGCTCTGGGGTTGCCTCTTCGAACAGCTCCCGGCGAGCATCGGCGCGGGCGTCCGGGTCCAGGGGGGACCAGGGCGGCAGCAGACGCTGACTCGTGCGTAACCCCTGTACCGGGCAAAAGTCGCCCTCGACCTCGGTGCTGATGAGGATCAGGACCCGCCCCTCGCCCCTGTCCGCCGAGCGGTCGATACACAGGATCTGGACGCTATGCAGACCTATTCCCAGGCGATCCAGGGCACAGGTTAGGGGCGTCCAGATACTGGCCTTGATGAGTTTGCGTGCCCGCTGGACCATGCGGATGCGTAACGGCACTGGCTGCCACTCGATCATCTCACAATGGCAAGGGGACCCTTGGCGCAGGGGGATGGGGTGCTGTCGAGTAGGCATGGGACCTTCCTTAATCTACTAGGGGCTCGCTCTGTGATCGATGGCAATTCAATGTCAATGTCGGTATCTAACGTCTATTATTCAACATCAGAATAGCATTTGATTTACACATCGGCAAGGGAGGTGACTGAAGATAGCGCCCCTCGGGACCCAGGGCGTAAAGGGTCGCAACCCGTCCAACTGGTCCCGGCCGAACTCAGCAATCGCCTCCCAACCTTTGGCCCCCCTTCCCTCTTGGGTCTGTTATCCTCAGCCGCGTCTGTACCCCCTTGTTACCCTAGGCCCACGTTATTTCAACATGACCTCCGCTCCCGCCGTTTGGCTAGCCCTGCTGGCCGCCAGCTTGTTTGGTGCCAGCACCCCCTTTGCCAAGTTGCTCGTGGGGGAAATGCCCCCGCTGCTCCTCGGCGGCTTGCTCTATCTCGGGAGTGGGATCGGCTTGACCCTGGCGCGCCTGGCCCGCGATCGTGGTTGGCGGGCCTCTGGCCTGACCCCACAGGAATGGCCCTGGCTGCTCGGTGCCATCCTCTTTGGGGGTGTCTTGGCGCCGGTGGGCTTGATGGTGGGCCTGACCTCCACCCTGGGTGCGACGGCGTCCCTCCTGCTGAATCTGGAGTCTGTCTTGACGGCATTGCTCGCCTGGGTCGTTTTTAAAGAAAACGCGGACCGTCGCATCGTGCTGGGCATGGTGGCTATCGTGGCCGGCGGCATCCTGCTGTCGTGGCCGGTGGGGGAGGTAGGGGTGGCACCGGGGCTAGGCCCATTGGCGATCGCCGGCGCCTGCCTCTGTTGGGCCATCGATAACAACTTGACCCGCCATGTCTCAGCCGCCGATGCCTGGTTCATCGCCGGGACCAAGGGGTTGATGGCCGGCGGGGTCAACTGTGCCCTCGCGCTCACCTGGGGCATGCGCTTACCCGAACCCTTAACGCTGCTGACGACCCTGTTGGTCGGCCTGCTCGGCTACGGCATCAGCTTGGTGCTGTTCGTCCTGGCGCTGCGGGGGCTGGGGACAGCGCGCACCGGGGCCTACTTTTCAATAGCCCCCTTTATCGGTGTCGTGGTGGCACTGGTCCTATTGGGTGAGTCGACTTCACCCGCATTCTGGTTGGCTTGTGGATTGATGGCGTTTGGCGTTTGGTTGCACCTGACGGAGCGACACGAACATGAACATGCGCATGAACTCTTGGAACATCAACATCCACACCAGCATGACAAGCATCACCAACACGACCACGACCCTGAGTGGGATGGTAAGGAACCGCACGGCCACCCGCATACCCATGAGGGCATGTTGCACAAACACCCTCATTTTCCGGATATTCATCATCGCCACTATCATTAGCCTGGCCCGTGCCGCCGCAACCAGTCCACCAGGAAAGAACCCAGGACGCACATTTTCAGAGGCGTCCTGCCTGCCCATGCCCTATACTTTGGTTCCCGTTACAACTATCGGAGAACCCCATGCCCCCTGGCGGTGCGCAACCGGCGGCCATCCGCCCCTACGCCCTGGTGGACGCCAACAACTTCTATGTGAGCTGCGAACGGGTCTTCGATTACCGGCTGCGTGACCGCCCGGTGGTGGTGCTGTCCAACAACGACGGCTGTTGCGTAGCACGCAGTGAGGAGGCCAAGGCCCTGGGCATCCGCATGGGCCAGCCTTATTTCGAGGTGCGCGACCTGCTGGCCCAGCACCGGGGCCGCGCCCTCTCGTCCAACTATGCCCTCTATGCCGATATGAGCAGCCGCTTGATGGCGGTGATCGGCCAGTTCAGTCCGGAGCAGGAGGTCTATTCCATCGATGAGTCCTTTCTGCGCTTCACGGCCGGCGAGGCCAGGGATCTCACTGCCCTGGGCGGGCGGCTGCGGACGCGGGTGGGGCAATGGACAGGTCTACCGGTGGGGGTGGGCATCGGGTCCACCAAGACCCTCGCCAAGCTCGCTAACCACCTGGCCAAGCGCCATCCGGATTTCCAGGCGGCGGGGGTGTGCAACCTGACTGAACTGACGGCAGAGGCCATCGCCGGTTACGCGGCGGAGTTGGGGGTGGGCGCGGTGTGGGGCATCGGCGGGCGCTGGGCGGCGCGGCTGCGGCAGGCTGGCATCGTGACGGTGGCAGACCTGCAACGCGCGGACCCGACCCGCCTGCAAAGGCAGTTCAATGTGGTGCTGGCGCGCACCGCCCTGGAGTTGAACGGCTTACCCTGTCTGGCATTGGCCGCGACCCCGCCACCCCGTCAGCAAATCATCGCCTCACGCAGCTTTGGCCAGCCAGTGACAGCCCTGGCGGCGTTGCGGGAGGCGGTGGCCAGTCATACGGCACGGGCCGCCACCGGCCTGCGCCAGGAAGGCCAGGTGGCGGGCCTGATCCAGGTCCAGATCGGCACTCACCCCTTTCGGGAGGACGAACCGCAATATCACCCCAGCCAGGGGGTGCCCCTGCCCCAGCCCACGGCCGATACGGCGCGGCTGATTCGCGCCGCCCTGGCGGGGTTGAGACTGATCTACCGGGATGGTTACCGCTATCACCGCGCTGGCATCGTCTTGCTGGACCTGGCCCCGGCGGAGGCGCGCACCGGAGACCTGTTCGCCCCGGTCTCGGCGACGGGGGAGGCGCGGCGACAGGGAATGTTGACGGTGATGGATGACATCAACCGCCGCTGGGGGCGGGGTACCCTGCGCTATCTGGCGGAGGGCTTGGCCCAACCGTGGCGGATGCGCCGGGGGTGTATGTCGCCGGGCTATACGACGCGGTGGGAGGAGTTGCCGGGGGTGGGGTGAGGGTTAGGCCCAGGGAGCTCGTGATACTTACCGGCATTGACGTTTGTGTCGCTGATCATGCGATGCTTGTCTTGGTTTGGACGGCACCCGATTAGCCTGAAAGCCGAGGAGATGCCAAGCCCATCCTTCCCAAAGTATAAAAAACCGCCAGAACGGGTTCACCGTTCCAGCGGTCTTGTTCGTAACGTAGAAAATGATCTTCGCCCAGAAGGGCCAATACTCCTGTCACCTCACAGGGCACCTGCCAGCAACAGGTGCATATCCCCGCAGGCGCTGATGAAGCTCGGATCACTTCTCGTTAGAAAGTTGGATGGCGATCATGACACCCGCCACCAGGCAGGTGAGCACAAAACCACCGAGGGTCAAGGTGTCAAAGTTCATGTCAATCTCCTGAAATCGTTTGCGGAAGTGTCCGTTAGGGATTTATCCCTTCATAGGACCGGTTTCAGTATGATGAATTATTTGTATATTAGCGAGTACTAATATTCTATGCCCCTATAAACAAAACTTTTGCTCATCCCTCAAGGCAGGGTGGCTTCATTGGTAACTTGCCATAGCTTACCGCGAGAGCTGGTTGGCTATATCAAGATTGCGGCCGCGTAGGGGCTAATTTCGGCGGTCTCCACCCGGACCGCCAAAGCCTCGCACACCCTGCGGGTCGACCCACCGATGTAGCGAAACACCCGCTCCACCGCAGCCGATCCGGCTCGTCATTCCCTACCCCAAGCTAGCTGATTTCGACCCCGATGCGATCCCCAAGGGCGCCATAGAGCATCAGCCAGGCCTTGTCGCCACTATCGGGCAGCACTGGGGTGCCGGTCCCCTGCCCTTCCGCCTGGCAGACGAAGTCGCCATCGTAAAGTAGCCAGGCGTCGGCATTGCGGATGGTCAAGGTTCCGCGGGCTGGAACCTGGAGCCACTGAGCCTCGCCCGCCACCTCGATAGTCAAGGCTGTGCTACCGGCCTCCAGCACCGGTACACCCTCCAGGGGCCGGAAGAGGCCGCTCCCGAAGCGAACCCATTCCTCACCCTCCCGGTCCGTGATAACCAGATCGGCGAGATCCCGACCATTGTTGAGGGGAATCATCATCCACATCCGGGCGCGCTGACCGTCCTCGCTGGCATCCAGGAGCTGGGTCCCCATGTAGGACACGCCGACATAGCCCGGAAGTTCGGGAATCCCATCCAGCCTGAGCCGGGGCTGCCCCAGCCGCAGGGTCCAGGAAGCGGCGCCATCGTTGACCAGCAACCATTGCCGGCCCAGGCGCCGCTCCCAGCCAGGGGAGCGGGCACCTCGTGGCGGCACCCGCTGGGAGTAGGGCAACTCCAGGAGGCAGTGTTCATAGCCCCAGGGAATACGCAGGACATGATAATCGCCGAGAGCCGCCTTCAAGGGCCGGTAGGCATAAAGCGGCTTACTGTCACTGGAAAAGGTGGCGTCGGCCCGGTACTTGAGGTCCCTGGCCGTCTCGTTCCAGGCACCCGACTCAAAGGTAGATAGGGTCAGGGCGCGATCGGCCTGGACCTCCACCCGGAGCACGGCCTCATGCTGGGCAAAGTAGCCCGCCATGGCCGCCAAGGTCGCATCGTCGGCGACGGCCTCAGGCGCCGGGGTGGCCGGCAGGGGCACCGGCATGGCCGCCAGACGGCCCGTCTCGACCAGGGCATTCAAGAGGATGCGTTCGGCCAGCTTGGCGCTGCCATAACTCAGGGTGGTGCCGCTCATGGCCAGCCCTAAACGTGCCTCTGGCAAGACAAAGAACTGGCTGCCATAAAAGAGGGTCCCGCCATTCTTGGTCCAGGCCTTGATCCCCACGGCGGCCAGGCCCTTTTGGGACACGTCATCCCAGCCCAGGCCCCATTGGAAGGAGGGAATGGGATTAAAGACGATGGTCCCGCTCTGGTCGCGGGCCATTTCCGCCACGGAGGCGGTGGACAGGATACGCCGGCCATCGAGGGTGCCACCCTGCAGCAAAAGCCTGGCCAGCCGGCCCATGTCCGAGGGCGTGGCATAGAGGCCGCCGGTCGCAAAGCCGTTGGTGAATTCCTGTGGCAGCGGGGTATCGTCCGAGAAAGCTGGGGCGAAGCTGCCCGCCGGGAAGGGTTTCTGAGGGTAAGCGCTACGGGTCATGCCCGCCGGGACCAGGATTTCAGCCGTAACGAATTGGGCGTAGCTCTGGCCGGTTACGGCCGCCACCAGGTCTTCGATCAGGGTAAAGCCATCGTTGCAATAAACGGCCATCTCGCCCGGTTCGTGTTTGAGACGCTGTTCTGCCAGGTCAAGCTGAGTCCGCTCTGCATAATCCGGCTGGCGGGCCTGGGAAAAGATGTTGATGAAATTGGTACCCGGAAGACCAGAGGCATGGCTGAGCAACTGCCGAATCGTGATCGCGTCAGCCCCCGGCGCGAGCATGGTGAATTCCGGAACATAGGTCACCAGTGTTGCATCCAGTTCGACCAACCCGCGCTCTACGAGGATCATGGTCGCCATGGCCGCCAGCACCTTGCTACAGGAGCCGATGCAAAACCGGGTCTCGGTGGTGGGGGCCAACCCCTGCTCTTTGTCAATGACGCCGAAGGCCTCGGCCCAAATGACACGCTGATCGTCCACCAGAGCCACCGAGATGGAGGGGGTCTTGGTATCGACCAAGGCCTGGCGAATGGCAGCCTGCCCATCGAGGATGGTGGCGGCGTAGCTTGGCGAGCCGAGAACCCCCAGGTCAGAGTCGCCGCAACCGGTGAGCAGGCCGGGGATGAGCAAGCCCACACTGCCCAGGCCTGTCAGTTGCAGAAAATCACGGCGGCTGAGGGGAAAGCTATCGCACCTGGTATCGGGGCTGGAAGGCATTTAAGGAGACTCCAATGGGAAAATACTTGGGGTGATTCGGGGTTGAACCAAGTCAGCACGGTAAGGCGTTTGGTAACGGGGCTGAGATCAACAAATTTTCGCAAGCTCCTGCTCCCCCTCAGTTTAGGTCACATCTATGTCATATGGCACACCCCTCCTCGCGATTTGACTTGGGTCAAGGCTAGACGCGGCCTTCGCGGATAGGTTTCCCACGTGCCACGGGCCTCCAACCACGTGGTTAATCCCTATATACCCATAGCGAGAGGGCGGTTCGATGAACAAGGTTCCCAGGCGCGGTTTATCCGTCGCAGTCGGGGCGGTCATGACGATCAGTGCGGCCTCGGCGGCCTGGTCGGCAGAGACCCTGCAGGACACCATGCAACGCCGCGGTCTGAGCGAGAAAGACCTGCTGGCAGCGGCCAAAACCTACACCCCCACCGGGGGCCGCGACGAGTACCTCGCCTTCAGCTCCGGCGGACAGAGCGGACAGGTGATCGTCTACGGCATCCCGTCCATGCGCATCCTCAAGTACATCGCCGTCTTCACCCCCGAACCCTGGCAGGGCTACGGCTTCGACGACGAGTCCAAGGCCGTGCTGGCCCAGGGCCGCATCGACGGCAAGGATCTGAACTACGGCGATACTCACCACCCGGCCTTCTCCGAGACCAACGGCGACTACGACGGGCGTTACCTCTTCATCAACGACAAGGCCAACCCCCGCCTGGCGGTGATCGACCTGAAGGACTTCGAGACCAAACAGATCGTCGTCAACCCCCTGTTCCGTTCGGAGCATGGCGGGGCCTTCGTCACCCCCAACACCGAGTACGTCATGGAGGCCACCCAGTACGCGGCCCCCTACAGCGACGTGGGCTATGTCCCCTTGGAGCAGTTCAACGACAAGTACCGCGGCGGCCTGACCTACTGGTCGTTCGACAAGGAAAAGGGGCGCATCGTCCCGGAGAACTCCTTCACCTTTGAGTTGCCCCCCTATAGCCAGGACCTGTCCGACGCCGGCAAGAAGGATAGTTACGGTTGGGGCTTCACCAACTCCTTCTGCACCGAACGCTATGTGGGCGGCATCGAGCGCGGGCGCCCGCCCTTCGAGGCCGGTTGTTCCTCCAAGGACACCGACTTCCTGCATGTGACCAACTGGAAGAAGGCCGAGGAGTTGGTCAAGGCCGGCAAGGTCACCCAGCGCAACGGCATGTATGTGATCCCTATGGAGCAAGCGGTGGCCGAGGGGCTGCTGTACCTGATCCCAGAGCCCAAGAGCCCCCACGGCGCGGACGTGACCCCGGACGGCAAGTTCATCATCGTCTCCGGCAAGCTCGACAGCCACACCTCGGTGTTCAGCTTCGACAAGATCATGGCCGCCATCAAGGCCGGCAAGTTCGAGGGCAAGGACCCCTACGGGATCCCGATCATTGCCATGAAGGATGCCCTCCAACTCCAGGTGGAATTGGGCCTTGGGCCCCTGCATACCCAGTTCGACGCCAAACCCTGCGTCGCCTACACGTCCCTGTATGTGGACTCGATGGTCGCAAAGTGGGACTACTGCGAGGGCAAGGTCTTAGACAAGCTCTCCATCCACTACAACATTGGGCACCTGATGACCATGGAGGGCGACTCGGTCAGCCCTGACGGCAAGTATCTAGTGGCGCTGAACAAGCTGGCCATCGATCGGTTCAATCCGGTGGGGCCCCTGCACCCGCAGAACCACCAGTTGATCGACATCAGCGGCGACAAGATGCAGTTGCTCTACGACATGCCGCTGCCGCTGGGCGAGCCCCACTATGTAGTGGCGATCAAGGCCGACAAGCTGCAACCCGAGGTGCGCTACAAGTCCGGCTGGAATAGCCGTACCGACGAGAAGTCTCCCTTCGGGACCCGCGCCGGTCGCGAGAAGACGGAGCGTACCTGTGACGCCGCGGGCAAATGCACGGTGATGGTCATGGGCACCGTGATCCGCTCCCACATTACCCCTGAAATCATCGAGGCCGAGGAGGGCGATACCGTCGTCATCCATCTGACCAACCTGGAGCGCGCCGAGGATGAGGTGCACGGCTTCGCCATGTACGGGCACGCCGTCCAACTCTCCATCGAGCCCGGCAAAACCTCCTCGGTCACCATCCAGGCCGACAAGCCCGGTGTCTACCCCTACTACTGCACGGAGTTCTGTTCCGCGTTGCACCTGGAAATGCAGGGTTACCTGCTGGTCAAGCCCAAGGGCTACAAGGGTGAGGCTACCGCGATGCAGGAGGGCGTAGCCTACACTAAGGCCGACTACGAGACCCAGGTCAAGACCAATGTCGAGACCCAGGGCGTCATCGACATGGTGGTGGGCTTTATCACCAGTTACAACTTCAAGGACTTCCCCGTCGTGGTCGCCCTGGTGGAAGACGCCACCGACCAGCTCGGCTTCGCCAAGGAGGCCAAGGAGAAGGCCGAGGCCGCCGCCGCCAAGAGTGACTGGCAGAACGCCATGCTGTGGGCCAACCAGTGGTGGCAGTATCAGGTCAAGACCGCAGACCTGGGGCTGCGCGCCAAGACCTACTTGGAACAGAACGGGGCCACGAAGAACAAGTAACGCCAGGCCGGCTGCCTGATCCTTAACCGAGGGGGGCGCAAGCCCCCCTCCCGGCTATTGGGGGCCAGAGCCCCCCACATGGTTAGAGATAATGTTATGAAGCGCAAAACGTTGTTGTTCACAATCCCCGTCCTGGTCCTGGCCATGATACCCACCCTGGCCGCGGCGGCGGACGCCCCGGTGGCAGCTGCCCCAGCGACGGCGCCCGCCGCGGCCCCAGCCGCGGATGGCGCGACCCTGTTCGCCAAGAAGACCTGTATCGCCTGTCACGGCAAGGACGCCAAGACCCCCATCATGCCGATCTATCCAAAGCTCGCCGGGCAGAGCGCCGACTATGCCTTCGCTCAAATGAACGACATCAAGAGCGGTGCCCGCAACAACGGTCAGACCGCGGCCATGAAAGGCATCATGCCACTGGTCTCGGAAGAGGAGATGCGGACCATCGCGAACTGGCTG
Organism: Chromatiaceae bacterium; assembly: GCA_044228795.1. Lineage (GTDB taxonomy): Bacteria > Pseudomonadota > Gammaproteobacteria > Chromatiales > Chromatiaceae > M0108. Next base: position 16,215 of record JBGAUE010000043.1, on the reverse strand, counting down.
GCGACGCTGCAGTAGCCAGGCAATCCTGCTGGTTGGATCCCCACTGCGATTGACTTGTGTCAAGGTTTCACCCCGCTATCGGCCTAGACTGGCGTTGGTCACAGGCGGGGCAGGCGCCCCGCCTCGGTACTCAAGAATGCCATGCCTGAGGGCGGAGACCCGGGGCAAGGCCGGTGTCAGAAGCTGGAGAGTTTTCGATGAGCAAGCATCTATTCGTAAAGGGACTGGCGGTGGCAATCGGTCTCGCGTTCGGCGCGTCGACCTTCGCCTGGAACGAGGCCGGTGGCGAGAAGGACGAGGCCCTGCACCTCAAGGGCGACCCCAAGGCCGGGCGCGACGTCTTTGAGGTCTGCGCCGCCTGTCATCTGCCGGAGGGCTGGGGCTCGAAGGATGGCACCTTCCCCCAATTGGCGGGCCAGCACGGCAGCGTGATACTCAAGCAGCTCGCCGACATACGGGCGCTCAACCGCAACAACCCGACCATGTACCCCTTCGCCCTGCCGAGCCAGATCGGCGGCCCCCAGGCCTTGGCCGACGTGGTCGCCTATTTGGCCACCCTGCCCATGACCCCGGACAATGGCGTGGGACCGGGTACAGATCTCGCGCTCGGCAAGCAGCTCTTCGCGGACAACTGTGTGCGCTGCCACGGCGACAACGGCCAGGGCGACGCCGAGAAGTTCTACCCTAAGCTCCAGGGGCAGCACTACGAGTACATCCTGCGCCAGTTCCGCGAGATCAAGGCTGGCGCGCGCAAGAATGCCAACCCGGACATGGTCAAGCAGGTACATGAGTTCAGCGAGCAGCAACTGCTGGCGGTGTGCGACTACGCCTCGCGCATCAAGCCACCGGCGGACAGGGTGGCCCCCTCGGCGGATTGGAAGAACCCGGACTTCAACTGATCTGCACCCGACCAGGAGCGCTCCAGCGTGCCCCTGGTCGGGCACCAATCAGTTATTAGTTCTTAGTTTCGAGTTGATTCGGATCTGAACACTAAAAACAAGAAACTCATAACTGACTGACGTAAGGCTCACCCAGGGGTCCGATGCACCCCTTCCATGTTGTTCGCAGGCCCGCCATGAACGCCGTCACCCCCTCCAAGGCCAACCCACTGGTCTATGTCTTGATCGCCGGGGCCCTCGCCCTCCTGGTCGCCATCTACTATGTCCCGATCTGGTGGGTGTCCCTGACCGCACCCAATTATCCGCCTGAGGCGTTCCCGGATGGGGTGCGTATTCACTTCCATATGAATGGCGTCGTCAATGGCTGCCAGAAGGTGGCAAAGGCCGAGATCAGCGAGGATGAGGCCCTGGACTGCGTCCACGAGATGGACACTATCAACCATTACGTCGGTATGTACCCCATCGCCGCCGGCGGAGTGATTGAGCGCGCCTTCTCCCCCTTTCTGGTGACCATGCTGGGGATCATGCTGGTCGGCTTCATGATCCGCGCCCCCAAGGTGCGCCTGGGGGTGATGGCCATCGCCTTCGCCGCCCTGACCGGCTGGATGTACCTGTATTTCTACGGGGCCGGTGGCCTCAAGTATCAAAATGTCGGTTATTTGGAGGCCATGGTCAAGGCCATGGATCAATCCGGCGGAGAGGTCGAGGCAAAGACGATGTCCCCGGGTCAAGCCCTGATCGCCCACCTCAAGGCCGAATTAGCCAAGTCCATGCCGGGGGCCCAACCCACGGCGGCCGGCGCGGCGACGACCAAAGCCGACAAACAACGTTACCTGGACAACCTCAAGACCAGCTTTGACAGGGACTCTGAGCGCCGCGGCACGAAGGACACCTGGACCGGCAGCGGTAGCCAACTGCTTGCCTGGCATTACGAAAGGACCCTGGGACGCTATTTCAACAACCCCACAGAGATCGGCCCCATGGCGAAGACCATGAGCGGGGCGGCGCACGCGTTCTTCTGGCTGCTCATTGGTGCCATGCTCCTGCTCCTATGGGGGGCACGCAAGAACAGTGGCCTGCTCTACTGGTTACTGGTCCTGGTCCCCATCGCCCTGCCCGTATTCTTCCTTATCGACTACTCCGCCTGGCTGTGGTGGTACGGCCACAACCTTAACGACATGGGGGCCTTCACCGTCAAGGCCTTCATGCCCACGGTCTTCGGTCAGGGCAAGGTGGCCCAGTTCGCCACCCACTCCTATCCCGCCATCGGCTTTGGGCTCATGCTGGCCATGACCGCCCTGCTCGCCCTAGCGGCCTTGTTGCGACGCAAGGAACTGCGGGGTGGGTGACCGCGACCTACAAATGAACACCGTCTGTTTCATGGGATGCGCCCCACCCCAAGCCGGTGGCCTGGATGGGGCGCAGCGGCAACCAGGCCACCGCGTCAGGTTGGGGATACAGTGGGGCTTTGTGCGACCGCTCCCGGATTCCGCTAGCACTCCATCCGGGCTACGGCAAGTTCCTGGGTTGGATACACGATGCGCATGCACTGCAACCTCCGTTACGCGAGCCGTGGGTGCCCTGCTGTGGATTTGGACATTGACCAGTCCGGTGTTGGCCGCAGGGTACCCTCCCTTCCAGGCCCTGGTTGATGCGGCGGAGTCTGGCACGGTCCTGACCCCAGTGCCAGGAACCTACGCTGGGCCTGTGGTTATTGATAAGCCCCTGACCATCGACGGCGGCGACAAGGTCACCATCGACGGCGGCGGCCAGGGAACCGTAGTGCTCCTCAAGACCAACGGGGCTACGCTCAAGGGCCTGCACCTCACCAATTCCGGAAACTCCCACAACGACATCGACGCCGCGGTCCAGGTCCGCGGCAACTTCAATGTGATCAAGGACAACCAGATCGACAACTGCCTCTTCGGCGTCGATCTGCAACAATCCGAGGACAACATCGTCCGGCGCAATCATATCTCCTCCAAGCCTGTGGAACTGGGTATACGTGGAGACGCCATCCGCCTCTGGTACAGCTTCCGCAACAAGGTCACGGACAACGTCATCCGCAACTCCCGTGACACGGTGATCTGGTATTCCCGTGACAATCTCATCGCCCGCAACGACGCCCGCGGCGGACGTTATTCCCTACACTTCATGTATGCCCAGACCAATCGGGTCGAGGACAACTATTACCAGGGCAATACGGTGGGGATCTTCCTCATGTACAGTGACGGGGTAATAGTCCGCAACAACCTGATCGCCAATGCCGCCGGCACCACTGGGATCGGCATCGGGTTCAAAGAGACATCCGACGTCACCATAGAGAACAACCGCATCCTCTATTGCGCCGTCGGGCTTTATCTCGACGTCTCTCCCTACCAACCCGGAACCACCAACCGCATCCACGATAACCTGGTAGCCTATAACGGCATTGCCGTGCGCTTCCTCAACGATTGGACAGGCAATTCCTTCATCGGTAACAAGTTTCAAGGCAACATTGCGCAAGTTGTGGTCTCCGGCGGCAAGACCGCCAGCCGCAACCACTGGGAAGGCAATTTTTGGGACGACTATGAGGGCTTTGACCGCGACGGCGACGGGGTCGGCGACAGCCCCTATAGCCTCTACGCCTATGCCGACCGGCTGTGGATGGATGTGCCCCCGGCCCAGTTCTTCAAGGGCTCGCCCCTGCTCGAGGTGCTCGACTTCCTGGAGCGCCTGGCACCCCTGTCCCCTCCGGACCTGATGGTGCGCGACGAGCGCCCCTTGTGGGGGGCCGGAGTCAAGATCGCCGTCGCCGATCCAAAGGCCGTCCTGGCGGGTGGGACCGGCGATGACGACGAGAAAGACGAGCCTACAGCGGCCCCCACCCAGGATGCGGGCGGCTTCGACGCCCTCGGGGCACTGCGCGGTGCCATCGGTCGGGACTAGGCAAAGCCAGATGGTAGGTCGGGCTTCAGCTCGACGGTGACATCGCCTCAACCACCGGGCGTTGCGGTCGGGCTGAAGCCCGGCCTACACAGAGATCTGCATGCGATGAGCGAACAAGACATAGGCCGCAAGGCCAAGCCGGCCCTGAGCAAGGTCCGCCGCGAACAGAACCGCCGGGAGTTCCTGCGCACCCTGGGGCTCGGGGTCGGCATGGTCGGGATGTCCCTGACCGGCCTGCTCCCGCTCATCGGCGCGGCCAACGCCCGGCTGCGCCCTCCTGGAGCTATCAAGGATCTGCTTGATGAGCAGCAGTTCCTGGCCGCCTGCATCAAGTGCGGACAGTGCGTCCAGGTTTGCCCGGTGGAGGCCATCAAGCTGGCCGACCTCCTGGACGGGGTCGGGGTGGGCGTGCCCCACATCGAGGCCCGCGCCCAGGCCTGCGACTTCTCCTGCGACGGCCTTCAGTGCGTCCTGGCCTGCCCTACCGGGGCCCTGACCCACCACCTCGATTTCCCCGCGGACACCCGCATGGGGTTGGCCCGTTTGGACCGCCCAGATGCCTGCCTGGCCATGCAAGGCAAGGGATTCAAGGGCCTGGCCCGGGGGCCTGACTTTCGCGGCAAGCTGCGCTACGCCGAAGTGGACCGCTGGACCCCAGTCGCCGTGGCGGACCACCCCTACGACCTCGACCTGTGCGACCTGTGCGTACGCCAGTGCCCCATCGAGATCCGCATCATCGAGTGCGCCGCGGAAAGGCCCCCGGAGCCCGGCCAGGTGGCGCGCGTCGCCGAGAAGATCGGCAACGAGTGCCCGCCACGCCACGCCATCGCTCTAGAGTCCAGCCCCAGCGGCCACGGCATGATGCCCGTGATCAAGGACGGCTGCGTCGGCTGCGGGGTCTGCGAGATGATCTGTCCGGTGGGGCCCACCGCCATCGTCATCGACATTGACCGGGTGACGGAGGTGCCCGTATGAGCTACGTCGTCGACTCACTGCGCCACCTGCTCGGCCTCACCGTCGAACGACCGGCACCCCAGCGCCAGTCCCAGGAGGTCAAGTTCATCTATGAACGCAAGGCCAAGGAGCGCCTGACCAAGGAGGCCCTCGAGGCCATCGAGAACGCCCACGCCAGGACCGCCAAGCGGCACAAATGGCGCAATCGCCGCTGGATCACCCTTATCGTGGTCAACTTGCTGTTTGTGATCTCCTACCAGTTCGATGTCCAGTTGGTGGAAGGGGCCATGACTGCCTCCCGGGTGGTCGGCTTCCATTTCGCCGATCTCAACTCCGCCCTGCAGGTCTCCCTTGCCTACAAGCACATGGTGCTCAATCTGGTCATAGGCACCGGGACTGTCCTGATCCTGTGGTGGCTCCTGGGTGGGCGCACCTTCTGCTCCTGGGCCTGCCCCTATCACCTCATTGCCGAGTGGGCCGAGTGGCTGCACCTCAAGCTCGCCGCCAAGCGCTGGGTGACCCATATGCGCTTCCACCGCGGCGTGCGCTCGGTCTTCTATGTGATCTTTGCGGTGCTGGCCCTGGCCACCGGCTATACGGTCTTCGAGACCATCTCCCCTACCGGCATCGCCAGCCGGGCCTTGATCTATGGCCCAGGGGTCACCCTGCTGTGGGTCCTAGCCCTGTTGCTGTTCGAGGTCTTCGTCTCGCGCCGGGCCTGGTGCCGCTATGTCTGCCCCATCGGGCTGACCTACGGCCTGGTAGGCCTGACCTCCCCGGTGCGGGTCCAATACAACGTGGAGTCCTGCCACCACGAGGGGGACTGCCGCAAGGTCTGCCTGGTCCCCCATGTGCTGGACATCACCATCAAGGGTCGGGCAGAGGACACGCGGGTGGACGTGGCGGCGGACTGCACCCGCTGCGGTCTGTGCGTGGACATCTGCCCCACCGACTCCCTGACCTTCAAAATCAAGGGCCTGGCCAAGGTGCTCTGATGGGTGTGCCTCAATGATTCGTTTTGAACAGGTCAGCAAGCGCTTCGGCCGTGTGGATGTCCTCAAGGCCCTGGACCTGGAGGTTGAGCGTGGTCACCGAGTCGCCCTGGTAGGTTCCAACGGGGCCGGCAAGACCACCTTGATCCGCTGCCTGTTGGGGGAATACACCTGCGGCGGGCGGGTGACCGTGGATGGACTGGAGCCGCGCCCCCATAGGACCGAAGTCCTATCCCGCGTCGGCTTCGTGCCCCAGTTACCGCCTCCACTCAAGATGCCCGTGGGTCAGTTGCTTCGCTTCGCCGCCGGGGTCTGTGACGCCGACCCCGAGCGCATGGTAGAGGTGGCCGCGCGCCTGGGCCTGGACGCGGAGCGCTTCCGCCGCCAGCCCTTCGTGAAACTGTCCGGGGGTCAGAAGCAGAAGCTCCTGATCGCCATTGCCCTGGGCCGGGATAGCGACCTCCTGGTCCTGGACGAACCCGCCGCCAACCTGGACCCGGAGGCCCGCCACATCTTTTTCCAGCTTCTGGCGGAGAAACAGGACAGCGCCGCCATGCTGATCTCCAGCCACCGCCTGGACGAGGTCGCCGCCCTGGTCAACCGAGTCATCGAGCTGGACCAGGGCCGCGTTGTCCTGGACGACCGGGTGGCAGACCTGGTGGACCTGGCCAGTCGCCTGCGTTGCCGTGTCGGCCTGCTGCGTCCGGACGAGGCCTTCGCCCATGCCATCGCCGCCTGGGGCTTCAGCGGGGACGCCGCCGGACTGGACTGGGAGGGCTCAGTCGCCGGACCGGACCGGCTACGCTTTCTCGGGGTTCTGTCCCGCTACGCCGCCCTGTTGGCCCAGATTCACATGGACGAAGCGAACCCGGCGGCCCCACAGCAGGAGAACCCCCATGGTTGACGCCGGTCTCCACCCGACCTCATTTCCACCACCAGGCCTGGATCCCGGCCGGGATGCCTGGGCCCAGGTCAGGGATGGTAGGGCCGGCACGCGAGTGCGGTGCCGTCCCCATGCGGGGACCTCTCTGGGGCTTGCCATTAGCGCCCTACTGCTTTCGCTGTTGCTCGGCACCCTTGCCGCCTGCTCGAACGACCCCGGCAACGGCCCGCTGGAACCGAAGTGGGACCGCTTCGCCTGCGAGCGCTGCCGTATGGTGCTCTCCGACCGCAAGCATGGCGCGCAGATCCGGGTGCCTCAGGCCGAAAATCGCTCCAAGGTGCTGTTTTTCGACGACATCGGCTGCGCTGTCGTCTGGCTGGAGGATAAGCCCCTCCGGGACGACCCGCGCACCGAGATCTGGGTGTCGGACTGGCGCGAGGGATCCTGGATCGACGCTCGCACGGCTTGGTACGTCCGGAGCCAGGTCACGCCCATGGAGTATGGGCTCGGGGCGCAAGTCGCCCCCGCCTCCGAGACCCTGGACTGGGCCGCTGCCAAGCAACACATCTTCGCCGTCGAGGCCAAGTACAACATCCACGGCGGGCAACTCGATGCCGCCCCGCCGGGTCGCTAGGCCAGTCTCCTGTGGGAATGGCACCCCCGCTGCGACCCGGCGTCGGGCCGAGGGGGCCCCTCCCACCTGGTTTCGATACAACAGAGGTAAGGTCATGAACCACAAGACGACAATCATCGCCGCGGCCCTGGCCGCCATCGGCCTGGCCGGGTCGGCGGGCGCAGACCTCATTCCGGACAAGGCCACGCTGGAGCGCGGTCAGGCCCACTATCTGCTCTTTTGCGCCAACTGCCACGGCGTAGACGCGGATGGCCACGGGCCCCTGGTTGGCCTACTCAAGGTCACCCCCAGCAACCTGACCGTGCTGCGCCACTTAGGCCCACCCAGTGTCACCGAGCGGGTCCTGGTGGCCGTGGACGGCGGCCACCAGGTCGCGGCGGGCGAGCACAAGATGCCGGTCTTCAGCGAGAACCTGGAGGTACGCACCATCCGCGAGATCGCCATCTACCTCGACTCCATCCAGCAATAGCGCCGGAGCCATCCCATGCGCCACCTCTGGCTGAACGCCCATACCGACGTCCTGGAATCGCTCCGGGCCAAGTGGTTCCTCGCCTACACCTTGATCTTTGGCGGCCTGGTGGCACTGCTCTTCGCCTTTGGGCTCACCGAGTCGCGGATCATGGGCTTCACCGGACTCTCCCGCCTGATGGTGACCTATATCCAGCTCACCATGGCCATACTACCGGTTTTTGTCCTCATCACTACGGTGCGCTCGGTAGCCGGGGACCGCGAGGCTGGGGTTTACGAGTATCTGCTCTCCCTGCCCATCGGCCTGGCGGCCTGGTACTGGGGCAAGCTCGCCGGGCGCTTTCTGGTGGTCTTTCTGCCGGTCTTCCTGGCCATGCTGGGGGCCGTCCTGTGGGGCCTGGTACGTGGCGTCGAGGTGCCCTGGGGCCTGTTTACCTACTACACGGGGCTGTTGATGGCCCTGGCCTGGTGCTTCCTAGGGATCGGGATGCTGCTCTCCACCCTCACCCGCTCCGCCGATGTCGCCCAGGCCTCCGCCTTTGTCCTCTGGCTAACCCTGCTGCTCTTCCTCGACCTCATCCTCCTGGGCGTCATGATCCGCGGCCAGCTCCCCCCGGAGACCGCCGTCGCCATTGCCCTGGTCAATCCCCTCCAGGTCTTCCGCACCGCCGCCATGCTACTCCTGGACCAACAATTGGTCATGCTCGGCCCCTCCGCCTACGTCATCCTCGACGGCTTCGGCCAGGCGGGCTACATCGCCTTCGCCCTCCTTTACCCGACCTTGCTCGGCACCCTGAGCGCTTGGCTTGGCTATGTCCTATTTAAGCGCAGTGATCTGCCCTGATCCGCCCGGAGACTAGACGTCCCTAATCGTCCAGGGTGGACAGATAGGCGAAGATGTCCCGAAGTTCCTCAGCCTTGAATGCCGCGAGCAGCTCCTCGGCATCGGGTTCTGAAAGGTCATGGACGCGCCCTTTGGCGATGTATTTGTCGATCTGGCGCCAGAGATAGTTGGTGTATTGGCCAGCGAGGAAGGGCACTGCATCTTTCTGATCACCTTGACCCTGGGCACCGTGGCAAGAGGCACATTCGCGCCGATAGATTTTTTTACCGGCCTCGAGGTCGCCTTCGGCGCGAGGAATCTGGACCAGGCGCTTGCTGGCGAGCAGACGTTCGTAGGCATTGAAGCCTGGGGCCGTCTCATCGGCGGGGGGCAGCTTGCTGGTTATTTCGAGGCCTGCGAGATAAGCGGACACATCCTGGATGTCGGGATCGGGCATCTGTCGGTGATCGACGGATTCGACCATGGCCAGATTGGTCCTTTTACGGTCCCGAAACAGCGCAAGCTGGTGGGCGATAAAGGCGGCGGGCAGGCCGGCGAGCCGGGGGTATTCGCCCTCCTTGCCACCCTGCCCGAATTCACCATGACACCCGGCGCAAACCTCGTTGATGTCCCTGCCGTTACGCAAATCCACCTTATCGAAGGACGGTTCCACGGCCGCCTGGGCGCTACTGGCCAGCAGGCCAGTCGCGAAAAGGGCATTACGTGTCCAATGCTGAAAGCTTGGTTCTTGCATGTCACTCAACCGGTTACCCACACCACCTATGATCATGGCGGGGCAGCCAATCCTGATCCTTAACCTAGGTCAAGATCAGGGGGGAATCCGACCCGAGAGCACCCGCCCGACATCGGCGCGCCTGGCTCATTTAACTCACTGAAATACCCTCAAGACCTGGCCTCAGGGCAGGGGCCTCCGGGCGCTCAAAACGCAGTTCCTGGTCATAGGGAAAGACATCTTCAAAGACTCCGTTGGCGATGTCTTTCTGACGCTGTTGCCAATAACGGTAGTCGAATATTTCCGGGTGGGTGTCGAAAAGGATCTGCCGCAATGCCTGGCTGTTGGTGAGAAAGGTGGGGAATTCCTCCGGGAAGACATCCCCAGGATTCACGGTATACCAGGGTTCTGCGCTCATTTCATCATCGAGGGTGCGGGCCTGTGGGATTTTGCGGAATTTGCACTCACTGAGATAACAGATCTCGTCGTAATCATAAAAAATCACCCGGCTCAGCCGGGTTACCCCAAAGTTCTTGAAGAGGAGATCCCCCGGAAAGATATTGACGCCCATGAGTTGCTTGAGGGCCAAACCCCAGTCATCCAGGATGGCGCGCTGCTCCTCAGGACTGGCCTCGGCGAGGTAGATGTCCAGAGGGGTCATGCGCCGTTCGATATAAAGATGACGCAACACCAGCAGGTCGTCTGCCTCCTCCACCAGGGATGGCACCTCTGCCTCGATTTCCCGCAACAGTTCGGGAGAGAAGCGGTGAAGTGGGAAGGCCACGTCGGAGAACTCCAGGGTGTCCGCCATCCGGCCCATGAGGTCGTGATTCTTGACTTGCTGGTAGCGATCCTTCACCTGTTGCCGGGTGACCTCCTTCTGTGGGGGGAAACGGTCACGGATCACTTTAAATACATAGGGGAATGATGCCAGGGTAAACACCAGCATGACCATGCCCCGGGTGCCGGGAGCGATCTGAAAGAGGTCATCCGAGTTGGCCAGGTGATACAAAAAGTCGCGGTAGAACTCGTTCTTGGCCTGCTTCTGGAAACCAATGCTCATGTAGAGATCGGCGAGGGACTTACCGGGCATGAGGCTCTGCAGAAAGGCAACGGTGGCCGCCGGGACCGGGGTCTTCACCATGAAGTAGGCGCGGGTGAAACTGAACACCGCATCCACCTGCTCGCGCTGGGTGAGCAGAGTATCGGCATATATGGCACCCGCTTCATTGTTGACGAGGGGGATCACGAAGGGCTGGCATTCTTCTCCCTGGACCACACGCCCGATCAGGTAGGCCGCCTTGTTGCGGTAGAAGGGAGACTCCAGCACATCGATGCGCACCTCCTCCAGGCTACGGGTACCGAGGGCGCTGCGAGCCCGGAAGGTGGTGGCTACCCTCTCGGTATCCCGTTGGAGGTCCTCGTAAGGCAGGGTGAAATAAAAGGCGGAGAGGATCTCCCATACGCACTGCTCAAGCCCGCCATCCCCAGGGTGGAAGGACATATAGACCAGGTAGTGGGCCGCCAACTCCCGGCGATTGACGCTGGAGGCCAGGAAGATATTGTCATTATTGAAATATCGGCGATGGAAGAGTCGGCAGAAGACCGAGTTGTAAAAGGTCTCCGCCAGCTCGGGGCGGCTATGGCGGGCGAGCAAGTGGAGGTAAACCCGCTTGACCTCCTGCCAGAGAGGCTCGTCCAGGTGCTCGATACCGAAGGCGGAACGCACCTTGTCGACCGCCTCCCGGACCCGTAAATCGTAGAAGCTGATGCGCTTGGCGGAGGCGGCCCGCACGGATTCCCAGTCGGCTCGCTCGAAACGTTGGCGAGCGGAACTGGTAATCTCTTGAAAATAAGAATAATGCCGGTCGAAGCCGGTCAGGATGGAACGTGCGATCTGCTGTGCCCGATCTTGCAGGACGTTGCCCATGAACCCTGTCTCCTCCTCGCAAAATTACCTGGCTGGCTCAAGGCGTGCGGGCCCACAACCCAGGTCGCGCTGAACCATTGCATATTTCAAATCTATGTATTGAAATTTTAGACTTTAATTACTGAGCTTTTTACACCATTTTGTTGCAGTGCACAATACAAGGGTTCCCTAGACCCAACAACAATATCGCCACCTACCCCCAGGAAACGCTTATGCCTCAGGTCCAGATACTTGCCCCCGTGCCCCCCGGCCTTCAGGAGATCCTCACACCTGAGGCCCTGGAATTCGTGGTGGACTTGGAACGCCGCTTTGGCCCGCGCCGCCGGGAACTCCTGGCCGAGCGGGTGGCCCGGCAGCAGCGCTTGAATGCCGGCGAATCCCTGGACTTTCTGGCCAGCACGGCCACGATCCGCACCGGTGACTGGCGGGTCCGCCCTGCCCCTGCCGACCTTCAGGATCGTCGGGTGGAAATTACCGGGCCCGTGGACCGCAAGATGGTCATCAACGCCCTCAACTCCGGTGCCAAGTGTTTTATGGCCGATTTCGAGGACGCCCACGGCCCCACCTGGAGCGCCACCCTCGAGGGGCAACAAAATCTCTCCCAGGCCATCCGCCGCACCCTGACCTTCCAGAGCCCCGAGGGCAAGGACTACCGCCTCAACGACACCCTGGCTACCCTCATCGTACGTCCCCGGGGCTGGGCCCTGCCTGAGAAGCATGTGGAGGTAGACGGCCAGCCCATGTCCGGAGCCCTCTTCGACTTCGGCCTCTATTTCTTCCACAATGCCCAGGAGTTGCTGGACCGGGGCAGCGGGCCTTATTTCTACATACCCAAGCTGGAGGGCCATCTTGAGGCCCGGCTGTGGAATGAGGTCTTCACCTATGCCGAGGAGCGCCTGGGTCTGCCTCATGGCAGCATCCGCTGCACCGTGCTGATCGAGACCATCACCGCCGCCTTCGAGATGGACGAGATCCTCTACGAGCTAAAGGACTACATCTGCGGCCTCAACTGCGGTCGCTGGGACTACATCTTCAGCTTCATCAAGCGCTTCCATGCCTACCCCGAACGGGTCCTGCCCGAGCGGGGCCAAGTGACCATGCTGGTACACTTCCTGCGTTCCTACTCGCGCCTGCTGATCAAGACCTGCCATCGCCGGGGCGCCCATGCCATGGGTGGCATGGCAGCCCAGATCCCGATCAAGGGGGACCCGGCGGCCAACGACAGCGCCTTCGCCAAGGTGCGGGCTGACAAAGAGCGCGAGGCGGGGGATGGCCACGACGGAACCTGGGTAGCCCACCCGGGCCTGGTCAGCGTGGCCCTGGAAGTCTTTAACCAGTACATGCCCGGCCCCAATCAACTCCATCGCACCCTGGATGATCTCAATATCGTCGCTGAGGATCTGCTCACCCTGCCCACTGGCACCATCACCGAGGCCGGCCTGCGCAACAATGTCTCCGCCGGTTTGCGATACCTGGCTGCCTGGCTGGGCGGGAGAGGTGCGGTGCCCATCCATAACCTCATGGAGGACGCCGCCACCGCCGAGATCGCCCGGGCCCAGCTCTGGCAATGGGTACGCTATCCCGGCGGAATTCTGGACGATGGTCGCCAGGTGACCCCAGCCCTGTTCGAGCAGACCCTGGCCGAGGAACTGGCCTTGGCGCGGTCCGAACTGGCCAACGCCAGTGACCCCGCGGCCAATCACCTGGATCGTGCGGCACAACTCTTACGGGATATCGTCCTCCAGGACAGCTTCGAAGAGTTCCTCACCTTGCCCGCCTACCGGATACTAGATGAAAAGGCAGGCATCTAGGCTTAGCGGAGGTGTCGCCCCGCGGTTTGCGGGGTGCTACCTCACCCTTCATAAAAAAATCCATTGCGCAAGCAAAGCGCCTACCACTAAGCGGAGTAACCCATGACCAAAACAATGACCCGAGAGCAACAAATTCAGGCCCTGGAGAAGGATTGGGCCAGCAACCCCCGTTGGAAAGATGTGAGCCGTGGCTATACCGCCGCCGATGTGGTCCGCCTGCGCGGGTCCGTCCAGCCCGAATATACCTATGCCCGTAACGGGGCCGAAAAGCTCTGGGATCTGATTCGTGGCAGTGCTCGTAAGGGTTACGTCAACTGCATGGGTGCCATCACCGCGGGCCAGGCCATGCAGCAGGCCAAGGCTGGGGTCGAGGCCATCTACCTGTCTGGCTGGCAGGTGGCGGCGGATGGCAACACCTCCGAGACCATGTACCCGGATCAGTCCCTTTACGCCTATGATTCGGTACCAACCATGGTCCGGCGCATCAACAACACCTTCAAGCGCGCCGACGAGATCCAGTGGGGCCGCGGTGTTGGCCCCGACGACGCGGGCTACATCGACCACTTCCTGCCCATCGTGGCGGATGCCGAGGCGGGCTTTGGCGGCGTACTTAACGCCTTCGAGCTGATGAAGAACATGATCGCCGCTGGCGCCGCGGGCGTGCACTACGAGGACCAGTTGGCCGCCGTCAAGAAATGCGGCCACATGGGTGGCAAGGTCCTGGTCCCCACCCAGGAGGCGGTGCAGAAGCTCATTGCCGCGCGCCTGGCCGCGGATGTCTGCGGCGTCCCCACCCTGGTGCTGGCCCGTACCGACGCCGAGGCGGCCAATCTGCTGACCTCCGATTTCGATGCCAACGACAAGCCCTTCCTCACGGGCACCCGCACCGCCGAGGGCCTCTATAACGTCAAGAATGGCCTGGAGCAGGCCATCAGCCGCGGCCTGGCCTATGCTCCTTACGCCGACCTGGTGTGGTGCGAGACCGGTACCCCGGACCTGGGCTTTGCCCGTGAGTTCGCCGAGGCCCTGATGGCGCAAAACCCCAACAAGCTGTTGGCCTATAACTGCTCGCCCTCCTTCAACTGGAAGCGCAACCTGGACGACAAGACCATCGCCGAGTTCCAGGACCGTCTGTCCGACATGGGCTACAAGTACCAGTTCATCACCCTGGCGGGTATCCACAACATGTGGTTCAACATGTACGACCTGGCCTATGACTACGCCAAGGGCGAGGGCATGCGCCACTATGTCGAAAAGGTCCAGGAGCCCGAGTTCGCCGCGCGTGGCAAGGGCTATACCTTCGTTTCCCACCAGCAGGAGGTGGGTGCCGGCTACTTTGATGACGTGACCACCGTCATCCAGGGTGGTACCTCCTCCCTGACGGCCCTCACCGGCTCCACGGAAGAGGCCCAGTTCGACCATTAAGCCAGGGGCGGACCCGGGTGACCTTGACGCCAGAGCCACGACAAACCCCAAGGCCTCTGGCTTCATAACCCCTTGAACCTGAACCGCTCCCTGGGCAACCCGGGGGCGGTTTTTTTGACCCCTGACCCATCGCGGATCCTGAATATGAGTGTGCAAAGTCTGAAAACGACGGATTTGAGTGACCAGTGGGGGGATATCGCCCAAATCTGCGCCCCCCTCTTCCGTGATTTTGGCGGCCAAACCGACTTCCATGGCCCCATCGCCACGGTGCTGTGCCCGGATGACAACTCCATGGTGCGGGAGATGCTGGGGGAGCCCGGGGCCGGTCGGGTGCTAGTGGTCGAGGCCCATGCCTCACCGCGCTGCGCCATGCTGGGTGATCTCCTCGCCCAGTTGGCCGTTGACAATGGCTGGGCTGGGGTGCTCGTGCATGGCTACATCCGCGACAGGGCGGACATGGCCCGTATGCCCTTGGGGGTCAAGGCGCTGGGCACCCTCCCACGCAAAAGCAACAAGCGCGGCGATGGTCAGACCCAGGTGACCCTCGACTTTGCCGGGGTGGAATTCCGACCGGGTGATATGCTTTACGCCGACGCGGATGGGGTGCTGGTTCTCCCCGCCGGTGCCGGGACTCCTCCGGGAGAGGGTTGAAGCCCGACTTACGGGATAGGGGTGAATGGCGACCAGGACAGGGACTGGTTCCATATTTTTTATTGGCGCTCCCATGGAGGCGCGTTCTACCTCGATGAGTCGTGAGTCATGAGATAATGAGGTGTACAGAATGAAGCCAATGATTTTTAGTATTTTTTTAGCCTCGCTTGCTTTAGGAAATCCCCTGTCGGCCCAGTCCAACGATGATTTCAAGGGTCTGGTTGATAACTTGCCGGACAGCAGGGTTGGGGACTGGACCATCGGTGGCCGTATTGTCCCGATCACTACCAAAACTCATTTTGACGAGCGTAATGGACAGGCCGTGGTTGGGACCTGCGTGTCTGTGGACTATGAGGGGGCCCTCGTCCAGAAGATCTCAACCGAACTGGTATCCGAGTGCCTACCCGAGTAAGCCAAGCCTCGGCCTGAAGAAGCGGCATGGCCCAGCGCGATGCCGCCCTTGCCGCAGACTGCCGCTCAAGTAGCCGCGAGTTACCACCCTCCTCAATCTCGCCTGCAACTGAGCCAGGGAGTTCCATGCACATCTGGGTCGATGCCGACGCCTGTCCAGGCGTCATCAAGGAAATTCTGTACCGCGCCGCCCTGCGCATCGGGATTCCCCTCACCCTGGTCGCGAACCAACCTTTGCAAACACCACCCTCACCCTTGATCCGCCCGGTCCAGGTAGGACAAGGCGTTGATGTGGCCGACAACCATATCGCCAAGCACCTGAAGCCAGGGGACCTGGTCATTACCGGTGATATCCCCCTGGCTGCCCAGGTCATAGCGCGGGGCGGGGAGGCCATCAATCCCCGGGGCGAACGCTACACCCCCGACAATATTCGGGAGCGGCTGGCGGTACGTGACTTCCTGGAAGAGCTGCGCAGCACCGGAGTGAACACCGGCGGTCCACCACCCCTGGGTTTGACCGAGCGCCAGGCCTTCGCCAACGCCCTCGACCGGCTGCTGGCTCACAGATAGCACTGAATTCACCGTAACATTTAGGGGATTCGGAGTGTCGCCGTGCTCAGGATGCGAAACGGGACATCCCAGTCCCCCTTTCGCCTTGCGCTCGGCGACAACC
>JBGAUE010000042.1:12379-29814 GCA_044228795.1 Chromatiaceae bacterium | reverse complement strand
TGCGGGATCGCCAGATCGAAGTGAGCTACCGCGCCCTGACCCTGGGGGGCGAGGCCAAGACCTATCCGGTCCACCCCTTGGGCCTGGTGGTCATGGAGCAGGTGGTCTATCTGGTCTGTACCTTGCGGGACTACCAGGACCCGCGCTTCCTCGCCATCCATCGCATCAACGCGGCCCAGGTGCTGGACCTGGCCGCCCAGCGTCCCAAGGGTTTCGACATCGATGCCTTTATCACCCAGGAGTTCGGTATTCGCCTGGGCGCCAAGCCACTGAAGCTGGTACTCAAGGTCCGGGGCACCCTGGCCGCCTACCTGGCCGAGACACCCATCGCCCCGGGACAGAAGATCAAGCCTCTGGCTGGCGACTGGCAGGAAGTAAGCGTCAAAGTGGCCGATACCCAACAGTTGCGTAACTGGCTGGGGTCTTTGGGTACGAATGGCGTGGTCCTGGCGCCCGCTGGCCTGCGCGAGGAGGTGCGGGCGGCCTTGCGGCAACTCGCCGCGCTCTATGATGAGTCTGCACCAGGTCAGGTGCCAGGCTGACCCGCCATGACCCCCGTCGTTTATTTTC
This sequence comes from Chromatiaceae bacterium, assembly GCA_044228795.1. Taxonomy (GTDB): domain Bacteria; phylum Pseudomonadota; class Gammaproteobacteria; order Chromatiales; family Chromatiaceae; genus M0108. Next base: position 29,244 of record JBGAUE010000042.1, on the reverse strand, counting down.
ATGGGTTCGCCAGTGGGCGGCAGGACCAGAGCCCGAAGGCCGCGCTGATCCGTGACCTGGGACATGAGCTGATCTGGGTGGCCACCGAGGGCGATTACCGGCCCACGGGTTACCTGGCTGCCTTCGCTCGGCTGGAACTGGACCCAGCCGCGCCCCTGGTGATGATGGGCACCAGCCTGGGTGGGTTTTGGGCACGCCGGCTGGGCAATGACTGGGGCAAACCCTGGATCGCCCTCAACCCGGCTATCCAGCCCTCCCAATCGCTCCAGCGCTATATCGGCACCCATACCCGCTTTGATACGGGCAGGCCCTTTATCTGGACGGCGGCGGATTGCGCCAGCTATGTCGACTACGAGCAGCAGCCCATCCAGCCACGGATTCCGGGCAGACTCATCCTGGCGGCAGACGATGAGGTGCTGGACTACCGCGCCACCCTGGCCACGGCGGGGGCGGCGCGGGTCCTGGTCCTGCCCAGCGGTGGGCATCAATTGCACAATACGGGTGATTATTCATCCCTAATTAATGAGTTTCTTGCCGAATGCCCGTGAGATAGTGGGCCTGAGGGACGCGGACCTGGCCCGCGTGCAACGGTGGATTAACCTGATGCCCCCTAGCTAGCCCTGGAAGAGACCCCGCCGCCGCGCCAGCAAATCTAAATCCCAAGAAAGCGCGCCGACTGGCACAGATCTACCCACCCGCTCGCCTTACCCGCTGGCGCCGCCCCATCAAACACTATCCCGCTCATATTGCTGGTTCCGTCCCAGCCAATCGACTAGGGCCTCGTGGGTAATGCGATGGTGGCAGCCCACCAGAAAGGCCGCCAGACCGCGGGGATCGGCCCCGCGGACCGCCGGATGCTCGCCCCGGGCGCACAGTTGCAGGAGGGTGGAACGGGAAATGCGCAGCAGGCGACACACCTCCCCGGGCCGGTAGACCCCCGCCCGCGGGATGCCGGTCGCCCGGAGCAGGCCCTCGAGTTGGCCCTCGGCGAGGGTGCGGTGGGCCGGGTGGGGGTCAGGGGTGCCGATGCCCCGGAGGGGGGCTCGCCAGTCCGTCAGCGTCCTCACCGACCCACCCCGCTACCCAGGTAGCCCTCCCTCTCGCGAGCGCCCCAGAGGGGCCCTGCGGGCCGCTGAGCCCTCTGCCCTTCCTCGGGGTCTGACCCGGGGGGTGGGTAGGTCGCGGCCCAGGAAGCGCGCCTGCCGAGGAAGTGGTCGAGGCCGGCCTGGACCTCGGGGAGGCCGCGCGCCAGGAGGGCCAGGCCGCCGGCGGCTCGGACCTGGGCGAGGAACACGCGCTGGGCGGGCCGCACGCGCCCGCCCTTGCGCTTCACTTCAATCGCCAACAAGTGACCGGTGACCAGTTGGCCGAGGATGTCGGCGCAGCCGGGGAAGGCGTAGCCGGGGAAGGCGTAGCGCACGAAACGGCGGGTGGGTTGGCCCTTAGCGTTGGTGCCGGTGATGGCGTGGGCGCCGGTGTTGAAGCGGTGCGCCCAGGCGACGCGACGATCCCAGGCCAGATAGACCAGGATCGAGCCCTGGATGTCGTGCTCCAGGGGTGCCAGGGGGGTGAGGCGAAAGGGTTTCATGGGTGGCTGCCCCCGGCTGGGTTGGATGGTGGCCGGTTGTGGATGCGGCGCAGGAAGGTGCGCATGGCGATCAGGTGAGCCTGTCCCGTGCGTTGGGCGGCGGGCGCTGGCAGGGCCGGCAGTTGGGGACGGGCGGGCATGTGGTCGAGCAGGTCGGCGGGGGCAGGCCAGCGGCGCGCATGGCCGGCCAGGGCGGTAAAGGCGATGCTCAGGCGTTGCGGGTCGGTGTCTTCGTGCCAACGCCGCTTGGCCCAGAGGGTCTCGACCCAGACGGCGCCCGCCAGCTTGAGGGCACTGTCCATGGGGGTGGCGGGTAGACTCATGGCGGCAAGTTTCTGGATGCCGGTGACGATGGCGGTGGTGAACCAGGCGTGCGGTATTGACACTTGAGTTCCTCCAGGGCGGCGATGCCCCGCATGATGGGTGATGGGCGGACCTGTTCGGCGGGGGCGGCGAGTTCGTCCTCCCAGCGGGCGCCGCGCAGGTAGGTCTGCGGCATGGGGGTATAGCCCCGCTCCCACTGTTCGTCCTGGTGGGTGCGCTGGATGACGTCGGCGATGATCATGTTGGCCTGGCTTTCCAGGTGGTGGGACCGCCAGGCGGCGAGGGCGTTTTTTCTGCCGCGCTTGCGCTGGCCGGCGGGCCAGGCGTCCCAGAAGCGGGTAAATCCCGCTGGCTCTGGTGGCCCACCGCCGATCGCCGCGGTGCGCGCGGCGCACAAGGTGGGGGTTACTAAAATCTCTTGTTGGAAGTCAGTGTCGGAAGTCTTGTCTTCCTGGTTCCTTCTTCCTGATTCCTCTTCCTGATTCCGTAGGAACCCTGGTTCCGCCCCGGGGGGGAACGGGGGTTCCTCCCCGAGGGGGAAGGGTGGCTCCTCCTGGGGGGAGTTGGGGTTCCGCCCGGGGAGGAACGCGAGTTCCGGGGGGGAGGAACGGTGGTTCCTCCCTAGGGGCGGACAGAAATCGTAGTTGTTTGCGACCTGCCGACCGTTGACGAAGGCGGCCGAGCGGGTGATGACGCCGAGTTCGACCAGTTGGCCGATCATTTCCCGGACGTACCGGGTGGAGCATTTGAGGGCCGCGGCCATGATGGCGGTGCTGGGGTTGCATTGCCCGGTTTCGTGGTTGTGATAGTTCGCCAATTGGAAGGCGCAGCCCTTCAGGTTGGCCTGAAGCTGCCAGGCTGCGACGGCCGTAATGGCTTTGAGGCTCATATTCAGACCTCCTGGCCGGGCGTGAACTCCTGGATTCTTTGGCTGAGATTCGGGAAGCTGAAGCGTCCCACCATCTCGCCCTGGATACTTGTCCAGCCGTGGCATTCGAGCAGGCCCAGGGCGACGGCTTCATCCAGGCAGCTTTTGACCGTGGCGGGCGGCATGCAGGTGCGTTGGCCCATCACCGCCAGCGAGGCGGTGCCGATGCGGGTTTCTTCATCGCACCAGTCGCCCAGATGAAAGCCAATGGCCTGGATGTCGCCCTTGGCCCCAAACATCCACCAGTCCACGACTTGCCCCAGCGCGTACATGCACATCTTGGCTGGCTCCGGCCTTCAGGCGGGGTCCAGGCTGGCAGTTGGCGGGCGGAGTGGCCGTCGCCCGCGCGTGACGCCTGGCTTCGGGGTCGGCGCGGGCTGGGCGGGGGTTCGGGCATGGGCGACGCCGTTCACGGACCGCCGGCGGCGGGTGGGTTCCGGCGCGCAGGCGTCGGGGCTGTAGCCCTCCAGCAGGTCACCGGGCAGACACCCAAGGGACTCGGCCAGCTTGACCATGATGCAGATGCGGGGTTCGGTGGTGCCGCGCTCGAACTTGGAGAGCAGGGTTTGCTTGATGCCCACCGCTCCGGCGATGGCGCTTTGCGATACGCCCAGGCGAGCCCGGGCGGCTCTGAGGTTGGCGGCGAAAACAAGGCTCATGGCGCGGGGTCTCCGGGGCGGTGGGGTGGCTTCTGGGGGCTATTAAGGATAAATCCTAGCACAAATAGTGCTGCGCCGATAACTATCTGCGTCGTGGTTCGTATATACCCATTTGTGCTAGAGTAAAACTTAATAGATAGATAACCGGCGACAGGAGATGCCACCATGAGTCCGCAACCCAACACACGTTTGACGGGTGCCCGGCGCAATGCGGGGCTCACCCAGAAGGAACTCGGCGACCGGGCCGGCCTGAGTCAGCGGCTGGTGTCGAGCATCGAGACGGGTATCCAAGGGGGCAGCGTCAATACCCTGACCCGACTGGCCAAGGTGTTGGGGGTGTCGCTCTCTTACCTGACGGCGGAGACGCCTCTAGTGCCCGAGGAGGGCCTTAGTCGGCTTGGGGTGGCCGATGATCCCAATCTGCCCCCTGGGCTGCGGGATCTGGCGCGGCGCGAGGCCCTGTGTGAAAGCCTGGCGGTGGAGCCCGAGGAGTGGGAGGCGCTGCGCAGCCTGGAAAGCCCGCGGGTACTGGGGTGGGAAGCCTATGCAGGGATCCTGCTGCTTATCCGGTCTGGCGTGAAATCCGCGTGATAACCGGGAGTCGCTTGCTGGGCTGGCCGGTCACTTCTGGTCCCTGTTTCACGTCAACCTTAACGCCTAGTGACTGACAAGTAAGGCTAAATCGCCAAAGCTGTGTCCGTCCACGACTGGACCCTTTAGATTGCTCTATTTCATCAGTGTCTTGGCACATCATGCTCACAGAACGTTATGAACTGCCGGAAGGACTCCTGGATCAAGACAGCCGCGATCTGGAGGCATATCTGGGAGGACCGACCCTCATCCACCTCCCTGGCAAGCGCCAACCGGCCCTCTTTATTTCGGTCTTGCTGCATGGTAACGAGACCAGTGGCTGGGATGCCCTCCGCGCCCTCTTAGGCCAGCGTCTGGAACAGTGGGGTGAGCTACGACTTCCCCGCGCCTTGAGCCTTTTCATCGGTAATGTTGCGGCCGCCGCCCAGGGGCTGCGCCACCTGCCCCATCAGCCGGACTACAACCGGGTCTGGCCGGGGAGTGAACTGGACCACACCCCGGAGCACGACCTCATGCAACGGGTGGTGGACAGCCTGCGCGACCGGGGCCTGTTTGCCAGCATCGACATCCACAACACGACCGGCATCAACCCCCACTACGGCTGTGTCACCCATCTTGACGACCGATCCCTGCATTTGGCCGCCCTCTTCAGCCGCACCCTGATTTACATACTCCATTCCAAGGGGGTCCAGGCCACCGCCATGGGCAACCTCTGCCCAGCGGTAACCCTGGAGTGCGGCAAGGTCGGTGACAAACATGGGGTCAGCCATGCCCAGGAATACCTCGATGCCTGTTTACACCTCTCCGACCTGCCCGGGCACCCGGTCGCCCCCCAGGATATCGACCTCTACCACACCATTGCTCAGGTCCAGGTGCGGGATGACCACAACTTCACCTATGAGCCGGGGCAGGCTGATCTCATCCTGGCCCCGGATCTGGAGGGCTTCAACTTTTGCGAACTTGCCCCCGGCACGAGCTTTGGCCAGGTTACCCCGGGTCGGGAAATCCCAATCAGGGTGCGTGATGCCGGGGGGAATGATGTAACGGCGCACTATTTCCGTATTGAGGACGGCGAATTACGCCTATCCCAGGCGACCATGCCTACCATGCTTACCCGGGACGAAACCATTATTCGCCAGGATTGCCTCTGTTACCTAATGGAACCCTATAAGGACCCCCTGCCGCATCCAAGGAGGCTACCCCATTGAAAACCTGGTCAATGGACCCGATTGCCGTCGATGCAATGACGACCTTGGACGGCGTGTTCCTGGAGCGGGTCCGGAGCTCAGCCTTGCGCACCGCCTACCGCTGGTTTGATCGCGCCCTGGACGGCTGGCAGCAGATGACCTGGGCCGAGATGGGGCACGAAGTGACACGGTGGCGGCAAGCCCTGGGAAGCGAGGGGCTGCAGCCTGGCGATCGCGTCGCCCTGCAATTGCGCAACTGTCCTGAATGGGTGATCTTCGACCAGGCCGCGCTATCCCTGGGCCTGGTCACGGTGCCCCTCTACACCGACGACCGGGCCGATAACGCCGCCGAGATCCTGCGCGACTCGGGCGTCAAACTCCTGCTCATGCAGGATGCCAACCGCTGGAAACGACTGGCCCGCATGATCGGGACCGCGCAGGGGCTGCGGCGTGTTTTGCTGCTCGACGGCTTCAAGGAGTCCAAGCGCCTCGCGGCGGAGGATCAACGCCTCGCCCTCGTTCCCGACTGGCTACCAATGAGCGGCAAGGACTGGCCTCGGCGGCAAGGGGACCCGCACAGCCTAGCCAGTATCGTCTATACCTCCGGAACCACGGGGCGGCCCAAAGGCGTCATGCTGAGCCACCGCAATATCCTCAGCAATGCCCATGCGGTGCTTTCCCTGGTCAATGTCTATCCGGAAGACGTCTTCCTGTCCTTCCTGCCCCTGTCGCATATGCTTGAGCGCACTGGCAGCTATATCCTGCCGATGATAGCGGGGAGCACCGTGGCCTTTGCCCGCTCAGTGGGACAGTTAGGCGAGGATATGCAAACCATAGCCCCCAGCGTCATCATTGCCGTACCCCGGGTGTTCGAGCGGGTTCATGCCCGTATCGGCGCTCAGCTACGCTCCCGCCCGGCCCTCATCAGGCGCCTGTTTGATTTGACCGTTGCGGCTGGCTGGCACGATTTCGAGCGCAAGCAGCGTCGGGGCGGCTGGCACCCCTTGCTACTGCTGTGGCCTCTGCTGAGGCGCGTCATTGGCCAGCCTGTGCTCGACAAGTTCGGTGGGCGCATGCGCGCCGCGGTCAGCGGTGGCGCACCCCTGCCCTTCGAGGTCGCCCACCTCCTCGCCGGGCTTGGGCTGCCGCTCATCCAGGGCTATGGGCTCACGGAAACCAGCCCGGTCATCACCGTCAATCCACTTGAAGACAATCGTCTGGATAGTGTCGGCGTGCCTTTGCGGGGCATAGAGGTGCGGCTGGGCACCGACAGCGAACTGCAGGTCAAGGGCCCCGGCGTCATGTTGGGCTACTGGAATAACCCCAACGCCACCGCTGAGGTACTGGATGATGATGGCTGGCTGCGTACCGGAGATCAGGCGCGCATCGCCGGCCGGCACCTTTATATCACCGGTCGCATTAAAGACATTATGGTGCTGTCCAATGGCGAAAAGGTATCGCCAGCGGACATGGAAATGGCCATCGGGCTGGATCCCCTCTTTGAGCAGGTCCTGATTGTCGGCGAGGGTTACCCATTCATGGCCGCCTTGCTCGTCCTGGATGCGAATGCCTGGCCGTCCCTGGCCCGGGATTTTGGCCTGGATCCGGACTGCAAGGAAAGCCTTGCCAACCCCCAGCTGCAAAAGGCCATGCTCAAACGAGTACGGGAGGCCCTCGGCGACTTTCCAGGCTATGCCAAGATCCGCCGCGTACTGCTCCTGCTCGACCCCTGGACCATCGAAAACGGGCTCATGACGCCGACACTGAAATTCCGGCGTAACCGGGTTATCGAACAATATCGTGTCGAAATCACGCGCCTCTATGAGTCTGGGGCTTGACACCTATAGATACCCGGAATTGCAGGCCTTGCCCTATACCCGCTGCGTACAAGTGGCCATAAAACCCTTGTAATTGACGATCGCGATGCGGTGCAGATCAGTGAGTTGCAGGCTGGCTTGGTACCGGAGCGACTATACGACTGGCGGATTCAACCTTGAAGCGCAACAGGGGTTGCACAAGAGGCAGATGGGCGAACGGGGCCAGAACATTCGATCGAACCCCGCCATCTTCAGGCCAATGCCTCCCGCAGAAACCGGAACAGGCGGCGATCGCCCCCGGGCTTGCCTTGCTGGCGATCCTTGCGGGCGGAACGGATCAGGGTGCGCAATTGATGACGATCCACCTGTGGGTATGCGTCCAGCAAGGCCCCCAGGGCCTCGTCCCCCTCGGCGATGAGGCGCTCGCGCCAACCCTCAAGAAGGTGGAGACGGTTGGCCTCCTCCTGTCGGTGGTACTCCTGACCATGTAGCAGGTCCGTTACCGCGGCCATGTCGTCCCTGGCCAGCAGGTTGGCGATACGCTTGTAGTGGCGACCCAGGACACGGACGTCCTTGATCCGCGCTGTCTCATCGATGGCGATCCAGGTAGCGGCGCTCAGTTCCAGACGTTCCAACTCGCTCCTGGGCAGGGACAAGAGGCGTTTCGCCAGATTTTGGAGGGCATGGTGGTCACGCTTGACCTGGCTCTTGCTCGGGCCATCGTAGGGGGACTCCTCGGGGGAATCTTCCCGCTCATGGGTATGCTTCAAGCGATCCATTCCAGGTGCTCCAGGATCAATTGGGGCTTGAATTCGCCCCGGAATTCGTTGACATCCAGCCGGTAGGCCAGACGGACTCGGTCGCCGGGTCCATCCAATTGATCGCCCAGCCGAAAGCCGATGCCATCGATGGCCAGGCCAACGCCGCCCTCGGCACGTAGGCGCAGGCGCAGGTGTTCTCCATCTCCCACTTGCTTGCGGCTCAGCACCTGGAAGACCCCGTCGAAGAGAGGCTCGGGGAAGCCTTTCCCCCAAGGCCCCGCGTGACGCAGGGACTGGGCAGTTGCCAGATCAAGGGCTTGAGGTGGCAATACCCCATCCGAGAGGAGTTCGCGCACCGGCGGGGCATCACCGATTTCGCCGCGCACGGCCTGGCAAAAGGCCTCGCGGAAGGGTGGGAAGGCGGCTTCCTCCAGGGTCAGGCCGGCGGCCATGGCGTGTCCCCCGAAGCGCGTGATCAGGCCCGGATGGCGTTTGTCGACGGCATCGATCAGGTCGCGCATATGCAGGCCCTCGACGGAGCGGGCGGAGCCGCGCAGTTGGCCATCTTCACCGGGGGCGAAGGCAATGGCGGGTCTTTGCCAGCGCTCGCGAATCCGGGAGGCGAGGATGCCAACGACACCCTGATGCCAGCCCTGATCAAAGAGACAAAGCGCCGGCGGCAGCCCACCGGATTCCAGGTTCAAGGCGGCCAGGGCGGCCTCAGCCTCGACCTTCATGCCATTCTCGATCTCCCGGCGGCGCTTATTGAGGTCGTCGAGCTCCAGGGCCATGGCAGCGGCCTGGGCCGGGTCGTCCGTTAGTAGGCATTCGACGCCCAGGGTCATGTCCTCCAGCCGGCCAGCGGCATTGAGACGGGGTGCCGCCAGGAAACCCAGATCACGGGCTACGGCCCGATTCGGGTCACAGCCGGCTACCGCCAACAGGGCGCGCACCCCCGGGTTGCCAGTGCCGCCGCGGATGCGGCGCAAGCCCCGCTCCACCAAAATGCGGTTGTTTTGATCGAGGGTAACGACATCCGCCACCGTCCCCAGGGCCACCAGGTCCAGTAGGTCCGCCAGCTTGGGGGCGGCGCGAATGGGTCCGAACCACCCCAACTCGCGCAGCCGGGCCCGCAGGGCGGCGAGCAGGTAGAAGACCACGCCAACCCCGGCTAGATGCTTGCTGGGGAAGGGGTCTCCCGGTTGGTTGGGATTGACGATAGCCGCCGCCTCCGGCAGGGCCTCCCCCGCGAGGTGGTGGTCGGTAACGATGACCTGAATGCCCACTTCATTGGCGCGGGCCACGCCCGCCACGGCGGCGATGCCATTATCGACGGTCAAGATGAGGTCGGGCCGCCACTCCCGGGCCGCGTCCACCACCGCCGGACTCAGGCCATAGCCATAGGCAAAACGGCTCGGGACCAGGTAGGAAACCCGCTCCGCGCCCATGGCGCGCAGGCCCCGCACCGCCAGGGCGCTGCCGGTAGCTCCGTCGGCGTCATAGTCGCCCACCACCAGAATGGAGCCCCCGCCCGTGACCCAGGTCGCCAGCCGCTCCGCCGCCCGGCCTATGTCGAGGAGAGACCCGGACGGATGCAGGGCGCACAGGGGGAGCTGGCAGCCGGACTCATCCCGTACCCCGCGCGCCAGGTAGATGCGGCGTAGCAAGGGAGACAGGTTGGCGGGCATGAGGACCGAGGCCGCCGGTATGGGGCGGCGGCGGATGACGACCCTCACGGCCTCCGGGCCAGCCACTGCAGCTGCAAAGGGGCTTGGCTCCGCGACGGGACTGGATGTGGATGAGGTTGCCATGCGCCGGGAGCTTACCATGGACGAGGTTAAAGCACAGAGGCAACCTTGGAATCGCCAAATGGGGTCAGGAGGCACCCAGGCCCCGAAGAGGGGCGGCCAACGCGTACCTAATGCAACGCGGTTAAGCAGTCGGCAATCCCGACTCAGCCTTGGATGCAAGGTAAACTAACAGCAACGCGCCCCCACCATCGGAGCCCTCCATGCACCCAGAATTCGATCTTTCACCGGACCTCTGCTACCTCAACCATGCCGCCGTTGCCCCCTGGCCACGTCGAACGGTGGCGGCGGTGACTCGATTTGCCGAGGCCAACGGTCGCCGTGGCGCGGCGGATTATGGAGGCTGGCTCGCCACCGAGCATCGGTTGCGCGAACGCCTGGCGGATCTCATCCAGGCCCCCTCCCCGGACGACATCGCCTTAGTCAAGAACACCTCGGAGGGCTTGTCCATCCTGGCACAGGGGCTCGACTGGCAAGCGGGAGACAATGTCGTGGGTATAGCCCAGGAATTCCCCTCCAATCGCCTGCCCTGGGAGGCCCTGCAAGATCAGGGTGTCGACTACCGCATCCTGGACCTTGACAGCACGGATGAGCCCGAGGCCGCCCTCGACGGGCTCTGTGATGCCCACACCCGGCTGGTCGCAGTGAGTTCGGTCCAGTACGCCCGCGGCTTACGCCTGGATCTGGAGCGTCTCAGCGCCTCCTGCCGAGGCCGGGGCATCCTGCTCTGCGTGGACGCCATTCAGAGCCTGGGTGCCCTGCCCTTCGACCTCAGGCGCACCCCCGTGGATGCTGCCGTCGCCGATGGTCATAAGTGGATGCTGGGGCCGGAGGGTATCGCCCTCCTCTATGTCGCGCCAGCGCTGAGGCCCAGGCTCAAGCTGCGCCAATTCGGCTGGCACATGATCGCCCACCCCGGCGACTATGACCGCCGTGACTGGACCCCCTCTCCTACCGCTACCCGCTTCGAGTGCGGCAGCCCCAACCTGTTAGGCATCCACGCCCTGGAGGCCAGTCTCTCCCTCTTACAAGAGGAAGGTATGGCGTCAGTAGCATCCGCCATTGAGCAAGGCATCAGCCTGCTCATGAGCCTCATGGATCAGGCCGGCTTTGAGGTACTGACCCCGCGCGCTCCCGCGCGGCACGCGGGTATTCTCACCTTCCGCGTTCCGGGGGCTGATCACCCCAGGCTCTGGCGCGAACTCCAAGCCCGTGGCGTCATTTGCGCCCTGCGTGGCGGGGGCATCCGCTTTTCACCGCACTTTTACACGGATGAGGCCCAGCTTCACCGGGCTATCAGGATGGTCTCGGAGCTATCGGCAGGACAGTAACCTCAATCCGCAGCCCTATGACGATCTCAATGGGATGGCGGCGCGCCCCCGTGTCCCGATGCTCATCCACCCGAGGCCCATAACCCACTGATTACCCGGACACCGAGGGCTCCCACCCCCATGCTCGACTTTCTGCCCCTGCTATGCGACACCGACTTCCCTCCCTTGCGTCGGCGTGGCCTGGCGACCCTCCAGGTTAATTTGGGTTACCGCTGCAACCAGAGTTGCCGGCACTGCCATGTCAACGCCAGTCCCGGACGCACCGAGGCAATGGACGACGCCAACATCGGCTTGATCCCCCGGGTGCTCGCCGCCCGGGGGCTGCCCATACTCGATCTCACCGGCGGTGCCCCCGAGCTGCACCCGCGCTTTCGCTGGCTCGTGGCGACCGCGCGCGCCCTGGGCGTGCCGGTCATCGACCGCTGCAACCTGACCATCCTTTCGGAGCCGGGGTTTGAGGACTTGGCGGACTTTCTCGCCGTCCAGGGGGTCGAGATCTTGGCCTCGCTGCCCTGCTATCTGGAGGAAAACGTGGACACCCAGCGCGGCCAGGGGGTCTATCAGCGCAGCATCGCGGGACTCAAACGACTGAATGACTTGGGTTACGGTCAGCCTGGCAGTGAGCTCGCTTTGAACCTCATCTACAACCCCGGCGGTCCCAGCCTGCCGCCGGCACAGACAGGTTTAGAGGCAGTCTACAAGCGGGAGTTGCAGGCCCGCCACGGCATCACCTTCAACCGGCTCTATGCCCTGACCAACATGCCCATCAAGCGTTTTGGCAGTACCCTGATTTCCAAGGGTCAGTTTGGCGATTATATGGCCCTGCTCAAGGATAGCTTCCGCGCTGCCAACCTGGAGCAGGTCATGTGCCGCGACTTGATCAGCGTGGACTGGCGGGGACGTCTCTTTGACTGTGACTTCAATCAGCAGTTGGGACTGGCCCTGGTCAACCACAATGAAGAGAAGCGTCGCGAGCCGTACCTGCGTCACCTTCTGGACACCGATTTTGCCCAGGCCCCCATCACCATCGCCGCTCACTGCTATGGCTGTACCGCGGGTCAAGGCAGTAGTTGCGGCGGAACCCTGATCGCTCCCCACCCGCCTCATGACCCATGAGGCTATCTCTCATTCTGCCTGCCCTGAATGAGGCGGCGGGGATCCTGGCCACGCTGGCATCCCTGCAACCCTTGCGCGCTCAAGGTCATGAAGTCATCCTGGCCGATGGCGGCAGCAGCGATGACACCCCCGCTTTGGCCGCCCCCTGGGTTGACCGGGTCATCATTGCCCCCCGAGGCCGGGCGCGCCAGATGAACGCCGGGGCCGCCCAGGCCCAGGGTGAGGGCCTGGTGTTTGTCCATGCCGACACCCGCCTGCCGGAGGGGGCTGGGATCCTCATTAGCAACTCCTTGCAACACCGGCTATGGGGGCGCTTCGACGTCCGCATCGCCGGCCGGCCTTGGGTGCTGAGGGTCGTCGCCGCCTTCATGAACAGGCGCTCCCGGCTCACTGGCATCGCCACCGGGGACCAGGCCATCTTCGTGCGGCGTGAGATCTTCGCCGCCCTGGGGGGCTTCCCCGACCTGCCGCTCATGGAGGACATCGCCCTCTCCAAGCACCTCAAGCGCCTAGGCCCGCCGGCCTGTCTGCGGCAGCAGGTCCTTACCTCTGGCCGGCGCTGGGAGACCCAGGGACTCTGGCGCACCATCCTACTTATGTGGCGGTTGCGCTTCGATTATTGGCGCGGGGTACCGGCCGAATCACTGGCCGGTCGCTATTACCTCCAGGCAAAGCCACCCGCCCGTTCCTTAGGCGACAGGTTCAAGGGGTGAATCAGGTCCGCATCCTGATCTTTGCCAAGGCCCCGATTCCGGGTCGCGTCAAGACCCGACTCATCCCCGCCCTGGGGGCGGCTGGGGCGGCACGGCTCGCCAGGCGCCTGTTGCGTCACACTCTGACGCAGGCGATGGCTGCGGACCTGGGGTCGGTGGAATTATGTGCCTGTCCCACGTTCAGCCACCCTGATTGGGCTGGCCAGCGCCTGTCCTTGGGCATCAGTGAGTGTTCAGATTTTCGTGACTCAGGCATCGTGACCACCAGAAAAGCATGGACCAGCCGTCCCGCCAAAGATGCAGCGGTGTTTTCGGAACCCTTATTCCTGGCGTGCGGCATGGCAGACCGCCTGGAGACGAGTGATCAGGGGGAAGGCGACCTGGGCGCACGGTTGGCCCGAGCCGCACGACGGCACCTGGATCTTGGCAGGCGGGTTCTTATGATTGGCGCCGATTGCCCTAGCTTGTCCGCCCAGCGCCTGCGGGAAGCCGCCGCGGCATTAAATGATCATGAGGCCGCACTGATCCCGGCTCGGGACGGGGGTTATGTGCTGCTGGGTTTGAGGACCTTTCATCCCAGCCTGTTTGCGGACCTGCCCTGGAGTACGGCCAGGGTCGCAAGTCTGACCCTGGCGCGCATCCAGGCCATGGACTGGCGGGCTTGGGTTGGAAACGAACTGGTGGATATCGACGAACCGGCTGATCTGGGCGACTTGCCGGAAGAACTTGGTCAGGGGTGGCTCGGGCATACCGAGCAAGCATCCTGGCCCTGATTTCGTCACGGGTCATTCTCACGGAAGCAGAATTAATCAAATTATGTCATAACTACTTGTGGTCACTAACTATTTCTACCGTAACGGCGCAGAGACACTCCAGTTCCTGATCGCTGACGATGTAGGGTGGCATCAGGTAAATTAGCCGCCCAAAGGGGCGGACCCAGACACCCTGATCGACAAAACGGCGCTGAATATCGCGCACGACTACGGGTCTCTCCATCTCCACCACGCCAATGGCGCCCAGCACCCGCACCTCGGTAACGCCCGGGAGCCCTTGACAGGGTGCCAGTCCAGTAGCCAGGCCAGCCTCGATGCGATGCACTTCCCTCTCCCAGCCGCGCTCCAGCAAGAGGTCGATGCTGGCGTTGCCCACGGCACAGGCGAGGGGGTTGCCCATAAAGGTAGGGCCGTGCATGAAGACGCCCGGCTTGGCGGAAGAAATAGTCACCGCCACCTCGGTGCTGGCCAGGGTAGCGGCCAAAGTCATGTAACCACCGGTCAGGGCCTTGCCGACCGTCATGATGTCAGGGGCTATCGCGGCGTGTTCACAGGCGAAAAGGCGGCCGCTACGGCCGAATCCGGTGGCGATCTCGTCGGCAATGAGAAGCACACCCTGCTCGTCGCACAAGTCGCGCACCCGCCGCAGGTAATCAGAGGCATAGAAACGCATGCCACCGGCGCCCTGGACGATAGGCTCCAGGATGACCGCCGCCAGTTCATGGCGATGCCCCCGTAACAGAACCTCGAATTCGGCGATATCGGCGTCCTGGCAGGGCTCGCCAAAACGGCAAGCCGGGGCCGGTGCGAAAAGCTGGTGAGGCAAGAGGTGGGAGAAGAGGTGATGCATGCCAGTGACTGGATCACACACCGACATGGCGGCGAGGGTATCCCCGTGATAGCCGCATCTCAGGGTCAGCAGGCGGTGGCGTCCAGGCTCGCCCCGGGCCTGATGGTATTGGATGGCCATCTTGATGGCCACCTCCACCGCCACCGAGCCGGAATCACAGAGAAAGACGTGCTGGAGGGGTTCGGGAGTCAGGGCCACCAGACGTGCCACCAGGGACACCGCGGGTTCGTGAGTGAGGCCACCGAACATAACGTGGGCCATCTGATCGATCTGGTCCCGGATGGCCTGGTTGAGTACCGGGTGGTTATAGCCGTGGACAGCGCACCACCAGGAAGACATGCCATCGATGAGGACCCGACCATCCATAAGTTCAATGCGGCAGCCATGGGCAGCACGCACCGCATAGACAGGATCCCGATTCAGGGTCGAGGTGTAGGGATGCCAGGCATGGGCCCGATCGATGGCCAGTAATTCCTCGATGTCGCGTACCCTGGGCACCCCCTTAGCCGCGCCTGTGTTTGCCACGACTTTGGGTACCGAGGCCTCGGCCTGAGATCAATTCGGTTTGCGGCTCTTGCCCAAACCGGCCATGGAGACTACTTGTGCTGCCTGGGGCTCATCCGTGTAATAGGGTCGCTCGGTGGCGCGCCCCTGCTGATCCGCCCATTCCCGTTCCCGCGCCGAAATCAGGGCCAGACACTGGCGCACATCCTCGATGGTCCCCGCCGATAGGGGATGCTTCATCCCCGGCGCGGGGGTCACGTCCCGAATGATCGCCGCCAACGTTTTACGCATGGCCACCATGATTTGTTGCTCTTTCGTTAAATCTTGCATCTAACCCTCTGAAAGAAAATCGATAATATTCCCGGTGGCAAGATTCGCCCCTGCCCTGGGGATTCAGGATGGACTGTCCGCTCAGGCCTGACTCATGGGGAGGTGAGCATTCAGATCCTGCACCGAACCCCTGCCAGCCCCAGACCCGATATGGCGACCCCAGGGTCAATTTCCATGCCATCCGACCTCGGCAATGGAATGTCCTGGTAGACTCGGACCCGACCCAATTGTTACCTAGAGGTGACCGCTGGCTAGCAAGGCCTCAAGCTCTGTCTCGGAGATGACCCTAACACCCAGACTCAAGGCTTTGTCCAATTTGGATCCCGCCGCTTCGCCCGCCAGGAGGAAATCGGTCTTAGCGGAAACGCTGCCGCTCACTTTGGCCCCCAGACTCAGAAGGCGGTCCTTGATCTGGTCCCTTGGCTGGCTCAGGGTACCGGTAATGACGAAGGTGCGACCCAGGAGGGTTTGCCCCCGATGGGCCTTGGTATCCGAACTTCCCCCGGGCCCGGGCCATTGGATGCCAGCGGCCAGGAGCTTGCGAATAACCTCCTGATTATGTAGCTGAGCGAAGAAGCGCACGATCTGGTCGGCCACCTTGTCGCCAATTCCAGTCACCCGCACCTGTTTGCGATTCTCCAGGTCATCGGCACCGGCTCGCCGCAAGGCCTCCAGAGTCGGGAACCGTGCCACGATGGCCTCGGCCATCCTTGGGGAGATGCCCGGCAGCGATTGGCGTGCCAGCCAGTCTGCCAGACCCTCCCAGGCTCCCGGTGCCGCCTCGGGATAACGGGCGAGAAAACCAGCAACAACCTGGGCCTTGGCCGGCCCCAGGCCAGGGACGCCCCGCTGGGACACCAAGTCCGCCAGACTCACCGCCATCAGGGGTTCCAAGTCCCCGAAGTGATTCGCCAGGGCCAGAGCCGTGGCCTCGCCTACCTCGCGGATGCCGAGGGCGAAGATGAAGCGCGCCAGGCTGGTGGAGCGACTGCGCTCCAGAGCGGCGAGCAGATTCTGGGCAGACTTGTCCCCCATGAGATCCAGGCTGGCCAGGTCTCGGTGGCTCAGGGCATAGAGGTCCGCAGGGTCCCGTACCAGGTTCCGATCCACCAACTGGTCCACCAGTTCCTCCCCCAGACCCTCGATGTCCATGGCCCGACGGGAGGCAAAATGAAGAATAGCCCGCTTGCGTTGGGCGGGACAGTAGAGGCCACCAATACAGCGGGCCACGGCCTCTCCTTCAGGCTTGATGACCGCCGAACCGCAGACTGGGCAGGTTGAGGGGAGGGCCACTGGGAAGGTCCCACTAGGCCGGCCCTCCAAGAGCACGCGCACAATTTCAGGTATGACATCGCCGGCCCGGCGGACAACAACGGTGTCGCCAGGGCGGATATCCTTGCGCCACACCTCGTCGATATTGTGTAAGGTGGCGTTGGCAACGGAGACGCCGCCAACTTGCACGGGTTTGAGGCGCGCCACCGGGGTCACGGCACCGGTACGGCCAACATTGAATTCCACCGCCTCGACGATCGTCAATTCTTCCATCGCCGGGAACTTATAGGCCACCGCCCAACGCGGGGCGCGG
>JBGAUE010000042.1:0-12279 GCA_044228795.1 Chromatiaceae bacterium | reverse complement strand
TATGCGCCACTGCGGCGAAGGCCTCCAGGGGGCGGCCACCCACACGCTGGGTCGGCGACTCGGGGGTAATCAGATCGGGATGGGCAGCCTCCAGTGCCTGGAGTTCTCGTAAC
The DNA here is from genome assembly GCA_044228795.1 of Chromatiaceae bacterium. Classification (GTDB taxonomy): domain Bacteria; phylum Pseudomonadota; class Gammaproteobacteria; order Chromatiales; family Chromatiaceae; genus M0108. The sequence continues at coordinate 12,166 of JBGAUE010000042.1, read as the reverse complement.
AGACGGTCGTACTCGGCATCCGGAATTTCCGGATCATCCAGTACATAGTAGCGGTAGTCGTGGTAATCGATGAGCTGGCGCAAAGCCTCCGCCCGGCTGGACGGACCCTCCGCCGGAGACATACGCCTTACTCCGCCATCCGGTGGGTGATGAAGGCCATGACGCGTTGGCGCAACCGTTCCTCGCCCTCGGCGGTGAGAGGCTGGCGCTGATCGTCGCGCAACTCCCCACCCAGGTCATTCGCCAGGCTGTGAGCGGTGCCGAGCAACTCCTCCAGTCGCCCGGGGTCGCCGGGTTGGCCATCCAGTTGGGCAAATAGGGTCAGACCAGGGGTTTCGAATTCTGCCATGGCGCCAAAAGGGAAGGTGCCGGGCTTGACCATGTTGACCATGCTGAAAAGGGTTTCGGTATGATGGTCGTCGCCTAGTTTGCAGTGGAAGATTTCATGATCGCCAGGCTCCAGGCCAGCAACGCGGGCGGCATGAACAATGGATGCGCCATAAAAATGGGGACCGCGGGCAGCTACATGCAGGACTAGAAGCATGGGACCTGGCGGGAAGGATTCCTCGGCAAGGTCCGGGTCTGGCTTGAAGAAATCGAAGTGAGTCGCCTCAGCGGTTTTCCGGGGCTGAATTTCAGCATCGCCCTCGGCGCCCTCTCCTTCCTCGGCATCCAGATCCCCTTCATCCCGGCCCCAGACACCCAGGCGGGGCTCCCGTTTCGTTTCAAGCTTGTCGTAGTCGACCTTGGGCTGCCAGGCTTCGTCATCCGACCCCTGGCGTCCCAGGTCATCCCTTTCCTCTCCCTCCCCATCTTCGTCCCGATGGCGTCGGCGCTGCTCCCAATAGTAGAGCCCGGCAATGACCAGGGCGCCCAGTATGGCGAGGATGATGCGGAGAATATCGGCGTCCATGGGCTACTCGGATATGGATGCGGTAGTTAATAAAGGGATTTGAAGTATAACCCGGAATGGCCATGGCGACAGTTTCGCCAAACGGGGGGCCTAAAGCCCACGCAAAGGGGGTGGCTACCAAACCCCGGTAAGCACATCCTAGCCCCAAGACCGGATCTGGATCTAGGCGAAAACTCTTCGCGGCTCAGGGGCCATCGGAGCGGAATTCAGTCCAACTCATGATTCTAGGCGCCAATATTGGCCGTTGAAACATCAATCGGCAAGCAAAAGCCTTAAGATGTCTTTATTCGGCGTGCCTCTTGCCATCCTCCATTCAGCCTCAACCCTGACATGCCCGACTTCTTTGCCACCGCCCCCCGGCACCTGGAATCACTGCTTGCCGATGAGTTGAGCGACCTAGGACTGCGGTCTGTCAAGGAGGCCCGGGGCGGCGCCCGCTTCTCTGGCCCGATCGTGGATGCCTATCGCGCCTGTCTCTGGTCGCGGGTTGCCAATAGGGTGCTGTTGCCACTAGCCCAGTTCCCGGCAACCGACAGCGACAGCCTTTACGCTGGGGCCAGCGCCCTCCCCTGGGAGGTGCATCTCCCCCCGGGAGGCACCTTCGCAATCCAGTTCGACGGGGCGGAAGGCGGCATCAGTAACAGCCAGTTTGGGGCCTTGCGGGTCAAGGACGCCATCGTCGATCGCTTCCGCGCCCAGGTTGGGGAGCGCCCCAACGTGCACCGGGAGCGGCCAGACCTGCGGGTCCAGGCTTATCTCCATCGCGGACAGGTAACTCTCAGCCTGGACCTGTCTGGGGAGTCCCTGCACCTCCGGGGCTACCGCCATCAGGGCAGCGCCGCGCCCCTCAAGGAAAATCTCGCGGCCGCCATCTTATTGCGTTCGGCTTGGCCAGTCATGGCCCAGGAGGGCGCCGCCCTCCTCGACCCCCTGTGCGGCTCCGGCACCCTTTGCATCGAAGGTGCCCTAATGGCCGCCGACATAGCCCCAGGGCTTGCCCGCGTCCATTGGGGACTGACCGGCTGGCTGGGGCACGAAGAGGCTTCCTGGCGGGAACTCCTGGCGGAAGCTCGGGAGCGCCGGTCCGCGGGTTTAGCAAGGTTCGACACCCTCAAGGCCTCGATCCGGGGCTATGATCGGGACCCAGCCGCAATCCGGGTTTCCCTCGATAATCTTGATCGCGCGGGGCTGGCGGGCAGGGTCCACTTCGAGCGCCGCGACCTAAGTCAGGCCAATCCAGGACGCCAGGGGGATCTGGGGCTGGTGGTGGCGAATCCGCCCTATGGCGAACGCCTGGGCGAGGCAGAGGAACTGACGGGTCTCTACGCCCTACTGGGCACTGTGCTCCGCGAACGATTTCGCGGCTGGCAGGCCGCCGTCTTGATGGGCAACCCGGACCTGGGGCGGCGGATGGGCTTGCGGGCCAAAGGCTATCACAGCCTCTACAATGGCCCCATCCCCTGTCGGCTGCTCCATTTCGACGTCAAGGAGGAGAATTTTGTCTCCGACCAGCCCCGTCCCCTGCCAGTGGCAAAAAGGGGACCCGGCGCCGAGATGCTTGCCAACCGACTGCGCAAGAATCTTAAAAATTTGGAGAAATGGCGCCGACGCGAGCAGGTGGACTGCTATCGACTCTACGACGCTGATCTGCCGGAATACGCCTTCGCCTTAGACATTTACGCGACCCGGACGGGCATCTGTATCGCCAATGTCCAGGAATACGAGGCCCCCGCCAGCATCAACCCAGTTGAGGCGCGGCACCGTTCGCGGGAGGCCTTGGGCGTGATCCCCGAGGTGCTGGAGATCCCCGCCGACCAGCTCTTTTTTCGTGTCCGCCGGCGGCAGAAGGGCAAAGATCAGTACCAGCGCCTCGACAGCCAGCGCCGTTTCTTTCAAGTTCAGGAAAGAGGTCTGAATTTTCTCGTCAATTTCGAGGACTACCTGGATACTGGCCTCTTCCTGGACCACCGCGAGGTGCGCCGGCTGATCGGGGAACTAGCAGCGGGTCGGCGCTTCCTTAACCTCTTTGGCTATACCGGTGCCGCCAGCGTCCATGCCGCCGCAGGGGGCGCCCTAGGCACCACCACGGTAGACCTGTCACGCACCTATCTGGATTGGGCGGATCGTAATCTCACCCTCAATGGGTTTGGGGGTCGCGACCATGAGCTGATCCAGGCGGATTGTCTCCACTGGCCGCGGGAGAAAGCCGGCCGGCAACGCTGGGGCCTGATCCTGCTAGACCCGCCCAGTTTCTCTTCTTCCAAGCGCATGACCACCACTCTGGACGTCCAGCGGGATCAGGTAGCCTTGATCCGGGATGCCCTCAGGCTCCTGGAGCCCGGTGGTATTTTAATCTTTTCCAATAACTTGCGGCGCTTTCAGTTGGATCGGGAGGCCCTCGACATCTGGGGGGCCTTGGAGATCACGAATATCACCGTCCCTACCCTCCCCAAGGACTTCGCCCGCAATCCGCGCATTCACAACGTCTGGCGGATCGAGTGGCGCCCCTGACGGCGCGCCTCATGCCTCCAGGTTACGCTCCAACCACTCCCGAAGATCCTGGAACTCGTTGAGGCAATCCAAAGGCTGATGCCGAAGCAGGCGTTCCGGGTGATGGACGCCATAGGCGACGGCTAGGGCCGCCACGCCCGCGTTGCGGGCCATCTCCATGTCGAATTCCGTGTCGCCAATCATAAGGGTCTCGGACCTGTCCGCCCCCAATTCCGCCATGACCTGATTCAGCATCTCGGGATGGGGCTTAGAGAAGGTCTCATCGGCACAGCGGGTAGCGTGAAAGTGGCTCCTGAGTCCAGTGCTCGCCAGGGCGGACTCCAGGCCACGCCGACTCTTGCCGGTAGCCACCGCCAGCAGCAGCCCACGGGCGTTGAGGTCCTGTACCAGCTCGCGGGCACCCGGAAAGAGATTGGACTCAGTCTCCTGGCCGCCCAGAAAATGGAAGCGATAGCGATCGACCAGTTCCCGCCGCTGGAGGACGCTACCGTCCGGCCAGAGCATGGTCATGGCCTCCTCCAGCCCGAGGCCAATCACCTCGCGGGCGACCTCGCGCGGGGGCGGAAGCTCACCAATATCCGCAAAAGCGGACTGGATGCAGGCCACGATCCGGGCCTCCGAATCCATGAGGGTTCCGTCCCAGTCAAAGACAAGCAATTTGTACGACATGGCGGGAATGCCTGATCAGCGAGGAGTGGCGTTAATGCGGCAAGAATCGTGCAAACGGAAAGAACGCTGGTGGAAACGCCAGGTAAGGCGCCTTGGTACTCACTATCGAGCCACTAGGATAATCCCTAAGAGCCACTAACCCCTACTCCTTATTCCCTCCAGCTTCCCCAGCACGGCCTCGAGCTCGGCGGGCAAGGGGGCCTGAATGCGCAGGAGCTGGTCGAGATGAGCGGGATGCAGACTCAGGGAGGCGGCATGGAGAAAGAGGCGCCGCAGGCCCAGGGGGCGGAGGGCCTTGTTAGCGGCCTCGTCACCATACTTTTCGTCCCCGGCTAGGGGCGCCCCCAAATAGGCGGCGTGGACGCGAATCTGGTGGGTACGCCCCGTAATGAGGCGCGCCTCGACCAAGTCAAGGTCACCGAGGCGACGCAGACGGCGAAACAGGGTCCGCGCTGGTTTGCCCTGGGCGGTATCGACCCGCACCACCCGCTCACCACTCTTGAGGGTGTTCTTTAACAAAGGGGCATCCACGGTCATTTCGGGTCGCGGCAGCGGCCGAATCAACAGAGCCAGATAGCGCTTTTCCACCCTATTCTCACGAATAAGACGATGAAGATCGCGCAATGTGCTGGCGCGCTTTGCCAGGAGCAGACAGCCAGAGGTATCGCGGTCGAGGCGATGGACCAACTCCAGCTCCGCCCCAGGCCTCATTTGACGCATAGCCTCGATAAGGCCAAAGCTCAAACCACTACCGCCATGCACCGCCAACCCCGCCGGCTTATCCAGCGCCAACAAGCGCTCATCCTCGTAGAGGATTGCCCCGGCGAGGCTGCGCAGGCGTAACTCAGGCGCCTGACCTGGCGGCCTGGGCTCAACCGTACGCAGGGGTGGGATGCGCACCAGATCATCGGGTTGCAACCGGTAGTCTGGCTTGACCCGACCCTTATTCACCCGCACCTCGCCACGCCGGAGGATGCGATAGACATGACTGCGTGGCACACCCTTGGACCTGGCCAAAAGAAAGTTGTCGATACGCTGACCGGCAAGCTCGGCATCGATGCGCACTAGGGCGACTGCCTGATTTTTGGCCTCATCAAACATGAGATTGGGAGTAACAACAGCTGTAGGAGGATATCGGGGCCATAACCTTGATTCGATTGATGCGATCAGCGATCGCTGATATCATTGGTAAGTTGCGATGCGCCGGCCTAGAAGCTTGAAACGGCGATGCAACCAGATGATTTCCGGGGCGCTTTTGCATAGGCCGCCTCCGTGTCAATACCATGGCGCCCCGACATACCCTATGCCGTCGGCCGGCACCTTGCGCTAACCAGCGGCGTCCCTTCCACTAGGCGGTCGCGGATTGTACACCGAGACGGCCCCGGCGCATCGGGGTTGGTGAGATTCGGTTCGGGTCGCCGCCATCCCGTTGTCCAGATTGCCCCAAGGTCCGGCGCCCTACTAGCCAGGAAGGCGCTGGAACAAAGCGCGTGGAGTTCAAATAACTCCGCGACATGAAAGGATCACGCGCGCCTGTCCGCGTGGCCCCCGCCGCCCGCCGCTCCACGAATGGCGAAGGCCCGGGAGGCCGGCGCGGCTGAACAGACCTCCGGCCATCGGCCCCCACCTCGGCGGCGATGCGTCGGCTAGAGTCCCGGGTGACCAGCGCGCCTAGCTGCGAGACAAAGAATGAAAAGAATGCTGATCAACGCAACTCAGCCGGAAGAGTTGCGGGTGGCTATTGTCGATGGCCAGAAACTCTTCAACCTGGATATCGAATCCCCGGGTCGAGAACAAAAAAAAGCTAATATTTACAAAGGATCTATCACCCGCGTCGAGCCCAGCCTGGAGGCTGCCTTCGTTGATTACGGAGCCGAGCGTCACGGCTTCCTCCCGCTTAAGGAAATCGCCCGCAGTTACTTCACCGAGGAAGCGAACAAACCGGGTGCCCGCGTCAACATCAAGGACGCCCTGACCGAGGGTCGCGAAGTGGTGGTCCAGATCGACAAGGAGGAGCGCGGCAACAAGGGCGCGGCCCTCACCACCTTTGTCTCTCTAGCGGGCCGCTACTTGGTGCTCATGCCCAACAACCCCCGTGCTGGGGGTGTCTCAAGGCGTATCGAGGGCAACGAGCGCTCCGAGTTGCGTGATGCCATGAGCCAACTCGAGATCCCCGAAAACACGGGGCTTATCGTGCGCACCGCTGGCGTCGGTAAGAGCGTCGAGGAACTCCAGTGGGACCTCAACTACCTCAACCAACTCTGGGCCGCCATCGAACAGTCCGCTGCCGAGCGCAAAGCCCCCTACCTGATTTATCAGGAAAGCGACGTCATCATTCGCTCCATCCGTGACCACCTGCGCACAGACATTGGCGAAATCGTGGTTGATGATCGCAAGATGTACGAAAAGGCTGAGGCCTTTATCCGCCAGGTCATGCCCCACAACCTGCGCAAGCTACGGCTCTACGAGGACGAAGTACCGCTCTTCACCCGCTACCAGATCGAAAGCCAGATCGAGTCCGCCTTTCAACGGTCGGTACAGTTACCGTCTGGCGGATCCATCGTCATTGACCATACCGAGGCCCTGACCTCCATCGACATCAACTCGGCCCGCGCCACCAAGGGTGCCGACATCGAGGAGACGGCCCTCAACACCAATTTAGAGGCCGCCGACGAGATCGCCCGCCAGTTGCGCCTGCGCGACCTGGGCGGCCTCTTCGTTGTCGACTTCATCGACATGACCCCGGCACGCAACCAGCGCGAGGTCGAAAACCGGCTGCGCGACGCCATGAAGGAGGACCGCGCCCGGGTCCAGCTCGGCCGCATCTCCCGCTTCGGCCTCATGGAGATGTCCCGCCAGCGCCTGCGCCCCTCCCTCGGCGAATCCAGCCAACTTGTTTGCCCGCGTTGTAAGGGCCAGGGCACCATCCGGGGCGTCGAGTCCCTCGCCCTTTCCATCCTCCGCATCCTGGAGGAGGAGGCCATGAAGGAGAACACGGAGCGCATCCTGGCGGAACTGCCCGTAGACGTGGCCACCTTCTTGCTCAACGAGAAACGTCGTGGCATCCTCGAAATCGAGAAGCGCCAGCGCCTGAGCGTACTGCTACTGCCAAACCCGCGTATGGAAACACCGGACTACCGCATCGAACGTATTCGCACCCAGGACGCGGAACGGCTGACGGCCGACCAGCTTAGCTACCAGTTGGCCGGCAAGATTGAGGAGCGGCATCTGGACCTTGGGCGCCCCGCCGAGCCGATACGCATCGAGGAACCCGCTATCAAGCAGCTCGCCCCTAGGGAGCCAGCCCCACCGCCCCGGAGCCTGGAGCGTCCCCCTATGCAGACCCAGTCAGCCCAGGAACAACGGCAACCGGAAAGTCTGCTCAAACGGCTCTGGACCAACCTTTTCGCCCCCCGCCATGTCGAGGAAGCTGCCCCGGTGCCCGTGCCCACGGCCAGGTCCGAGCCGCCGCAACGGCCCCGACCCGCTCCTCGCCCAGCCCCCGCTTCTCGCCCGGCCCCCGCCTCCCGGCCAGCGGAATCCCAGCCGGGCCGAACCTCCAGCGGCGGCGTTGACCGGGATGCTTCCCGTCAACGTCCGGCGCAACAACCGCCTAGGCGAAACGAACCACGCCGCGAAGAACCCAAACGTGACGAGCCTAAGCGCGGGGAAGCCCGGCGCGAGGAGATCCGGCGTGACGAGCCCAGGCGTGACGAGCCCAGGCGTGAAGAGGCGTTTGGACCCAGGCCCCTGACCGGCGGTCCGCAGTCACGCCCTCAGCCTCACGCTAGTCAGGTTAGCAATGAGCAGCCACCCACGCCACCGACCCCGGCCAGGAGCGAGGGTGTGGAAAACGGCGAGGGCGGCGAATCCCGACGAAGCTCCCGGCGCGGGAGTCGCGGTCGCGGCCGTCGTGGGGGTGAGGCACGCCGCCCTGAGGAAGTGACCCCAGTAAACCTTGAGGAGAGCGATGGTCTGGACTTTTTTGACTGGGACCTAGTCCCAGAGGAAACCCTCGTCCCGGCCCAAATCAGGCCTACCCAGCCGGCATCCGTAGTTGCCCCCCAGGACCAATCCCAGAGACCGCCACAATCAGACCTCCCCGGCGCGGTAGAGAGTGCGGAATATCAACAGGAGTTTACCGAGGCTGTGGCACCACAGCCGCCCCGTGAGCCAGAACCCAACATTCCTTCCGTGGCCGTTCAACCCCCCCCGACCCCGACCCCCGAGGAATTGGGTACTCATCCGGTGACCGCTGAGGCCACCCTAGTGGACGGATCTGGCTTCGAGTCTTCTCAAGAACCTGTCGAGGAAAACGCAGAGCTGCCCAGCAAACCTCGCCCTCGGCGACGTCGCGGCGGGCGTGGCAGACGTGGCCGAGGAAATAGCAGCGAGACCAACTCGGATCAGGCTAACGTGGATGAACCCAGCGAGGCCGAGGGTCAGACCGAGACCAGCGTGGCTTCCGATCTTCAAGCGGAGACCGAGACCCCTGTAGCCCCCGTGCCTCCCCCCCAAGACCAACCGCTCGTGATTGCCGAGACCCCAGAGCAGGCCGAGACCAAGACTAACCCGGAAAATCGGGAGTTAGCCGGTGAGGAGTCCGCTGCCCCAAACAACATAGCCGCCAAGCCGAAAGCCAAAACTTCCATCGAACCCTCGTCTCCCATGCCCGAAATCCCGGCCACCGGTCCGACCCCGAGTCCACGCCGCAAACGAGCAACCAACGAGACCTCCGAGGAGGAGGGGAACCATATCGAGACGGGACCCCAGGCGGCACCTACGGAAATGCCTACTCTGAAGGAGAGCCCTACCCCTGCAAAGCAACCGGCCATGGCACCAACGACAGCCCAGGAGCCACCAAGCCAGGCCAGTACCAAGGCCGAGCCCGAGCCCGAATTAATAGACGACAAGGCCATAGCCACAGTGGCAAGAAAGCCGGCCAAACAAACCACGGAGACCGAATCCAACAACCCGGAATCTGCCCCGGCACTGGGTACGCCCCCCCAGAGAAAGGGAGAGGAAGTTAAGGTGAAATCCCAAAAATCCAGCGGGCCTGCTACTCCCAAGTCGCCGAAGACCCCCAAGGCACCCAAGGCGGAACCCGCGGCAACCGCAGCTCCCATCGTCTCAGATAAGTCCAGCTTAGATGAGGGAGACCCTGAGTAAGGCGAGTCCCTGAACCCTTAACGGCATGGATGCCGCCTGGTTCAGGCTCAAATCGCTTATATTCCCAACTGCCTGCCTGGGTATCCCGTTGGAGCCATGGCAATTGTCCTGCTCCCCTACATAACTACCAAGGAAAGACGGGGTCACTCCTAGGGCTCGACTGCCCACCAGCGCTGGCGAATTTCCTCCAGCAGTCCCACGGCAGCGGCCTCAACCAAATCGAAAACCTGTTCGAAGCCCCGGGGACCTCCATAGTAAGGATCTGGCACCTCCCGGATGCCAAGTTCGGGCGCATACTCCATGAATAATTTCAATTTCTCGCGATGTACCGGCGGACAGAGGGCCCTGAGGGCCTGATAATTTTCCTGGTCCATGGCCAAGATAACATCGAAAATGTCGAAATCCTCCCTCGCCACGCGCCGGGCGCGCAGGTCGCTCAGGTCAACTCCCCGTTTCAGCGCCGTCTCCCTAGCCCTTTGGTCGGGTGGCGCACCGATGTGATAGCCATGGGTTCCGGCGGAATCGGTATCGATGAGTTCATCGTAACCCTCCCCCCGCAGCAAATGTCGAAAGACGCCCTCCGCAGTAGGAGAACGACAGATATTACCCATGCAAACAAACAGAATCCGTACCCTCGTTGCTTCGCTCATGGCTTCTCCCCATGCGATTGAATCTCATTGCCCAGGATCATAGCATCGGTGCGGGGGTGAACAAGAACCCAGACCGGGTCCGGGTTAAGTTCCCTGACTAGCCAAGCGCCATCCGGGTGCCGCCAGTACGTCCATGGCACCCTCGGGGTGCAACTTCTGCGCTGTAGCCGAGAGGTTTCATAAGGTGATCAGGTCACCTGTGCAAGAGAGGCAATAGGAGCGCGCCATGTTCTGGTACTTCCATTACGAATCCAACATACTGTTATTTTTTGATTATTTCTTTTATTACCCAGGGAGAGGCCAAATCCCCAAAGACGCCCTTCGTTTCGGCACGGATAGTGCTTGATAAAGAACGAGGCGCAGTCTCACTCAGACACCTCCGTTCTTGTACCTCCTCAGTGGTGAATTACCCCGTCTTGATGACGGGGTTTTTTTTGGTTGCATGATCATTCCACTATCTGAATTTCGAAGCTGGGAGGGTTCTGGATGTGCTTCTTGACGGCGCACAGTTCGATGGACTTGAGGATGCTGGATCGGTACTTGTCCGGAAAGCCCGAGGGCAACCGCAACTGGTAGCGCACACTGGCGGTTAGGGGATTAGCCAAATCCCGTTCCCAGTCCAGACTCAATGCCAGACCCTCGGTCGATAAGTCGCGGGAGGTGCAGAAATTGAGGGCATAGACGCCAGCGCATGCCGCCATAGAACTCAAAAAAAGATCGAAGGGCTCGGGGGCACTGGCCTCGCCACCTCCCTTGACCGACTGGTCGGTGTGGATTTCAAACTCGCGAACGCGGACATCGACCCGCTTTCCGCCCGGAAATAAGACTTCAAGATGCTCGCTCATGGACAAACTCCGTTGAATCGAAGAACCCCAGGGTTCTAATGAGGAAAGAGGCTGATCAGGCCCACCACGGCGCCGGTGAAGGCCGTCGCCAGCGTACCGGCGACGATGGAACGGGCGCCCAGGGCCGTGATCTCAGCGCGGCGCTCGGGGACCATGGCGCCCATGCCGCCGATGAGGATGCCGAGGCTGCCAAGATTGGCGAAGCCACACAAAGCATAGGTCATGATGAGCCGCGAACGTTCACTTAAGGCGCCCTCGGGAAGCGCAGCAAGTTCCAGATAGGCCAGAAACTCGTTGAGGATGGTCTTGATGCCCATCAGGCCGCCGGCCGTTACCGCCTCGCCTGCGGGAATGCCCATCAGCCAGGTCAGAGGAGCCAACACCCAGCCCAGCAGGCGTTGGAGGCTGATCGTTTCCCCATCCAAGGCAGGCAGTAAACCGAGGAACTGGTTGACCAAGGCCACCAAGGCGACCAAAACCACCAACATGGCAACGATATTGACCAGCAGCCCAACCCCTTCCAGGGTGCCCCGGGCAATGGCATCCAGGCTGCTAGAATCTTGCCGGGGGGGCTCCCAATGGCCCCCGTCATCACCCCCAGGGGGCACGGGGATCATGATCCGTGCCACCATGACGGCGGCGGGAGCACTGATGATAGAGGCGATCAGGAGTTGTCCCAGGGCATCGGGGATAACTGCTGACAGGATACTGGCATAGATGACCATGATGGTCCCAGCGATCGTCGCCATGCCAGCGGTCATGATCAAAAAAAGATCGCCGCGCGATACCTGTTTTAAATAGGGCTTGATCAGCAAAGGCGACTCAATATGGCCGAGGAAGATATTGGCCGCCACTCCCACCCCGGCGGCACCGCCTAGGCCCAGGGTCTTGCGTAATATCCAGGCGAAGCCCCGCACCACCGAGGGCAGCACCCGCCAGTGAAAGAGCAAGGCCGAGAGGGCACTGACCACCAGTACCATGGGCAAGGCCTGGAAGGCGAAAACAAAAGAACTTCCCCCGGGCCTGACCTCGAAGGGCAAGTCGCCCCCACCCACATAACCAAAGACGAAGCGGGTACCCGCGCTTGTCGCCGCTTCCAGACTGGTCACCAACTCGTTCAACACCAAGAAGAAATGGCGGAACAGCGGGATTTCTAACAGCAGCAGGGCGATGAAGAACTGCAGGGCCAGGGCAACCAGGGCCGGTCGGTACCGGATCGCCCGACGGTTTTCACTAAATAGCCAAGTCAACAGAAAGAGGCCCAAAAACCCGATCAGACTCTGCAACCACATGGTAGTTATGCAACCCTCCAGCGTAAGCGTGGCGCACGTGGCGCACACGGAACCACACACCCACAACCCTCAAGACGACTCAGCCAGCCACCCAGAAATGATTTAAGGCCAGCGGTT
>JBGAUE010000041.1:0-29871 GCA_044228795.1 Chromatiaceae bacterium | reverse complement strand
AAACAGATCATGAGGCCAATTTACAACAAATCCCTGGATTTAGACAAGGTTATAGTTATTTTGTGTGAACGACTTATGTGGCCAAGCCGGACACCCATTATGGCTACACCCATATCGAAACCCGGATAGGCGAAGGCTACACCATCTATGATATTGCCATGACCTCACAGGCATGGCGTTCGCTGGCCGAGGTCGACCGCACCTTGTGGCAGCATCAGGTACTGATTGCCGTGCCATGGTTCCCCTTTTCGTCGAACCAGCATACCGCGCTATTCGTCATCAACGGCGGTCAGAACCAAAAGACGGCGTCGGGGAACGATGATTTAATCGGTCTGCTGTCTGTCGCGACCGGTGCGGTGAGCGCCATGGTCAATCAGGTCCCAAACCAGCCGCTGACTTTCACCGATGAAGACTCGGCACGGACAGAAGACGCCCTTCTTGCCTACGGCATGGACAAATACCTCATCACGGGCGACCCAGAATGGCTGGCGCAACTGCCGATGACCAAGGCGGTCGTGCGCGCCATGGATACCGTCCAAACTTTTGTCGATGGGTTGGACGGCGGGATTTTGATTAAGCCCTCGCCAATTGAGGACTTCATTGTGGCGGGCGGCTCCAAGCGAGGCTGGGCAACCTGGCTCACGGCCGCCGTCGAAGCGCCGAAGGGCAGCGCGTCCCGGGTCAAGGCGATTCTTCCCATTTCCATCGACCTGCTGAACATGGGCAAGCACTTCATGCGGCACTGGGAGGCTTACGGTTTCTATACCCCTGCCATTCAGGATTACGCGGCTTTCGATCTTCCCTGCCGGTCGCAAACGCCAGCCGGCCGGTCGATGCTGAACATCATTGATCCCTATGCCTACCGCGACCGTCTCACGATGCCGAAGTTGGTGATCAACTCGGCAGGCGATCAATTCTTTCTGCCCGACTCCTCCCAGCTGTACTTCGCCGACCTGCCGGAACCCAAGCAACTGCGCTATACCTTCAACACTGATCATGCCCAAGGTCAGGACCTTCAGGATCTGTCGAGCCTGGTGATATCAACCCTCTCCTGGCTCCAGGACATGCTAGACGGGGAGCCAGCCCCGACATATTCCTGGACCCTGGAGCCCGACGGATCTATTCGGCTACAGACGGTAACCCCGCCCGAACGGGTGCGCTTGTGGCAAGCCACCAATCCCCAGGCCAGAGATTTCCGTCTGGAGGCCATCGGGCCGGTATGGCAGAGCACCGAACTTTTCGACAACGGCCAGGGCGTCTTCGTCGGTTATGTCCCACCCCCGCCCCAGGGGTGGACGGCCTTCTCCCTGGAGCTGACCTATCCCGGCAAGCTCCTGGGTTCCGATATCTTGGCCGCCGAACGCGTCTTTACCACCGATGTCCAGGTCACCCCAGCCGATTTGCCCTTTGCCGGCACGGGCTGCCCCGGCTTGCCGACGACTAGCGAGCTGACGGTCACCAGGACGGGGAATGGCACGGTCACCAGCCAACCGACTGGCATCGACTGTGGTACCGCCTGCTCCGCCGATTTCGATCTCGGCACCCTGGTCACCCTCACGGCCACGCCAGCGCAGGGTACCTACTTCGCGGGCTGGAGCGGGGCCTGCACGGGTCTGGATGCTTGTCATCTCGTCATGGACGAGGCAAGAGAGGTGAACGCTGAATTCAAGCTGGTTGGCGAGTTCGCCGACGTGCCTGCTGGCAGTTGGGCTTATGACTACATCCGCGCCATTAGCATTGCCAATATCACCAGCGGCTGCGGTAACAACAACTTCTGCCCGCAAGGCCTGGTAACCCGAGAGGAAATGGCGGCCTTCCTGGTTCGGGCCCTCGAAAGCGACCCGGCGACCGACTACTGTGGCGGTTTGGCCCCGTTCAGCGATGTTGAGGCGGCCGCCTGGTCATGTCCACACATCAAACGATTGGATGAACTGCACATTACCAGCGGATGCGGCAGTACCAACTTCTGTCCTTCCAGACAACTCAGCCGCGCGGAAGCTGCCGCCGTATTTGTCCGTGCTATTGAAGGTGAACCCCCTGACAATTACTGCGGTGGAGTTGCCCCCTTCAACGATGTTTCTCCTACCGATTGGTCCTGTGATTACATTAAGCGTTTCATGGAGATGAAGATTACCCGTGGCTGCGGCATTAGCGAATACTGCCCGAATGCCAGCGTCACTCGCGAACAAATGGCGGCCTTCCTGGCTAGGGCATTTCTTGACATGGATTAAAAAGAGGGGGGTAGGCGGCTAGCGCCCTTGGCCCAAGATATTGGGCATGCCGTTATTAGCGGACCCGAGAACAGAAGTTCGAAGCTTGGCATGCCTAAGCGCCTGCCATCCTATCTGGAGGAATTCACCCTGCGCTTCAATCGCCTTGCCTCGCGAAGGCGCGGACTGGTCTTCCATCGCCTGCTTGAGCAGGCGGTGGTTATCGGCGCAGCCACTGACGCACCTCGCACACGGCTATCAGTGGGAATCGCCCAATGGAAAGTTATCGGTGGCGCTAACCGCTCACACCACTAATCGGAAAGCGAAATCCCGGTCATACCTCACAGTAAATCCGTCCGCCCTCTTTCAGAAACTCATCGGCCTTTTCTTTCATCCCCTCGGCCAGCGCGGCCTCGACATCGTCAAGGCGATGGGCCTCGGCATAGTCGCGCACCTCCTGGGTGATGCGCATGGAGCAGAAGTGGGGGCCGCACATAGAGCAGAAGTGGGCAACCTTGTGGGCCTCGTGAGGCATGGTCTCGTCGTGGTAGGCGCGGGCGCGCTCGGGGTCCAGGGACAGGTTGAACTGGTCCTCCCAGCGAAACTCGAAGCGGGCCTTGGACAGGGCATTGTCACGCACCTGGGCACCGGGCAAACCCTTGGCGAGGTCAGCGCCATGGGCGGCGATCTTGTAGGCGATAATGCCGTCGCGCACGTCCTCCTTGTTGGGTAGGCCCAGGTGCTCCTTGGGGGTGACGTAGCAGAGCATGGCAGTGCCGTACCAGCCAATGTTGGCGGCGCCGATGGCGGAGGTGATGTGATCGTAAGCGGGGGCGATGTCGGTAATCAGGGGCCCCAGGGTGTAGAAGGGCGCCTCGTAGCAATCCTTCAGCTCTTTGGTGACGTTCTCCTCGATCAGGTGCAGGGGCACATGGCCGGGGCCTTCGATCATGACCTGAACATCATGCCTCCAGGCGATCTGGGTCAGCTCGCCCAGGGTTTCGAGCTCCGCGAACTGGGCGGCGTCGTTGGCGTCGGCGATGGAGCCGGGGCGCAGGCCGTCACCCAGGCTAAAGGCCACATCGTAGGCCTTCATGATGTCGCAGATGTCTTCGAAGTGGGTATAGAGGAAGTTTTCCTGGTGATGAGCCAGGCACCACTTGGCGAGGATGGAGCCGCCCCGGGAGACGATGCCGGTCACCCGATCCGCCGTCAGCGGGACATAGCGCAGCAGGACCCCGGCATGGATGGTGAAGTAGTCCACCCCCTGCTCGGCCTGCTCGATGAGGGTGTCGCGGAACATCGCCCAGGTCAGCTCCTCGGGCTTGCCGTCCACCTTCTCCAGGGCCTGGTAAATGGGGACGGTGCCGATGGGCACGGGGGCATTGCGCAGGATCCACTCGCGGGTCTCGTGGATGTTCTTGCCGGTGGAGAGGTCCATGAGGGTGTCCCCCCCCCAGCGGGAGGACCAGACCATCTTCTCCACCTCTTCCTCGATGCTGGAGGTGACCGCTGAGTTGCCGATATTGGTGTTGATCTTCACCCGGAAATTGCGCCCAATGATCATGGGCTCCAGCTCCGGATGGTTGATGTTGGCGGGGATGATGGCCCGTCCGGCGGCCACCTCGGCGCGCACGAATTCCGGGGTGATGGACGCGGGCAGCCGGACGCCAAAGCCATGCCCCGGGTGCTGGCGCAGCAGCTTGGCGTAACGAGGATCGGCGCGCAGTTCCTCCAGGCGCATATTCTCGCGGATGGCGATGAATTCCATCTCCGGGGTCACGAGACCCTGGCGGGCATAGTGCATCTGGGTGACATTGGCCCCCGGCTTGGCGTGGCGCGGTACGCGTATGTGCTCAAAGCGCAGGTGGGCCAGACTCGGGTCCCGTTGGCGCTGACGGCCGAAGGCGGAACTGGGACCAGCAAGACGCTCGGTGTCGCCGCGCTCCTCGATCCAGGCCCCGCGCAAATCCGGCAGGCCCGCTAGGAGGTCGATGTGAGCCTGCGGGTCCGTGTAGGGGCCCGAGGTGTCGTAGATGTAAATCGGCGGATTTTCTTCCACACCACGCTGGGTGTGGGTGGCCGTCTGACTCACCTCCCGCATGGGTACGCGCAGATCATCCCGGGACCCCTGGACGTAGATCTTGCGCGAACGGGTGAAGGGCTGGATAGCCGCATCCGAGAGACGGGCCGTATTACGGATAAATTCCTGGGGAATGGCGCTCATGACATCTGTCCTCGTTGGAATGGGGGCAGGCACGAGCGGCGCGAGCGGCCACCTCGCCCTGATGGTCCCGCGCCGGCCCTAACCTGGGCTACTTTGCTGGCCCTCCTCGAGCCCGAGGCGGCGCAGGATACGCGCGACATAGGACTGGGTCTCTTCGAAGGGGGGAACCCCGCCATGCTTCTCGACCGCCCCTTCTCCGGCGTTGTAGCCAGCCAGGGCCAGCTTGATATCGCCGTCAAAGTGGTCGAGAAGCCAGCGCAGGTAGGCCATGCCGCCGTTCAGATTTTGCTCCGGATCCCAGACATCCTTGACACCGAAACGATCGGCGGTAGCGGGGATAAGTTGCATCAGACCCTGGGCATCCTTGGGTGAGCGAGCCTGGGGATTGAAATTGGATTCCACCTCGACGACCGCCAGCACCAGGCTGGGATCAAGCCGGTATTTCGGGGCCAGGCTATGCACCAACTTGGCGATTTCTCCGGAGGCGGGATGGGGCCGGATGGCGACGATCTGGGTTACACCCCCGCCACCACCACCCGGGGTACAGGTGGGACGCTGCTTGGAAGCCGCGGTGACCTTGAGGAGCTTGAGCTGAGTAGCAGCCATGGTGTGCTGCGCCTTGACGGCCTCGCCAAACCAGGCGGCGGCAAGTTCCAGGTCGCGTTTT
Organism: Chromatiaceae bacterium; assembly: GCA_044228795.1. Taxonomy (GTDB): domain Bacteria; phylum Pseudomonadota; class Gammaproteobacteria; order Chromatiales; family Chromatiaceae; genus M0108. Next base: position 24,767 of record JBGAUE010000041.1, on the reverse strand, counting down.
ACGCCCCGACCGTAGGCATAAAGGTAGCCGAGACGATATTTGGCATCGCCATCCCCCATTTGGGCGGCGCGGCAATAGAGGCGCACCGCCTTATCCGCATCCTGCCCAACGCCGACGCCGGTCTCATAACGCTGACCCGATGCCGTGAGCAAGTGCATGTCCTGACTGCGCATGGCCTCGTCAAAGACCTTATCCGCCTTCAAGTCAGCGTTTTTTTCCGCCGCCTGCGTAGCGGCATGGGACAAACCCGTCAGCAAGAGTGCCGCCAGCATCGGGAGGGTTTTCATCTTTCGCATCGTCTCGCCACCAACAGGGGGAAGGGATGGTGCGCCGGATGCCAACCGGGACCCGTGGGTCCAGGCTCCCGCGCCAACGATCATAAGACCTTTAGTTTCGGACAGAATGGCCCGAAAAGCCACCAGAAAATCACCAGCCGGACGAGCTGACAACTTGCAGGGCCTCGTAACACCCCTTAACCCCCCGCATCCAAGACGGGTCCCTCCCGGTGCGACGTGCGGTGAACCAGAAGATTAACCAGACGCAAGGTGGCGGCGATAGCGGCGAAAACCTGGTTGGTATGCACACCGCGGGTGCGGACCGGTCCTGCCTCGTCTGCCCAGGTGATGATGCATTCGGTGAGGGCATCGGTTCGGCCACCCTTAGGGATGCGCACCTCGTAGTCGATCAAACTGGGAAGCGTGAGGCTATGACGGCGTAGGACCTTGGCGAGGGCCTTGATGAAGGCATCAAAGCTGCCGTTGCCGCTGCCGGCGGCATAGTGGATGGTCTCTCCGACGCGCACGCGGATGCTGGCGGTGGAGGGTAAGTCCATAGCGCTACTGACGTTGCAGGCCAGCAATTGGACATGATTGTAATCCTGGCTCTCCAAAACCTCGGCGATGATAAAGGGCAAGTCATCGGTGGTGATGGTCTTCTTGGAGTCCCCCAATTCCACGACACGCTGCAACACCTTGCGCTGATTTTCCTCCGACAGGCTGATGTCGAGCCTTTCGAGGTTTTTGGCCAGGGAGGCCTTGCCGGCGAGCTTGCCAAGGGCGTACTTACGACGGCGGGCGAAGCGCTCCGGGCTCAACTGGGTATGGTAAAGGCTACCCTTACGATCGCCATCGGCGTGGATACCGGCCGTCTGGGTGAAGACATCTTCGCCAACAATGGGGGCATTGTCGGCGATGCGTTTACCGGAGAAGTATTCCACCAACTCGCTAACCCGCGCCAGGTGGGTCTCGTCGATGGATAACTTGAAACCCAGGTGGTCGCGCAGATTGACTGCGACCTCCGCCAGGGAGGCGTTTCCAGCGCGCTCGCCCAGGCAATTGACGGTGCAATGGACCGCCGCCGCCCCCGCTTGAGCCGCAGCCAGAACGTTGGCCGTCGCGAGGCCATAGTCGTTATGGGGATGGAAATCGAACTTGAGCCCCGGGAAGCGCAGGCGCATATCCGACAGGGCTGTGAAGACCCGCTCCGGGGTCATGACGCCCAAGGTGTCGGGCAGCATGATATGCCCTAACCCCGTATCCCCCAGCCGCTCCACCAGACCAAAGACATAGTCAGGGTTGTCCTGATAGCCGTTGGACCAATCCTCCAGATAGATATTGACCCCGAGCCCGCGATCCTGGGCAAGGCGGATGACATCGCGCACCTCTTGGGCGTGCTCGTCGAGGGTTTTACCGAGCTGGCCATGACAATGTTTTTCGCTGCCCTTGGCGAGGAGGTTGAGCACGCGCCCGCCGGCCTGGTGGATCCAGTCAACGCTGCGGCCATGATCGACGAAGCCCAGGACCTCAACGCGTCCATCCAATCCCTGGTCCTGGGCCCAATCAATGATGTTCGACACGGCGGCGAGTTCACCGCTTGAGACCCGCGCCGATGCCACCTCGATGCGATCGACCCGCACCAATTCCAGCAACGCCTTGGCAATTTGGGTCTTTTCCTCGGGCGAGAAAGAGACGCCCTGGGTCTGTTCGCCATCCCGCAGAGTGGTGTCAAGAATGAGGATGGCGGGGGCAGGGCCACTCATAGGCTTGCCGTCTCCAAGGTGGCGCGGATATGGGCGCGGATAGCGTCTGCACTGGCCTCCAGACGGGCGCAACGGGTCTCCTTTTCCCACAAACCTTGCAGGGACGGGGGCGGTGACGCCTCGCCGCCAATGGCTTGGGTCACGGCCTCACCAAACTTGGCGGGATGAGCTGTGGCCAGGCAGATGGCGTCCTGGTAGCCCTGGGCCGCCCTTACGCCAATCGCCGTATGCGGGTCCAGGACATAATGGGAATGGGCGAAAGTGGCACGGATCTGGTCCAGGGTCTCCGCGTCGCTGACGGCCAGGGCGTCGAAATCGGCCCGGACCTGGGCATGATGCTCGGCATCTACCGTCAGGCGGCCGGTCTTGGCCATGCCGTCGAGCAGAAGGCGCACCGCCGTCGGGTCTTCACCCAGCAGGAAATAGAGATAGCGTTCGAAGTTAGAGGCGATCTGGATGTCCATGGCCGGGCTCAGGGTCGGATAGACCTCCCCCGCCGCGTAGACCCCGGTATGGACGAAGCGGCTCAGAATATCGTTGCGGTTAGTGGCGATGATGAGGCGGTTCACCGGCAGACCCATGCGCTTGGCCATGTAGCCAGCGAAAACATCACCAAAGTTGCCCGTAGGCACGGCAAAGCTGACTGGGCGTTGAGGATCATCCGCCGCCAGGCGCCCCCAGGCGTAGAAGTAGTAAACCATCTGGGCCAGGATGCGCGCCCAATTGATAGAGTTGACGGCACCCAGGCTGAGATTGCGCTTGAATTCCAGGTCGCCGAAGAGTTGCTTGACGATGCGCTGACCGTCATCGAAGGTACCGCGGATGGCGATGTTGTGGACATTGGCGTCCAGTACCGTCGTCATCTGGCGCTCTTGAATCGGTGAGACACGGCCCTCGGGATGCAGGATAAAGATGTGGATGCGCGACTTGCCGCGCACACCGGCGATGGCCGCCGAGCCCGTATCGCCCGAGGTGGCGCCCAAGATGTTGAGCTGACCACCATCCCGCTCCAGCAGATATTCAAAGAGATTACCCAGAAACTGGAGGGCCACATCCTTGAAGGCCGCCGTGGGGCCATGAAAGAGTTCGAGCAGCCACTGGTCGCCGAGGGCGATGACAGGGGTCACTTCCGGGTGGGTGAAGCTGGCGTAGGAACGCTCAATCAGGGCCGCCAGGTGGTCGCGGGGGATGGCGTCACCGACAAAGGGTGACATAACCTTCAGGGCCAGGTCCTGAAAGCGCAGGCGCGACCAGGCCTTGAGGGTCGCGGCATCCAGACGCGGCAGGCTGGCGGGCACCAGGAGACCCCCATCCGTGCCCAGGCCCATCATCACCGCCTCGGCGAATCCGATGGGGGTCACTCCCCCGCGTGTACTGAGATAGCGCATGTGTGGTCCTGCTGGATGCCGGAAATTTCGGGTAAGGCGGTCGCGTTCGGGTTTGGGGCGGCCCTCTGTCCGGGGCCGCGAACCCTTCCTGAAGAACCGAGGATACTGAAGGTAGGTAGTTTTTCCGCCAAATTCAAGTGCAAGGCTGGCGGGAGGCTCGGCCTGGCTGGATGCCTGGCGAGAAAGGGTCCGCCCTTGCAACCGCTAAAGCGATTCTTAGGGCGGCCCCCTAAGCAAAAATGCCCGCCGAAGCGGGCATTGCCCTCAAAAGGCTCGGAGCATCAATGGCTGGAGGCCAGGGAGGCACCGACGCCGGTTTCCGAACGGGTCATCTGATCGGGATAGAGGGCACGTTCCTTCATGGCCTGCGGGCTGCGATCCAGGATGGAGACCAGCCAGATCACCAAGAAGGCCGCGGTGATGGAGAAAATCGCCGGGGTGGAGAACTGGAAGAGGGCGCTGCCCTTGGGGTTACCGAGGGTAGCCTCCCAGACGGCGGGCGAGACCACGGTCAGTACGACGGACATGACGAGACCGACGATACCACCCGCCACGGCCCCGCGCGTGGTGCAGTTCTTCCAGAGCACCGACATGAAGAGGACCGGGAAGTTGGCCGACGCGGCGACGGTGAAGGCCAACATGACCATGAAGGCCACATTCTGCTTTTCGAAAAGGATGCCCAACAGGACGGCGACGATGCCCAGAATCACCGTAGTGATCTTGGAGACTCGCAGTTCGGTGTCGGAATCCACATTACCATGGCGCCAGACGGAGGCGTAAAGGTCATGGGAGACGGCGGAGGCGCCGGATAGGGTCAGACCGGCCACCACAGCCAGGATGGTGGCGAAGGCCACGGCGGAGATAAAGCCCAGAAAGACGTTGCCACCCACGGCGTTGGCGAGATGGACCGCCGCCATGTTGCCGCCGCCATTCAGGCCCTTGGCCAGGTCGCCAGCGACGAAGTATTTCGTCGGATCGGGGATCAGGTTGACGATGGCGCCAAAGCCGATGATGAAGGTCAGGATGTAGAAGTAGCCGATCCAGGTCGTCGCCCAGGCCACGGACTTGCGGGCCTCCTTGGCGGTGGGGACGGTAAAGAAGCGCATCAGGATATGGGGCAAGCCAGCCGTGCCGAACATGAGGGCCATACCGACGGAGATAGCAGAGATGGGATCACTGATCAGGCCCCCGGGTCCCATAATCGAGGCACCGGCCTTGGCGGCCTCCTCGGCAGTCTTACCGGTGGCGATAGCCATCCCCGTCTTGACCTCAACCGCCTTGGCGAAGAGGGCCTCAGGACTAAAGCCAAACTGCACCATGACCATCACCGCCATGAAGGTGGCGCCGGCGAGCAGAAGACAGGCCTTGATGATCTGGACCCAGGTGGTGGCGGTCATACCGCCAAAGAGGACATACATCATCATGATGACGCCCACCAGGATAACAGCGTAGATGTACTCAAGACCGAAAAGCACCTTGATGAGCTGACCGGCGCCAACCATCTGGGCAATCATGTAAAAGGCCACCACTACCAAGGTGCCGGTCGCGGCGAAACTACGAAGTGGGGTCTGGGAGAAACGGTAGGAAGCCACGTCCGCGAAGGTGAACTTGCCTAAGTTACGCAGGCGTTCCGCCATGAGGAAGGTGATGACGGGCCAGCCAACCAGCCAGCCGATGGAGAAGATGAGGCCGTCGAAGCCGTTAGCGAACACCAGGCCCGAGATACCCAGGAAGGAGGCAGCGGACATGTAATCACCGGCTATGGCCAGACCATTCTGAAATCCGGTGATGCCTCCCCCCGCGGTGTAGAAATCGGCAACGGAACGGGTCCGGGCGGCGGCCCACTTGGTGATGCCCAGGGTGATGAGGACAAAACCGGCGAACATGGAAATGGCCACCCAGTTGGTGGCCTGTTGCGTGGTCTGTCCGAGGTCGGGACCGGCACCAAAGGCCGTACCGAAAACGCCAATCAGGATGATGGCGGCGACCGCGATCAAACTCGTGATGGTGGGATTCATTTCGTGGATTCCTCCAGGATGGCCGCAGCCTCGGCATCGAACTCGGTATTGGCCTTACGGACATAAATCCAGGTTAGGATGATAGTGAAGAGGATGACGCCCACGCCGATGGGTATCCCTAGGGAGGTGACGCTACCCGGAACGAGCTTTTGGGCCAGGAAAGGCTTGTCAAAGGCGACCAGGAGGATGAAACCAAAGTACGCGATGATGACCAGGATGGACATGACGATCGAGTACCGGTTACGTTTCTTGACGAATTTCTGAAATTTCGGGTTTGCCCGAATCTGCCCCCATGCTTCTATGGACACAGCATTACCTCCTGATGATGGGTAAGGAGTTGATTGAAATCGGAGTTAGGGAGGTCGCTGCCTTGGGTACCCGCCACGAACGGCGTGGCTGCAACCACTGGGTTGGCTATCCATGGCGTTCCCACCCTGACCGGGCAAGGCGAACCAGAGCCAATGAGCCCTGCCAGCCTGGGAATGCAAATCCTGTTCGCAGCGCCCTGAGTTAGGACCAGAATCCGATCTGGATACTTGGGGAACTCTCGGACAGGCCGGCAAGATATATTATCTTCCTCGCCAAGTCCAGGCGAATCCCAGCCCAGGCCATAGCGAAGTAACCGGCATTGACTACACCTCCATCGGCAGGGAAGACGGGTCCCGGATCACTACCCGGATTGGCAGGCGGGATAACCCCCGTACCAGCGGTGATAGCCCGCTTTAGACCAGTCCGGAAGTCAACCCGAGGAGGCATTAGTGTTTTCACTAAGGGCAATGGCTATGAGCATTCCGCCGATGGAGCCGTAGGCCAATCCCGCCGCTGCGCATAACAGAATCAATTCCTTCTCGGTGCCGTAGGCCAGGCCGGCAAAAATGGCGGCGCTGACTAAACCTACCAGGCCTAGGATGACGGCCCCCCCCTGAGCGCTGGCTTGTCTTTGGGCCGCCCAGCCACCGGCTGCCCACACCAGGAAGGAGTACACGGCAAAACCCGCTAGATCGAGGCGCGCCGAGAAATCGTCGATGATTCCCAGAATCGAGATGACGGTAGGGAGAATGGTGGTTGTCAGGCTCAGGCCAGCGAAGCCACCCAGAATGACGGCGCCGGTGGGACGGAGCCGAATGCCCAGTATTTTGGACAGGATGAAGGCGTTCAGGCGTTTGGTCATGTTTAACCTGCCCTGCGGCGGATCTACCTTCGCCATGAGGGTACAGCTCCCAATCGGCAATATGGATAAAAAAGATGGCGGCTACCGTTTCCGGTAGCCGCCATCAGTTCAGCTCAGATTAACTCATCGCTCAATGGCTGCTTGCCGCGGGTACCTCCTTGCCGGGGTAACGCAGGCTGCCCACCAGATCCTGGATCTCGGCTGGCGGCTCTTTGGTGAACTTGCTGACCACATAGCTGGTGATGAAGTTGAGCGCGGCGCCAACGGTGCCAATCCCTTCCGGAGAGATTCCCAGCCACCAGCCGGCCGGATTGTTGGCCGCCGGGTTGCCATACTTAAACCACCAGATATAGAGGGCGGTAAAGACGATGCCGACGACCATTCCGGCAATGGCGCCCTCCTTGTTCATCTTCTTGTTGAAGATGCCCATCAGGATGGCCGGGAAGAAGGAGGCCGCTGCCAGGCCGAAGGCAAAGGCCACCACCTGGGCCACGAACCCTGGTGGATAGATTCCGAACAGGCCGGCGATGACAACAGCCACGCCGGCGCCACCTCGTGCCCACCAGAGTTCTGCCTTTTCCGACATATCCGGTTTGAGGATATTCTTCATCAGGTCATGCGAAACGGCGGCCGAAATGACCAGCAACAGGCCCGCCGCCGTGGACAAGGCGGCTGCCAGGCCACCAGCACCGACCAGACCGACGACCCAGTTGGGGAGTTTGGCAATTTCCGGGTTGGCCAGAACCATGATGTCCTGGTCAATCTTGACTTCGTTAGCACTCTTAGGGTCATCCCACTTGCCGGGGCGAATCTGCATGATGCCGTCGCCATTCTTGTCCTTCCAGCCGACCAGCCCGGTCTTTTCCCAGTTTTTGAACCAGGAGGGGGCCTTGACATACTCGACGTCGTTCACCGTCTTGATGAAGTTGGTGCGCGCGAACACAGCCACGGCCGGAGCAGTGGTGTACAGCAGGGCGATGAAGATCAAGGCCCATCCAGCGGAAGAGCGGGCATCACGGATCTTGGGCACGGTGAAGAAGCGGATCAGGATGTGTGGGAGGCCAGCGGTGCCAATCATCAGCGAGAGGGTGATGAAGAAGACGTCAATCATCGGCCGCTGACCACTGGTGTAGGCCGCAAAACCAAGATCTTTATTCAGCCCATCCAATACATCCAGCAGGTATTTCCCCTGGGTACTGGGGTCGTTGAGCAATGCCGCACCCTCGGGGGAAATTGGTGAACCGTAGCCGATCTGTGGGACCGGGTTGCCGGTGAAGTGCATGGAGATGAAGATCGCCGGTATCAGATAGGCGGTGATCAAAACGACGTATTGGGCGACCTGGGTATAGGTGATCCCCTTCATGCCGCCGAGGGTGGCGTAGAAGAAGACCAGCGCCATACCGATGATGACACCGGTGTTGATTTCGACATCCATGAAGCGCGAGAAGACCACGCCAACGCCACGCATCTGGCCAGCCACATAGGTAAAGGAGACGAAAATGGCACAGAGCAGCGCGATGAGGCGAGCAGTTTGCGAGTAGTAACGATCGCCAACGAACTGAGGGATCGTAAACTTGCCGTACTTACGCAAATAGGGAGCGAACAGCAGGGCCAACAGCACGTAGCCTCCGGTCCACCCCATCAGGTAATAGGACCCGTCGCGTCCGAGGAAGGAAATCAAGCCCGCCATGGAAATAAAGGAAGCCGCAGACATCCAGTCGGCGCCGGTAGCCATGCCATTCAGCAAAGGCGGCACCGACTTCTCGGCCACATAAAAATCGCCGGTTGTTCTTGCCCTCGCCCAGTAGGCGATGTAGATGTAAACCCCGAAACTGAGGCCTGTAAGGATCCAAGTCCACTGAAGAATTGTCATGATATGAGTTACCTCATCAATTTGGGAAGGCGGTTGCTACGAACGTGAGGACCAGTATCAGTCCTGCTGCACGCCATACTTGATGTCCAGCCTGTCCATGAGCCCAACATAGACCCAGATCAGGACAACAAAGGTCACCAGCGAGCCCTGGTTGGCAAACCAGAAACCAAGGGGGAAACCGCCAATCCTGAACGCGTCGAGCTGATTGGCAAGCAGGATGCCGCAAACGTAGGACACCGCGAACCAGATGCTCAGGAGAACCGTAATGATGACAAGGTTTTCCTTCCAGTACGCCTGCAATTCTTTTGTTGCATGAATCGACATAATGACTCCTCACTTTTTTTGGTGGGAAACCCAACCGCATCACGGTCGGGCCCAAAATAACCATACCACCTTAGGTAGGTTCCAGCATGGCCTAGACTAAGCATTGGATCGGTCAGCCGGCGATGCGGCATCTTCCGAGCCAAGTCTTAGATGTTGACACGAGCGCCATTGCGAAAACACAATGACACAAGTTCATTGGGTATGGCAAGGACGATGGGTGCTGACATTCCTAATCCCGCGCCACCCAAGAATCATCCCGCCTGGCCTTTGTGCCAATCTCAGCACCTTCTCTCCATGCCCCTCCAGATCTGATGTGTGGGTTCCCAAGGCCGCGCTATCCTGTTGTTTGGTGTCTTCAACAGCACCTTTCCATGGTGACTAACAACAGGGTTCTGAGGAAAAGGGGGCTCAGATGGGCCTGATTATCGGACCCGCGACGAGACGCCACCGGGTGACCCAACCTATGCAAAACCCGGGGTAACCTCCTGAACCCGCCCAACCTGGGGCGTGATTTTTATCCCTCGACCGTCACAATCCCTTAACATTACCAAAATACCTGGCGAGGCAACCTTGATTGCCCGCTGGATGAGGCCAGCAAGTCGTCCATGGGCAATCAACCCAAAGCGACCCGAACGAGGAGACCCCTATGACTACAAAGGAGGAGCCCCCTATGACTCATGTTGAAGAGCCCCCCATGTCTGCTAACGAGGAGACCCCTATGTCCACTAAAGATAAGAACACCAAACAATTGGGAGCCCTGATCAGGGAGTTGACGGAGGCCGCCAAGGCTCAAGTCGAGGTCGCCCTAGCCCAGGAAAAGGTGGCCCGGGCCCAAGCCGAGGCCCAGGCGGAGACCGCCACGGCCCGGGCCCAGGCCGCCAAGGCCGAGGCCCAGGCCACCCAACTCCAGGCGGAGGCCCAGGCCAAGTCCGCCCAGGCTCATGCCGAGGTGCAGAGTGCCCTCAAGCAGGCCTCCGAGGCCAGAGAGCAGGCGGAGGCAGCCCGTCGCGAAGCCCAGGCCCTGGTCGAGCGCATGAAGGCCGAGACCCGAGCCGAGGTCGAGGCCATTCGTAAGGCGGCGGCGGCCGAGAATGAGCGGGCGCGGCAGGAGATCCTGGCCCAAGCGGCCAAGAAGATTGCCGATGCTCAGGCCCAGTTAGAACTGGAGGCCCAGGCCCAGGCCGAGACTGCAGCCGCCCAGGCGGAGACCGCCCGCGCCCAAGCTAAGACCGCCGAGGCCCAGGCGCGCACCGCCCAGGCCCTGGCCCAGGCCAGCGCCCAGGAACAAAGCGAGGCGGCACGGGCCTTGGATGAGGCCCGACAGGCTCAGGAGCGTCTGAACGCGGCGGAAGACAAGGCGCGCAAGGCCCTGGAACGTGCCAAGACCCTGACCGAGCAAGGAGGCGATATCGGAACGACAGAGGCCCCCCCGACCCCTGACACCGCCGTCCACGACGCATCCCTCAGTAAAGCTTCTTCCACCCCGCACAGCAGCCAGGCTCCCGCCCGACCCGCTACCCCCAAAAAACCACTCATCCGCCCCGCAGTCCCCTCGGGCAGAAAAAACTAAAGCCGGCGGTTGGCCTCAGTGGCGCCGCGCGCGATACCTATCGCCCCGGCGCCGCGCCCCACCCCTTAGGTCAGGTGCCGCTTACCACGACCCCATCCGCCCGTCGCCTGGCCTGGAAGCACTGATTTGTTGAGCGAGGGCAAGGCACGAGTTCGGTTAGTTCGTGTATGGTTGTCGTTTGCGCCAACCTAGGGACACCTGCGATGGACGTAGAACTACTCGAAATCCGCGATTTCCTGGCCTCCCACCACCCCTTCGACCTGCTGCCGGAGGGGGTTTTGGATCGTCTGCCCAAGAAGCTGTCGGTCCGCTATTTTCGCCGGGGGCTGGAATTCCCCCCCAAGGACGCGGATCAAGCCTACCTTTACATCCTCCGGCGGGGCGCAGTGGAGTTACGCAACCCCGAAGGCGACCTGCTGAGCAAGCTCGCCGAGGGCGATCTCTGCACCACGGCCTGCCTGAAGGTTGACGTGACGCTAACCCTCACAGGCACTACCGCCGAGGATACCCTCTGTTACCTCCTGACCTGTGCCGACCTCGCCAAACTGCGCGAGGATTACCCGGATTTCGCCACCTTCTTCGATCACTCCCAGCGCGAGCGGCTGCGCAAGGCCCTGGACCTGCTGCAATTGGAGCCGACAATGAGCGGCGGCAGCCTGATGACGGTCAACATCCGCGACTTTGTTACCGGTCGCAAGGTCACCAGCGTCCCGCTCGAGGCCAGCATCCGCATGGCCGCCACTGCCATGAGTGAGGACCGCGTCGCCTCCATCTTTGTCATGGACGGGGACCGTTTAGCGGGCATCATCACCGACCGCGACCTGCGCACCCGCTGTATCGCGGCGGGCCTCTCCTACGAGGAGCCGGTCACCCGCATTATGACCACCCATCTCCATACCATCACCAGCGGTACCCTGGCCTTTCACGCCCTGATCACCATGACCCGGCTGAATGTCCATCATCTGCCAGTGCTGGAGGATGGCCGGGTCGTCGGCATGCTTTCTACCTCCGATCTGGTCCGCTTCCAGAGTGCCAACTCGGTGTACCTGGTCGGCGACATCCGCAAGGCCAAGGACCTGGATGCCCTGGTCGCCCTCAGCGCCAAGGTAGCGAACCTGCAGGTGCATCTCGTCAGAAGTGGCGCGACGACGGATCAGGTGGGACAGGCCGTAAGCGCCGTCACCGACGCCATCACCACGCGACTGGTAGAGATGGCGGAGCAGGAACTGGGGCCCCCGCCCGTACCCTACGCCTGGATGGCCGCGGGGTCACAGGCCAGGCGCGAGCAATCCTCCCATTCCGACCAGGACAATGCCCTACTCATTGCCGACCACATGAAGCCGGAGGACGACGCCTATTTCGCCGACCTGGCCCGCATCGTCAACGACGGCCTCAATGCCTGTGGCTATGTCTACTGCCCAGGCAACGTCATGGCCTCCAATCCCAAGTGGCGCCAACCCTTGCGCATGTGGCGCAAGTATTTCAATTCCTGGATCGAGCGGCCAGAGCCCCTGGCACTGATGCATTCCAGCATCTTCTTCGACCTGCGAGCGATTCACGACCCCGAGGGCATGGTCGAGGAGCTCCGCGAACATGTCCTCGACCTCTGCCGCGCCAACCGCATCTTCATCGCCTACATGGTGGCCAATGCCCTCAAGCATCGGCCACCCCTGGGGTTTTTCCGCAATTTCGTCCTCGTCAGTGGTGGCAACCACGACAAAACCCTGGACCTTAAGCATCGCGGCACGGTGCCCATCATCGACATGGCCCGGGTCTATGCCTTGACCAGTGGCCAGCCAGCCGTCAACACCACCGAGCGCCTGGAACAGGCCGCCAAATCCCAGGTCGTGAGTCGAGAGGGGGCGGCCAATCTCATCGATGCGCTGGAGTTGATCGGCGCCCTCCGTCTGCGCCACCAAACCGACCAGTTGCGCCAGGGACAGAAGGCGGACAATTTCCTGGCCCCAGACTCCCTGTCGGGCCTGGAAAGAGGGCACCTCAAGGATGCCTTCTCCCTGATCAATACCATGCAGGACGTCCTCGAGCAGCGTTATCAGGCCGGACGTTTTGGCTGACGCTTGACGATGACCTGGCCACTGACTCCGGAATTCCGCCGCCGCTGGCACCTCCGCAAATTGCCGGCGGGCCCCCTGCGCGACTATCTGGCGAGGCCCTTTCCCGACCCGAAGACGGACTATCGTCAGGTGGATTACCTGGCCGTGGACCTGGAGACCACGGGATTGGACCCTAAACAGGACAGCATCCTCAGCTTTGGCTATGTGGCCCTCCACGGCAACCGCATTGATCTTGCCAACGCCAGCCATCGCCTGGTGCTCACCGACCGGGCCATCCCCGAGGCCAGCGCTGTTATCCACCAGATTCTGGATGACGAGGCGGCCACTGGCGAACCCCTCGCCAAGGTGCTGAAGGAATTCCTCCTGGAACTGGCGGGTAAGGTCATGATCGCCCATCATTCCTACATTGAGGAGACCTTCATCGACCTGGCCTGCAAGCGTCTTCTGGGGGGGCCGCTGATTGTGCCCATCGTGGACACCCAAGCCGTCGCTTTACGCAACTTCCAACAGCGCCAGACCCCTTTCAAGGGCTCAGACCTGCGTTTGCATAACCTGGGCGCCCGCTACAACCTGCCCCGCTATGGCGCTCACAACGCCCTTAGCGATGCCCTGGCTGCTGGCGAACTCTTCCTCGCCCAGGCCGCACAACGTGACAGTGGCAAAGGCTTCGCCTTGCGGGAATTCCTCGTCTGAAGGCCCTGGCGACCTCGGTATGGCGAAGTGCTAGCGAAGGCCGCGACAAGTGTTTAGACTTGGGCGACCTTCCATTTCGGGAGCGGTGTTTACACCGTTCCGGGCTTCGGACGCGAGGAGGACAGCCCTAATTACAACCCCCGAGCCATGAAGCCGGGGAAGTCGAGGATAACTTAAGCGGCATAAGCCCCCGCCGCCTTATATCAGCACGAATGCGCTTGTCGCGTCATGAATATCGATCGCCCACTCCTTCCAGATGGGACGATCCCAGCAGGCAAGCTCTTTCCGTCCGGCCACTCCACAGGCCGGCGGCCATTAATTCACCACCTCAGATCAGGAGATTGGTTCCCATGTCGGAAATCAAGACTTACGAAGTTCCCGCCGCCATCGCCGCCAAGGCCCATATCAACGCCGAGCAATACGAGACCATGTACAAGCGCTCGGTCGAGGACCCCAATGGCTTCTGGGCCGAACAGGCGGAGAAATTCGTCACCTGGAGCAAAAAGTTCGACAAGGTGATGGACTATAGCTTCGACCCCGAGAATCTTTACATCAAGTGGTTCGAAGGCGGTCAGCTCAATGTCTCCTACAATTGCCTGGATCGGCATCTGGCCACGCGCGGTGATCAGGTTGCCATCATCTGGGAAGCCGACAATCCCGCGGAGGACAAGAAACTCACCTACCGCGAGATGCACACCCAGGTCTGTAAGCTCGCCAATGTCCTCAAGTCCAAGGGCGTCAAGAAGGGTGACCGGGTCTGCATTTATCTGCCCATGATTCCCGAGGCGGCGGTGGCCATGCTGGCCTGTACCCGTGTCGGGGCCGTCCACTCGATCGTCTTCGGCGGCTTCTCCCCGGACAGCCTGCGCGACCGCATCCTGGACTCCGACTGCCGCGTACTTATCACCGCCGACGAGAGTGTTCGCGGTGGCCGCAACGTGCCCTTGAAGAAGAACGCCGACACCGCCCTCAACGAATGCCCGAACGTCGGCACCGTGCTGGTGGTCCAGCGGACTGGCGGCAAGGTGGCCTGGACCGAGGGCCGCGATGTCTGGTACCACGAGGCCATGGCTACAGCCGACTCCGTGTGCGAGCCCGAGGCGATGGAGGCCGAAGACCCCCTCTTCATCCTCTACACCTCCGGCTCCACGGGCAAGCCTAAGGGCGCCCTTCACACCACGGGCGGTTATCTGGTCTTCGCCGCCATGACTCACAAGTACACCTTCGATTACCAGGAAGGCGAGGTTTACTGGTGCACCGCCGACGTCGGCTGGGTAACGGGCCACACCTATATCGTTTACGGCCCCCTGGCCAACGGCGCCACCTCCCTGATGTTCGAAGGTATCCCCAACTACCCGGACATGTCGCGCTTCTGGCAGGTCGTGGACAAACATCAGGTCAACATCTTCTACACCGCGCCTACTGCCATCCGCTCCCTGATGCGCGCCGGCGAGGAGCCGGTCAAAGTGGCCTCGCGCACGTCCCTGCGGATCCTGGGTTCGGTTGGCGAGCCCATCAACCCTGAGGCCTGGGAGTGGTACTACCGCGTGGTCGGCGACGCGCGCTGCCCCATCGTGGATACCTGGTGGCAGACCGAAACCGGCGGCCATCTCATCACCCCCCTGCCCGGCGCCACCCCCCTCAAGCCCGGTTCGGCCACCCGCCCCTTCTTTGGCGTGGTCCCGGCCCTGGTGGACCCGGCGGAAGGCACCCCCATCCTGGGCGCGGGCGAGGGCGCCTTGGTCATCACCCAGCCCTGGCCGGCGCAGATGCGCACCGTCTATGGCGATCACCAGCGTTACATCGACACCTACTTCCGGCAGTATCCCGGGCAATACTTCACGGGCGACGGCGCCCGCCGCGACGAGGATGGCTACTACTGGATCACGGGTCGCATCGATGACGTGCTCAACGTCTCCGGTCACCGCCTGGGTACCGCCGAGATCGAGTCCGCGCTGGTGCTGCACCCCCAGGTGGCCGAGGCAGCGGTCGTCGGCTACCCACATGACATCAAGGGCCAGGGCATCTACGCCTACGTGACCCCCATGGCCGGCGTCGAGCCTACCGATGCCCTGAAAAAGGAACTGGTGGCCATGGTCCGTGGCGAGATCGGCCCCATCGCTATCGTCGACCTTATCCAGTGGGCCCCAGGGCTGCCCAAGACCCGCTCGGGCAAGATCATGCGCCGCATACTGCGCAAGATTGCCGCGAATGAAATCGACAGCCTGGGCGACACTTCGACCCTGGCCGATCCTACCGTGGTCAACGAATTGATCGAGAACCGGGCCAACAAGTAACGGCGAGACCAGGCCTGGGCGGTACACCGCCTGGGCCGCTTTTTGGATAGAAGGGCCCCGGCTGACGGCATGTGACAGGGAATGCAGGGATCCTGATTAACCAGGGAAGAATTGTTTTGCGAGTGCGAACGACGGGGATGCTAACGCCTCCCCGTCGCTTTTGTTTCAGGAGATGATAATTTTGAACTCCCATATGCGAATTGGCGTCTTCGTCGATGCCGAGAACGTCCGTTACAACGGCGGTTATCAGATGCGCTACGATGTTCTGCGGCGTTTTGCCGCGCGCGAAAAGGGCATACTCCAGCGCCTCAATACCTATTTGGCCTTCGACCTCGAGCGAGCCAGGGAAGATCAGGAATACGCAAAAAAATCCCGCGCTTACCAACAAATGGTGCGCGACTTCGGCTGGAAGATCACCGTTAAGTATGTGCGCCGCTATACGGACGAAAATGGCAATGTCACCACCAAGGCCAATGCCGACCTCGACATGGCCGTGGATGCCATGCTGCAGGCTGGCAAGCTCGACCAAGTGCTCCTGGTCACTGGCGATGGTGATTTCCTCCAGGTAGTCAACGCATTGCAGAATACCGGCTGCCGCGTCGAGCTCATCGGATTCAAGAATGTCTCGCGCCAGCTCCAGCAGGAGGTGGACGCCTACTACTCCGGCTACATGATCCCGGAGCTCTTGCCCATCACCTACGAACCCCGTAATGAATGGGGCAAATCGGGTTCCTGCGTGCGCGGCGTCTGCACCAAGTGGTTTCCGGAAAAGGGCTACGGCTTCCTGCGTTTCATGAATCTCATCTCCCCCAATCTCTGGATCACGGACCCCCGGGACGAGGATTCACCCTACACCAGCGTCTTTTGCCATGCCAATGAGGTGGCGGACGAGGTGAGCGAGGACATGCTCATGAACCGTGATACCGTCCTGGAGTTCTATCTCAACGAGAGCGAGCAGAAGGACAATGGCCTGGTGGCCAATAACGTCCGGCTCGCCTTTACGGTCAATCGCTGACAGGCATGGCAACTGCCCTATAAGACCTGAAATCCTTTTACCCACCGTCACGACCGCCCCATGGCCAATTCCGCTAGCGCCATTCCCTTGTCCGGACTAGCCTCCTGCCTCATCCGTGAGAAACTGCTCACGGAGACGCGGGCCCAAAGCGCCTTTGCCGATGCCGCCAAGCGCGGCAAGCCATTTGTCCAGTACCTGGTCGAGGAAAAAATCCTCGACAGCCGCCGTATCGCCATGACCACCTGTGAGGAACTTGGCATCCCCCTGCTGGACCTGAACGCCATCGACACCCGCAGCCTGCCGGTAGACCTGGTCAATGAAAGGTTGGTGCGCAAGCACCGGGCCCTGCCCATCTTCCGCCGCGGCAACCGCCTCTTCGTCGCCCTATCCGATCCGACCAACCACCAGGCCCTGGATGAGATCCGCTTCAACACCGGCCTGACCACCGAGGCCGTGCTGGTCGAGGAGGACAAGCTGGTGGTGGCAATCGAGAAGGCCATCAATCGCGCCCTGGAATCCACCCATTCGGTCATGGGCCAGATCATTGCCTCGGATCTGGTCAATCTCGAACAGGCCGCCGCCGATGAGCGCCCGATTACCGAGGAGGAACTCAATGTTGACGAGGCGCCGGTGGTGCGTTACATCAACAAAATCCTGGTGGATGCCATCTCCAGCGGTGCCTCCGACATTCACTTCGAGCCCTACGAAAAAACCTTTCGCATCCGCTTCCGCCAGGATGGCATGTTGCACGAGATCGCCTCGCCCCCGGTCAACATCTCGCACCGTCTGGTGGCACGTCTCAAGGTGATGTCCCGCATGAATATCGCCGAACGGCGCGTCCCCCAGGATGGGCGCATCAAGCTCAAGCTCAGCCGCACCCGAGATATCGATTTTCGTGTCAACACCTTGCCGACCCTCTACGGGGAGAAGGTGGTACTACGTATCCTGGAGACGGGCACCACCTTGCTAGGGGTGGAGCAACTCGGTTTCGACGAAGATCAGAAGAATGCCTTCCTCGCCGCCATCGGCAAGCCCTACGGTATGATCCTGGTCACGGGTCCCACCGGTTCGGGCAAGACGGTCACCCTCTACACGGGCCTCAACCTCCTCAACCAGCCGGAGGTCAACATCTCCACGGTCGAGGACCCGGTAGAAATCCAGGTGACGGGCATCAACCAGGTCAATATGAACCTCAAGACCGGCCTGACCTTCGCCGCCGCCCTGCGTGCCTTCCTGCGCCAGGACCCGGATATCATCATGGTCGGTGAGATCCGGGACCTGGAAACGGCGGAGATCGCCGTCAAGGCAGCCCAGACCGGCCACCTGGTGCTCTCGACCCTGCACACCAACGATGCCCCCCAGACCCTGACCCGTCTGGCTAACATGGGGGTCGCCCCCTTCAATATCGCCTCCTCGGTCCTCTTGATCATGGCCCAGCGCCTAGTCCGGCGCCTCTGCCGCCGCTGTCGCAAGCCAGACAAGATTCCACGCCAGGCCCTGCTGGTAGAGGGCTTTACTAAGAAAGAGATCGACGAGGGGCTGATCATTTATAAGCCCGTCGGCTGCGAGCATTGCTATCAGGGCTATCGCGGCCGCATCGGCATCTACCAACTCATGCCCATCTCCGATGCCATGGGCCGCCTCATCATGGAGGGTGGTAACGCCCTCCAGCTGGGCGACCAGGCCCGCGCCGAGGGTATCCTCGATCTGCGCCAATCCGGGCTGCGCAAGGTCAAGGCCGGCATCACCAGCCTTGAGGAAATTAATCGCGTAACCAAGGAATGATGACCATGGCCCTTCCAGCCACCAAAAGAACCGACCCTGACAAAAACCTGCTCTTTGCTTGGGAGGGCATGGACCGGCGCGGACAGCGCGTCAAGGGCGCGTCGCCAGGGTCCGACGAGGCCGCGGTGCGCGCCGATCTGCGCCGCCAGGGCATCAATCCCCTAAAGATACGCAAGAAATCCAAGGGGTTGGGGGGTGGCAAGAAGAAGATCACCAGCAAAGACATCAGCGTCTTCAGCCGCCAACTTGCCACCATGATGTCCGCCGGCGTACCCCTGGTGCAAGCCTTTGACATCGTGGGTCGAGGCCATGACAACCCGGCCATGCAGGACCTCATCCTCTCGGTCAAGAACGATATCCAGAACGGCACCGCCCTCACCCTAGCCCTGGCCAAGCACCCCCTCCAGTTCGACGAACTCTTTTGCAACCTGGTCCAGGCTGGCGAGCAGGCCGGCGTGCTGGACACCATGTTGGACAAGATCGCCACCTACAAGGAAAAAACCGAAAGCATCAAGGGCAAGATCAAAAAGGCCCTCTTTTACCCAGCGGCGGTCATCATCGTCGCCATTGTCGTCACCACGGTCATCATGATTTTCGTGATTCCCGCCTTTAAGTCGCTCTTCGATAGTTTCGGCGCCGACCTGCCGGCCTTCACCCTCCTGGTGGTCGGCATCTCGGACTTCATGGTCGAATGGTGGTGGATGCTCGGCATGAGCCTGGGTGGCGCCGGCTACGGCATCGCCCAGGCCTTCAAACGCTCGCCCAAACTCCGAGAAGGGCTGGACAGGACCATGCTTAAAATGCCCATCATTGGCCCTATCCTCCATAAAGCGGCCATCGCCCGCTTCGCCCGCACCCTCGCCACCATGTTCGCCGCTGGCGTACCCCTGGTAGAGGCCCTCAACTCGGTAGCTGGAGCTACCGGCAGCGTCATCTATGCCGAGGCCATCATGCAAATGCGGGAGCAGGTCGCCACCGGTCAGTCGCTCCAGCTCTCCATGCGCCAGGCCAACCTCTTCCCTCACCTGGTCATTCAGATGACGGCCATTGGCGAGGAGTCCGGTTCCCTCGACGATATGCTGGGCAAGGTGGCGGATTTTTACGAGGAAGAGGTGGACAATGCCGTGGACGCCCTCAGCAGTCTGCTGGAGCCCATGATCATGGTCGTCATCGGCGGCCTGGTTGGCAGCCTGGTGATCGCCATGTACCTGCCCATCTTCAAGATGGGCGCTGCGGTGTGAGCCAACCCCATGTCAGCCCTTGATCTCCTGATACAGACCCCAGCCCTGCTCTATACTACGGTTGGCCTCTTCGCCCTGGCGGTGGGGAGCTTCCTCAATGTGGTCATCCACCGCCTGCCACGGATGATGGAGCAAGCGTGGCGCCAGGAGTGTGCCGATTTGGCCGGCGCGGAGGTCCCGGCAGCGGAGCCCCTGTCCCTGGCCCTGCCCGGTTCCCGCTGCCCCCACTGCGGACACCCCTTACGAGCACGCGAAAATATCCCGCTCCTGAGCTATCTCCTGCTGCGGGGACGCTGTTCGGCCTGTGCCAAGCCCATCGGGGCTCGCTACCCCCTGATCGAGGCGGGGACCGCCCTGCTATCCCTCCTGGTGGTCTGGCACTTTGGGGTGACCTGGGAGGCCGCCGCGGCCCTGACCCTGACCTGGGGCCTGATCGCCCTCGCCTTCATCGACATCGATACCCAACTCCTGCCGGACAGCATCACCTTGCCCCTGCTATGGCTGGGGCTGCTCCTTAGCCTCGATAGCGGGTTCACCAGCCCCAAGGACGCCATCCTGGGGGCCACTCTGGGCTATCTCTTCCTCTGGACTGTTTACCAGATTTTCAAACTGACCACCGGCCGGGAGGGCATGGGCTATGGGGATTTCAAGCTCTTCGCCCTCTTCGGGGCCTGGCTGGGCTGGCAGGCCCTCCCCATGATTCTGATCCTGTCCAGCGTCGTCGGGGCCATCATAGGCCTGGCCCTCCTCGCCCGGCGCGGTCAGGATCGCCACACGCCCCTGCCCTTCGGTCCCTATCTAGCCGCCGCGGGCTGGATCGCCTTGCTCTGGGGTGAAAACATCAATAGCGCCTACCTTCTCTGGTCCGGGCTGGGTTGAGTCTTTGATCCCAGCAAGCCGCCCCCGGCTGGTCGTGGCGCTGACGGGTGGCATCGGCAGCGGCAAAAGCAGCGTCTCCCAGCGCCTGGCGGAACTGGGCGCGGCCGTCATCGACACCGATGTCATCGCCCACGCCCTCACGGCCCCGGATGGCGCGGCCATAGCCGCCATCGCCGAGACCTTTGGACCCGGGGCCATTGCCGCCGACGGCAGCCTGGACCGGCCCGCCATGCGCCGCCGGGTCTTTGGCGATCCCAGCGCCCGCCACCGGCTCGAGGCCATCCTCCACCCCCTGATCCGCGCTCGCATGGCAGAGGAACTGAGCCAAGTCCAGGCGCCCTATGCCGTACTCGCCATCCCGCTCCTGTTCGAGACCGGCTGGACTGACCTCGCCGACCGCATTTTGGTGGTGGATCTGCCCGAACCCCTGCAAGTCGCCAGGGTCATGGCCCGCGGTGGACTGACCGAGGCGGAGGTTCGCCCTATTCTTGCCAGCCAGGCCGGGCGTGAAACCCGCCGCCAGAGCGCCGATGACCTGATCGATAACAGCGGGAACCTGGAGCACCTCATGGCACAGACGGCGGACCTCCACACCCGCTATCTGCGACTCGCCCTGAACCTACCCCCACCCTAATCCCCTGAAGGTCAGAAAATTCCAGCTTGAGGGCAGGATGCCCCTCGTTTATGCTCGTCCAGGCGAGGAGTAAACCCTCGCGATTGCCAACAATAACCCAAAGGAGACACCCTGATGATCAAGCCCATTTCCATCCTCGCCCTCGGCGCCGTTCTGGTTCTTCCCAGTCTCGCTGTCCAGGCGGCCTCAGAGTGCAAGGGTCTCGACCAGACCGCCTGCGGCGTCAACCCAGGGTGCTCCTGGGTCAGCGGCTATGCCCGTAAGGATGGCAAGGCGGTCGCCGCCTATTGCAAGTCCAAGGGTGAGAAGCAGGCCGGCGAGGAAGCCGCCGCCGCACCGGCTAAGGCTCCCGCTGCCCCGGCTCAAGCCCCCGCCGCTCCCGTCAAAGCCCCCGCCGCTGCTGTACAGGCACCCGCCGCGCCAGCCAAGATCCCCGCCGCTCCGGTGCAGGCCCCCGCCGCACCAGCTAAGGTTCCCACCCCCCCGGTACAGGCACCCGCCGCGCCGGTTAAGGTTCCCGCTGCTCCGGCTAAGGCTCCTACCGTCCCAACTCCCGCCACCCCAGCACCCACCAAGAACTGATCGACTGGCCATATTTCCGCACCTTAAGTATGGCGGCCGAGAGGGCCGCCTCATTTATGCGACTCTGACAGTCGGGGTCTCAGCCTCCCTAGCCGGCTTTTGCCCAGAGGCAAGGTGGATGACACCCACTTCCTAACCTCGGTCACCTGCCCGCAACCCGGCGTCACACCCATCATGTCCCAGGAACTTCAGATCACCCGCCCCGACGATTGGCACCTGCATCTCCGCGATGGGGTCGAGATGGCCTCGGTACTGCCCCACACGGCACGCTGCTTCGCCCGCGCCATTGTCATGCCCAATCTGAAGCCACCGGTAGTCACCACGACCCAAGCGCTGGCCTACCGGGAGCGCATCCGGGCGGCCTTGCCCCCGGGCATGCATTTCACGCCCCTGTTGACCCTCTATCTGACGGACAGCACCACCCCGGAGGAGATCCGCCGCGCCAAGGCCTCGGACTTCGTTATCGCGGCCAAGCTCTACCCAGCCGGAGCTACCACGAATGCCGAGAACGGGGTCACCCGGTTGCATGACCTCTACCCGACACTGGCGGCCATGGAGCAGGCGGGTATGCCCCTGCTGGTCCATGGCGAGGCAACAGCGGCGGCGATCGATGTCTTCGACCGCGAGCGCTATTTTATCGAGGCCTCCCTGCTGCCCTTGCTTCGCGACTTTCCCGGGTTACGGATCGTCTTCGAGCATATCACCACGACGGAGGCCGCGGAGCTGGTCCGCGAGGGACCGCCGACCCTGGCCGCCACCATCACCCCCCAGCACCTCCTCTATAACCGCAACGTCATCCTGGCCGGGGGCATCCACCCCCACTATTACTGTCTCCCCGTCCTGAAGCGCGAACACCATCGCCAGGCCTTAGTAGCCGTGGCCACCAGCGGCCACCCCCGCTTCTTCCTCGGCACTGACAGCGCCCCCCATCCTTTGTCAGCCAAGGAGAGCGCCTGCGGCTGCGCGGGAATTTATAGCGCCCACGCCGCCATCGAACTTTACGCGGAGGCCTTCGATCAGGCGGGGGCCCTAGACAAGCTGGAGGGATTCGCCAGTTTCCATGGCGCGGACTGGTACTGTCTGCCCCGTAACCGGCAAGTGATCCGGCTCCGACGCGAGGTCTGGCAGGTACCGGAGAGCTATGGCTTCGGACCCACCCAGGTCAGGCCCCTGCGCGGGGGAGAGACCATCTGCTGGCGCCTGGTGGTGGAAGGGGAGGAAATCTGAACAGGTCCCTGCCCATCCTCGCCTGGAGTTCACCCCCGCGAGTAGGTCAGGCAGTAGCCTTAGGATCGGTTACTAGGAGATGTGTGGGCCAGCCAGGCTGGCCCACAGGCTAGAGATCAGGGCTTTTTCGTCTTGACCGCTTTGGCCGCGTCTTCCTCGGCCCAGATGTCCGGCTCCCGGGGGTCCGGAGGCGGATTGCCATCGAAAATCGCATGGCGCCGCTTCTGGAGATAGGCATCGCGCACGAAGGTATAGGGATCAATGGCGGCTGACTCCATGACGTCGGTGGCCGACAACAAATCCGCGCGGGTATCGATCACATCCAGGCCAATCATGACCCAGTTGGCGGCCATATTGGAATTCCAGACATGAAAGAAGGGGTTAGCGGCGATATCACCCGGCAGCCCTACGGTATCGCGCAAGGTGCTGGGACCTAGCAGGGGCAGCACCAGATAGGGGCTATCCACATCGCCCCAATAGCCAAAGGTCTGCCCGAAATCTTCCTTATAACTGGGTAGTCCCATATTGGAGGCCACATCGATGAGGCCACCGATGCCGACCGTCGAATTAACGACGACGCGTCCCACGTCGGTGCCGAAGCGCGAGACCTTGAACTGGAGAAGATTATTGACTGCCGAGTTAACATCATTGATGTTATTAAAAAAATTGGTCACACCCTCGTCAACGGGCTTGGGCACCACGGCCTTGTAGCCCTTAGCGATGGGTTTGATGAAGGCATTGTCCACGTCCGTATTGAACTTAAACATGGCCCGGTTGTAGGACTCCAGGGGATCCTGGGGATCACGCTGGTCTTCCGGGATGGAGGCGCAGCCCCCAAGGACGAGCACGAGGGTCGTGCCAAAGGTTAACAGGATGCTTCTCGTCATAAAGGTGCGCCTTTCCATCGCCTCGTTTGCGCCGGATGCCTTCGAAAGGCGGATACTAGCACAAGCGGGAGGCCGGCTTAGCAGAGATTGGCGAATAGCCAGAAGCATCCACTGCCCGCCATTTGGTAGCCATGTCCTACCGGCGGACCTGGGCCTCGGAGCGGGTGGCAGCGCCCAACAAGATCCAGGGCCAGTAGCAAAACCCGGGTGACCCGCCCCGTCGGAGCACCGGGAATCACCACCCTTCCCGGCGGATTACCTCTCGAAACTATCGTCCAGGCTATGGCACAGGTTACAGGCGACCGGATCACCCGCCTGCAAGGTACCGCCGTGCTCCCCGGTAAAGGTGCGCGCCACCGGGGTCCGGGACAGCACAGTCCCGAGGTGGTCCGCCCCGTGGCAGGACCCACAGGAGCCGCCATTGGGCTTGCCATTCTCGGCCTTGGCCAGGTTCTCATGGGCGTTGCTGAAGAAGCGACTGTCGTTGACCAGGTGCATGCCGTGCGGGCCATTCATGGTGTTGCTGGACATGGCGCTGGTGGTATGGCAGGTGCTGCACTCGGAGACCGTCCCGGAGTGACCCTGGAGTTGGTTGCCGGTGACGTTGTCGTTCTTCAGCGGCGAGCCATCCTGATCCCACTCCGCATGGGTCGCCCCATGGCAGCCCTCGCACATGACCCCACCGTGTCCGGTGCTGACGCGGTAGAGCTTCTGGTTGCCGGCGCCGGGGTTGGCGAAGCCGTTGTAGCTGGCCGGGACCGTGTTCTCGGCGAAGCGCTTGTTGGCCGGGACGATGGGCTTGGCGTTGGCGTCGCTGCTGAGATAAGCGCGGATCAGGCGGATGCCGTCGGCGTTGCCGTTGGTGTCGTAGCCATTCTTCGTGGCTCCGGCGGTCGCGGCCATGTTGCTGGTGGCGTCACCGGTGTGGCAGGAGCCGCAGCCGGGTTCGTTGGCCCAGGGGACGCGCTTGGTGAGGTCGGCACCGGCCGGGAAGGGCTGGGCGGCGGTGACGTTGGCGGTGAAGTCGTTGCCGACCTGGGCCAGGTCACCGTGGCAGTCCTGACAGACCA
>JBGAUE010000040.1:0-32769 GCA_044228795.1 Chromatiaceae bacterium | reverse complement strand
CAACCCGGAGTTTCCTGGATGGACTCCCGTAATTGTCAAACTTTTTCAGTCCCACGGCATAGCCGGGGGTTTTCCCAAGATAATAACCGTGCTGGACCCGGCCGGGGTAGCGCACCCCACCATTCTTACCGAATCCGGCCGGGCCACCGTCGCATATTCCTCCATCCTGGTCTTCAACGCCATGGACGTGACCCGCTTCGAGCCGCCCCCCCCTACCCGACCGCCTGGATCCCGAGGAGCATCCGCAACTCCACTACCTGCTGCAAGTGGATGAAGATCTTTCCGCCAAGAACCTCCAGGAATGCTACAACGATGCCCACTACTACCTGGACGAGATACGTGACCTCTTCCGTCGGGGTCTAATCCGTCTTCGTTCCATGGCCTTGGCGGAGAGCCTCTTTCTCAGGATTATTCAGCGCATCGTGGGTGAACTGGAGGTGGGCGTGCCAATACCGGCAGAACTGGTGGGCCTGGCGGACAGCGTGGCCGACATCTACTATGGCAATTTCAGTGTCTTCCAGTCCCTGCCGGACGCTTGGGCCATTGGCCAGCTTTTTCCGGTCGTGCCCTTGCACCGCCACCGGGAGGCACCGACACGCCTGGCGGTTATCGCTGATATCACCTGCGACAGCGATGGCAAGATCGACCGCTTCATCGATGCCCACCAAATCCG
Organism: Chromatiaceae bacterium; assembly: GCA_044228795.1. GTDB lineage: Bacteria > Pseudomonadota > Gammaproteobacteria > Chromatiales > Chromatiaceae > M0108. The sequence continues at coordinate 32,096 of JBGAUE010000040.1, read as the reverse complement.
CCGCACCCTGCCCGTCCACCCCTTGCGTCCGGGGGAGGAGTACTACCTGGGCGTCTTTCTGGTCGGTGCTTACCAGGAGACCCTTGGGGACCTGCATAACCTCATGGGCGACACCCATGTCGTGAGCGTCCGCCTCAACCAGGAGGGTGGCTTCGATTTCGTCAAGGAGATTCCTGGCGACAGCATCGCCGACGTCCTGGGTTATATCGAATACGACCCGCGCAAGTTACGGGAACGGCTGCGCATGACGGCGGAATCCGCGGTGCGGGACGGCCGGATCTCACCTCCTGAACGCCAATGGATCCTGGAGGCCTTCGGCGCCAGCCTGCGTGGTTATACCTATCTGGAAAAATGATCCCGTGGCGAGAGGCACCTGCCCTGCCCCAAGCTGGCCGAGCCCGCGCCCGAACCCAGGAGTAACACAGCCCATGTCCAAAGTAGTGATCGTCGGCGCCGGCGGCGTCGGCCAAGTCGTCACCCACAAGTGCGCCCAGGTGCGGGAGGTCTTCTCCGAGATCGTGCTGGCGAGCCGCACCCTGGAAAAATGCCAGCGCATCGCCGCCCAGATCGACCAGCCCATCGCGACGGTCCAGGTGGATGCGGACGACCGCGCCGCCATGACTGCACTCCTGGAGCGGGAGCACCCGGACCTGGTCATCAACGTCGCCCTCCCCTACCAGGACCTGGCCATCATGGATGCCTGTTTGGCTACTGGGGTCCATTACCTGGATACCGCCAACTATGAGCCCATAGAGGAGGCTAAGTTTGCATATAGCTGGCAGTGGGCCTACCAGGAGCGCTTCCGCGAGCAGGGGCTGATCGCCCTGCTCGGCAGCGGCTTCGACCCCGGCGTCACCAACGTCTATACCGCCTACATCCGCAAGCATTTTCTGGACGAGATCCACGAACTGGATATCATCGACTGCAATGCCGGCAACCACGGCCAGGCCTTCGCCACCAACTTCAACCCTGAGATCAACATCCGCGAGGTATCCGCGGCGGGTCGCTATTGGCAGGATGGCGACTGGCGGACCACGCCCCCCCTCAGTCACAGCCGCACCTTCGATTTCCCCGAGGGCATAGGGCCGCGCCAGATCTACCTCATGTACCACGAGGAACTCGAATCCCTCGTCAAACATTTCCCCGAGATCCGTCGCGCCCGTTTCTGGATGACCTTCTCCGACAACTACCTCAAGCATCTGGAGGTCCTCAGAAATGTCGGCATGACCCGAATCGACCCAGTGATCTACGAAGGGCACGAGGTCATCCCTCTCAAATTCCTCAAGGCACTCCTCCCCGATCCGGCCAGCCTGGGCCCCCTGACCAAGGGCCGCACCTGCATCGGCTGTCTCGCCCGTGGCTTCAAACAGGGCAAGGAAAGGATCTATTACCTCTACAACATCTGCGACCATGAGGCCTGCTATCGCGAGGTCCAGTCCCAGGCCATCTCCTATACCACGGGTGTCCCCGCCATGATCGGGGCCAAGCAAATTCTTACCAGGGCCTGGCACGGCGCCGGGGTCTTCAACATGGAACAGTTCGATCCGGACCCCTTCATGGATGATCTCAACCGCTACGGTCTGCCTTGGGAAGTCAAAATGCTGGCAAGCGGCATGGAGTAAGGCCTGGCAGCCAGCCGGCCTTAACCCGCACAAAATCGCGCGGCGGGACCAAATCAGGGCTATTGGTTGTGATAAAGGGTCGTGTTGCCGGCGGCCTGGTGAAGTAGCGACGGGTCGCCCGCCAGTGCCACCGGTTTACCGCCGTCAAATTCGCAGCAGGTAATAGACGCTGAGGAGGGTCCCCGCCGCTGCGATCCCATAGCCGACCACCGCCACGGCCCCGTCCGCCCGGAGCCCCAGGCCATGCAGCGCGGTGCGCAACCGATGGGCGGCATGCCACAGACACAGGCTGATGACGCCAAACACCAAAAGCTTACCGAGCCAACCACCGGCGAAGGCGCGCATGGCACCGTAGCTCAGAGACGCCGGGGCGTGCCCATAGCCGGCCATGAGCGTGATCAACACGAGCACTGGCAACACGAAGGCGGCGACGGTGCCGCCTGCGGCGAACAGACTCCAGACCAAGGGTTTGTTGGATCTAGCCACCGTTGAATACCCCCGCGACGAACAGGATAACGAGGGAGAGCGCGATCCAGACGACGAAATGGCCCCCAACTATGATGCCCCCGGGCAAGAACTTCTCGCCGATCTGCACCGGCATCGCCTTTGGCGTCACGCCGAACCAGGAAACGGTGTGGAAGAGAGTGACGGCGAGTACCAGCCAATGCAGACCTAATGACCAGGGGCTGCCCAGGCTGGTTAAAAAGGCCTGATAGGCCTCGGGCCCGGTGGCGAGTGCCTTGACCCCCCATAAGAGCAGCAGTGCGTAGCCGCCGATGAAGACGGAGCTGAGCTCCTGGGCCATATGCACCCAGTCGCGCCGGCGGTGCAGATACCAGCTGGTCCGTGCGACCTTCCGGACAAATGGCTTTGAAAGGGATGTTTCGATCATGTCTTTTTGCTCCCAAACCCCAGGTGGTCCAGATACCAACCGATGGTGCTCCCGATCTTCATCTGCTGGATGGCCCCGGCCGGGTCCACATGTTTAGGACACACTACGGAACAGGCGTCGGCAAAGGCGCAGTCCCAGATCCCGATATTGCTGGCCACCACCTCTTCGCGCTCCTCCCGGCCCTGATCGCGAGAGTCCAAATTGTATCGGTGCGCGAGGGCAAGGGCGGCAGGCCCGAGGAACTCGGGAATCAGGGCGTATTGAGGGCAGGCTGAATAACAACAACAGCAGTTGATGCAGTGGGTAAACTGGAAGAAGCGTGCTAATTGGGCCGGTGTCTGCAAATGCTCCCCCTGATCGAGGGCACGTTCTTCCTTACGAATGATGTAAGGCTTGACCCGTTGGAGTTTCTCCATGAAGTCGTCGAGCACCACCACGAGATCCCGCTCGATGGGGAAGTTCGCGAGAGGCTCGATGCGGATCTTGCGCTCGGGCAGGTCGCGCAGAAAGGTCTTGCAGGAAAGCCGTGGCTCCCCGTCGATCATCATGCCGCAACTGCCGCACACCGCCATATGGCAAGACCAACGGTAACTGAGGGTGCTGTCCAGGTGGTCTTTGATGTAATTGATGGCATCCAGCACCACCCAATCCTCCTCGCAGGGGATCCGGTAGTCCTGGAACCAAGGCGCCTGGTCAGTCTCCGGACGATAGCGCAGGATCTCCAACTCGATCGTCTTGTAGCTCATACGCCACCTCCGTAGATCCGTTCACCGGGCTGCGAGCGGGTGATGACCACATCCAGGTAGTCGATGCGCGGATCGGCGCTGCCGTTGTAGTAGGCCAGCGAGTGCTTGAGGAATCGCGCATCGTCGCGCGCGGTGTAATCGAGACGCTGATGCGAGCCCCGTGACTCCTTACGCTGCAAGGCCGAATGGGCGATGGCATGGGCCGCCTCGAGCATGGATCCTATCTCCAGGGTATAGATCAGATGGGTGTTGAAGACGTTGCTCTTATCCTCCAGATGCACCCGGGCATAGCGATCGCGCAGTTCCGCGAGCTTATCGCAACTGGCCTGCAGTGATGCCTCGGTGCGGTAGATGCCGGCACCGGCCTCCATGGTATCGTTCATCTCCTTGCGCAGCCCGGCGACGCGCTCCGGGCCGTCTTCCCGCAAGAAGAGATCGGCAATGCGCTGGCGGGACTCCCCGGCACGATTGAGCACCGCGGACTCGCTAACTGTAGGGCTCGCTGCGCGCGCGAGCTGCGCGGCATGGCGTCCGGCACGTCCGCCGAACACCAGCAGCTCGGTAAGCGAGTTGGATCCCAAACGATTCGCGCCGTTGATGCTGACGCAGGCGCACTCCCCCGCCGCGAACAGCCCCGGCAGGGGCGTGGCGGCATCGATATCCGTGTGAATGCCACCCATCATGTAGTGGACCACCGGACGCACGGGCACCAGTTCATGCACTGGGTCCGCCCCCACATAACTGGTGGCCAGATCGCGGATCATCGGCAGGCGCTCGTTGATCTTCTTCTCGCCCAGGTGGCGCAGATCCAGATGGACCACCTCCCCCCAGCGGGTGCTGACGGTACGCTCCTTCTGCTGCTCATGCCAGAAGGCCTGACTCAGGCGATCCCGCGGCCCCAGTTCCATGGCCTTGAGGCGCGGCCAGGGATCGGGGGGGCCCAGATCGTAGTCCTGCAGATAGCGATAGCCGTCTTTATTGACCAGGATGCCGCCCTCGCCGCGGCACGCCTCGGTGAGAAGGATGCCCGTGCCGGGCAAGCCTGTCGGATGATACTGGACAAATTCCATGTCCTTCAGTGGGATACCGGCCCGGTAGGCCATCGCCATGCCGTCGGCGGTCTTGATGGCCCCGTTGGTCGTGAAGGGGAACATCCAGCCGGCCCCGCCGGTGGCAACGATCACGGCCTTGGCCCGGAACAGGCGCATCAAGCCGGTCCGCATCTCGATAGCGGTGAGGCCCACGCATCGGCCATCCTCCACCAGCAGGTCCGTGCAGTAGTATTCGTCGAACCGCTGGATGGAGGGAAACTGGAGCGAGGTCTGGAACAGAGTGTGCAGGATGTGGAATCCGCTCTTATCGGCGGCAAACCAGGTTCGTTCGATCTGCATCCCGCCAAAGGGACGGACGTTGACATGACCCTCCGGGGTGCGGCTCCAGGGGCAGCCCCAGTGCTCGAGCTGGGTCAGTTCCAAGGGGGCCTGCTTGACGAAGAGGTCAACGGCATCCTGATCGCACAGCCAGTCTCCCCCCGCCACCGTGTCATGAAAATGATGTTCCAGGCTGTCGTTTTTGCCAATGACCCCCGCGGCACCGCCCTCGGCGGCCACGGTGTGGCTGCGCATCGGGTAGACTTTTGAAATCAAGGCAATCTTCAGTCCCGGATCGCTCTCGGCAGCAGCGATGGCGGCGCGCAGGCCAGCGCCGCCGGCCCCGATGATCGCAATATCTGTGGTGATGATTTCCATAGACATCCCCTTTACCTAATGTGCCGATGTGGCGATGTGGACGCGGACGCGAAATGAACGGAGAGTGTAACCGCGCCGGGGAGCTTGTGCTATTCCCCCGCTCCGCGATCAGCAAGGGGTATTCGCACATAATATAATTTATCGGATATCTGATGAAAACCTTGCTGCAAATACCAGGGAACTGAATTCGCTGCTAACAGAAAATCACCAAATTATGGGGACTTGAAACACAGGCCTAGAAACCGATAAGTACATCGGATTTTAATAATAAGTTAAAAAATTTCAGGTCCTCGCAACGCTTCATTTCCTGCCCGTTTTCCTAATTTAAGTTCATAATAGATTGCTGGCAACGTTGCGATTGGCATGGTAATACTCATCCGCCGCGGACCGGATCAATCTGGCGACTGCGCTTGATTTGTCGGTTTCCAGGTCTTTAGATTCTCGGCCTGCCCAGTTGGCATGATGACGGGTCATGCGGTGGTCTCGCCCTATTACTCCCGAACAGCCTGCGTTCCCCCGGCCCCTTAGCGCACCTCGGGACGAGCCAAGGCCCCATGACAACAAAAAAACTAGGAATTATCGATGCAGATCAGTGGCATGTTGTGGGGAGCCAAGCTTCTAAAACTCGTTGATTTTCCAACGGCAGAGATTTTGGGTCCCCAAGCCACGAACGAAGAGATCCGCGGGTTGCTCAAACGCTGGGGCCGAATACTGATCAAGCCGATTTTCAAGGGTGGCGTGGGCAAGAAGGGCAAGGCGGGACTGATCGGCCAGGCCAAGGATCTCGCTACCGCCTTGGCCGAACGGGAGCGACTGTATTTCGTCCGTCATCAACACGGCCACACCTCCGCCAAGTCAGAGGGCGTCACCTTCGAGGGTGCGGTACCCGCCAAACATGAGGTCTACATCTCGATTACCGACAATACCCGCTTTCGGGCACCGACCCTGACCCTCACCTATCACGGCGGCATGGATATCGAGGATTTACCCGCCAACCTGATCGCCAGCGTTCCGTTCGATCCCCTCACCGGCCTCAAGGGCTTCGTGGTCTCCAATATCCTCAATGGGTTGAAGGCGCCCAATGAGATCATCAGCCCCTTAGTGCAGAACATCCCCAAGCTCTGGGACCTGTTCAACGACTATGGTATGTCGACCCTGGAACTAAACCCTGTGCGCATGATGCCGGACGACAAGGGGCGGCTCGTTCCCATGGCCTGCGATTTCAAATGCGCGCTGGACGGCGACGATCCGGCCTGGAAGCGCTTGGGCCTTCCAGCCGGTCTGTTCAGCACCGAACTGTCAGACTTCGAGAGCGAGGTTAACCAGTTGCGCACCTACCAGGGTCAGTCCGACGTCTTTATCATCAACGATCTGGGCACCATCACCGCCATGACCTTCGGCGGGGGGGCCAATGCCCTGGTCACCGAAATGCTGGGGGACGCGGCCACCATCTCCTCGGACTTCGGCGGCAACCCGCCTTATCAAAAGATGTTCGACATCAGCCGCATCGTCTACCGCTACTGGCTCTCCCAAAGCAACGTCCTTTTCATCATCGGCGGTAAGGCGAATAACACCGACATCTTTGAAACCTTCCGCGGTATGGCCGATGCGTTGCTTGACTATTTCAACACCCACGGACCCAAACCCCTGTTCGTGGTGGTGGGCCGCGGGGGTCCCAATCTGGTCCGTGGTATGAGTACGCTCAGAGATACCCTGGACGCCCTTAAGATCCCCTACCGCATGTTCGGCTTCGACTCTTCTATGAGTTCCGTGGTCGACTACGCCAAGTCCATCGACGCATGGATGGAACATGGGGGCGGCAAGGCGGCCATCGCCCGCTCCATGAGCAGCCGTTAGAGACGACCAGGACAACGACATGAACACGATAGACGATGCCGCCCGATACCATATACACCCCCACGGAATCGCGGCCTTCAAACACTATTACGTCGGCATCGATTCACTGGAGCAGGTCGCTGTCGCTGAGGACCGGGTCTGTGTCCTCAATATCCTCGGCAGCGAGAGTCAGAAGGTGACGCCGGTCAGCCATGTCTACTCAGGCGCGAACATCGTCTGCGGAACCATGCCCGGGCGCAGCGGGGCCACACTCAAGACCCCCATCGGCGATATCCCCATCTACAACAACGTGGCCGAGGCCCTGCAGGCGGGTCACAATTTCAATGTTGCCGTAGTCTACATGCCCCCGGCCGGGGTGAAGGATGCGGTCATCGAGGCCGTGCGGGTGAATCGGGAGATCAATAAAGTCGTGATCCTCACCGAAAAGGTGCCGCTCGCGGACTCGCGGGTCATACGCCAATATTGCCAGCAGCAGGGTGTCGATGTGTTCGGCGCCAACTGCCTGGGGATCGCCGACGCCCATCACCATGTGCGCATCGGCGGAGCCCTCGGCGGCGATGCCCCCGAGGAGTCTTTAGTCCCCGGAACCGTCGCCCTCTATTCCAACTCCGGCAATTTCACCACCACCATCGCTACCTATCTGCTGAGTGCCGGATGGGGCACCACGGTATCTCTGTCATCGGGAAAGGACGTCTACATCCACTTCTCCGCCCGGGAATTCATCAACGCCTTCCACCACGACCCCCGCAGTAAGGCCGCTGTGATGTACATCGAGCCAGGCGGATACTACGAACAGACCCTGGAATTTCAAAAGCCGGTCATCGCCTGCATCGTCGGCCGCTGGAAGGACAAGCTGACCCGCGCCTGTGGGCACGCCGGTGCCATCGCTGGCAGCGGCGACAATGCGGCCGAAAAGGAACGCTGGTTCATGGAGAAGCTGGGCGTATCGCATGTCTATACGCCGGAGCACCCCGTTTACTCCGAAAAAGGGGCCCTGGTCACCAATATCGGCTATATCCCGGAGGCGATGACCGCCGTCATGCGCCTGCATGGCATCGAGCCCGACTTCGCGCCCAAGGGTGACCTGTCGCTCAAGTGCTGGTTCGCCAGCGACGACAAGTTCGATCTGCCTGAGAAGCTGGACTTGCCAGTAGTGGAGGCTATGGCACCCTACAACCGGCAGATCGCCCGCCTGGCCGAGCAGGTCGGGGCGGTATTCCCCCGCCAGGCCATGAAAGACGCCTCAGGGGCCTCCCAGATGGACCCCGAGACCCAGGTCAGCCGCCTGCACGGCGTGAGCGTCCTGGAGATGGCAACCAAATCCTTCGAGAACAACCTGATGCTGGCGCTGCTGCGCGAGTACCCGGACGCGACCGGTTGCGCGCTGGCTAATGTGGCCCTCAACGCCTTCATCAACCAGCACGGCACCCCTATGCTGGTAGCGGCCGATGCAGCCCGGGCCGCGGGCAACAGCCCCAACACCGTACTGGCGGCGGCCGTTTCCATCATGGGCCCCCGGAGCGTCGCCCACTCCCGCCAGGCGGCACAGACCCTGTTGGATCTATTTCGCGGGGTACGCCAATTTGACCCCGAAGACGTTTCGTTCGACTTTGGGCCACAACTGGAACAGGCCCTCGCGAGCAGCGCTATCTCAGACATCCTGCTCTCCGAGGAACCCTCCGAGCGGGGCAGCGGCATGCTGGCCGCCGTGCGCGCCCGTTCGGCCAAGTCAGTCTTCGTCAGTTTTCTGGAAGCCCTGGCCGAACGGACCGGTAAATCCGTGCGCGGGCAGGTGGTACTGGCGGCAATTGCCTGCCACCTGGCATGGATTCCCCTGATGGGCAAACAGCTGGCGGTCACGACCCTGCTCAACCTACCTTGGCACTTGCGAATCTTTAGCTGCCTGGTCGGCTCGGCGGTATCCGGCGAGAGGCAACAAGCCACCCGCTTCTGTGGTGTGGACAACCAGGAACTCATGGACCAATGGAGCTTCGCCGAGATCGCCCACCTGGGCCTGATCGGCAATCGCCCGGACGAGGGCGCCCTCTTTACCTTCTCCATCCTCATCGGTCTGGTCGCCACCAACGGCCCCGGTACCATTTCGGCTCAGGGACCCAAGGGGGCAGTGAGCGCCGATGGCCCCGAGGTACCGAGTCGGGTACAGATTAACAAGTCTTATGTAGGGTTCCTCACCCACACCGGCTACGCGCATGGTGGTAACGGTTTCGAGGCCATGGCCTTCCTTATCGACCAGTTCCGCAACGTGGGTCTGAGCAACCCCGGCCGTGTCGACCACGGGTTGGACTTGGCCGGTATGGCCGCGCAATACGCGCAGCGCTATCTGGCTTACAAGACCGAGGCGAAGGCCGAAGGGAATCTCTCCTACGCCAAGATTCCCTGCGTCAACCATCCGGTGTTCGCCGGCAAGGACATCAACTTTGACCCGCGGGAGGTCTATGTACGCGATCTCATCAAGAAACGAGGGGCCTATAACATCTTTCTCGAGTTTTACCATGAGCTCGTCGAGGCCCTGTGCAGGGTGGGGGTGAGCAGCAATGTTTACTGCGTCAACGTCGATGCCGTGATTGCCGTTATCCTGCTAAGAAAACTGTGGGAGCCCTTCATGGCGGGTCAAGTCAGCGACTCCATGCTGGAATCGGCCGCCTTTACCCTGTTCCTCTTCGGGCGCACCGTCGGCTCCGCTGCCGAGATCGAGGACCATATCAACCGGGGTCGCAACATGGATACGCGCACTGTCGCAAGCGCCTGTCGGTACCTAGGCTAGGTGCATCGCCAGCCTCACGGTTTGGCAGCCAAGTGGCGACCCGCGGTTGCTCATGAGCCCCAACCGCCTGCCATGAGTCGGCATGTTTTCTGCCCAGCCTCTGCCGGCAGGATATTTAGCCGATGCCTGGTAGGCCTGACGGTTATCAGCCCCCCCCCGGCCGATCCTTTGAATCAGTAGCTGCCCAGCGCCAGATTATTGGCATGAATCCGCTGGAATTCGCCAAAATGCGCGGATTGAAGGGTGCCCATTTCACCACTGCCCCGTTGTCCTATGGGCTGAGGGGGGGCACCCAGAGGAACTGGACTCCGGCTAGGTTCCGTGGGAGAGGGCATTAGGCCAGCCGGCGGGCTCTCCGGCTGAGGGGGGCCACCGACGGGAGCGGCGGCCGGGGCTGGAGTTGGGGTCTCAAGGGGAGGCTGGACCGGCGCCGGAACCGGAGCTGTCAGCGCCGCCGGAGCCTTATCCGGCGCTGGAACCACGACCGGGGGCTTGACCGGTGCCAGGGGCCGAATGGGAGGCGTCACCGGGGGCGGTGCCTTAATCGGGGCTGTTTTTGAGGGCAGGGCCGGCGGGACAACCGCGTGGCCGGTATCCCCCGCTGCGGCATCCGTTAGGCCCGTCTTATTGAAATAACGGAAGAAATCCGAATCGGGCTGCAGCACCAGCATATCCCCGCCTTGGCCAAAGGCGGCGCGGTAGGCATTGAGACTACGGTAGAAGCTGTAGAAATCCGGATCCTGATTGTAGGCCATCGCATAGGTCTCTGCCGCCTTGGCATCACCCTCGCCGCGGGCCTCTTCCGCCAGTTTGTAGGCATCGGCGATGATGACGGTCCGCTGACGATCGGCGTCGGCGCGAATGCGCTCGGCGGCCTCTCCGCCCTTGGCGCGCAAGTCGCGAGCCACCCGCTCCCGCTCGGCGCGCATCCGCTCATAGACGGATTCGCTAACCTCCGGTGGCAGATCAATCTTCTTGACCCGCACATCCACCACCTCAATGCCGAGTTCACTGGCCTGGCGATCCGCCTCCTTGGTCAAATCATCCATGAGTTGATAGCGATCCTCGGAGACCACCTCCTGGATGGTACGGCGGCCGAACTCGTCGCGGAGGCCGGTATTGATTCGCTCGGCCAGCAGGCGCGCGGTGCGGGTGCTATCGCCACCCGTGGAGCGATAGAACTGCCCCGGGTTGGTGATCCGCCACTTAGCATAGTAATCGACGATGACATCCTTCTTTTCCACCGTCAGAAACCGCTGGGGCCGGGAATCATGAGTCTGAATGCGGGCGTCGAACGTCTTGACGTTGTTGATGATAGGGACCATGAAGTGCAGGCCAGGCTTGTACTCACTATCGACGATCTCACCAAGACGCAGCTTGATGGCCACTTCCCACTGATTGACGATAAAGGCCGAGGCATAGATAACCAGGGCCAGCAGGGCGAGCCCGATAGGGGCCAGAATCTTGATCTGGGGATTCATTAGCGTTCCCTCCGCTCGCGAGCGACATCACGAGTATCCTTCTTAGGAGCCTGACCCGGCTCGGTGGCGGGTGCGGCATGGGCGGCGGCCTTCGTTTCCTGACCCGCCTGCGACTTTTTATGGACCATCTGGTCCAAGGGCAAATAGATCAGGCTGTTGCCTCCCTCCTTGACGTCGAGCAGCACCTTGTTGGTATCGCTGAGTACCTGTTCCATGGTTTCCAGATAGAGGCGTTCGCGGGTGACCTCCGGGGCCTTAGCATACTCAGTCAGCACGGAGAGAAAACGGGCGGATTCGCCCTCGGCACTGGCGATGACACGATCACGATAGGCCTTGGCGTCGGCCTCCATGCGCGCCGCCTCGCCACGCGCTTGGGGCAGAATCTCGTTGGAATAGGCCTCGGCCTTGTTCTCCAGGCGCTCTTTGTCCTCGCGGGCCTTGATGGCATCATCAAAGGCCTCCTTGACCTGTTCCGGTGGTTTGGCTGGCTGCATGTTGACCGAGGTAACCTCCAGCCCGGTCTTGTATTGGTTCATCAGAGCCTGCACCCGATCCTTGATGGTGGTGGCCACCGCACCCCGGCCTTCTGTCAGGATGTAGTCAAGCTTGCTGGCGCCTATGGTTTTGCGCACCTCGGTCTCGGTAGCATCACGCAAGGTCTTCTCCGGGGCCTGGTCCTGGAAGAGATAGTCCGCCGCATCCTGGATACGCGATTGCACCGTCAACTCCAGTTCGACGATGTTTTCATCCTGGGTCAGCATGGTAGCTTTGTGGGTGAAAGACGAGATCTCGTCCACGTTGACCTTGACCACATTCTCGAAGGGATAGGGAATATGCCAGTGGGGACCTGGCTCGGTCATGTAGGCATAGGATCCGAAGCGCAGGATCACGCCCCGCTCCGCCGGCTGGATAATGTAAATTCCGGATGCCAGCCAGATGACGAAGGCAATACCGGCCACCAGACCGGCGACCGTACGACTGATACCACCGCCGGGCAAGCCAGGAAAGCCGCCGCCAGATCCACCACCCTCGTCCTCGGACCCGGCCCTGGGCGGTTTCTTGTTACCACCGAACAGGTTCCCCAACCGCTCCTGGAGCTTGCGAACCACCTCATCCAGGTCCGGCGGACCACCCTGTGGGTCGCCTCCGCTCTTGCCGCCCCAGGGATCCTTGTTGCCGCCACCACCGGGCTCATTCCAGGCCATAGTTACCCCACGCCATGCTGTTGACCCTTGGGTCGTTGGACAAATCTAGTCCCGCGCCGCTAGTGCCGGCACGGAGCCAGGCATCGGATCGGGAAGCCACCTCGGGGGAGGATTCGCCATTCGGATGTGACATCGCATTGTAAGGAAGAACAAAGAGGTTCGGCAAACCCGTCGGATTCAAGGCTGGGCTGGCACCGCCAGACCCCCTACCTCTGTCACCGGCGCCACCGGGAGCTCGGACAGACACCCCGCCACGGCCGGATCGCGGCCGAGCAGACGTTCCAGGTCGACCCGCGGCACCCGCACCTCCAGATCCCAACCCCCCTGTTCCCGGTGCGCCTCCGCTAACACCTGGGAATGAGTGAAGAACCAGGCCCGCAGCGCACCCTCGCCCGGACCCAGGCGAACCGAGCGTCGCAGCCGCTCGGCGCCAAAGTGTTCGGCGATGGCCCCCAGCAACAGGTCGATGCCAGCGCCGGTTTGGGCGCTCAGCCAGACCCGCCGCACCTGGCCCTGGCTGTCCCGTTCGAGGCGCGGCTCGACATCCGGGAGTAAATCGATCTTGTTGAAGACCTGGATCTGGAGCACTTCGCCGGCGCCGATCTCATCCAGGACCTCCGCGACATCGGCGATGCAGCCCTCTCGCCGCGCCCCGGCAGCGTCGATGACATGCAGCAGCAGATCGGCGCCACGCGTCTCCTCCAGAGTCGAGCGGAAGGCGGCCACCAACTCGTGGGGCAGATGGTTAATGAAGCCGACGGTGTCGGCCAGAATGACCGCCGGGCCATCCGGAGTCTCCAGTCGGCGCAGGGTCGGGTCCAGGGTGGCGAACAACTTGTCGGCCTGGAGGACGCCGGCTTGGGTGAGACTGTTGAAGAGGGTCGATTTGCCGGCATTGGTATATCCAACCAAGGACACTGTCGACAACTCCGCCTTATCCCGGGCTCGCCGACCCTGGGCCCGCTGGCCGACGATGCGCTCCAGCCGCTTGTTGAGGGTGGCGATGCGCTTGCCGAGCAGGCGGCGGTCGGATTCGAGCTGGGTTTCACCCGGCCCCCGCAGGCCAATACCACCCTTTTGGCGCTCCAGATGGGTCCAGCCCCGCACCAGCCGGGTCGAAAGGTGGGTAAGTTGCGCCAGTTCTACCTGGAGCTTGCCCTCGAAGGAGCGGGCGCGTTGGGCGAAGATGTCCAGAATAAGGCCCGAGCGATCCAACACCCGGCACTGGAGATGGCGCTCCAGATTGCGCTCCTGTCCCGGGGACAGGGCATGATCAAAGATGACCAGTTCTGCCTGCTCGGCCTCCACCAGCATTTTCAACTCGTCAGCCTTACCAGAGCCAACGAAGAGGCGCGGATCGGGCGTGGCGCGACTGCCACCCATTTCACCCACAATTTCGGCACCGGCTGACCGGGCCAGCAGGCGAAATTCCTCGATCTCCTCGGGGTCCGAAACGCGTCCCAGATCCAGATGGACCAGGACGGCCTTTTCTCCAGCGCGCGGGCGCTCGAACATGGTATCTGCTTCTGGCGAAAGGAAAAAGGGAGGGGGTTGGAGCCCTGACGGGACGCGGCGTGGCAAGCCCTCAAGGCCCGCCCGCCGTACCCAGGGTCAGAAATTACCGGGTTCAGGCATTTCATCCGCCGATGGAGGGGCAATTCTCACGTTGCGCGCTGGCACGACAGTGGAGATGGCGTGCTTGTAGATCATCTGACTGACGTTGTTCTTGAGAAGCACCACAAACTGGTCAAAGGACTCAATCTGGCCCTGGAGTTTAATGCCGTTCACCAGGAAAACGGAGACGGGGATGCGCTCCTTTCTAAGGGCGTTAAGAAAGGGGTCTTGAAGGTTTTGCCCTTTAGACATGGAAGGATCTCCGAATTCTTCTAATTGTTGCATGTGAGTATATGTCGCAGCGGGGGCCAAAAGACGCTCCCGCGGAAAGTGAATGGGACCACGATATTCCTCCAAAGTTCAAGGACCGGCATCGTGCAAGAGGCGTTGGGCCTGGTCATAAGGGGCTTCGTCATCGAACATCCAATGGCAATCAGATTCCGCGCGCAGCCAGGTCAGTTGCCGTTTGGCTAGTTGCCGCGTGGCGATGACCCCGCGTTCGATCATAACGCCAAAGCTGGAGCCACCCAATAAGTAATTCAATACTTGCCGATAGCCGACGCTGCGCATGGCGGGCAGGTCCGGGGTCAGATCGCCCCGTGACCAGAGTGTTCGCACCTCTTCCTCTAAACCCGCATCCAACATGGCCTGAAAGCGCACGGCGATGCGCTCACGCAGTACCGCCCGCTCCCGCGGGGCGCGGACCAGTTTGAGCAGGCGATAGGGCAAGGGGCTCTCAGGAGCTGACGCCCGCTGCCACTGGCTCAGAGGTCTGCCGGTGATCTCGAAAACCTCCAGGGCCCGCTGGATGCGCTGGGAGTCATTGGGATGGATGCGGGCGCCAGCCTCCGGATCCACCCTTAGCAACCTTTGGTGCAGGTCCGCCCAGCCCCAGGCCTCCGCCTCCCTCTCCAGCCGGGCGCGGACCTCGGGGTCCGCCTCGGGCAGGGACGCAAGCCCCGCTTGCAGGGCGCGGAAATAGAGCAGGGTGCCGCCGACCAGGAGGGGCACCCGCCCCCGGGCCACGATCTCCGCCATCTCGCGCAGGGCATCAACCCGGAACCGGGCCGCGGAATAGGCCTCGGTCGGTTCGCAGATATCGATGAGCCGATGGGGCGTGACGGCCAGAACCGCAGCCCCTGGCTTGGCGGAGCCTATATCCAGCCCACGATAGACCTGGGCCGAATCGACGCTGATGATGTCGCAAGGAAAGTGGGCCGCCAGTTCCACCGCCAGTTCCGTCTTGCCGGAGGCGGTAGGACCCATGAGGAAGATGGCGAGAGGGAGATCGGACATGGTCTTGGAGGATGAGAACCCGAAGAAGAAATAGTTGACGCGGAGACTGGGCGGCTACCGCGATCAGGTTCAGCGACCACGGGCAAACAGACGGTCAAGTTCTGCCAGAGACAGGCGGACCCATGTTGGGCGACCGTGATTGCACTGGTCCGCCCGCTCGGTCCGCTCCATGTCTCGCAGCAGGGCATTCATCTCCTCCAGGGACAGGCGGCGATTGGCGCGCACCGAGTGATGGCAGGCCAGGGTCGCCAGAACCTCATTGACCCGGCCCTGGAGCATATCGCTACGACCATGGACCACCAGATCCGCCAGCAGGTCACGCACCAGGCTTTCCGCATCGGCGCCTTGTAGCAGGACCGGAATCTCCCGCACCGCCAGACTGGCCTCTCCCACCCGATCGATCACCAGGCCAAAGCGGGTGAAGACATCGGCGTTGGCCGCCGCCAGATCGGCCTCGCGCTCGCTGACACGCACCACCACCGGCACCAGCAGGGGCTGGCGACGCTGACCGCTGGCCAGCTTCTCGCCGCCCTGCCCACCCTCCGCCAGACCCGTCTCCCAGGACTGTTTGAGGCGCTCGTAAGCGATACGCTCGTGGGCGGCGTGCATATCGACAAGCACCAGGCCATCCACGGCCTGAGACAGGATGTAAATACCCTGGAGCTGCGCCAGGGCGTAACCGAGGGGCGGAATCCCCTCCAATTCGTCCGCGCCCGACCCCATGCCCGAGATAACACCTGAGAGGTCGCCGGTCAGAGCGCCAGGAGGGGCGCCTGATTCGGGGGGATTGGACCGAGGTGCGGGATCGGGACCTCGGACATCCAGGTACGCACTCCAGTAGCCGCGCCCTTCCGCAATCCGCGGGGACATAGGCAACTGGCGTGGCACGACACCCGTCTCCAGGGGTCCCGTCCCAAAACCGCATGCCGTCCCTGAATCCGGCGCCGACGGGGCCTTCACCGGTCGGACCATCTCCCCTTCCGCCAGCCGCCGATGCAAGCTGCGAAAGATGAAGTCATGGACCTGGCGGCCTTCCCGGAAGCGGACCTCCTGCTTGGCCGGGTGGACATTGACATCCACCAGCACCGGGGGCAGCTCCAGGTAGAGGACATAGGCCGGATGGCGGCTCTGATGCAGCACGTCCTGAAAGGCCTGACGGACGGCGTGGGTCACCAGCTTGTCCCGCGCCAGGCGGCCATTGACGTAAAAGAATTGCAGGTCCGCCTGGCTGCGCGAAAAGGCCGGCGCCGCCACCCAGCCCTGGAGACGCAGACCGACCGCCGCCTCATCCACCGCCAGGGCATGGTCCAGGAAGGCCTCCCCCGCCAGTTGCGCCAGGCGCCGCCGCATGCCCTCCTCGCCCGCCGCCGTCGGCAGATCGAGCAGGGTGCGGCCATTGTGGTTGAGGCGGAAGCGCGCCCCCTGTCGGGCCAGGGCAATACGCCGCACCACCTGCTCGATGTGGCCCAACTCCGTCCGCTCGGCCTTGAGAAACTTACGCCGGGCCGGGGTGTTGTAAAAGAGATCCCGCACCTCGACCGTGGTGCCGATAGGATGGGAAGCTGGCACCGGTTCATCGTGGCGATCGCTGCCGTCGCCCTTGATAGCCCAGGCCTGTTCCGCATCCTGGGCACGGGACCGCACCTCCAGCCGTGATACGGAAGCAATGCTCGGCAAGGCCTCGCCCCGGAAGCCCAGAGAGGCCACCGCCTCCAGGTCCGCCAGGCTGGCAATCTTACTGGTGGCGTGGCGGCTGAGCGCCAACGCCAAGTCCTCGCGAGGAATACCGCAGCCGTTGTCCCGCACCCGCAGTAGCTTAACGCCCCCCTGCTCCAGATCGATCTCGATGCGATCCGCCCCGGCATCCAGGCTGTTCTCGATCAATTCCTTGGCCACGGAGGCCGGCCGCTCCACCACCTCCCCAGCGGCGATCTGGTTAATAAGTTGGGCAGGCAGTTTGCGGATGCGGAGGAGGCTAGGGGTCGCGATGCTCATGAGCAGGGATGGAAACAAAAAGGACGACGGGAAGCAAGACGCACTTGGCCATCAACAGGGACCGGTCGCCAGAATGGGGCCCGCTACACCCCTCAGGCCAGGCCTCCCCGCAGGCCAGGCCGACCGGATCAGCCTTCCCGGATGAGGATCCTGAAGCGAGATCCCTAAGAAATTGGCCGGGTCCGCCTCCCAGTCGATTACCCCCCGCCCTCCGGCTGGGCTATCATTCCTTACCCTCAACCACTTAGCCACCCCATCCCCAAACATGCCCAAGGATTCCTATACCGGCCAGCCGCCCCGGCTGTCCCTCGCCATCACCGGCTCAGGCGGCAGCGGCGCCGTCACGACCGGTTCGATCATGCTCGCGGCTTTGGCCCGTGCAGGCTTCTACGGCCTCATGACCCGCTCCGCCGGTCCTCAGATCCGGGGCGGGGAGTCCGCGGCCATGGTGCGGTTTGGACCGGGTCCGGTGAACTCCATGGATGACCGATTCGACATCCTGGTGGCGTTGGACTGGCTCAATATCAGCCGTTTCCTCGACGAGATACCCCTTGATGGCTCCAGTCTGATCCTATCCGACCCCGCAGGCGGCGCCGTCCCCCCGGAGATCCTCGCGAGCGGGGCCCGGGTGGTGGCACTGCCGCTCAAGGCCATGGCCGATGCCATTTCAGGCGGTCGGCTCAACATGGTCGCCTTGGGCGCTGCCGGAGCCATGGCTGGGCTACCCCTGGCGGCCCTAGAGATCGAGGCCAGGGCGACCCTGGGCAAGAAGAGCGCCAGCGTCGCCGACTCCGCCGTCGCTTGCCTCCAGTCCGGCTACGCGGCCGCCCCAGCCAAGCCCGTCATCGAGATTGCCGGCACGGAGCGCTGGAATATGAGCGGCAACGAGGCCAGCGGCCTGGGCGCCCTGCGCGGGGGCATCCGCTTCGTCGCCGCTTACCCCATCACCCCCGCCACCGAGATGCTGGAATGGCTCGCCCCCCGCCTGGAAAAGGTCGGCGGCGGTCTGCTTCAGGCTGAGGACGAACTGGCCTCGGTCAACATGATCATCGGCGGCTCCTTCGGTGGCGTGCCTTCCCTCACCGCCACCTCCGGTCCCGGCCTCAGCCTCATGATGGAGGGCCTGGGCCTGGCGGTCGCCAGCGAGACACCCATCGTCGTCGCCAATGTCATGCGCGGCGGCCCCTCTACCGGTATCCCCACCAAGTCTGAACAGTCGGACCTCAATATCGCCCTTTATGGTTTCCACGGCGACGCCCCGCACCTGGTGCTGGCGGCCACCGACATCCGCGACTGCGTCTTCACCACCCAGTGGGCGGTGCGGCTGGCGGAACATCTGCAAACCGTCGCCATCGTCCTTTCCGACCAGGCCCTGGGCCAGTCCCGTACCATCTGCGCCCCCCCGGAGGTTTTCCCGGAGGCCCTGCCCCGCCTCATGGCTGAACCGGGCGATGAGCCCTACCGCCGTTACGCCCTCACCGAAACGGGCGTCTCGCCCATGGCCCTGCCGGGACAGGTGGGCTGCATGTACACCGCGGACGGGCTGGAGCACAACCCCCGCGGCACACCCTCCAGCATGGCCAAGGACCACCTGGCCCAATCCCAGAAACGCCAACACAAGCTCCAACAATTCCATTACGGTTCCTACTGGGCTGAGATCAGCGGCACCGGTCCCATCGCCCTCGTCACCTGGGGATCAGCCACCGGGGCCGTCGTCGAGGCCGCCGAACGCCTGACCGCCGCAGGCAAGGGGGCCCGCGCCATCGCCCTGCGCCTCATCGCCCCCCTGCGCCACGCCGACCTGGCCCGGGCCCTGGCGGGTGCCGAGGAGATCCTGGTCGTCGAGCAGAACCAGGGCGCCCAGCTTTTCCATTACCTGCACGCCGAGCAGGCCCTGCCCGCCGGGGCGCGATCCCTGGCCCGGCCCGGTCCCCTGCCCTTGCGGCCCGGCGACATCGTCGCCGCTGCCCTTGCCCGCCCAGCCGCCAGCCCCAACCAGGAGCACTGAGATGGAAGCCGCGACCAGCACCCCGGCCCTCAAGGCCAAGGATTACAAATCAGACATCAACCCCATCTGGTGCCCCGGCTGCGGGGACTTCGGCGTCCTCGCCGCCATGAGCAAGGCCGCCGCCTTTTTGCAATTGCCCAAGGAACAGCTAGCCATGGTCTCGGGCATCGGCTGCTCCTCGCGCCTGCCGGCCTACATCAACAGTTACGGCTTCCACGGCATCCACGGCCGCTCCCTGGCCATCGCCGCCGGACTCAAGGCCGCGCGTCCAGACCTCACGGTCGTGGTCGCCGGTGGCGATGGCGACGGCTTCTCCATCGGCGGCAACCACTTTCTGCACGCCTGCCGACGCAACATGGACCTGACCTACATCGTCATGGATAATGAGGTCTATGGCATGACTAAGGGCCAGGCCTCCCCCACCACCCAGCCGGACTGGACCCACAGCAAGCTCACCCCGCGCGGCACCGGGGTCCGGCGCTTCCAGCCCACCGCCCTGGCCCTGGCCGCCGGCGCCTCCTTCATCGCCCGCGGCTTCACGGGCGATCCCAGTGATCTCACCCATTTGATTGTCCAGGCCATTCAGCACCGGGGCTTTTCCTTCCTCCACGTCCTCAGCCCCTGCCAGACCTACCAGCCGGAGCAAAAGGACTGGAAGCACCTGGTGCATCCCAACGCCACCGGGGCCACCGACGACCCTGCCGAGGCCGCCCGCCGCATCCAACTGGACGACGGCATGTCCCTCGGCATCATCTACGACCAGGATCTGCCCTCCTGGGAGCCGCCCCACCTGTCCAGCGCCACCCTGCGGGAAATCGAAGCGGAGTTTCAACTATGACCAACCACCAACCTGAAAGCATCGCCAGCATCCCCGAGTTCCTGGCCCACGCCCTGGAATTGGAATACGAGTCCGCCGAGCGCTACCGGGAACTGGCCGGCAACATGGCCGTCCACAACAACCCCGAGATCTCCGAACTCTTCGAATACCTGGCGCGGATGAGCGACCTCCACGCCCAAGAGGTCGAGGAGCGCGCCCAAGGCATTGTCTTGCCCCAAATCCCGCCCTGGGACTTCAAGTGGTCCGCCGGCGGAAGCCCCGAGGCCAACGCCGCCGAGCAGGACGAAGACCTGAACTACCTTATGACCCCCATCCAGGCCCTGCATCTGGCCCTGCATAACGAGATTCGCGGCCGCGACTTCTACGCCCAGGTCGCCGCCGGCTCCCCCGATGCCGAGGTACGCCAACTCGCCGCCGAGATGGTCGAGGAAGAGAACGAGCACGCCGCCCTGCTGGAGGAAAAGCTCGCCAGGATGGACCCAACCCGCGCCGAGCCGGTCGAGGATCTGGACCCACCCAATATGCCGGAGTGATATTTGAGTCTTGGCGTAAGGCCGCCGGGATCCCAGCGAGGCGACGCACTGGAGAACCAAGCGATGGAAGTCAAACAATCCGAACCGCGCCCCAAGGCACGATTACCTGCCCTGCCCGAGCCAGTGGTCGCGGCAGCCCGCCGGGGTGGGGCCTTGGGGCTGCTGATCCTGATACTCGGGGTGGTCCTGCCCCTCTACCTTTGGTTCTTCTGTCGCATCGAGCCCCAGGCGGGAGAGATTGCCATCCTGACGGCCAAGACCGGCCAGGATCTGCCCACCGGCGCCATCCTGGCCCCCGGGCCCGACTACAAGGGTATCCAACTCGAGGTTCTGCCCGAGGGACGCTACTTCCGCGATCCCTATCACTGGGACTGGGAGATCACCCGCATCACCGACATCCCGGCGGGTCGGCTCGGGGTACGCACCCGGCTCTACGGCCGCGACCTGCCCACGGGGCGCATCGTCGCCGACGGGGACACTAAGGGTATCCTTCCCGAGGTGCTGACGCCCGGCAAATACCGCATCAACCCCTATGCCTATGCGGTGGAACTGTTCGACGCCATCTCTATCCGCCCCGGCTCGGTAGGCGTGGTCACCTCCCTAGTCGGCAAGGGGGTCCTGGACGATGAGTTGCCCCCCGAGGAACGCAACCTCTTCCTGGTGGGCCCGGGCATGAAGGGCGTGGTGCCGGAGGTGCTGGACCCCGGCACCTATTACCTCAACCCTTACCTGGTGAACGTGGCAGAAGTGACGCTCCAGAGCCAGCGCTTCGAGATGGGCGGCAACGACGCCATCACCTTCTTCACCCTGGACGGCTTCACGGTGCGGGTGGAAGGCACCATCGAATTCAACATCTCGCGGGACAAGGCGGCGCTGATCACCCACCGGGTGGGTGACATGGAGGACGTGCTCAAGAAGATTATCCTGCCCCGGGCCCGGGGCTTTAGCCGCATCGAGGGCAGCAAGCACCCGGCCATCAACTTCATCATCGGCGAGACCCGCCAACAGTTTCAGGACAACCTGGACGCCCACCTGCGCCAGCAGGCGGAAGAGTGGGGCGTGAATGTGCGCTCCGTGCTGATCCGCAACATCCTGCCGCCAGACCAGATCGCTAGCGTCATCCGCGAGCGCGAGGTGGCGGTACAGGACGCGCGCAAGTTCGAGCAGCAGATCGAGCAGGCCCGTTCCCAGGCAGAATTGGTGCGCCAGGAAATGCTGGCGCTGCAGAACAAGGAGAAGGTGCAGGCTGACACGGCCCGCATCCGCGCCGTCATTGGGGCCCAGCAGGAGCTGGCGGTGCAGGTGACTGCGGCCCAGCGGGAGCTGGAGGTGTCGCGACTGGAGAAGGCTACCGCTACCTTCCAGGCGCAGGCCATGCTGGCCAAGGCCCAGGGCGACCGCGATGTGGTGCGGCTGGACAATCAGGCGCGGGCGGCGGTGCTGGGCACCCAGGTTCTGGCCTTCGGCAACGGTCTGGATCTGGCCCGCTACGCGCTCTACCGCAAGATCGGGCCGCGCATCGAGTCCATCCTCTCCAACGACGACGACCAGGGCCTGGGCGCCCTGTTCCGGCCCTTCCTGCCCAGCACCGGAGCCAACCCATGAAGCGTGCACTCGTCATCCTGGGGCTGGGCCTGACGGCGCTGTTATTGGCCGTCTGGTGGGGTTGGTTCCGCTTCTATGTGCCGCCAGGCTATATGGCAGTGCTCACGGCTAAGGAGGGGTCGCCGCTGCCCCCGGGACAGATCCTGGCCGGGCCCGGGCAGCAGGGTATCCAGGAACAGGTACTGGGCGAAGGCCGTCATTTCCGTAACCCCCTCTTCTACGAATGGGAGATCCTGCCCGTGACCACCATTCCTGCCGGCAAGGTCGGCATCGTGGTGTCCAAGATCGGCAGCGATTTGCCCGAGGGTGAGTTCCTGGCCGCCCCGGGCCAGAAGGGCATCTGGCGTCAGGTGCTGGGCCCTGGCCGCTATCGCCTCAACCCCTATGGCTACCGCATCGACCTGATCGACGCCATCAGCGTGCCCATTGGCTACGTTGGCGTGGTCACGGGCCTGTCCGGGCGCCAGGCCCCGGCAGGGAAGTTCGCCGGCCCCGGGGACAAGGGGGTACGCAAAGACGTGATGCAGCCCGGCCTCTACTACGTCAACCCCAAAGAGCTGCGGGTGGATGTCCTGGAGATCGGGGTGAACCAGGTTTCGCTGCTGGGGGAGAAGGGCGGCGAGGTTATTACCAAGGCCCAGATCGCCCCCCAGAATGCGGCCATGGAGCAACTGTCCCGGCGCATGCTCGAGGAGCAAAAGGAGAAGCGCATGGACTACGCGGCCCAGCGCAGCGGCATGCAGGACAAGTCCGCCCCCTCCCCGGCCGCGGCCCCCGCCAAGGCCGGCGGGGTGCGCCCGGTGCGCCCGCCGGACGCCACCGCGGCCCTGAGCCTGGATCAGGTGGTGGAGTTCCCCTCCCGGGACGGCTTTGAGATCAGCCTGGACATGACCGTGGAGTTCGAACTTCTGCCGGAGCAGATTGCCTCTATCTACCAAAGCTATGGCGACCTTCCGGCCGTGGTGGACAACATCATCATGCCCCAAATCCTGTCGGTATCGCGCCTCAAGGGCTCGGCCTATCGGGCCAAGGACTTCATCGTGGGTGAAGGCCGCGAGCAATTCCAGAGCGACCTCAAGGAAACCCTGGCGCGGGCCCTCGGCGGCAAACGCATCGTCATCCACAACGCCCTGATCCGCCACGTCAACGTGCCGATGCAAATACTCGACCCGATCCAACAGGCCAGCATCGCGGTCGAACAGAACCTTACCAACAAGGAAAAGCAGAACACCGCGCGCAAACAGGCCGAACTCAACACCGAGCAGGGCCTGATCGAGCAGCGTCGTGAACAGGTCGCCCAAGAGACCGAGAAACTCAAGGCGGAGGTGGCCGCCGACCGCGAGAAACAGGTGGCGGAAATCGGCGCCGAGGGGCAAAAACAGGTGGCGGAGATCCGCAAGGAAACCGCCGCGGTGCGGGCCGACAAGGTGCGCACCCTGGGGCAGGCTCAGGCAGAGGTGGTCACCCTGGTGGAGGGCGAAAAGGCCGCCGGCTTCGCCCTCAAGGCCGCCGCCCTGGGCGACCCCCAGGCCTACACCCTTTGGGAGTTCGCCGACAGCCTCAACGGCGAGGTCAAGGTGAACATCCTGCACGCGGGCAGCGGCACCCTCTGGACCGATATCGAGCAGCGCGCCCTGGGCAACCTGGGTGGGGCCAAGGTGTTGCAGCAGTCAGCGGCCGGGGGTCCTGCCCCGGGGCGTTAGGGGATGTGAACGAAACCTTAGCAACTTAGGGGCGCCAGATGCGTAGCGGCTGCCCCCTATGGGCACCAACTCAAAGGCTGATCCTTCCATTTGGCCTCTCGGAGAGAGCGTTTCCAACCAGTACCCAATCTGACGGACCTCCTCTTCTACATCTACGTCCCCCACAAACGGCATGAGCCGGGGGATGAAGTCGTCACTTACTTCGGGGCACGCGATCCCCGATCCATGAGGCCTAAACTTATACAGAGACCAGGTATCTGGGCAGCAGGGATATCCCGTTGGTTTACTAGGCCGGTGTCTGGCAGTGTAGCTTGCGTAGAGCCGAGTCTCGCTCCTAGGGTCTCAAGCTGATCGTAAAAGGAAGGGTAATCGCGGACGTCCCTCACGGTAAACCAGATACTGGAAAACAAGGGGGCGGAGTAAGGACGGAGGTTGTTGCCCTCAGCCCCCGTGCAGGTTTGGGGGCGGAATTTCCGCTTACGGCTCTGGCTCGGGTCATGACGCGGATTGTTTCCCAGGCTCCGAACCTGACAAGGAAACAGGGGTTCTGATCATCCGCCACTGCCGAAAGGTGGCCGCCTGGCCATACCTCTGGTTGGTGTCATGGCTCAGATTCCAGACCGTAGCCTGGGCGATGCGAAACCGGGCGCCGGTTTTGGCGATGCGAACGCCAGCATAGTCGTCGATATAGCCGCGTGCTGCCACCTCCGCCAGCAGACGCTCCCGCTCGGCGCGGAGGGAGGCCTCCGCCGTGAGGCGGGAGGGCATGGCCGTGAACTCTTCCCAGGACATGGCGAACAGGTTCAGTGCGGCCAGATTGCCATAGTTGAGGATGGGATCAGCCGCCGTGTCGTGCGATAACACGACAAAGGGGGCGTGGAACAGCACCTCAGCCGCCACCGCGGGGGACAGGGCCGGGTCCAGCAGGTGGCGGCCGGTCAGGACCTGGTAGGTCCGGCGTAACCGTTCACTATGATCCACTTGAAAGTCATTGGCGGGGGAAGGTATGCGCATGAGGGTCCTGGGCGAACATCGAGGTAATCGGTAGCAGGGGGACAGGTATAAACTAGATGCACCTCTTTACTCACCTTACCCGGGTGCCGGAGTCAACCGCAATGCGTTGTCCTCGTAGATCCTGGTTCCTGCTGCTCTGGCGCACGGCCTGGCTGGTGGCGTTGCCAGTCACGGCCGCCTGCGATCGGCCGGTGGAGCCACAGGTTACCACTGACCTTGGCGAACGCCGGGATTTCGTGGGCAACTGGTCGGCCACCGGCACCCGGCAGATGCTCGTCTTGGACGCGGGGCACTGGGCGGCCATCTTCGACGTGAGCGGCTCGCTGCTGCTGACGGGCGCCCAGCGGCCCAGTCTCGGCTTCAAGGCCGAGGTCATCGGCTTCTCCGACAGCCAGACCGGCGTCCAGGCGCGCAGTGTCTGGACGGACGAGCATGGCGAGCAGGTCTTTAGCACCCTGGTGGGCCCAGAGGCCGGGCCCGGCCAGCCCATTGAGGGCCGGTTTATCGGCGGCACGGGCCGTTATGCCGGCGTTACGGGTGAGTACCGCTTCACGTGGCAGTACCTGATCCCAGCCGAGAACGGCAGGGTGAGCGGGCGGGTGGTTGGCCTGCAGGGCTGGGCGCGGCTGCGCGCGCCTGACGCGGCCCCCTCCCCCGCAGGAGACCCGCGATGAAGACCCCCGATCCCGCCTTCCGGCCCACGCTCAGGCAACTGGCGCCCTTTGCCCTGGCCATCGGTATCTGGGTCTTGCCGGTGCCGCAGGGGCTGACGGCCGAGGCTTGGCAGTTGTTTGCCATTTTTGCCGCCGCGATCCTGTCCGTCATCATCAACGCCTTCCCGCTCCTGACCTCGGCCCTGTTGGCCGGCGCCGCGGCAGTGTTGACCCATACCCTGGATCCGGCCCAGGCCTTCGCCGGGTTTGCTAACGCCAGCGTGCTTCTGGTGGTGGTGGCCTTTCTCGTCGCGCAAGCGGTGGTTCAATGCGGCCTGGGCCGGCGGATCAGTCTGCACGTGGTCAAACGGTTCGGCAAATCGACGCTCGGCCTCGGCTACAGCATCTTCATTACCGACGCCTTGATCGCCCCAGGGTTCCCGAGCAATACCTCGCGCGGGGGCGTCCTCTACCCCATCATCCTGGCCCTTGCCCAGGGCAGCGGTTCGGTACCGGAGGACGAGAGCCGGCGCCGCCTGGGCGGTTTTCTGATGTTCTGCGGCATGGCCAGCCTCAGCGTCTCTTCGGCCCTGTGGCTGACCGCGACCTCGGCGAATCCGATCGGGGTGTCACTGGTGGCGGAACAAGGCCTGCATGTCAACTTCGGCTCCTGGCTGCTCGTGGCCTCCGTGCCGACCCTGGTGGCGATCGCGGTGCTCCCGAGTGTGCTGTATCGCCTGTTCCCGCCGGGTGTCACCGCTACCCCGGATGCCCCGCAAGCGGCCCAGGAGGCGCTGCGGGCGATGGGGCCCCTGTCGCGCCACGAGCGCATCACCGCCGTGGTGTTCGGCGCCATGGTGTGCGCCTGGATATTGGGTGGGACCCTTAACCTGAGCAACACGGCGGTCGCCATTGCCGGACTCGGGATGCTGCTCGCCACCCGAGTGCTGACCTTGGAGGACATCCATGAGCAGGGCGGCACCCTGGCTACCTTCCTGTGGCTGGCGGTGCTGTTTGCGCTGAGCGGACAGCTCAACGAGATGGGCTTCATGGGTTACGTCGGCGAACGGCTGGCCATGGTGCTGGGTGACGTGACCTGGCCGGTCGCCTACGGGGTGCTGCTCTGTTTGTACGTGCTGCTGCACTACCTGTTCGTCAGCCAGTCGGCGCAGGTGCTGGCCCTCCTCGGCGTCTTTCTGGATGTCGGTGTCCAAGCCGGGGTGCCCGTGCACCTGATGGCCTTCGCGCTGTTGTTTGCCAGCAGCTACTTTTCCACGCTGACGCCGCAGGGCGGTAGCCAGAACATCATCTTCGTTGCCAGCGACTATCTCACCCAGCGCGAGCTCTACCGGCTGGGGCTGTCCACCACGGTCTTCTGTATGCTGGTGTTTCTGGTCATCGGCACCCCCTGGATACTTTGGGTCGGGGCGTTCGTTTAGGAGGCGGCGGGGGGCATCGGTGCCCCTGGGGTCGCGGTCGATCGGAAACGGGTCTGCACCTGCCGACCCCCGGAGTGCCCAGACATCATCGAGTTACCGGGTCCCGGAGCAGTAGGCTCGAAAGGCCTCCGCCGTCGAGGCGAACCCCCGCTGTTGCGCCAGTTCCCAAGACCGGACGCACTGCTGTTCGTGTGCGCACCAGGTATAGCCGGCCGAGCCGATGCACCCATGGGCATCGCGGTCAGAGCCGGGCTTGCCTCCCGGGGGAGCCTCGGCACCGCTCACTGGGTCAGCAGGTCCGGCTGCCGCCGCCAGGGTGTTGCCAACCCCGACGGCTAGCAGGACCATCAATCCCAAAATAACCTGTTTCATGCTCGTCTCCGGTTGAGAACCTGATCCCCTCTAGAGGATGTTACCCCCGCCGCACTAACCTGTCCGCCGATAAATGTCTCTCCTACCTTGTCAAGGGTCTGGCTTGACCCAACCTGAACTGTAAGGTCTGCGCACCCAGGCTGTAATGCGGGCCTTTCCCATCTCGGCGGCAAGGGTTTCCTGACACTCAGACTTGCCGGTGACGGCAGGGTCCACCCCTTCTCGGTCCTAATTGGGGTGACGCGTCCCCGCGAGTAGCGACCCTATCATGGCTTGTCAGGTTCTGACGCGAACGCCCTGGTCCCAAGATGCCAATCATCACCTGTTGTCTGGATTGCCATGATCTGGGCAACAGGGCGCTTTGGGGTTAGGAGCAGCCATGCCATTCACACTTGAGCACGCTCTCGTTTCGCAGCAACTCGCTATCGTTCAGCAAAACACCCCACAGGGTTTAATGTTCACCGTCGCCGAGCACGGGAGCTTCCTCGTGCTGCACCCGGGCCGACTTCAGCGCGGCGCGACGGCCTCGGTCCGCCATAGTCTGCGGATCGACACTCCCGATACGCAGCCGCCTCTTCCCCCGGGCCACATTGACGACCCGACGCACGGCGGCCATGGTGGGGGCTTGCATCCAGATCCGATCCCCCATCCGTTGCACAACGGAGTCCAGGTCACCGAGGAGGGCATCACCCTCGACCTGCGGATCATCGACCCGGACGGGCACCTCTTTACCCGTGACGAGGTCACTGTCGCGGATCTGCAGCAATTCCGGACGGTCCGCGGGGCATCCCGCCCCTGGTCCTTCACCCTCGCCGGTAGGAGCCGCCTCTATCAGCCGAGCCCAGCCCTGAACGAGACCGTCACCCAGCCCACGGGGTTACTGCATATCGGCCTGACGGACACGGTCGCCTCGGCGAGCGCCGCACCGCTCGTGCCTAGAACCAGGCTCGACCTGGGTCCTCTGCGCGCCAGCTTCGACCTCTACCGGGTGGGCGACTTCGTCGCGAACGTGGTCGGGGCAAATGTCCTGACGCAGCCCTGGGCCGGGTCGTTGCGTCTGCTGGACCCGGACGGCGCCGAGTTCGCGCACGCCACTGGCCGACACCTGCGCTGCCTGATCCCCCTGTCGGTACTCGGGCGCTCCCGCGACGCGGGTGGCCAGCCCCGGCCCTGGACGCTTGAGGTCACGCCCGCACCCACTGCCCTCGGCGCGGGCGAGCATTTTGTGACGGCGACCCTGCTTGCGCCCGGCCGCATCAACACGGGGATTCTCCAAGCGCGTATCCAACGAATCTTCGGTCCGGAAGGCACCTTCTTGCAGTTCCAGGGCAGAAACCGCGACGGCTTCGCACAGGCGGTGTTGACCATTTCGGACGTGGCCGCGGCCGAAACCATCGACATGCACGATCTGCTCGATGCCCCGCTGAAGGCCCAAGGTCAGTCGACCGATGTCAACGCCCACACCCCCCTGGTGCTGGCCAGAGTACCGGCCGATGTCATCGGTTACAGGACGTCGGTGGACGTCAGCGGACTGCACACCACCTCAATCAAGGTGACGATCGGTCCTGCACGGCATCTCGACCCCGTGACACCCGCGGTCCGGCTCAACGTCGGCGTAGCCGGCTCATTGCGCATTCTTGGCCTTGGCCAGACCCTGGCGACGGCCTGGGTCACCGGCGGGCACTTTGAGATGGAGATAGGCCTGCGCATCGACCCTGACGGCACGCCCCGTATCGTCACCTGGCTTCCCAAGGAACCGTTCGAGGTCGCGTTCGAGGAGGCCGCCATCGCGGAATGGGTCGCCGTCACCACGGCCACCCTCGCCGGGGGAGGTAGCGTCTTCGGCCCACTCGGCACCCTCATCGGTGCCGGTGTGGGTCTCATCGGCGGCGTCGTTAGCATCGCCGCCTTCATGGAGGCCGCCGAGTCTTACGCCAACGGTCAGATCGCCGCCGGCGTCGCGAAGTTAGTCGATGACCCGACACTTGCGCCACGTATCCTGATGACGTTGCTGGGCGCGCACATGAATTATCTGCCGATCCGCTTTGACGGCGATGACGTCCTGTTCGAGCACGTTGCGCCGCTGGAGCCGGACCCCAAACCGCGCAAGAACTACGCGGGGGCGATCGGCCGCACCCTGATTGAGGAGGCGATCGGGCATACGGGGTTCATACCCAGATCCCTCGGTGACACCTGGGCCGCGGATAACCTCAAGGACAAGATCGACCACATCGTAGTCGTGATGATGGAGAACCGTTCCTATGACCATGTGCTGGGTTACCGCGCACTGGCCCCAGCGAACGCGCGCGACCAGGCCGATGGGTGGACCAACGATCTGGTAGCCGCGGTATCCGCCCGTGCGGAAGCCTTCCGGCCCCCGCCTCCCCCGCCTCCGGCCCATCCCCAGGAACCGCCCATTCACTACGACACGCATCCGCCCGTGCAGCCGCTGCGCAACTCGGCATTCGCGCCCAACAGTCTCAAGCTGCGCACCCGCCTACCCAAGGGCGTCGGACACGAACTCGCGGACGTGACCGAACAACTGGCAGGTCAGATCGACGGCCCCAACGGCCGACGTATCAATGATCCGGGTGGCTTCATCAATAACTTCCGCGAGAAGAAGCTCGGCAATAACCCCTACGGCGAGGACCTCGACGATCCCCCGCAGGGGACGAACGTCGTCGTGCCCTTCGACGTGCTGCGCTATTACGAAAAGAATGCCGCGCTCACCGACGTCACCAGTGGGCAACCCGTGGACGACCTGCCGATGTACGCCTTTCTCGCCGAGAACTACGGCTACTGCGATCGGTACTTCTGCTCACACCCCGGGCCGACGTTGCCCAACCGCATGTACTCGCTCACCGGAGACGTGCAATACGACCGCTACGGGTTCCCCATCCTGGACAATAACGACGGCGACAACTTCCTACTCTCGCGGGCCCAGACGATCAACGACGTGCTCACTCGCCATAACGTGACCTGGCGGGTCTACGAGTCGGCCCCTTCGGTCACGATGCTGCGCATGTCTGCCCGTTACGCCGGTGATAACGTCAATATCCGCCCGATCGACGAACTGGAGCACGATTTCGTGGTCGGCAACGTCCCCTCTGTCGTTGTGGTGGAACCTGCCATGCACCACCATCCCCAGAACGACGATCACCCGGACGCGGATATGTACCGTGGCCAGCAGTTCATCCACCGGGTGTATCAGGCGTTGACTGCAAACCCTGCGGTATGGCGTAAGACTCTGTTGATCATTACCTATGACGAGCACGGCGGCTTCTACGACCACGTGATCCCCCCGATCGCTGACGTTTTTGAGGCCGACCGTCCACTGGTCGTGTCCGACCCCGGCAGAACGGGTGGTGGGCTTAGCGACGGTGGCACTAGGCCGCCGCCCACGCAACCGGCTCCGCATGGCGGCCGGGGCCACCCAGACAGCCTGGCTGGATCCAGCACGGTAGCTGAGCACGGGCCCTTCCACCTTCCGTTGGAGGTGCCCGGTGTGCTGCTCGGCGAGGCCGACCCAGTGCTGACTAACTCAAGGGTGAAGGTACCCTATGGCGTGCGGGTGCCAACCTTTGTCGTGTCGCCCTGGGTGAGCGCCGGCAAGGGCCCCTCGGTCGTACTGGACCACTGCTCCATCCTCAAGACGATCCTGGCGCGCTTCTGCGGCGACACGAAGCCTTTCCTCAACGACCGGGTGCATGTCTCGCACAGCTTCGAGGCGTTCCTCGGCGAGGCCCAGGAACGACAGGTTGGCGATCCGCCCCAACTCGGCAACCTGCCCGACACCGTCCGCCGGACGGTATCGGGAACGAGCCAGATCATCACAGCTCCGCTGTTCCGGAAACGGATGCGAGCCGGGCAGGTGGATTACCACGAAATAGCCGGCCGATTAGCGCGCCTGTTGGGGCGCTGAGACACAGCGGGAACTGGCGCAGAGCCAGCAGGACGGCTGGCCAACACGGCGCCATGCTCTCCCCCTGGCCATTCACCCCTTACCCTGGAAACCTTGATGACCCAAGGTTAAATTACCCCCGGCAGACCCGGGGGCTTATTGGGTGACCGCCTCAAAGACGGAACAATGTTGATACCGGTCGAATCCTGACCGGGTGTACTGGTTGGATATTGACCAGGGAAGCATGTTGCTCCACGTCGGGAGTGGCTGTGGACAAGTGTCACGGTATTACGGACAGAAGGGCGCCTCGGGTGTCCCTTCTCGCCTGGCCTGCTCCCTGGCTTTGATCCTGGATTGGCTATCGCGTTGCTGTGGCGGAAGCGGTAGGAATCGTTGCCGGTCTCCACGCTGTGGCCGTGGTGGGTGAGGCGGTCGAGCAGGGCCGTGGTCATCTTGGCGTCGGTGAAGATGTTGGCCCACTCGGCGAAGGTGAGGTTGGTGGTGATCATCACGCGGGTGTGTTCGTAGCGTTTGGAGAGCAGGTGAAAGAGCCAGGTCCCGCCCGCCTGGCTGAACGGCAGGTAGCCGCGCTCATCGAGGCTGACCAGATCGACCCGCATCAGGCTCAAAGCTAATTTGCCGGCGCGCCCCTGTGCCTTCTCCTGTTCCAGGCTATTGACCAGATCCACGGTGGAGAAGAAGCGCACCCGCCGCCCGTGCTGGGTAAGGCCTGACACCCCAAGTGCCGTGGCCAGATGGGTCTTGCCGGTGCCGGTCCCGCCGATGAAC
>JBGAUE010000003.1:0-203198 GCA_044228795.1 Chromatiaceae bacterium | reverse complement strand
AACCCGTACTAATTGACCGTGCGGCTTGACCCTATAACACCCAAGCGCTTTGCGCTGGGCCGGGAACGTGCCCCACCGCCTTAACGATCTTGCTAGACAACGGGTGGCCTACCGCCACCCGTCACCCTTTTCCCTGGCGGCCATGGAGCACTGGCACCACCTGATCCCATCCCGAACTCAGAAGTGAAACGGTGTATCGCCGATGATAGTGTGGGGCCTCCCCATGTGAAAGTAGGTCACCGCCAGGTCCTCTTACAAACCCCGCTCTTTATTAAAGAGCGGGGTTTTTCTTTGGGACTTTTTGGGACTTTTTCCCGCACTGACAACACTCTCACAATCCATTCGTCAGGAATTGGTTGTGAGACTTATGATCGGGGCTATGCTCTTTCGACTATGCGCTTAAGTCTGGAAAAGGAAGGGAACCACATCCTCGAACCGAGTTGCGAAATGAATATTTAACCCCTGACGTACATATTCCGGCACCTCTTCGAATTCTCCTTGGTTGTCAGACGGCAGGATAATTTCCTTGAATCCGGCCCTTCTTGCGGCGATCAGCTTTTCGCGTATTCCCCCAACTGGGAAGACGGCCCCCGTTAAAGTAATTTCCCCTGTCATGGCCACACGACGGACAGGTTTATTCCGCGCCAATGACAATAGCGCGCTGACCAAAGTGATGCCCGCCGAGGGGCCGTCCTTGGGAGTGGCGCCAGCGGGGACATGGATGTGAATAAAGGCATTCTCGAAATAAGCTTGCTTCACGCCAAATTGTTCCGCGTGGCTGACGAGGTACCCATAGGCGATCTCGGCGGACTCCTTCATGA
Source organism: Chromatiaceae bacterium (assembly GCA_044228795.1). Taxonomy (GTDB): domain Bacteria; phylum Pseudomonadota; class Gammaproteobacteria; order Chromatiales; family Chromatiaceae; genus M0108. The sequence goes on along the minus strand of JBGAUE010000003.1, from coordinate 202,377 downwards.
CCTCACCCAGTTGGCCCGTAAGCTTGAATCCCCTCGTAAACCCATGGGTCCTTACGGCCTCGATGGAGAGAGTAGCGCCACCCATGGCTGTCCACGCTAACCCCGTGACCACGCCTGGCCCCATGAGCTTGCGCTCGTCACGGAACATGGGGCTGCCGAGATAGTCCTTAAGTCTATCCTGGCCTATCTGAATAGGTTGCTCCTCACCTTCCAGCATCCGCACCGCGCATTTCCGCACGATTTTCCCAATCTGCTTGTCTAGTCGACGTACCCCCGCGTCCCGCGCGTAGCCGACGATCACCGCGCGCAGGGCAGCCGCATCGAGACGTACCGAACGCTTGGGTAATCCAGCCTTTTCGATCTGGCGGGGAAGCAGGAATCTCTTGGCGATGGCCAACTTTTCCTCAACGATGTAGCCTGACAGGGGGATGATCTCCATGCGATCCGCCAGTGGCCCGGGGATGCTGTCCAACTGATTAGCGGTGCATACGAATAGCACCTTGGAGAGGTCAAAGCGCAGGTCAAGGTAATGATCGAGAAAGTCAGAATTCTGCTCCGGGTCGAGGACTTCTAGCAGCGCCGAGGCAGGATCGCCGTGATAGGAGGCGCCAATCTTGTCTATTTCGTCGAGCATGATGACCGGGTTGGCGGTACCCGTATCCTTGACCGCCTGTAGGAATTTGCCCGGCATAGCACCTATATAAGTACGCCGGTGGCCCTTAATCTCGGCCTCGTCGCGAATCCCGCCGACGGAGAAGCGGTAAAAGCGGCGGCCCAGGGCATCGGCAATGGAGCGACCCACGGAGGTTTTGCCCACCCCGGGAGGACCCACCAGCATAATGATGGATCCAGCGATTTGACCCTTGTGAATACCTACCGCCAGGAATTCGAGGATGCGGGTTTTGACGTCTTCCAGACCATAATGATCCCGATCCAGGATGCGTCGTGCCCGTTTCAGGTCTAGCCTATCCTTGGAATAGCGCCCCCAAGGCAAGGTCGTGATCCAATCCAGGTAATTGCGGGTGACTGAATATTCCGGGGATCCCGTCTCAAGGATGGCCATCTTCTCCATTTCTTCATCGACACGCTTCTGGGCTTCAATAGTCAGGGTCAGGGTCTTGAGGCGCTCCCTGAATTTGTCCAGTTCAGCCGTCCGGTCATCTTTGGCTAATCCCAGTTCCTTTTGAATAACCTTGAGTTGCTCTTTGAGGAAGAAGTCGCGTTGCTGCTTTTGCATCCGCTCTTCTACCGTTTCACGGATTTTTTGCTGGGCACGGGCTAACTCCAACTCGTTATTGAGCAGGATAAGAACCTTTTCCATGCGGTTAAGCAAATCGACGGTCTCAAGAACCCCCTGGAGTTGTTCCTTGGTCGAGGTGGTCAGGCTGGCGGCAAAATCGGATAAATGGGAAGGGTCATCCGGTCCGAAGCGATCAAGGAAGACTCGCAACTCTTCGACATAAAGGGGGTTAAGGGGGAGCAACTCCTTAATGGTATTGATGACGGCCATGGCATAGGCCTTGACCTCACCTTGCTCTGACGTGCTTGGCTCAGGAAGGTATTCGACGCGTGCCGAGAAAGGCGACCGTCGGGAGACCCAATTTTCAATGCGGAAGCGATGAATGCACTCCACCAGCACCTGCAAGTGTCCATCCTGTTCATGAACCCGGTGGACCCGGCAGGCCGTGCCGACGGCATGAAACTGGTCGGCGGTGGCCTCCTCGGCCGTATCGTTGGTAACTAAGACCACGCCCAGGATTTTGTGATCCGAATTGACCACGGCACGAATGGTCTTGGCCCAATGCTTGCCCGACATGAGCAGGGGCACGGCCTGGCCTGGGAAAAAGGGCCGGGCCGCCACGGGCAGAAGATGAATGATGCCGGGTAGCACATCCTTGATGCGAGCCGGCATGTTCGGCTCGGTCGCCGACGCTTCTGGATCCTGCTCTGATGCATCGATCTTCGCGTCCTCACTTGCCGTAAGGTAGTCCTCTTGATCCACATGGTCACTCATCTTTGCCGCCTGATAAAGGTAGTCTCAAGATCCAGGTAAGGGGTGCAAGCCCAGATTTATAAGTACACGATTTTCCGGCGAAGGCGCGGCTTTGCAAGTCAGATTCGCCAGGCTGGCAAAGGTGGAGACTGATAACTCCTCGGCACGTTGACCTGGATCAATGCCAAGGGCGGCGAAATCCTGCGAAGTTGCCAACCCTTTTAGGGTGTTGCGCAAGGTCTTGCGTCGCTGTGCAAACGCCTGTGTGACAAGACGTTGATGATGACCTGGATCCTGAACGGGGAAGGGTGAGGGAATGAGTGGCGTCAGGTGCAGAAAGGCTGACTCAACCTTGGGCACCGGAAAAAAGGCCTGTGGTGGGATTTCAAACAGGGCTTCGGCCCGGCACCAGGTCTGGATCATAACCGATAGCCGGCCATAGGTGCGGGAGCCAGGGGGGGCGACAATCCGGTCCACTACCTCCTTCTGTAACATGAGATGCATGTCCAAGATACAGGACTTTTGCTCTAGGAAGCGGAAGAGGAGCGGAGTAGAAATGTTGTAGGGCAAATTCCCGGCCAAGCGTAACTTTTCCCCGGACGCCACCAAATCGCATAGAGCAAAGGTCAGGGCATCTGCGTTATGGATAGTCAATTGCCCAAGGGGCCCACAAGAATGGGCCAGGCTCTCAATGAGGTCTCGGTCCAGCTCGACAGCATCCAGATGTCCGACCGCGCGCAACAATCCTCGTGTTATAGCGCCGCGTCCAGGGCCTATCTCCACCAGTTTTTCCCCTGGGCTGGGCGCAATGGCGGCTATGATGTGATCGATGACGCTCTGATCCTGGAGATAGTTCTGGCCAAACCTTTTGCGGGGGTGGGGCATGCGCGGGGTTGAAAGTGAGGATGCGATAGAACCAAGTCTGCGCCAAGGCTCGTCTGTGGGTCCAGTTGAATAGCAATTCGGTCGCCGTGTCATGAACTGGTCGTGGCGAGAAAAGTCGCGTACCATCCTGTCCAGGATATTGATGCTTCATGATATCCGATGAGTTACAACAACAAACGGGGACGACATATCCTTCGATGAATGAATTCGATCAGGCCTATCTGGTCCCGGACGGGACCGATCTTCAGGGAATTAAAGATACGCTCGAGGCGAAATGCCGGATTGGTGAGGATGAACCCCATCACCTGCTGCGGCGCTTTTATGACACCTTCGACTGGAGCTTGTACCATGCTGGCGGGGTTCTGGAGGAGCGGATAGACGGTCATCAACGCTTCATGATCTGGCGCGAACTGAATGGCGAGGTGCCTACCCTGGCGTGTGAACTCCACCAGGATTTGGGTTTCGCCGCCGATTTGCCGGCTGGTATCGACACCCCTCGCCTGGCGCGACTCCTGGGTATTCGCCGGTTGCTTCCACTGTTGGAAGTCAATTCCCGGATACTCACGTGGCGCCTCCTCAACGAGGATGACAAAACCATCGCTCGTCTGGAGTTGGAGCAGAACCGTTACGATGATAAGGAGCGTGAACGTCAGGGCCCGATTTCTACCCGCCTGCGGCTCCACGCCGTCAAGGGTTATGAATCCGATTTTCGGGATACGGCGCGGATACTTAACGAGGAGCTTGGACTGTCACTGGCACGCACCGAACTCCTGCTGGAGGCCTTGGCCACCGCTGGGCGCAAGCCGGGTGACTACAGTTCCCAACTCAATTTCCACCTCGATCCCGAACGTCGCGCCGACGCTACAACTAAGGAGATCCTGCTCCACCTGCTCAACTCCATCGAAGTCAATGTTCCCGGCACCCGCAGCAATCTTGATTCGGAATTTCTGCATGATTTGCGCGTGGCGGTACGTCGCACCCGTTCTGCCCTGACCCAGATTAAGGATGTTTTTGCTCCGGATGTGGTGGAACAGTACAAGGATGCTTTTGGCTGGATAGGTGAATTTACCGGGCCCGTGCGCGACCTGGACGTCTATTTGCTCGACTTCAACGCTTATCAAGCATGCCTGCCGGAGCCACTGAGGCCCCATCTGGAACCCCTGCGTGACTTTATCCTCGCCCATTATGGCGAGGAGCAGAAGACCCAGGTGGAGCACCTGGATTCCAGGCGTTTCCGGGACCTGTTACGAAATTGGCGGATCTTCTTGGAGGCTCCGGTCCCCGAAAGCTCCGTGGTACCTAACGCCATGCGTCCGGTTAAGGCGGTAGCGGATGCCCGCATCTGGACCATGTACAAGCGGGTCCGCAAGGAGGGGCGGGCCATGACCCCTACCTCGCCGCCAGAGGATATGCATGAGCTACGCAAGAGTTGCAAGAAGCTGCGCTATCTTATCGAGTTCTTTGACAGCCTCTACCCGAAACAGGAGGTGCGTCAACTGGTGAAACTGCTCAAGGTACTGCTTGATAATCTCGGAAAGTTCCAGGACCTGGCTGTCCAGGCTGACCACCTGCGCGGCATGGCCCAGCGGATGCGCGACGAGGATCGTGCCAGCACCGATACCCTGCTCGCCATGGGGGTCCTGGTAGGTGACCTGCTTGAGCATCAGCATCGAGCCCGGGAGGAGTTCACCCAGATTTTCGCTAGTTTCGATGGCGAAGAACACCAGGGCTTGTTTAAAACCCTGTTTGACGCGCAGAAGCGGCAGGGGAAGGGCGCATGAAGATCATCGCTTCCTATAATATCAAGGGCGGCGTCGGCAAGACGGCTACGGCTGTCAATCTCGCCTATCTGTCGGCCAGGGAGGGTTACCGCACCCTGCTCTGGGACCTGGACCCGCAGGGGGCCGCAACCTACTATTTCCGAATCAAACCTAAGGTCAGGGGCGGAACCAAGGCCCTGGTGAGCGGCCACCACGATCTTGACGACCTCGTGAAGGGCACCGATTTCGAGCGACTGGACTTGTTGCCGGCGGACTTCTCATACCGTAACATGGACTTAGTATTGGAGGACAATAAGCGTCCGACCAAGCAGTTACAGAAGTTGCTCGCCCCCATGGCGATTGCTTACGATTATGTCTTCCTGGATTGTCCGCCGAGCATATCGCTGGTATCGGAAAATGTGTTTCGCGCCAGTCATGCCCTGGTAGTTCCCATGATCCCTACTACTTTATCGGCGCGCACTCTGGCGCAATTGCAGGACTTCCTGGAGGGTCATGAGGGCCTCGGCAAGACGAACCTCCTGCCCTTTTTCTCCATGGTGGACCGGCGTAAGCATTTGCATTTACACCTCATGGAGAGTCTGCCACAAAGCTTCCCCAACTTCCTCAAGACCAGTATTCCCTATGCAACCGAGGTGGAGCGCATGGGCTTAACCCGTATGCCCCTGCCGGCATATGTTCCCGCGAGCAATCCGGTCACCAAGGCCTACGAGTCCCTTTGGCAGGAGATCAAGTCGGGGATCAAGGGGTCGGCAAGATGGGCAACCGCTGGCTAGGGCGTGCTTCTGTCGCCCATGGCTTACGAGCGCTCAACCAAGTGACTGTAAATACTCGTCTACTGCGTAGTCAGGGTCGATTTCGCCTTGGCGTACGGCCTCACCGTAGCGTTGGTGCCAGCCGTTAATCAGGGGCCTGGCTCTAAGCCACTCGGCGTAGACGATACGGGCCAAGGGCCCCCCACGGTCGAGAAAGCCACTCTCCTCGAAGGCTCGCCCGGCGGAGATGCGATCATAGTCTAGGCGGATGATGCGGGTATGCCAGTGTCCATGGCGCCATTCCAGTTGGCCATAGCTGGCTCGCTCGTCCCCGTCGAAGGGCGAGCCAACGGAGCCGACGTTGAGGATATCGATGCCCTGGAATTGGCGAGTCAAGGGCCTGTGGGTGTGGCCCGTAACGAAAAGGTCCACGTCAAGGGGCACTTTGGCCGGGAGATCTGCGTCCTGGGTCCGCCCCGAAATGCCATCGCGGTTACCGAGGAGGGTGCCATGGGTGACATGGACCCAGCCACGCTGAGGTTCGGCCTCGAAGCAGAGATGGTCTGGCCAATCGGCGAGCCAATGCTCGGTACCCGCGATCTGGGTACAGGTAAAATCGGCTAGGGCCCGCAACCGGGCGTCGATGGGGTCCAAGGGGGGTTCGTGTCCACAGCGCAGGACCCAGACCTCATGGTTGCCGAGAAGTGGCAGCCACCCCGCGTCCTGGCGCAATTCCTGGAAGAGCCTCAGGCAGGTATCGCTCGTCGGGCCGCGATTGATCAGATCACCTGCCATGACGACCAGGTCCGGATTCCAGGCCTGGATATGCGCGACACAGGTCTCCATGGCAGGGAGGTTGGCCTGGACATCGGAAAAAACCGCGACCCTCATGAGGTCTGTTCCCCCATGAGCGCGTAAACCCGCGCCACCTTGGCGTCGAGTCGCCCTAAGGGGTCTTCCCGTATATCCAGCTTGGCTGTGGCATAGACCCGTCTGCACCCCTGACCTGCCAACACTTGGTGGGCGCGGGCGATCAGGGCCAGGGCGGACTCCAGGCTCTCGGTCTCGACGAGGGTGCCCATGGCGCCGAGTTGGTAGGGATGACCGCTAGTACGGATCATGGCGACGACGGGGGCTATGAAGGCCCCGACGCTCGCGCCCTGGTCCATGGGAAAGATCCCGAGGTCGAGCAGTACCGACATGGGTTTTACCTCTGGAGACGGTTGGTTCATCATGAGTCCCGGGGTCTGGCGGTAATTCCGCCGTTCCCCTTCTCGTGCCCCTTGGGGCCCCCATTTGATTGCCGAGTTCCTGGATGTTGCAAGAACAAGAAGTCACAGAGCCAGACTGGGAAAGCCCGCTAACCTTGAAGCTGACCCCGGCCCTGCTCATGCATTCTCTCATGGTCACCGCCACTGCCGTCCACACTGGCTACGCCAGTTGCGTGGACGACAAATTAGTGGTTAATGACCTGGTGTCCATGGATGGTGCCGTGGGTAACTATGTGCGTCTGGTCGAGCAGGATTTCTACGAGGACGATGACCCGGATACCGTCTGGCACGACTGGACCCTGGAGATCTCCATCGGCAAAATCCTGACCACGGCCCATTGGCAGATCCCCGGCAATTCCTCCCCCATGGAGTGGGAGTGGACCGCGCGTGAGGCGGAGAAGGCCTTTGGCAGCGCCTGCATCCTCATTGGCCGGCGTGTCAGGCAGGGCTTGGTGGTCGATGAGCCGGTGCCTATCGAACAACCCCACCCGCGCATGAGCCGACATTGAGCCACGCGCCCGCTTTCCGTATGTCAACCAGCCTGAGGTTGTTTTCGATCTCTGGCTAGCGAATGGTATAAGGGCCGGCATTTGCCTGCCGGACCCTTGGTCCCTATTCCCAATCTCAGCGAGGCCTAAGCCCATGAACTTCAAGATCGATATCGGTATCACTCCGGAGGAGATGCGCAAGCTGCTCGGTCTGCCCGATGTGGAGGCCTTTCAGCGGCAGATATTGGACGACATTCGCCAGCGCATGGTCGAAGGCGTCGAGGGCTATGACCCCCTCAAGCTCTTTCAGCCCTATGTAGCTGGGTCCATGGCCTCCTGGGACATGTTTCAAAAAATGTTTTCCGCGGCGGTCGGCTCAGGCCACAGCGCTGGCAAGACCGAGGATTAGGTGGCCCCTGTCGGGCACGACTCAGCCCAGTCGTTCCAATTCCCGCTTGGCCTGGGAGCGGACGCTCTCCAGTTCCTCGATTAGACGGTTGATGGTGTTATCGACATCATTCTCGTTATGCATCATGGGACCGACGATGATGGATCCGTCGATGGCGTAGCCATGCTGGCCGAGGCGGATGCCAACCCCGGGCTCTGCCATGATATCGAACAGGGCCCACCCGGTATTGGGGAGATGAAGTTGGAAGACGTGTGGCATGGGTTTGTCCGGTGGCGGTCTGACTCTGGCAAAGAACTTCAGGTCGTCAATTCTGCTGTCAAGCTGTCGAGGCGCAGGGGTTGATGGAGGGGCTTGCCATCCAGGTAGGGTAAGCCGTCCGCACCCAGCAGCAAACGGCCCTGGGAGAACCATTTCACCACTTGCGGATAGATGCGATGCTCCTGAATCAGCACCCGGGCGGCCAGACGGGCGGCGTCATCGCCGGGCTCCACCTTGACCAGAGCCTGTAGTACCGCCGGGCCTCCATCCAGTTCCTCCGTGACAAAGTGCACCGTCGCGCCATGTTCGCGTTCGCCGGCCACGAGTGCCCGCTCGTGGGTATGCAGGCCGCGAAACTTGGGCAACAGGGATGGGTGGATGTTGAGCATCCGGCCCCGATAATGAGCCACGAAGGGGTTGGTCAGGATGCGCATGAATCCCGCAAGTACCACCAGGCCGGGTTGAAAGCTGTCAATGAGATCCATGAGCGCCGCGTCGAAGGAGGGACGGTCTGGGTAATCCCGATGGCTTAGCACCCGCGCCTCGATAGCGGCCTGACGCGCCCGTTCCAAACCGAAGGCATCCGCCTCGTTGGCAATGACGGCCCGGATGTGTATGGGTAGGGTCCCGTTCTGGACCGCCTCTATCAGGGCCTGGAGGTTGCTCCCGCTCCCTGAGATCAGTACCACCAGGGACAGGGGGCTGCTGCTGCTCATGCTGCCGCTCCGCTTGCGTAGATGACCGCAGGTGGACCCAGGCACTCCTCAACATGGCCCAGGATCCAGGCGGGCTCACCTAATTCGCCAAGCCGTTGGCAGGCCAGGGCAGCCATCGTCGCGGGGATGCAGAGTACGAGGCCGACGCCACAGTTGAAGGTACGCCGCATCTCCGCCTCCGCGACCCCGCCCTGAGCTTGGAGCCAGGCGAAGACGGCTGGCAGTCGCCAGGAGTCTTGGTCGATTACCGCTTGGGTACCTGTCGGGAGGACGCGCGGCAGATTCTCCGTCAGGCCGCCGCCGGTGATGTGGGCCATGGCATGGACGGGCACTGTCTTCATCAATTCCAGAATCGGCTTGACATAGATGCGGGTGGGGGCCAGCAGGCGCCCCCCCAGGGTGCAGCCTTCCAGATCTTGCTGGAGATGGGCGCCGCTGACCTCCAGGATTTTGCGAATCAGTGAATAGCCATTGGAATGGGGACCGGAAGAGGCCACGCCTACAAGGGAGTCCCCCGGCTGAACGCGATCCGGGGTCAGGAGTTGATCCTTCTCGGCAATGCCGACGCAAAAGCCCGCCAGATCATAGTCGCCGGGGGCGTACAACCCCGGCATTTCCGCTGTCTCGCCGCCGGTGAGGGCGCAGCCCGCCAGTTCGCAGCCCTTGGCGATACCCGCCACCACGGCAGTGGCGACCTCGAGTTCAAGCCGTCCGGTCGCGTAGTAGTCGAGGAAAAAGAGGGGTTCGGCCCCGGCCACCAGGATGTCGTTGGCGCACATGGCCACCAGGTCGATACCGATGGTGTCGTGGCGGCCCAGTTCCAGGGCCAATTTCAGCTTGGTACCCACGCCATCCGTCCCCGACACCAGCACCGGCTGGCGGTATTTGTCCAGGGGAAGTTCGAAGAGGGCCCCGAAGCCCCCCAGACCCGTCATGACGCCAGGCCGGAAGGTGGCAGCGGCGAGGGGCTTGATACGCTCCACCAAGGCGTTCCCAGCGTCGATATCGACCCCGGCATCGCGGTAACTGAGACTTGGGCTATTAGGGGGGGGGAGATCCTGTGGCATGACGGGCTCCGGTGATGAATCAACCAGCATTCTAGCAGTTGGTCCTGGCAGCCGGTACTTGGACAAAGCCGCGCCTGGGGGAATAAAATCCTCGCCACTCCTACTCCCAAGTTGGGTGTCATGGTCTTGAAACTCAGGGATCTACCTAACATCATCAGCTTTCTGCGCCTGCTCGCGGTGATGCCCGTGGTGTTACTCCTCCTAGAGGGGGAATTTGGTTGGGCGCTCCTCATCTTCGTCATAGCCGGCCTGTCCGACGGGCTCGACGGTTTCCTTGCCAAGCAGTTCCACTGGCAGAGCCAGCTGGGGGGCATCCTGGATCCCTTGGCCGACAAGACCTTGCTGGTCGCCTGTTTCCTGGTCCTTGGCGCCCTCAAACTGATCCCCATCTGGCTGGTGGTGGCCGCGATCGGGCGCGACCTCATCATCGTCGGTGGAGCCACTCTCTACCACTTCCGAGTCGAGGAAATTCGGGCGGCGCCAACCTGGGCGAGCAAAATCAATACCCTGCTGCAGATTGCCTTGGTGGTGGCCGTCATCGCCAATGCCGGGCCCTTGCCCCTACCCGCTGCCCTGGTTGAAGCTTTGACTTGGGCCTGTCTCGCCACCATTCTCGTCAGCGGGCTTCAGTATGTCTGGGTCTGGTCCCGCAAGGCGAATGCTATGGGGCTGCATGAGGATTCATGATCTGCCCCGGATGTCATGGGCGCCAGACCTCCCGGATCTGTTCCAACTCCTCCAGATATTGCCGGGTGCTGCGCCCCTGATCCTAGTCCGCCACTGTTGCCATCAGGACCTCGCCCGGTGGTGGCTGATCTAGAGGCTCGCGCATCGCCTGGGCCGAGGCCTCGACATTCCTGACCGGCACCGGGGGGTGGTTGCTCGGGTGAAGGCGACCAGACATGGGGTGGGCTTGCATCATAGGCGGGTGCGAATCTGGCTATGCTATATTCCAACCCATTCTCGGTTGCCAGCCAGGGCACATTCCGCCGGATTCATGGAAAAACCTCATAGAGTATATTTTTTTGGCACCTGCTTGATCGACATGGTCTTCCCTCAAGCCGGTCTGGCGGCCATGCGTTTGCTGCGGCGGGAAGGTATCGATGTCATCTACCCCCAAAGGCAGACCTGTTGTGGCCAACCGGCCTACAACTCGGGTTACGACGCCGAGGCCCGGAAGGTCGCGAGCCGCCAGCTCGATGCCTTTCCTCAGGATATCCCGGTGGTAGTGCCCTCCTCCTCCTGCGCCGGCATGATGAAGGTCCAGTACCCCAAGCTGTTCGCGGGTACGCCGGAGCAGGAGCGGGCCGAGGGGCTGGCCAGGCGGGTGGTGGAATTGACGGATTTCCTGGCGCGGGTCCTGGATTGGCGGCCTGCCGACCGGGGTGAGCCGCTCAAGGTCGTGCTGCACCACTCCTGCTCGGCGCGCCGTGAGCTGGGGGTGGCCGACGCCGCGACGGACCTGCTGTCGCGCCTGGCCCACCTGGTGACGGTGGAACCCGATCACGCCCACGAATGCTGTGGCTTCGGAGGTACCTTCGCCGTTAAGCAGCCGGAAATCTCGGCGGCCATGGCGGCGGACAAGGCCGAGGCGATCCTGGCCACGGGTGCCCAGGTCCTGGTCAGCCAGGATTGTGGCTGTCTGCTGAACCTGGGCGGTACCCTGGAGCGCCGCTTCCCGGACGCAGGGCCCCATCAGTCCCGGCGACCCAGGGTCAAACACATTGCCGAATTGTTATGGGAGCGCACCCATGAGTCCTGAGTTTCCCGTCCGCGTTAGCTTGGCCCTCGGCAACGAGCGGGTGCGCCGCAATATCCGGCGCACCATGGATGGGCTGGTCCTCAAGCGCCGCAAGGCCTTCCCCGACGAGCACGAGCTGACGGTTCTGCGCCGGCGCGGTAAGTTGATCCGCGGTCATGCCCTGGCCCATCTTCCGGAGTTGCTGCGGGAACTGGAGCGCAATTGCCAGCGCAACGGCATCCAGGTGCATTGGGCGGAGACGGCGGCGGAGGGCAATGTCCTGGTCCGCGACATCCTGCGCCAGCACGGGGCCGACCTGGTCATCAAGGGCAAGTCCATGGTCTCGGAGGAGATGGGCCTCAACCACTATCTGGAGGCCCAGGGCATCCGTGCCGTGGAGACGGACCTGGGGGAGTTCATTCTCCAGTTGGGGGACGAAAGGCCCTCCCACATCATAGCCCCGGCGATCCACAAGGACCGGGTGGAGATCGCCCAACGCTTTGCCGCTCACTTTCCCGAGTACCCCTACACCGAGGATATCGAAGGCCTGACCGCTATCGCCCGCCAGATCATGCGCGAGCACTTTGGTCGGGCCATTGCCGGCCTCTCCGGAGTCAATTTCGCCGTAGCTGAGACCGGCACCCTCTGCCTGGTCGAGAACGAGGGCAATGGTCGCCTTTGCACCACGGCGCCCCAGGTCCATATCGCGGTCTGTGGTATCGAAAAGGTCATCGCCCGCTTGGATCAGTTGCCGCCCCTGCTGACCCTCCTGACGCGCTCTGCTACCGGCCAGCCCATCACCACCTACGTCAACATGATTAGTGGTCCCCGGCGGGAGGGCGAATTGGATGGTCCCGGCGAGGTCCATCTGGTTCTGCTGGACAATGGCCGTTCGCGTATTCATCGCGATCCCCAATTGAGCTCCACCCTGCGGTGCATTCGCTGCGGCGCCTGCATGAATCACTGCCCCGTCTATTCCCGCCTGGGCGGCCATGCCTATGGCACCGTCTATCCAGGCCCCATTGGCAGCGTCCTTGAACCTCAACTCCAGGGCCTGGATCGTCTGGGGGAGTTGCCGGATGCCTCCAGCCTGTGCGGTGCTTGCGGCGAGGTTTGCCCGGTGCGCATCCCCTTGCCAGCCCTGCTGCGGCGCCTGCGCGCCGAGGGGGTGCGAGGTCGCCCGGGCTCGCGGGTGCTGGGCCGGGGCGGCCGACTCAAGCTATTGCACCGGCTGGTCTGGACCCTGTGGAGCCAGGTCAATGCCACACCAGCTCTCTATCGGGTTCTGACGGGTCTGGGCACTCGGCTGCGCTGGCTGGTGCCCCAGCACCTGGGTCCCTGGACCCGGACCCGGACGGCGCCCGTCATCGCCCCCCGGAGTTTGCATGAATTAGCACGCGGGGAGGGATTTCCGGGTGATTAAATTCGCACAGGCCTGGGATTGCCGGGGTCGGCCATGAGTAAGGCCCGCGATGCCATCCTGACACGGCTGGCCGCCCGGCACCCGATCAGGACCCGCCCTCTGCCCGAGAATCCAGTGCGTTGCTTCGACTGGTCGGCGGAGGAGCGGCTGAGTCGCTTCCGGGAGGCCCTGGAGGCAGTGCGCGGCGAGGTGGTCATGGTTAGCGAGGACTGGCCGAGCCACCTATTCGCCTGGCTGCGCGCCAGGGGGGCGAGCAATCTGCGCTATGTCCCGGCCTCTGAGTTGGGTCAGAAACTGGAGCAGGGCTGGCCGGATGGTGAGGTCATCCGCCTAATTCCCCATTGCGAGCCGGTGGAGACCTGCCGCCAGGACCTCTTCACCGCCACCGATGCGGGCCTGACCGGCTGCCTCGGCGGCATTGCCGAGACCGGTTCCCTGGTCCTTTGGCCCAGCGTCCAGGAGCCCCGGCTGTTATCACTGGTGCCCCCCATCCATGTGGTGGTGCTGGATGCCCGCCGCATCCGCTCGACCTTTCATGAATTCCTGGTGGCAGAAGACTGGGTGGGGCAGGGCATGCCCACCAATGCCCTGCTGATTACCGGTCCCTCCAAGTCGGCGGATATCGAACAGACCCTGGCCTATGGCGTGCACGGCCCCAAGGAACTGCTGGTATTGGTGCGTCAGGACCCAGGCCTGGCAGGCGGGGCCTGATCGCGGACCCCAAGGCGGCCCCAACCCAGTAACCCCCGGAACGATCCCATGACTGAAACCCCGCCCCTCGCCGCGCCTTCCCGCGCCACCCCAGAGACTCATCACAGGGGCCTGGACAAGGTGGCGCGTATCCCGGTCAAGGTGGAGCCGGTTCTCGAGCCTCTGCGCAAGCCCTCCTGGATTCGCGCCCGCGCCCCGGTCGGGCCTGGGGTGACCCGTATCAAGCGGCTGTTGCGCGAGGCCAGGCTGACGACCGTCTGCGAGGAGGCCCAATGTCCAAACCTGGGGGAGTGCTTCAACCACGGCACCGCTACCTTCATGATCCTGGGGGATGTCTGTACCCGGCGGTGCCCCTTCTGCGACGTGGCCCATGGTCGGCCAGTGGCCCTTGATCTGGATGAGCCCGAGCACCTGGCCCAATCCATTGCCGTCCTGGGCCTGGGTTATGTGGTCATCACCTCCGTTGACCGCGATGACCTGCGCGATGGTGGCGCCGGCCACTTCGCCGCCTGTCTGCGTGCCATCCGCCGCCGCGCCCCGGGGACACGCCTGGAGATCCTGGTGCCGGACTTTCGTGGCCGGGAGTCCCTGGCCCTCGACCAATTTACGGGCGATAGCCTGCCGGACCTCTTCAATCACAATCTGGAGACGGTGCCCCGGCTTTACCCCCGGGCCCGCCCCGGCGCCGACTATGCCGGCTCCCTGGCCTTGCTCGGCGCCTTCAAGGCGCGCCACCCCCAGATCCCCACCAAGTCCGGCCTCATGCTCGGTTTGGGCGAGGAGGGCGACGAGGTGCTGAGGGTGATGGCCGACCTCCGGGACCAGGGTTGCGACATGCTCACCTTAGGCCAGTACCTGGCTCCTAGTCGCGCTCATTTGCCTGTGTTCCGTTATTGGACCCCGGAAGAATTTGAGTCCCTCCGCCGTGCGGGTGAGGCTCTGGGTTTCGCCCATGTCGCCAGCGGCGCTATGGTGCGTTCCTCCTATCATGCCGATCGCCAGGCCAACGAGGCCCTGGCGGATCTCAGTTCCGAGTCCGCAGCCTGATCCTGGGCAAACTTGATCTAAATCAAGGTGAATTCTCCGGTTCCCTATAGATTTCCCCACGGGGAAGCCCAAAACGCGCCAGAATAAAGAACTAGGCGACAGGGGCGCAGGGGACAGGGAGCGGTAAACCAAGGATGTGAACAGAGGGTGCCGCCGTGCTTTCCCATGGTTCGAGTATCGCCTCAAACCGGTCCGAAGCAGCCGGGAGAGCCTGTTCCACCTGAAAGGAGAGCCGTTATGAATATCAGCCGCCAAGGCCGCAAGGTCGCTTGGCTTTCCAGTATCCTGGCCGGCATTGCCCTACTGTTGGCCCAGGGGCCGGCCCAAGCCGATCGTCCAGCCGGCAAGGCTGGGGTCGATTGGGGCGCGCCCGCGGGCCAGGAGTGCGTTGATTGCCACATGACCGAGAACCCTGGCCTCTACTGGGAATGGAATAAAAGCCAGCATGGTCAGAATGGCGTCAACTGCCTGGATTGTCATGCGGCCAAGGAGGGGGATGTCGATGCCTTCGACCACGAGGGGGCCCTGATCTCCATCGTGGTGACCCCTAAAGACTGCTCGAAATGCCATACGGATGAGTACGAGCAGATGGAAGGTTCCCATCACTCCAAGGCCGGCGACATCCTCGCCTCCCTGGATAACCTCATGGGCGAGGTGGTGGGCGGACCTGCAGCGGTCAACGCCGGCTGCCGCCAGTGCCATGGTGGTCTCCTGGAATTTCAAACCGAGGGCAAGAACAAGGGTCGCCCCCTGCCGGGTAGCTGGCCCAACACCGGCATTGGCCGCATGAACCCGGATGGCTCCAAGGGCTCCTGCACCGCCTGCCATGGACGTCATCGCTTCTCCCGCGAACAGGCCCGTACCCCGGACACCTGCGGCAAATGCCATGTGGGCCCCGATCATCCTCAGATCGAGGTCTATAACGAGTCCAAGCACGGCATCATCTATCGGGCCCAGGTCGATGAGATGAATCTCAAGTCCGACAAGTGGATCGCCGGGGTGGATTACTCCGCCGCCCCCACCTGTGCCACCTGTCACATGAGCGCCGGTCTCAATCAGCCTAAGACCCACGATGTCGGCGACCGCATCTCCTGGACCTTGAGGCCACCCATCTCCACCAAGATGAACCTGGTGAAGCTGGAGGATGGCAATGAGTTCGATGTACCGGAGGGTAAGGAACTTCCCAAGGTCGGGGACGAGGCCAAGGGCTCCAAGGTCATCGAGGTCATCACCTGGAAAAACCGCCGCGCCAAAATGGAGAGCATCTGCTTCGGTTGTCACTCCACCAGCGTGATCGAGGGCCACTACAAGCAGTTCGATGACGTGGTCGATCTCTACAACGAGAAGTTCGCTAAGCCCATCGCCGCCATCATGGCCGAACTCAAGGACAAGGGCTACATCACCCCCGCGCCCTTTGACGAGCAAATCGAATGGACCTGGTGGGAAATCTGGCACCACGAGGGTCGTCGTGCCCGCCATGGCGCCGCCATGATGGGTCCGGACTACACCTGGTGGCACGGTATCTACGAGGTGGCCAAGCACACCTATTTCGAGTGGATACCCGAACTCAAGGAAGTGGTCAAGCGTAAGGACAAGAACGATAAGGCCGCCGTGGCCCTGCTGGAGAAGTACTTCAAGCCCATCGAGGGCCATGACTGGTACTTCAACGGCATGAGCAAGGAGTCGCTGGAAAAGGTGCGTGCCGGTTTCGAGGCCCGTTACGGCAAGGGGGCCTTGAAATAGGCCGATCCTAGATCGCGCTCAAGCGAGATCCCGCGGGGGGCCTGGTGTGGCTCCCCGCGGGATTTTTCATTTCTGGAGGAGATAATGGCATGAAACTACGTTCATTTCTCGCCGCCGCTCTGCTATGTGCGGCCTTGCCCATGGCTGTCGCCGAGGAGCCCAGTCTGCTGCAACAGGGCGAGACCCTCCTCAACGAGGGTAAACTCCCCGAGGCCCTTGCCGTCCTGCAACAGGCGGTGGTCGCCGAGCCGAATTCCTCCCGGGCCTTCCAACGCCTGGGCGGTGCACAACTCATGAGTCAGGACTATGCCGGCAGCATACAGAGCTTTCAGCGTGCCATCAGCCTGGACGCCAACAATGCCGACGCCTTCGTCGGTATGGCCATGGCCTTTCTCCACGGCGGTCATTATGGTCAGGCCCGTTCCGCCCTGGAAGAGGCCAAGCGTATCGCCCCCGCCAAACAGCCGAAGATCGACGAGGTCATCGCCTGGATCGATCAGCGCCCAGAACTTTAGGTCGCCGCCGGGTTTGACACAACCACCTCTTCAGGCCTGGACTCAGGGATCGGCTGCTCGTTTGCCGCGGGGCTGATCGGGTCCAGTGCCTCTTGCTCCAGCTTGGCCAGGTCCCGCTGGACCCACTCCCTGGCTAAGCCCCCCACGACGCCGCCTTTGACGATCGCCTGCTCCAAGGAGCGACGCTCCTCGCGGCTCCAACCGCCGGTACCTGGGCCGGACCTGGGGTCCGGGACGCTCATGAGGTGGGGCGCTACGGGGTGCTGAGGACAGGCCGCCACGACCCTGGCCAGTATGCGCAGGCCGCCGATATCCCGGTCACCCCAGTGGTAAAATGAGCAGTTGGCCGGCAGGGCTCGGTCCAGTTCCCCCAGCACCCGGACCAGGGCGGGGGCGGGGTAGCCGGCGGTGTAGATCACGACGCCGGCGTCCTGAATCTCCCGGACCTGGCGCTGGAAGCTGACCAGGTTCTCGATGGTCAGCAGGTAAGGGACGGGGGCGCTGGCCTGGATCTGGTTGACGGCGTCGGGCGACAGGGCGACATAGGGCCGCAGGGATGTCAGATCCCAGTCCGTGCCGCCGTAGTTCAGGACCAGGGGGCCCTTGATGTAGAGGGCTGGCGGAAATTTCTCCAGTCCCAGGGCACGGAAGAGGTCGGCGTCCTCTTGCCATTGGGACCAGTCGGGATTGCGTCGTAGCAGCCCGACCAGCCGGCCCAGCAGGGACTCCACGGCCTTGGAATCCCCCAGCAAGTGGACGCTGAAGCGGCGCAGATCGAGCCCCTCCTGCTCCCCTGCCGCGAGGGCGCGGGCGATCCGAAACAGGTTGATGGCCGCGGTGGTTTCGGCGGGGGGAATACGAAAGGGGCTGTGGCCCAGGCGCCACTGGGCCAGGGCCTGGGCAAAAGCGTCCCGGAGCCACCCGGGGGCATCGGCCATGGGCGTAGCCAGTGCCTGGCAGATGGTGCGCGCCCGAACGGAGGTCCGGGAGACGCCCAGCCAGGCCGCCAGCAGGTCCGGGTCCTGGATGCGGATGCGTCGCAGATCCTGGGCAGCCGTGCGGCGCCCCCACTCGAGCGTCACGCCACCCGCAGCCTCGGCATTGGCCAGATAGGCATGGAGGGCGTCACGCTCTGCCAGATCGGTGATCTCAAAGTAGGCATGGGCGGAGCGGTCGCCGATGGGGACCGAGTCCCGGCCGCCCCGGTCCACCTGAGCCAGGAGCTTGAGCAGGAGGGCGCGGGCGACCTGACTCATGGCTGGTCCAGGCTCTTGAACCATCCTGTCGCACTCGGGAAGGGTGATACAGAGCAGTATCCGGGGCCATGGTCATGGCCTGGGGGGCTGTTGTGGGCTAAGGGGGATGGCTGGCTCATGGGGTTAGCGGTTGGAGGAGATTGGGGCTCTTGAGGAAGGCTGGTGCGCCCTGACCCAGGTCCAGGCGTACCGTGGGGTTGTCCGCTCCCAGGGCGCGGCGGGCCGCGGGCTGGATGTACTCGGTATCGATGTGGACGCTGCCGCCGTCCCGATAGACGTTGACGATGGTGTCCACATGTTCGGCGATCTGGCCGTATTTCTCGTCGGGGGCGGCCAGCAGCACCTGGAGCCCCAACTCGTCGAGAAAACCGAGGGCGCTCACCGTATTTTGTAGGTCCAGCTTGGAGAAGGCCTCGTCAAAAACGGCGAGGGCCAGGCCGCCGCGCAAGTGCCCGTCCTGATCACGTTCGAGGCGATAGGCAGCGGCCAGGGCGGCGCCGATGGCCACATAGAAGGGCGACTGGTGCTCGCCCCCGGAGCCCTTGCCGAGGCGGCGAGAGAGAAATTCCGGATTACCGCCGCCCTCCTTGTCGTCGCTCATGCGCACGTCGAAGTGGTAGTACTGGCGGTAGTCCGCCAGGCGCTCGTCCCAGCCACCGGCGTGGCCCTCGCCCCCGGCAGCCTCCATGAGCAGGTTACGGACGCGGGCGATGGCCGCGCGGTGGGGGTGGTTGGGGTCGCGGGCGGCATCGAAAAGGCCACCGACGTCGCCACCCTGCTCGGGGGTCCAGGCCAGCACCCAGTCCAAAATCTCCTTGAGGTCCGGTTCAGGCTGCTTGATGAAGCTGTAATACTGGCCGTGAAAGGGGCGACTGCGCAGGCTGCGGTTGAGCTCCTTGCGGCTCTCTTCCAGCAATTGCAGGTTTTCCTGGAGCTTGCCGACGAAGTCGCTCCGGAAGGCGTGCTCGGCCTCCCGCAAGGCATTGTCGGCCTCCGTGACGTAGCGGGCCAATTGAGTCTCGCGCACCTGGGTCAATTCCTGCACTACCCAGGCGGCGAGGACCAGGGGGTCATCGGCGGCGTTGCCGGCGGGTTTATGGTCGGGTGACCAGGCGGCCCAGTAATTCGTTAGGCCCTCCCGGGCATTAGTCCGCTGCTTGATCGCCGTCTTTTCCTGGCTACCTGCTCGGCGCTCGGCCTCGGTGCTCAGGGCCTGCCAGGCCGCGGGGTTATCCTCGGCGCAGGGCTCCTGGGACTGGAGTTCGTCGAGCCGCTCCGACGCCAGCGCGGCATCGAAGCCGGTGGTCTGTTGGAGGGCGCGGCGGCGGGCGACTACGGCCTGGGAGGCCCCTTCCAAGGTGGCGAGGCTGGCCTCTTCCACCTGACGTGTCAGTATCCGGTCCCCTTGGTCCCGGGCCGTCCGCTCTCGGGCTACCGCTAGGGCATCGCGCTCGGTGGCGCAGCGCTTGACCTCCTCCTGAAGCCGCAGGTAATGGGTGTCATCCCGGAGGGCTTGCTCCTGAGTCTGGAGACGGTCCAACTCGACCTGGGTCTCCTGCCGGGTGGCCGTCAGGCTCACCAGGTCCGGGAAGCCGCGCAGGCGCTCGTGCAGTGGCATGAGTTGCCGCTCGCGCAGGTCCTTGATGGCCGCCTTCTCTTCCTGTTTGCGGTAATGGGCCCCCTGGTCCCGGTCGAACTGGGTCTTGAGGGCTTGCAGCCGCAGCCGGCGCGCCTCCCGCCCCAGCATGGGCTCCACCGGGGCCAGGCGGACCACGGCGCTGCCGGAGGCAAGCATGCCGTCGGCGGTGATGGCCCGTTCATGGCGCAGCAACTCATCCTCGGTCTCTACCCGCAGGATTTTGCCGGCGCGCTGAATGATATAGGCGGCGGCATGGGGGTCGTCGCTAATGGCCATCTCCGCCAGGCTGCCGGGGCTGGCTGGCCCCCGCCATTGGGCGGTCTTAAGGGTGTTGATCACCCGGGTGCCGTAGATCGCGAGCCGTTTGCCCTCGCGCCGATAAAGGCCGATGGCCTCGCGCACCTGGGCCGGATCGACCAGCAGGGCCTCGCGGTGGCCACCCAGGAAGGCCTCCAGGGCATCCCGCCACTGCTCATCCGCCAGGTCCACCCGGTCGCAGAGGGGCACGGCGGCGATGCCGTGATCCGCGAGCAGGGCGATGAGGTGCAGGGTGGCGGGCCTCAGGTCGCTGTCGCCCTGCTCCAGGCGGGCGATGCGTGCCTGGAGGGACTCGAGGGCACGAGCCATCTCACCTACCTCGCCGACTAACTGGTCGTAGCGCACCGACAGCCGGTCCACTGCCTCGGCGACGCGTGGGGCGATGAGGGCTACGGCGGTCATGACTGCGGCGGGGGCCTGGGGCCAGGTCGCGGCCAGCAGACCCTCATTCCGATGCAGTAAAGGGGGGAGGCCCTGAAGGGCCTGGATCAGAATGGTGTCCTCGAGCCGCTCCGCGTTGTCGAGCAGGCGATGCACGGCCCCCAGACCCAGCCGGGCCTGTTCGATGCCCTGGTTGGCCTCGTCCAGGGTCTTGCGCGCCGCTCGCATCTCAGCCTGGAGGCGCTCACGTTGCTGTTCCAGGTCGGTGGCGGCCAGGCGGCGGTTGGCCTCGGTCAGGGCGGCGTCGGCGTGCCGCCATTGCTGGTCCAGGTTTTCGAGGCGGGAACCGAGCTTGGCAATCTCGGCCCCGAGACGCTCTAGGGTCTGGCGCCGCGGCTCCTGCTCCGCCTCCAGGGCGTTGAAGGCCGCCTCCTGCTCGACCCAGCGCCAGGCCAGGCCCAGCCGGTCGGCCTGTTCGGCGCGCTGGTAGCCGCGGTCGATAAGGGCCAGGGCCTCCTCACGCTGGCGGGCCTCGCGGGTGCGGGTCTGGATATCCCGGTAATGGTGCAGGGCCTGCTGCAGGGAACGCACCTGGATGGACCTTTCCTCCAGGATGTGGCCGCGCACGAAGTCCGAGACATTGCGAATGGGGGCGAAGGTAATGGCGTTGCGGAAGGCGCGCAGGAAGTGGGGCGCGTCCAGGGGGCGCCGGGCATCGGCGAGCAGGAAGCAGAGGTGGCGCTGGTATTCGCCCACCAAGGCATGGACCCGGAAGGGCTCGCCAATGCGCATACGCAGCTCCTCTCGCAGCCGCTTCCAGGGCTTGGGGATGGGGCCTGCGGGGGTCCGGTCCACCAGGTCCGATAGGACCAGATCCAGACCGGGGGCGATGAAGCGCCCGTCGATCACCTCTTGGGGCTCGTCCAGCCGGGCGTGCAGGGCCAGTCCGATGCTGGTGGCAGCACCCGTCTGGTCGTCACGGAACACCAGGGCCAGGTAGCTGATGGCCTGGTCCCGGGGACGGAACTCCTGGGAAAGGTCCGGATTGCTGGGATCGCGTACCACGCCAAGACAGTAGTCGCGCAGGCTGCGGGTGCTCTTCTCTCCGGCGCTGGCATTGGGGTTCCACCAGCGCTTGTCACCGCCCACCAGTACCGCCTGGATGGCATCCAGCAGGGACGACTTCCCGGAGGCATTAGGGCCTATGACCGCCGTGTGGCCGACGATGTCGATGCTCGCCTGCTCCAGGCGGTACCAGTTGATCATGAGAAGGCGGACCAGGCGCTTCATGGGGTTTGGCCCCTCCTGGCCCTGTCCAGCGGAGTCGCTTCCAAGTTGTCCCGTTCCTGGCCCTCGGCGTTCAGGGGCGTCGGGTCCGGCTCAGTCCTGGCTCTCTCATCGGTAGCCGGGATCGGGCCGCCCAGGTTCGGGAGAGCCTCATCCCGGGCATCCGGATCCCCGCCGTCCATCGCCAGGTCGCTCTCATCCAGGGCGTCCGGGGCCTCGTCGAGCGCCCCGACGAAGGCCGCGATGCGGGTTTGGACCTGGTCGCCGGTGACCAGGCGAATTGTGGGCAGGATGCGGATGACGGGCAGGCCGTCCTCGGCCTCCTCCCGGGTCTCGATCAGCGAATACCGGCGCAGCCGGCGCAGCATCTCCCGGAAGTCCGAGATGAGGGGCCGCTTGCGCTTGAGCAGGGTCTCGTAGCGGCCGAGCAGGGCCTCCGCGGGGGCGTAAACGCTGCCCTCTCGGGCCTCGAAGCGCGCCATCTCTTCCTCGTAGAGCAGCCGCAGACACAGCATCATCAAACTTTCCCCCAGGCGCAGGTGCTTGAAGCCTTCCGCATCCCCAGGCAAGAGGCCGATGATGCCAAAGGTATCGTCGCGGTGCAGCGTCCAACCTAGGGCATCAAAGAGATTGCCGAAGTAATCGAAGTGGTTGACGATGAGCCGATAGGCGTCCCGGTCCACCTGTCGCTCCAGGAGCAGGAACTGGCGCTTGAGCACGGCCCCGGCAGCGGCACGGAAGTCATGGGGCTCGGCACCCCCGGCATGCTCGCAGACCTGGCGCAAGTCACGCAGCATCGGGGTCTCCCTCGGTCAGGGCCTCGGCAGGGGTCTGGCGACGCCAGACGGCGAAGTCGGGACAGCGCAGCCAGTCGTTAGCGATAAGGCCCTCCCGGGTTTCGATCTGGTAGGTCTGTCGCAAGCGCCCGGCCCCGGGGAGATAATTCAGGTGGCGCGCATGGGTGAAGGCGATGAAATCCTCCACGCTGCCGATGGTCATGGCGGCTCCCTCGACCCGCCCCCGGCCCGCCAACTGGCACTCCAGATAGAGGGCGATGCGTTTAGGGTCGATGCGGCGGCGATCCAGGTAGGCGCGCAGCGCCTGTTGGCGGGCCTGCACCGCGGGGTCCACCGCGCGACTGACGAGGGGGCGGGGCTCTGGCGGGCGGTGGTGCCGGGGGGCCTCCTTCAAGCCTCGGGCCCCCACTGGGAGCACGTCGATGAGGGGCAGGGGCAAGGGGCTGGCCGCCTCATCCTCCCAATCCGCCAGGCGGGGGCCCAGATCCCGGAGGAGGGTGGCGAAGCGAGCCGCCATGCCGGGCTGGGTGCGATCCAGGTAGCGGACCGTGTCGGCGACGCGCCGCTCCACCCGGGCGCGAAACCGGTCCACCCGTTCCAGGTGGCCATCGAGCCGTTCAAAGACATCGCGCAATTGCCGGATGTCATCGTTGATGGCCCGCCCGGCGGACGGGGCGTCGGCCTCCCCGGTCTGCTCCAGATAGCCCGCCACCAGGGCCTGTTTTCGTTCCAGGTCATATTCCAACTCCCGCACCCGCTGCAGGATCTGCTGGCGGTAGCGAAAGGGATTATTGCGGGTCTTGAGGCGCTTGTAGTCCTGAACCAGGATGCGCTCCACAAAGTCCTCGAAGAAGCGGCTCAGGATGCGGCGATGGTCGTCACTGGCGGTGATGTCCCCCAACAGCCCCTTGAGCCCGTAGATCATGGTGTTCAGGTGCTGGATAAAGCGGCGCGCCTCCCGGGCCGCCTGGCGCAGGGCCAGCACCTGGGCCTGGGGTTCCTCCCAGGCCTTTTGCACATTGTTGAAGATGGACAGGACCATGCCGCCATAGAAGACCCGGTCTGGGCGCGCCACCTCCATCAGGCTGCCCCAGAGGGTCCCCACCGCCGGGGGTACCGTGACCCGCACTCGATAGCCCTCCTGCTCCTCCTCGAACCAGCCGGCAACCAGCAGGCGGCGATAAACCAGGGCCGCTGGCGTGAACTCGTGCTCACTGGCCGAGGTCAGGGGCGCGGACAGGGCGTCCGCGTCCGGCTCCTGCTCCTCTTGCCAGGCCACCGCCATGACCGCCAGGCGTTCCTCGATCTCATGGCGCACCGTCTCCCGGGAGGGGAAGACGTCCGCGTGGATCTGATCGAAGAACAGGGGGTAGAGGTCCAGCAGCAGGACCCCATAGG
This sequence comes from Chromatiaceae bacterium, assembly GCA_044228795.1. GTDB lineage: Bacteria > Pseudomonadota > Gammaproteobacteria > Chromatiales > Chromatiaceae > M0108. Next base: position 178,501 of record JBGAUE010000003.1, on the reverse strand, counting down.
TGCGCCGGTTGGCGCTGGCGAGCGGTGAAAAGAGCCGGTCGGGGACGCGGTCGAAGAGTTGGGTCATGAGGCGTCCCCGACCAGGTCAGGCGCGCGGGCCTGGCGCTCAGGCGCTGCGCGGCGGGATAATTTCCTTCAGGGTGAGGTGATCGATGACGATATCAGCGAGCTGGTCCGGGGTCAGTTCGCCGCCGGCCAGTACCAGCTCCGGGGCATAGGGTGCCTCGTAGGGGTCATCGATGCCGGTGAAGCCCTTGAGTTCGCCGGCCCGAGCCTTCTTGTAGAGGCCCTTGGGGTCGCGTTGTTCGCAAATCTCGATAGGGGTATCGACAAAGATCTCGATGAATTCACCCGGGTGCAGGGTGCCGCGAATGCGGTCGCGATCGATGCGGTAGGGACTGATGAAGGCGGTCAGGGCGATGAGCCCGGCCTCGCAGAAGAGTTGCGCCACGGCGCCGATCCGGCGGATGTTTTCCTCGCGGTCGATAGCCGAAAAGCCGAGGCCGAAGCGGCTGGCGAATTCCGGGCCATGGGTGTCGCGCAGCATGGCCGGTCCGGCGTTGAGGCCGTGGCGCACATTGTCTCCATCCAGGACGGCGCTGTGCAGGCCCAAGCCGTGGAGGCGGTGGTCCAGGGTATTGGCGATGGTGCTCTTGCCCGAGCCGCTCAGGCCCGTGAACCAGATGACACAGCCGCGGTGACCGTGCAGGGCCTCCCGGCGTTCGCGCGTAACCTGATGTTCATGCCAGGTTACGTTGGTTTCGTTCGACATGGTGGATAGGGATTCCGAGGTTGAGGGTTAAAACAGGGGTCGCATCATGGCTTGAAAGGGGCTTTCCTTGCAACCCGGGGCCCCCTCTGGGCCGGCACGCGGGTTTGCAGGCGAACTTGCAGGACTTTGCTACCTCACCCTAACATAGGACGCACGCCACCAAACCTTCTGCCCCAGTTAATGGCGGCGAATCGCCGATACCCCGGCAAGAGGGGCAGCCAACGGAGGAAACTTGAATGGATAGAAGAACGGCACTGGGCGGTCTGACGATGCTGGCAGCCGCCGCGATGGCGGGCAGGGCCGCGGCCGAGACCTCGATGGACCACGAACACATGCATCACCATGGCGCGAACAAGAATCAGGCGCTGATCGACTCGGCTGGCAACTGCATGAATACCGGCGAGATCTGTCTGGCCCATTGCATCGTGCTGCTCGGCGAGGGCGACAAGTCCATGGCCGAGTGCGCCACCAACGTCAATCAGATGTTGTCCATCTGCCGTGCGTTGCACGACCTGGCCGCGCAACAATCGCCCTACCTTCCCGCCATGGCCAAGATCGCCCAGGACACCTGCAAGGCCTGTCAGGATGCGTGCAAGCAGCACGCTGACAAACACCAGGAATGCAAGGACTGCATGAACTCCTGCGAAGCTTGTGCCAAGGAGTGCGCCAAGATCGCGGCATGATCGCGTCACCGGCCGCATTGACAACCGGGCGCAGGCCCGGTTTTTTGTTTTCGCCCTCTGGTATCTGGCATTCCGGCATCGGGTACTGCGGGGGACTCCAACCTACTGTCCTAACGGAACGGCCCGTCCCATCTGGTGACCGAACTCGCCTTGGCGCGTGACGGCGACGGGGCAAGTCAGGTCGTGCAGCCTCTTGAACGGTAATTTCGCCGCCATCTTGCCTGCGGCAACCTTGCTTACAGCTTTGCCCGCCCCCGCCGCGCGGCCTGCGCGCGATCTCCGATCAGCCTGATCCTGCAAGGACCACGGCATCTGTCGGTCCTGCACCCCCGGCGCATGGCGGAGATCGCCGCACCCTGGTCAATCAGGTATCCCCCCTTTGCGGTGCTTCAGGGGGTCTTTGCTGTGTCCAAGCAGCGCCTGCGCTGGTTCCTGGAGCGCGGGCACTCGCCTGCCATCGATGTACAAGGGTCTCATCGTCCCGGACTGGGGCGCGACATTGATCGAGGCATCGGCCCAGCATCGCCGAGGATTCGAAATATTCCTTGGCGATGAGGTGGTGGTCCCCGCGGATGGCGCTGGCGCGGGAGGTCTCCCGTAGCGATGCTCCTTGAAATAACTGCCGGTGGGCAGGGTGCCGGCCCCTCCTCCAGGACGTGCAATAATCAACTTTTCAACCTGGCGATCACGGGAGAGCAAGATGGAAAACCTTCGTGCGGGCGAAGTCGTTGTCGTGGACATCAAAGTACCCTTTTGGTCCATCGTGGTGTTTATGGTGAAGGCGGCGATTGCCGCTATCCCGGCTGTCATCATCCTGACCCTGGTGGGATCGTTGGTGATGACCCTCCTCGGGAGCCTCTTCGGCATGCCGGTCCATCACCTCTAAGGACCCGGAAATTGCACAGGCTATCGGAGCAATTCAACGCCGCCCTGGCCCTGGCCGCCGCCGCCCACCAGGGGCAATTCCGCAAGGGCACCAAAAACGCGGCGGGCCTGCCGCTGCCCTACATCACCCACCCGGTGGCCGTGGCGGCCCTGGTGCAGCGTTATGGCGGCTCCGAGGCCCAGATCCTGGCGGCCTTGCTTCATGATGTCCTGGAGGATGCCGGGCCCGCCTGGGCGCAACCCATTCAGGAGGCCTTTGGACCCGAGGTGCTCGCACTGGTGGAGTTCTGTACTGATGGCCTGCCGGATGCGGCGGGCCTCAAGCCACCCTGGCGCCCGCGCAAGGAGGCCTATCTCGCCCATCTGAAGGCGGCGGTCGGGCCTGGCATCCTGGTCTCTGCCTGCGACAAGCTGGCGAATCTACAGGCGATCCTGCTGGACCTGACGGAGATTGGCGAGGGCGTCTGGGATCGCTTTACGGGCGGCAAGGCGGGTTCACTCTGGTACTACCAGAAACTGGTCGCCTCCTTTGCCGGGCGGGTACCCGAGACGCTGGCGAACGCCCTGCGGCGCGATCTGGCGAGGGTGCTGGGGTTGACGAGCGCCAGAGGCCCGGGGCCTTAACGCCAAGGGGCAGGGACGGGGCTCAGAACTGCGCCTGGAGGGATTCCACTTGGAGCCGGAAGGGTCCGGCCTGGCGGTCGGCGATGAGGAATCCTAAGACCCGGATCCGCGCCGGGTCGAGAGGTGGGGCTGGCACCGGGCGGCCCCGAAAACTGGGCTGGAAGGCCGATAGCGGCAAGGCTACCTCCAGCCACTCCCCGGCCTGGGTCGTCACCCGCGCCTGGTATTGGACGCCGTCAAAGGCGTCATCGGTGCGAATGCCGAACTTGTAGGTCTGGCCATCGCCCTGGAGGCGCAGGATGAGGGCGGTGGCCCCGGCCAGACCATAGTCCCGGGGCAGGGCACGGATGGAGGCGAAGCCGCCGTTGTTGGCCAGGGACACCTCGCCGCTGAAGACCAGCCCCGCGGGCGTCGCCCTGACCTGGCTGGCGGAGACGCCGCCCATGACCTGATCATCGACCGAGGTCCAGCCCTGGGCCTGGGTGGGGTCGCGAAAGTCGATGACTGGGCGGGTGGGGTTGGGTAACTCCGCGCTCATTGATGTCTCCACGACCAGCAGGACGCATAGCAGGGCCACGCCGAGCCCTGGTGGGATCAATCCTGGCCAGGACCAGGACCCAGGGCAGCCCCTTGGGCTGCTCGCCCGCGGGGTCATGCCATGCCCAGGGGTGAGACCCCAATCAGCCACTTGTGGGCCCACAGCAGGAAGACGACATAGAGAGCGAGCCCGGCGCCGATGGCGATCAGGTCGTTGGCCTTGCGGCTAGGGGCGCCCTGGACCGGCGGGGCCTGACGGGTGAGGAGGGAGATGCGGTCCGTCAGGGACCAGGCCAGGAAGCCCCCGAAGAGCAGCAGGTCCGCCAGGTTGCCATTGGCGGTCAGGTGAGCCAGAGCCCAGATGATCACCGCGGTCAGCATGGGGTGGACGACCGCGGCCTGGATGCGGCCAGGCAGATAAGTGGCCAGGAGCAGGGGAAAGACCGGCAGCATGAGCAAGAGGCTGAGGTGGCGGGTCCAGATGGGCGGGGCATAGAGCGGTATGGGCGCGATCCGGGTGAGGCCATAGCCCCAGACGATCAGGGCGAAGCCCACCAGGGCGACCACGCCGGCCATGCCCTGCCAGGTGGTCTGGCCCAGACGCGCCACCATGCGCCCGCGCCAGGTGGGGGCGAGGAAGCCCAGGGAGTGCATGCCGAGGAAGAGACAGAGGCCAAGGATGAGGATAGTCACGCGGGGGGTCTCCGGTGGGGTTATTTGGGATTGGGTCGAGGTGATCAGGGCGGCAAATCGCTGCTGGCGGTTCGCGCCTGGGCTTGGGACAATACTACCGGAAGCCAGCCGCCCCTGTCCCCGCCCTTGTCCACCCTAACCTCAAGGTCATTACCCTTGGACACCCTGATCGAAGCCCACGACCTGGTTCGGACCTACCCTGGCGTGCGCGCCGTGGATGGGGTGAGCTTTGCCGTGGCCCCGGGCCGCTGTTTCGGGCTTCTGGGACCCAACGGGGCCGGCAAGACCACGACCCTGGAGATGCTGGAGGGTATCCAGACCCCGACCTCCGGCGAGGTCCGCTACCGGAGCGAGCCCCTGGACGCCGCCTATCGCGAGGCCGTCGGCATTCAATTTCAGGCCACTGCCCTCCAGGATTTCCAGACCGTGGCCGAGTCCCTGGACATGTTCGCCGCCCTCTATCGCCGCACCGCCGACCGCGAGGAGCTGGTCCGGCTTTGCAACCTGGGGGAGATCCTGGACCGGGACACCCGCAAGCTCTCCGGGGGCCAGCGCCAGCGTCTGCTGCTGGCCATCGCCCTGGTGAACGAGCCGGAACTGGTCTTTCTGGACGAGCCCACCACGGGGCTCGATCCCCAGGCCCGGCGTAACTTCTGGGGCCTGATCGAGACGGTGCGCGCCCGCGGGACCACGGTCCTGCTTACCACCCACTATATGGAAGAGGCCGAGCGCCTGTGCGACGAGATCGCCATCGTGGACCGGGGCCGGATCATCGCCCAGGGCAACCCGGCCCAACTGGTGCGGGAGCACTTTCCCGCCACCGTGATCCGGCTGCCCGCCGCTGGCTGGCCGGCCCAGGCGCCTTTGCCGGCGGGTGCCATGAGCCGCAATGGCGAAATTGAGTTGTTTGCCGAGGCGGTGCCACCGGTCCTCAAGGAACTGGAAGCGGTCGGGGCGGATCTGGGCTCCCTGCGGGTCACGACCCCCAATCTCGAGGACCTCTTTATCAAGCTCACAGGCCATGACCTGCGGACATGATGGGCGGACATGACTGCAAGGTCCCGTCGTCGGCCTCCAACCACTCGGGAACTCGGGAGTAACCCACATGTGGCGTCGTATTCTTGCCGTCCTGGTTGCCCGTAACCGGGAGTTTTACCGGGACCGCGCGGGTCTGGGCTGGAATATCTTTATGCCCATCCTGATGGTGTTGGCCTTCGCGGTTATTTTCAGCGGCGACCCCGAGGACCCCTTCAAGGTCGGGGTGGTGACGGTGGACGGGGTCTTGCCGTCCGCCACGACGGGGTTCCTGGCCCTCGATCATATTCACTTCATTCCTGTGACAGATCTGGAGGGCGCCATCACCCAGGTGGATCGCCATCAGCTCGACCTCTTGCTGGATCCGCGTCCCCAGCCCCTCGCCTATTGGGTCAATCTGGAGTCCCCACGGGGTTATCTGGCGGAGCGCCTCCTGCTCGGGGCCGAGGCCGGGGTGGGTCGACCCGCCCGGTCCCCAGGCGCCGGACCGGAGCGGCGGATTCGCAGTGGCGCTGCCCTGAGTTACGCGGACTGGGTGTTGCCGGGTATTCTGGCCATGAATGTGATGTTCTCCAGCCTGTGGGGGGTGGGTTGGGTGATCGTGCGTTACCGCAAGAATGGCGTCCTGCGCCGGCTCAAGGCGACGCCCCTGACGCCCTTTGAGTTTCTCACCGCCCAGGTCCTCTCCCGCCTGCTGGTGGTGATGGCCGCAAGCCTCTTCGTCTATGTGGGGGTCGATCTGCTGCTAGATTTCCCCATGCGTGGGTCCTATGCCGCTCTGGTCCTCATCTATGCCGCCGGCGCCCTCTGCCTCATCAGCCTCGGGCTCATCGTCGCATCCCGGTGGCGCACGGAGGAACTGGCGAATGGTGTCCTCAACCTCATCTCCTGGCCCCTGCTCCTGCTTTCCGGGGTCTGGTACTCCATGGAGGGCACTAGCGTCATCGCCCGGTTTCTGTCCCAGCTCTCGCCCCTGACCCATCTGGTGGACGCCGCCCGCCGCGTCATGATCGACGGCGCCCAAGTGGTGGACATCCTGCCCCAGGTTCTGCTGCTCGCAGCCCTGGCCCTGGTCTTTATTGCCATCGCTGCCTGGCTGTTTCGGTGGGAATAGTGGGGCTAAAGAACCCGGGTATGTCATTCGCTGGTTGCCTCAGGAGATGGGTGTCGTGACCGAGGATGGGCAGCGGACTGGGGTGGCCGATGATTCTGCCTCCCTGAAGGAATTGGACCAGGTGATGTACGTGGTCTCGTCCAAGAGTTGGCTGGCGTTGGCTACCGTTGGCCTGCTGTTGGCGGCGGCGATCGCCTGGGGCTTCCTGGGTAATGTGCTGACGAAAGTCTCCGGTCAGGGCATCCTCATCCGGAGTGGCGTCCTTTTCAATATCGTGGGCGTGTCTTCCGGACAAATTCTTGACGTGACGGTGACGGAAGGACAGGCCATCCGCCGTGGTACGGTGGTGGCGCGACTGGCCCAGCCGGAAATCGAGGCCGAATTGCGGGAGGCCCGGAGCCTCCTGGCTAAGCTGGATGAGGAAAGGTCATTCCTGGAAGCGGAGCAAGAAAAAAATGTCGAGTTGGTTTATACCTACATCGGCAAGCAGCGCACGACGCTGGAGGAGTCGATCCGGATTGGCACCGAACTCGTCAAGGAATTGGGAGAACTGGTGCACTATTACGAGCAGTTGCGCACGGCGGGGACCGTATCCCGATTGGATTTGGAAAAATGGAAAAGCGAACTCCGCCAGGCCCAGATCAGGCTCCTCCAGGACCAACAGGAACTGGCCGGTTTAGACCTGACGCGCCACCGGACCGATACCCAGATGGAGCAAAATCTTCTGGAATTAACCAAGACCCGGGTACCCGTGGAGGAGCGGGTTCTGTCCCTCCAGGAGCGCCTGAGGACTTTTTCCGAGGTAAAAAGCCTGCACAGTGGCGTGATTGTCGAGATGCATCGGAATCCCGGTGACAGGCTCCAGGAGGGCGAGTCCGTGGCCACTATCGAGATGAGCCCTTGGGAAGATGTCGCGGGCGCCGAGGATGCGGACCTTTTCCGTGCCAAGGCGGGCAAGCCTCTGGTGGTGGCCTTCATTCCACCCTTTCAGGGTATGGAACTGAGACCGGGGATGCCGGTGCATGTGATTCCCGAGACCCTTTCGGAAGACGAGTATGGCGTCATGTTGGGGGAGGTCCAGGCCGTATCCCGATATCCGGCCTCGCCAAAAGGTATGATGCGGGTTCTAGATAATCAGGAACTGGTGGAAACGCTCACCCGGGGCGGGGCACCGATCATGGTCACGGTGAGCCTGTGGGAGGCCCCGGACACCCCATCCGGTTATCTCTGGTCTTCCGGCCTGGGACCCCCGACCACCATTGAGTCCGGGACTCAGTGCCTGATCCGCGTCATCGCCCGCAGTCAGACCCCGATCGAGTTGATCATTCCCTACCTGAAGGGGGCTTTCAGGTGAGTCTTATGGGGTCTGGTGTCCTGACTCAGGACCGGCAGTCCGCCGGGTGGGTTGGCGCCGTTCTATCCCGCCTGGTTGGCATGTCCGCGGCCATTGCCTTTGCCCTGGTCGCCGGATTGCTGCAGGTCATCCCGGGGGTGGCCCAACCGGGTTATACCAAAATTTTCATCGATAGCATCCTCAGTCCGGAACGCGCCGACTGGTTGCGACCCCTCCTGCTGATCATGGCGGGCACCCTGGTGATCATGGCGGCGCTCGGGTTCATGCAACGCCAGATCTTCTTACGCCAGACATTGAAGGGGACCATTGGCGGTAGCGCGGCATTCATGACCCATGCCCTCCGGTTGCCCTATGAGTTTTTTGCTCGCTTTCATGGCGGCGAAGTCGGGCTGCGCGGCCAATATATCGAGATCATCTCCAAGATCCTCGTTGAGGACATTACCGCCACGGCCATCAGTTTCCTGACCATCGCGCTTTATGCCCTGGTTATGCTGCAATTCGATGTCCTGCTGACCATTCTCGGTGTCCTGATGGCCTTGCTCAATCTCGTCGTTCTGAAGTTCGCTTCGCGCAAGAGTCAGAAGCTCTTCACGCGTTTCGTCTCGGAGCACGGCAAGGCCCGCGCCGCCGCGATTCATGGTCTGCAAATCATCGAGACGATCAAGGCCTCCGGACGCGAGAGTGAGTTCTTCGGGCGGTGGGCGGGTCTCAAGGCTTATGCCAAAAACGTGGGTCAACAATATTCGATCTGGGAGATGTCATTGCGACAGGTACCCATGGTCCTGACCAGTCTGTCCATGGCGGCGGTGTTGGGTGTCGGTGCCTTGCGGGTGATGGATGGGGGTATGAGCATCGGTATGTTGGCGGCCTTCCAGGCGCTCCTGATTGCCTTTATCGCCCCCGTGCAACAGTTGGTGAACTCCAGCGCCAATGTCCTGACCTTGCGGGGCTACATCGAGCGGGTCGAAGAGGTGACCCGGCATCCCCTCGATCCCGTTTTCCAGGAGGCCAGACCGAAGGGATTTGTGTTGCCTGGGGTCGGGGTCCGGCTTGGCGGGGAGTTCGAGGTGCGCAACCTGACCTTTGGCTATGTCAAGACGGACCCTCCCTTGATTCGGGATTTTTCACTCAAGGTGGCGGCCGGGTCGCGGGTAGCCCTGGTCGGCGGCTCGGGATCGGGTAAATCGACCCTCGTCAGACTGCTCGCGCAACTCTACCGGCCCTGGACCGGGGAGATTTGGTTTGACTCCATCCCCCGCTCTGACATCCCCCATGCCATTTTTGCGAATTCCGTCGCCTTCGTGGACCAGGAGATCTTTCTCTTCGAGGGTACTGTTCGCGATAATCTGACCCTGTGGAACCCGGCTATCCTCGATCAGGATATCGTCCAGGCCGCCAAGGATGCCGCAATCCACGAGGTTATCGCTAGCCGACCTAAGGCCTATCATTCTGAGATGTTAGCGGGTGGCGCTAACTTCAGCGGTGGTCAGAAACAGCGTCTTGAGATCGCCCGGGCCCTGGCAATCAACCCCTCCATCCTGATTCTGGACGAGGCCACCTCCGCTCTGGATGCCGAGACCGAGGAACACATTGATGCCTGTCTGCGCCGCAGAGGCATGACCTGCCTGATCGTTGCCCACCGGCTTTCGACCATCCGCGACGCCGATGAAATCATCGTTATGGACCGGGGGGCGATCGCCGAGCGGGGTACCCACGAGGAACTGATGGCGGCGGGCGGTCACTATGCCCACTTGTTGGTGACTTGAGGGGGGCATGAACGAGGCCCTGCTCTTGGAATCCGGGATGGTGGACTCCGCCGGGACCCTGGCCTTGAGTGGCAAGACCCCGCTGCTGCTGGTCGATCCCGCTCTAGCCTGGTTAATTCTGGAAGGACGCGCGGAGCTTTACGCCGTTCGGGTTCGCGATGGCAAGCCCCATGGGGCGCGTCGTCATTTGTGGACCCTATCCGCCGGTGATCTGGCGATCAGCCCGGGACTGAGCGCTAGCGGGCTAGCCTTGCAAGTCGTCGGATTGCCCGGGACGCAGGCCGCCTGCCTCGATCGGTCACAACTCCTGGCCTGGTCGCAGGGACCAGCCGCTGCGAAGGGGCGGGAGGCCTTGGCAAAGGCCATCGATCGCTACCTGTTTGGCCTCTCTGCAGGACTGACGAGAGATATCGCCCCTAAGCCCAATCTGCGGCGGGAGTTGGTGAGAGGCCAACTCCTGGATCTCGGGTCAACCCGAGTACTGCGTCCCGCTGAGGGCGTCTGGTGGCTACGTCGGGTGCAGCCACCCATCACCCAGGATGAAGACGCGCCCAGCACCCTGCTGTATTTGGGCATCGAGGAAGTGGCGATGCCCGCCTCGGGCCCGATCGGCGTCCTGACCCCCCAGACCTGGATACTCAATCCGGAGGCGGGAGCCAGGGGGCAGGCAGAGTTGCTCGATACCCTGACCCTGCTCGGAGCCCCCGGCTGGTTAAAGGCCTTTGACGATTTTGCCACCCTGTTTTTTCAGTGCCTGGATCTAGAGCTGCGGCTGGCGGATGTCGATAGCCTTAACGCCATGGCGAGCAAGGTCCAGGCCTCTGGCCGCTCCAGAGTCCACAGCCTGGAACAATTGAAGGGGGTGTTGAGCGCAGAGCGGCTGGGAGTGGAACAGCACTGCGATTACCCCTTGGCCGCCGCCAGTGCCAGGGTGGCCGAGGCTGCGGCTATCGAGTTGCCCGCGATGGACTTTCGTGGGGATGAACGCGTGGAGGACATTGCCAGTTCCTGGGGGATAAAGCAGCGGCGGGTGACCCTGCGCGGCCAATGGTGGCGCCGGGATGGTGGGCCTCTACTCGGTTTCTGGCAGGACAGCGAGGCCGGCGGGGCGGTGCGGCCACATCGTCCGGTCGCCCTGCTGCAACCCAAGCCGGGTCGCTACCTGGCGCATGATCCGACCACGGGACAAAGTGTTCCGGTAACCGCGTCGGTGGCGAGGACTCTCTCGTCACGGGCCTATGCATTTTATCGGCCCTTCCCCGGCAAACCGCTTGGCTTCGCGGATCTATTTCGCTATGCCGCCCTGGGTTCCCGGCGCGACTTTTTATTTTTCCTCTACAGTGGGCTGGCCATAGCTCTGCTGGCCGTGCTGCCCCCGGTGGCGGTAAAGGTTATCTTTTCCGATGCCATCCCGGAGGCCAACCGGGCCCTGCTCGGCGAGGTCGTGGCCATCCTGGTGGTGGTGGCCATCGCTGTCTTCACCCTCACCTTAGCCCGGCTGGCAGCCGTGCATCGCCTCAACGGACGCATGGATTTTAAACTGGAACCAGCGCTCTGGGAGCGGTTGATCGGCTTGCCCGTCGGCTTTCATCGTGGCCAAGGTCCCGGGGAATTGGCGGACAAGGCCGAGGGACTCAATGTCATTCGGATGCAACTCTCCGGTTCCTTCCTTAACGCGGTACTGAGTGGGATCTTTGCTACCTCCAACGTCTTCATGCTCTTCGTCTTTAGTCCCCAATTGGCTATGCCTGCCCTCGGCATGCTGCTGCTGGGTGCCCTGGCCGGGACGGCCTTCAATCTGCGGCAGCTCAAGAGTTGGCGGAAGTATTACGCGTTGCAAGGCCGCATTACGGCTATGTTGGTGCAGTTCTTTGCCGGCATTGCCAAGATTCGCATGTCCGGGGCGGAGGATCAGGTCTTTGGCCTCTGGGCCGCGAAGTTCGCCACCCAACAGCAACAAATGCTGCGCGCGGGCCGGGAGCAAAATATGCTTCTGGTCTTCAATATGCTATTCCCCCTGGCCGCCATGATGGTTCTGTTCCATTTCGCTGCCAGTCCTCCAGAGCCGATGGTGGGGACAGGTGCCTTTTTGGCCTTTCTGGCGGCCTATCTTTCCCTGCAAGCGGCTTTGCTGGCCATTACCTCCTCAGCAGTGGCCTTCTCCTCCATCTTTCCCGTGTACCAGCGGTTGCAACCGATTCTGGTAACCCTGCCCGAACAAGCTGGTGTCAAGGCCGACCCGGGCCCCATGATGGGCAAGATTGAACTCGCCCAAGTGCATTTCCGCTATGGGCCCGAGGGGCCGGGCATCCTCAATGGGGTCAATCTGGATATCAAGCCTGGGGAATTCGTTGCCCTCGTCGGGCCGTCGGGATCAGGTAAATCGACCATTCTCAGGCTGTTGCTTGGCTTCGAAAATCCCACATCGGGCTCGGTTCGTTTTGACGATCGCGATCTGAAGGACCTGGATATCCTCAAGCTGCGCCAGCAACATTTTGGCGTCGTGCTCCAAGATACCGCTCTGCTGCCCGGCGATATCCGCTCAAACATCCTTGGGTTGAAAAATCTGAGTCTGGAGGATGCCTGGGAGGCCGCACGTCGGGCGGGTCTCGAGGATGACATCAAGTTGATGCCCATGGGCATGAATACGCCTATTGGCGAGGGTGGCACGACCTTATCCGGGGGCCAGAAGCAGCGCCTCGCTATCGCCCGCGCCCTGGCCGGTAACCCGACAATCCTGCTGCTCGATGAGGCAACCTCGGCCCTGGACAACCAGACGCAGGCTATTGTCTCAGAGGCCCTGGATCGACTCCATGCCACTCGGGTGGTTGTTGCCCACCGGCTCTCGACGGTGCGTAACGCCGACCGGATTCTGGTGCTGGACGCTGGACGGATCATCGAATCTGGCAATTATCGCGAATTGATGGAGCGTCAAGGCCGGTTTTACGCCTTGATCAAGCGCCAGGTTCTGGCCCTATGAAGCAGATTCCGGAATTCTTTTACCGATAGCATCCCATCAAATGTGCGGCATCATTGGCATCCTGAATTATCGTGGCGAACCCGCCCCGCAACTCTCGTCTTTGCGGACGATGACCCAGGCCATGCGGCATCGTGGGCCGGATGATGAAGGCTATGTATCCTTCGACGCCAAGGGCGGGGCTCATCCCTATTATGGCGATGACTCGCCTGAATCCGTTCGACATTACCATTCTGACACAAGGCCCGTGGCGGAGGGCGTACCTTCCTCCAGTATCCTCGCGTTTGGGCATCGACGCTTGAGTATCCTCGACCTCACACCGGCTGGCCACCAGCCCATGAGCTATGGTGAGGGTCGCTACTGGATCGCCTATAACGGCGAGGTCTATAACTACCTGGAAATACGAAAAGAATTGTTGCGATTCGGCTATGATTTCAAGACCCAGACCGATACCGAGGTTATCCTGGCGGCCTATGATCAATGGGGGCCCGACTGTCAGAACAGATTCAATGGGATGTGGGCCCTATTGATTTTCGACCGAACTCGCGACGAGCTTTTTATTTCCCGGGACCGGTTTGGTATCAAGCCGCTTTACTATTATAAAAATCAAAGGGTGTTAATTTTTTCATCCGAGATCGGGGCTCTCCTCCCGCATCCCGAGGTAGTGACCTCGCCCAACAGACCTTATCTTGAGAACTATCTGGAAAATGGTCCGACGGAATGGCTGAATGAAACCGCGTTCAATGACATATACCGTTTCCCTTTTGCGCATTACGCAATTATCCGATTAAAGTCCCGATCCGGCGATTTAAATGCTGTTCGATATTGGGATTTCGTCCCTGATTTGTCAAGCGAGCGTTTCAATGAAAAAAAGGCCGGGCTTTACGCCCAGGCTTACCATGATTTATTGAAGGATGCGGTTCGTTTACGATTGAGATCTGATGTCCCGATGGGGACGGCACTCTCCGGCGGGCTGGATAGCTCATCCATTGTTTACCTTGTCGACCAACTGTTCAAGGAGCAGGGTCGGGAGGATTTGCAAAAGACATTTTCTTCCGTTCATAACTCGTCCGCGACCCGGTTGTACGATGAAAGCCATTATATTGATATCATGAAGCGGGAATTTAATTTACTTTCCCATAGGTTCGAGCCTGGGGCGGCCGAGGTTCCAACACATCACGGACGAGTGATAACCCATTGGGAGATGCCATCCGATTCCTCGGGAGTGGGTGGTTTGTTAACCTATCAGCTCGCCCGCGACATCGACTGCCTGGTGACCCTGGACGGGCAAGCCGCCGATGAGCAGCAAGCAGGCTACCTCTATCATCGCTTTTGTTTTCTCCAGAACCTTTCCCTGCCGAGTGCCATTCAAGAGGGTTTTGCTCTCCTGAAAATCATGGGCGCTCGGGAGGTGATAATTTTTGCATTTTTATTCAGAATGTTATCAGTTTTGATGGGCGGTCAAAGGCTGGCGGCTCTTTTGAGAAGGTACGGCAATAATCCCGATAGCTTTTATCGCACGGTTGGTAAAAATATCGAAAAATATACCGCCCCCCTTAATGCACTTCTTAAAATGGATCTTATGACGGAACATGTCAATAATCTTCACTGCTCGGATGCGAGATCCATGTATCATTCCCTTGAGTCGCGGATGCCCTTTATGGATTATCGACTGGTCGAGATGATGGCATCCATCCCGGCGTCTTATAAATTCCATGCCGGCTACTCCAAATATTTCGCCCGGCTGGCGTTCAATAACAAATTGCCGGATGAGATTGTCTGGCGCAGGGATAAAATGGGCTGGGTAATGCCCGAGCGCTATTGGTTTGATGGGCCTCTGGCGGGGTGGATGAAAAATATTATTAAGTCCAGTGCCTTCCTGAAAAGCCTGGATGGCGGGGGATCCGAATTTTCGAGTTCAGTCCCCTACGGAGTTCGTAAGCTGAATCTCGCCGTTTGGTACGAATGCTTTTTTGGCAACCTCGTCGATCGTCCCCGCATGAGCGGGGTGCGGGGCTGATCGGGATTTCGAGCGGTCCCGCAGCAGACTCAGAATGGTGGGGGCCATCGTGGCGACATCCCCCTGACCTATGGTCATGATGAGTTCGCCGGGCTGGGACCTGTCGACCAGGTGCCGGGGCACTGCCGCCGCATCGGGTTCGAACCATATCTGGTGCGCGGGCAGGGGAACCCTGTCGGCCATCTCAAGTCCATTGGCCCTGGGAATAGGTTCTTCCCCGGGTGCGAATACCTCCAATACCACCACCTCGTCCGCCAGCCCCAGCGCCGCGCCGAACTCCTGGATGAACATGGCGGTGCGGTAATAGTGGTGGGCCTGGCAGGCGACCACCAGGCGCTTCCCCGCCAACTCCCGAGCCGCCCGCAGGCAGGCCACCAGTTCCTTGGGATGATGGGCAAAATCGTCATAAACCCGAATAGCGTCTGCTTCACCCTGGAAGTCGCAAAGGCGGCTGGTACCAGAGTAAAGTCCGAGACCCGTGCTGGCGTCCACCGGGGAGTAGCCAAGCGCCATGGCGGTGGCCAGGGCCGCCGTGGCATTCAGCAAATTGTGGGTACCCGGAACCCGCAAGGAGATGCTTGGCAAGTGTCGGCCGTAGCCGAGAACCCTGAAGGTCAATCCCGCACCCCCCCGGCGGTGAGCGTCAGGGCGGGAGTTGGCTTCCCGCGAGAAGCCGTAGCTATGCACCTTAACTCCGGAGGCCCGGACCTTGGTGATCAACCGCGCGGTTATCGCATCATCCAGGCAGGCCATGATGAAATCCTGGCGAGCCCCGATATCGAGGGCGAAGTGCTCGAAGGCGGCGACCAGGGCCTCGAAGCTGCCCCAGTAATCCAGGTGGTCCGGCTCGATGTTGGTAATGATGACTGCCACCGCACCGAGTCACAGGAAGGCCCCGTCACTTTCGTCGGCCTCGCCGCGTGGACAGAGAGGTCACCATGCCGTTGGCCTGGGTGTCTTCGAGTCGGTAGCGGAGGGGATTGTCCGAGGGGATGTCAGGGCGTCGAACAGGGCTGGCCGACTCCTAACTCCTTCAGGCCTCGTCTCTGTTAGAGCACTGGCGAATCTCTAGAGGCAATAGATACAATGTGTCCCGCCGCGCATGTGATACGAATTAATAGGGTTCAACCCCTCGGCCGCCAGTGACGGATGAGAAGCTGAAGTGATGCGTCCGATGCCAGTACCAAGTAGGTCAGTGATGTCATGAGTCAGCATCTAGCTGAATTTCATGGGTAACACCGAAGAAACTTTCGAGTTCTACCCCGCCCGGCTCTTTGCCTCTTCGCGCCTAGGGTTGCATGAGCCATCGCCTCGCCTATGTCCTCATCGATATACCCCCCATTAGCAGCCACCGAATGGAACTGGACACTGGCAGACGATCTCGCGCACCGGTTCGGCGACTCCTTCTATAATTTTGACGAAGCGCGGTTGCGTCACAATTGCGACGAGGCGTTGCAAGCGTTCCGAAGCGCGTACCCCCGCACACAAGTGGCATACTCGTACAAGGCGAACCATCTGCCCGCGGTATGTCGAACGGTCACCGATGCGGGCTTGTTCGCCGATGTGGCATCCGACCTTGACCTCTGGCTCGCCAGGCGGCTTGGGGTGCCCAGCGAGCGCACCGTTTACACCGGAACGACGCGATCAGCCGATTCGCTGACGTCGGCGCTGGCCGCGGGATGCCGGGTCAACCTCGACTCGCTGCGGGAGGTGCGACTTCTGCTAGAGGTCCAGGATCGGCTGCCTCCGGGGGTTCATCCTATCGGCCTGCGATGCGCTCTTTCCTACGGCGAGGTTCCCGTCCAGCGGCTCGGCATGGATCCGACTGGCGAGGAATTCGCGGCGGCTGTAGAAGCGATCCGCGCCAGCGCCACGCTTCGACTCGCCGGGCTGCATGGCCACACACCCGGACCCAGCGTCGCTGCGTTCGCAGCCCGAGCCAGCCAACTCATTGCGATTGCCAACCGCTGGATTCCTGACAGCCTGGACTACCTCGATTTTGGCGGCGGCTTCTATGGCGGCGTACCGGCATGGTCGCCTGAGGCCAATGGGTCACCGCCAAGGTTCGCCGAATACGCCGAGGCTATTCGTGGGCCGCTGCTGGCAGCGTTCGGAAAGGGCGCTAATGGCCCTCTCGTCATCGTTGAGCCCGGAACCTCGCTCGTCGCCAATGCCTTCACCTACGTCACGCGGGTTCTGGCGGTCAAGCGCGTCGGGAGGCGTCGAGTTGTTATGGTTGATGGCAGTCTGCTCGACACCAGCCCGAACAGCAGGCGTGTCGACTTCCCCGTCTCGATGCTGCGGTCGGTCGGAGACCCCCTGGATGGAGCGGGGCGAACAGGCGGCTCGGGCAGAACAGGCGAAGTAGTACGAACGCGCCCCGGGGCGGTGCCGACTGGCGACGCAGATCCCAGGCACGAATCCCTTGCGGCAGAGGGTTTCGACGTTGCCGGGAGTACCCTCATCGAGGCTGAATACATGGCCTTGAATGTTGCCGGGCCGGTGTCCGAAGGCGACTTTCTGGTGTTCGCCAACGTGGGTGCCTACTCGATCAGCATGGGGACCGAATTCCTTAGGCCACGGGTAGCGGTGTTGCAGAACCGCGAGGGTGATTGGCGCGCGGTACGTCAGGCGGGAACCCCGCGCGAGGTGTTCCCCGAAATCGGCTCTGTTGAAGGTTGCTCATATCTCCCACTGGGTGCTGCCCCTGGCCTATGATGCCCTTGACTGGGACTGTTTGGCGCCTCACCCCTCCGACGTGACCATCAATAAGGCGCTAGGGAGACATCAAGCCATCATGGCTTCTAGGCATTGTTTCAGGTGGAGCGATAAGGCCCATAAGACCTGGTGGTGCTAAGGGTGGCCCCCGGCTCCCGATTGCCCATAGGAAAGCCCTGTTCCTCCGGGCCACCCCTCATGTGACGAGAGAGATCCGTGTTGCTTACACCCGCGCTATCCGATTGGCTCTTTTCATGGCTGGTCCGACCCTCCGCCAAGGTGTTGCTCAAGGTGCGCGCTAGAGGTTTTACCCATATGCCCCGCACGAGCAAGATCTTGGCGGACATGGGCATCTTGCCGATCAGGGATCATTACTATGAGCCCTACGTCAGCGCCTCGGGCTTCCGCCGTCGACTCGACGCGCCTCGGGAGTTGCAAGGGGTGAAGATGCGTGAGCAGGCCCAGCTCGAACTGTTAAGTTCCTTCAAATTTCAGGACGAACTGGCATCGCTCCCCATGGACCCTGGGCACCTCCGCTTCGGCCTGCGCAACAGGACCTTCGGTCCGGTGGATGCAGGTTTGCTATATGGGATGATTCGTCGGTATCGGCCAGGGCGCATCCTGGAGGTGGGTTGTGGTATGTCCACTCTCTTGATCCGTCGGGCCTTGGAGTCAGGGGGCATAGTCTGCGATCACGTCTGCATCGAGCCCTTTGAACAGCCTTGGCTGGAGGAATTGCCGGTGCGCGTGATCCGGGAGCGGGTCGAGCTACTGAACCCCCGTGAGCTCGCCGATTCACTGGGATCGGGAGATCTCCTCTTTATCGACTCGTCCCATGTCGTGAAGCCCCAGGGGGATGTGCTTTTCCTGTTTCAGGAGGTGATGCCGCGTCTGGCGAAGGGGGTACTGGTCCATATTCACGACATTTTTACCCCCCGGGATTACCCCGAATCCTGGGTGCTCGGGGCGCGGGTCCTCTGGACGGAGCAGTACCTGTTGGAAACATTGTTATGCGACAACCCCCACTGGGAAGTCGTGTTGGCCGCTAATATGCTGGCCGAAGATCATCATGAGGCGCTGGCCGAGGCCCTGCCCATTTTGCGAACTCATGCCAAGGGGCTCTTGCCCGGTCAATCCATTGTGTTTCCCAACTCCATTTATATCCGGCGGAGGGAGGACAGTTCCGGCACCCCTTGACCGTGGGGGTAAATGAGATAAACGGTTCCTCCCGAGGCGGCCAGCCAGCGGGTTTCCAACTCCTTGCGGTCGTAAGTCCGACGTACCGAGACCGGGTTGGGGGATGCCGGCTCATTCATGACCGGATTGCCCTTGGCATCAAAGCCCACTAGGAGGGTGAGATGCCCGGAACTCTGGTCAACCGGGGCATTCGTCAGTGGGCGTCCTTCTTGATTATTCCAAGACACACTGAGGATGACCGGTACCTGGGCCTCAATCCAGGGCTCCAGTTCCGCCAAGGAAGAAAACCGGACCACCTGGGCCTCAAAGCCTAGGCTTCCGGCCCAGGCTGCATTGAAGGCCCAGTTGCCATGGCCCTGATAAACGTGGTCGTACACGCCAGCCGCGGTAAGGGGGACCAGATCCTCGCAAGGGCTGTCTCCCTGCCAATAGCCCAGGACCATGGCGAGGGCGGTGGGACTGCACCAGGCCTTGCCCTGGTCTGCAAAAGCCATCTGGGAGCACAGGGGTACCCCCTTCAGCACCTGTCCCCAAAGTTCTGGCCGGCCGCCCTGGCCGGCTGTCGTCAGGTCTTCAACCTTGGGCTTGGGATCGGACCAGGTGACGGCGATACGTCGCACCATGGGTAATACGTGGCCATCGAACGAAAAAAGCCTGACTCGCAGCTTGAAAGCGGCGCAGGGTTCATGGCAGCGCAGCGTATCGGTATCGACGGTTGCATGTTCATCGGCCTGATTGTTAACGGAATGAGACCAGATGCGGGCTCCGGGTCCCGCCGGTGGCTGGGTGGCGGCGTTTCCTTGTCCCGACCAGACGCCGAGGCTATACCAGGACGAAGCCTGTTCAGCATCGGCCACTTGGATCAACATTTCGATCCAGCTCCCTGCGGGGGTATCGGCATTCCAGGAGGGTATAAGGGCCGCGGCGGGAAAGGGTAGAGAGACCAGAGGGCTATCGGCCTCACCTACGAGATAGGCGGCGCCGTTGTAGTAGGGAAGGCCAACCTCCAGGATTTGCTGATCCTGTTGGCGGACTGCCGTTTCGGGTGCCAGGGTCAAATGATCAGCTTGCAGCCGGCAACCCTGAAGCCGCCAGTCGGCAAAGCCCTGATCTTGCGTGGACCAGGTCTGGAATCCCGTGCGGTAGTTCATCTCGGTTACCCTCAATTCGGAAAGCAAAGAAAGAGCTCTGTTTCATATTCATGGCGATCAACAAGGCCGGTGTCGATGGCAACAATCTAATGGTAACTTTGCCCATCCCGGGTGGTGCTTACTCTGCCATAACCTGGAAGTGTTGCTCGGGCCCTTCCCGTTGGGGGTGAGTGAGCGCCTCGTCATGACGGTTGATCTGGGGCGGCCGAACGCCGTCCCGCTCACTGACGTTATGGGATGAATATTATGCCTTGCCGCATATTTCTGGCGACTATGACTTTCCTCTTGGCTGTTCCGCCGACCCTGGCCCATGGCCCAAGGGCCCCCGCGGCCTTAGCCACGCAGGGGTGGGGCGATGGATAGGATGTCCGGTCCGTCCCTGGCTGACCGGCTGGGGCTGGCGCCCGATGACCGGGCACTTATCATCAACTGTGACGATCTTGGGATGTGCCACGCGGCTAATGCGGGCTGTTATGAGGCCCTGCGCCAGGGGGTGGCCTCCAGCGCCTCCCTGATGGTTCCCTGCCCCTGGGCCCGGCATGCCGCCACCGCCTATCGGGGTGAGGACCTGGGTGTTCATCTCACCCTCAATGCCGAATGGCGGGACTACCGCTGGTCGCCCCTGACGGCCGCGTCCACGCTTCGGGCCGATGATGGCGGCTTCACCCCTTCTCCGACCCGCATTCGCCGGTGGGCTAAGGCTGGGGAGATCCTGGCTGAACTGCGAGCCCAGATCGACCTGGCCTTGCGCTGGGGTATCGATGTCAGCCACCTCGACTCCCACATGTACACCCTGCAGGAAGACGAGGGACTTTTCGATCTTTACCTGGAGTTGGCGGTGGCCTACGCCCTGCCGATCCGCATTTCAGGTTCAATCGAGGCCCCTAAGGGCGAATTCCGGGCCCGGGCCGCCGCACGGGGCGTACTGGTCCCGGACCACCTGGTGGCCCTGCCGAACATGGGTTCGCGGGCCCCCCTCCTCCGGGCCCTCGATGCCCTGGCCCCGGGCGTGACGGAGTTTCATGCCCACCCGGCCATCGATACCCCCGAACTGCGCGCCATCGCCCCCGACTGGGCCCAACGGGTTGATGACTATCAGCTCCTCTGTCGGGACCCGGACTTCCGCCGGAGGGTATTGGGCGAAGGGATACAGGTGGTGGGTTATCGCGCCTTGCAGGCGGCCATGCGGGCGGGCTAGGTGCCCCGGTCTGGTGGCTCGATCGTGCGTGAGAAGCGCCGAAAGGCCCGTGACAGGGTGGCACCCCGGTCGGCGAAGTAGGCAATGGGACCGACCCAGGGAACCTCGGCCTGGTCGTAGCCGAGGCGGCGCAGATCGCCGCAGACTGCCGAAACGAGTGCCGCACCCACCCCTTGCTGGCGATAGCGGGGGTGTGTGCCCAATGGGCCGATCCAGCCGCGGCGGAGAGTGGAGTGGGCGCAGAATCCCAGGGCTGGGGATTCTGCACCGGGTCGTTGAGAGAAGGCGCCGAACAGTGCCCCATGCGTGATTCCGAGTTCGAATTCGGGCATCCAGATCGGCCACTCTCTGGCGACGAGCTCGCGCAGGGCGGTAACCAGACGTCCATCGGCATCGCCAGTCCCTCCCATCCGCCGCACCAGAATCCACTCCGGTGTGTTCGCGTGGTAACTGGTGGGCAGCCGTAGGTTGAGATCGCAACCCACGACGCGATACCCCGCGGCCAGCGCCAAGGACTGGGCGGGCAGGTTGGCGGTGTCGACCCCTGGCCACAAATAGAGCGGAGCGCCCGCCCCCAGGTTTACCAGGCGCGCACCCTCGCTGGTCAGCCAGTCCTCACCAGCCGCTAGCAGGCGGCGGCCCAGGCCTCGTCGTTGGGCATCGGGACGGACGGCGATGAATTTGATATAGCCCCGGATCACGTCCGCGGACTTGCGGATCACGGCCGCCACGGCACCCGTGCCATTGGGGGTGGCCAGCAAGACCCCGGTATCAGCGAGTACCACGCGGGTCAATTCGGCTAAGGATAGCGGCTCGTCGGGGGCCGCCGCCGCCCATAGCGCCGCCAGGGCGGTGGCGTGCTCGGGACCCCAGGTAACGAGAGCCTTGATGGCCGATCTCCAACCGATAACAAATGAAGGGAAATTTGATCATAGTCCCGCCTTCGGAGGCAGGGCAAGCGCCTGGTAGGGCAGTTAGGGCAGCGGCGGAGTGGGGCTGGCGATTAGGCCCTCCTGCCGAAGGGGGGGTGCTGGCCATTTCACTGGAAACAATCCTGGTTGAGATCCGCTGATCCGATCGATTTCGGTTAAGATTCCCCTCATCCTATCCTCGTCACCCCTAGAGCCATCATCCGGAACCTACCGTCTTGATCTCGCTCCTGCTTGCGCGCCTCGGCTCGGCCCTGGTGGTGGTCCTCGGCGTCTGCACCCTGGTCTTCCTGCTCATCCATCTGGTGCCGGGTGATCCCGTGGAGGCTATGCTGGGGGAAAGCGCCCAGCCGGCGGACCGGGAGGCCCTGCGGGCCGCCCTCGGTCTGGATCGGCCGGTCAGGGACCAGTATCTCGAATATCTTGGCCGTCTGGTTCGCCTCGATCTGGGTGAGTCCTTCCAGGATCGCCGTCCGGTAAGCAGCATTTTGGGTGAACGCATCCCGGCGACCCTGGAGCTGACCGCCGCCGCCCTGGGTCTGGCCCTGGTCCTGGCCCTGCCGCTGGGGGTGCTGGCGGCGCGTCATCATGGCAGTAGCCTGGACGCCGGGGCCATGGGGCTGTCCCTGGTGGGCGTCTCCATCCCTAATTTCTGGCTGGGTCCTCTGCTGATTTTGATCTTTTCCCTCTGGTTGGGATGGACGCCGGTGAGCGGTCGCGAAGGCCTGGGGAGCCTCATCCTGCCGGCCATTACCCTGGGTACCGGGATGGCGGCGATCCTGGCGCGCATGGTGCGCGGCAGTGTCCTGGAGGTATTGGGGGAGGACTATGTGCGCACCGCTCGCGCCAAGGGCCTGTCTGAGGGTCGGGTGCTCTGGGGCCATGCCCTGCGCAACGCCTGGCTGCCGATCCTGACCCTCATTGGCATGCAACTGGGGGGGCTACTGGGCGGCGCCGTCATCACCGAAACCGTCTTCGCCTGGCCCGGCGTGGGGAGTTTGCTGGTGGAGGCGATCCAGAGTCGTGACTATCCCGTTGTCCAGGCCTGCGTTCTGCTCGTCAGCCTGACCTATGTCCTGGTCAATACCCTCACGGATCTGGTTTACACCTGGGTCGATCCGCGCATCCATTGGCGGACCTGATGAATTCCCAGGCACGTTACTGGCCGAAGGGGGTGGGTTGGGTTCCGCCGACGCTGTTTCTGCTGCTTTGGATCACCGTTGCCCTGGTTGGGCCCTGGCTGCCCTTGACGCCGAACGCCGTGGACTTGCCCGCGATTCTGGCGGGGCCGGGACCCGGCTCGCTGCTCGGTTATGATGACCTGGGCCGTCCCGTTCTGGACCGGTTGCTGGTGGGGGCCCGCATCGCCTTTCTGGTGGGGTTCGGCGTCGTTGCCATCTCGACCCTGGTTGGTGTCCTGGTGGGCGGTATCGGGGCCTATGCCGGGGGCTGGGTTGACCTGGCTTTGGTGCGGCTGATCGATGTCTTTCTCGCCTTTCCCGGCATTCTCCTGGCTATTGCCCTGGCGGGTATTCTGGGGCCGGGCATCAATAATCTGATCATAGCCCTGTCCGTCACCGGCTGGGTGGGTTATGCGCGCCTGACCCGGGCGCAGATCCTGGCCCTCAAGGAACGCGACCATGTGACCGCGGCGCGTGCCTTGGGCGTGGGTCCGGGGCGCATCCTGTTTCGCCACTTGCTGCCTCTGGCCCTGGCGCCGCTAATCGTGGAGGCGACCTTTGGTATCGCCGGGGTCGTAATAGCCGAGGCCGGGCTGTCCTTTCTGGGCCTGGGCGTCCAACCCCCCCAGGCCTCCTGGGGTAGCATGATTCGCGACGGCGTGAGCTATATGCTGGTGGCGCCCCATCTGGTGATAGCCCCGGGCATCGCCATCGCCTGGGTGGTCTTTGCCGTCAATCTTTTGGGGGACCGGCTGCGCGATTGGCTGGATGTGCGCCATCCCTGCTGAGGAGTTGGGTTTCCAGCCCATCCCGCAGCTAACCAGGCCTGGGAGGCGTGAGTTGAGGCCGCAACTGGCCGCCGGCGACCAGGCCGGCTATGCTGATACCCTTGCTCCTCATTCCCAACCCCTTGGAGGGTCTCTAATCGTGTCGCTGGGTCCAGTCATCCTTGATCTTGAAGGGCTTGAGCTCACCGCCGAGGAGCGCGAACTGCTGCGCCACCCGGCGGTCGGCGGCGTCATTCTCTTTCCCCGTAATTATCGCGATCCGGACCAACTGGCGGCTCTGACGATGGCGATCCACGCCCTACGGGAACCACGTCTCCTCATCAGCGTGGACCAGGAGGGCGGGCGGGTGCAGCGCTTTCGCGAGGGTTTGACCCGGCTGCCGCCCGCAGCCCGATTTGGGAAACTGGCCCGGCGCAATCCCCATCATGCCCGGCAGGCGGCGGAGGCGGTCGGTTGGCTGATGGCCGCGGAACTGAGGGCCCTGGGCGTGGATTTTAGTTTTGCCCCCGTGCTGGATCTGGATCGTGGTGTCAGCGGGGTCATCGGCGACCGCGCCTTCGCGGACACCATCAATGGGGTCTCCGAGCTCGCCTGGGCCTGGTGCGAGGGGGTGAGGGCCGCGGGCATGGCCGCGGTCGGCAAACATTTTCCTGGTCACGGTGGGGTGGCCGCGGACTCCCACGCCGAGTTGCCCATCGATAGTCGTCGTTTCGTGGAGATCGAAATGGAGGATCTGGTGCCCTTTGAGCGCTTGATCCGGTATGGCCTGGAGGCCGTTATGCCGGCCCATGTCCTTTACCCCCAGGTCGATGCCAGGCCGGCGGGCTTCTCATCCTTCTGGCTCAAGGAGATTTTGCGTGGGCAACTGGCCTTCCAGGGGGTGATTTTCAGCGACGATCTGAACATGGGCGCGGCGGCGGCGGGCGGCGGTTATGCCGATCGCGCTCACGCCGCTCTGGACGCCGGCTGTGATGTGCTTTTGATCTGTAATAACCGTCCGGCGGCCCTGGAGATGGTGGATGCCCTGCGCGATTTTGATGATCCCACCATTCATTTGCGCTGTCTGCGCATGCATGGTCGCGGCCGCCTGGATCGCGCCCATCTCCACCTGGATCCTCGCTGGCAACAGGGGGTGCGGGAAGTTGGTGCCCTGGAACAAACGGTATCGCTCGATCTCAACCTGTGAAACCCTGAACCGCCGCTAGGGATAAACCGAGGTGATAACCCCATGCGTCTGACTCCGGAAAACTATGCCGCCGTGGCGGCCCGGGCTACCTTGCTCATCCCTGGGGAGGAACTGGAATTGGCTCTGGACCGGATGGCGGAGGAGATAGCCCTGGACCTGGCGGGGAGTGACCCCTTGGTACTCTGTGTCATGACCGGGGCCCTGATCGTGGCGGGGCGCTTGCTGCCACGCCTGAATTTTCAACTGCAGTTGGGCTATCTGCACGCGACACGCTATCGGGGGAAGACCCGTGGCGGGGACTTGGCCTGGCTGCATCGTCCCAGCGCCGCCATTCAGGGCCGCCAGGTCTTGGTGGTGGACGACATCCTGGACGAGGGGCTGACCTTGGAGGCGGCTGTCCGGGCCTGCCGGGAGGATGGCGCAGCCAACGTCCGCACCGCGGTATTGGTCATCAAGGATCGGGAGCGTAACTGCGCTTTCGAGGCGGACTATGTCGGTGTCCATACCCCGGATCGCTACCTGTTTGGCTATGGGCTCGATTACAAGGATTATTTCCGCAATGCCGCTGGGATCTACGCCGTGGCGGACGAGGATGTTTGATGGCCTGTCTCGGGAAGGGGTCTGATCATGTCAGTGCGAGAAGATAGGAAATTAATAAAAAGCTAATTGAATTATATGGTTGTTGACTTTTTTGGGGTTTTCGATTATTGAAGGGAAACGCGGCCCCTCGTCTCACGGTCCATTACCCGTGATGGAGATACCGGGTCAGGGTGATCCGCGAATACCGCCTAGAAAATTACTACGAGACCGAGGAGGAAGGCCCTATGTATGACCTGGCCCATTACCGCGATCGCCATGCAGACTTGCTGCAAATGATCGAGGACTTGCGGTTGTTGTTAACCCCTGAGATGCTCCAAATTCGCCCTAACGCTAAGACGGCCTACCTGCTGTTGTGCGAATTGGGCAGTAAGGTCAAGGAGCATCTTGGCGAGGAGGATCGTGGAGTCTATCCCTCTCTGCTCATCCACGACGATCCCCGGGTCAAGTCCCTTGCCTGGGGCTTCATCAGTGGCGAAAGGCCGCTGCGGCAGACTTTCGATGAGTATCACAGGAAGTGGCTGAAGAACTGTGACTTTAACTTTACTGATGACTTCCTGCGCGAGAGCCATGCGGTATTCCACATGGTTGCCGAACGTATCGAGCGCGAAAATCGGGTGCTGTTTCCCAAGTTGGTGGAGATCGGGCTCTTCCAGGAGGTCCGTCCCTAAGTGGGCGTCCCCGTGGTCTGTTGGCGGGATACCTAGCTCCCTGATCCTCTTCCTGCTCTACCCCAGCCGGCGCCGGGCAACCCGCGCCGTTTTTTTTGCCTGGTCTTGGCTTAACTCCCCGGACCCCGCGTGTTGAGACCCGTCTATCATGAGCCATATTGCCGTCATCGGGGGATCGGGCTTCGCCAGCCTGCCTGGCATGGAACTCTTAGGTGAGACCTGCCCCGAGACCCCCTATGGCCAGCCTTCCGCCCCCATCCTGCAGGGTCGGCTTGCGGGCGGGGACTTCCTGTTCCTCTCCCGCCATGGGTTGCAGCACCGCATCCCCCCCCATGCGGTCAACTACCGCGCCAATATCTGGGCCCTCAAGTCCCTGGGGGTCGAGCGGGTGGTGGGGCTGGCAGCGGTGGGCGGTATTCATGCCGACTATGGCCCGCGGTTACTGGCGGCCCCGGATCACCTCATCGACTATACCCATCGCCGTGACCAGACCTTCTTCGAGGGCGGGGAGGCGGGGGTGGTCCACATCGACTTCACGCGGCCCTATTGCGAGGCCCTGCGCACCGACCTGCTGCGGCTGGCGCGGGAGTCAGGTATCGCCATGGTGGATGGGGGGACCCATGGCGTGACTCAGGGTCCGCGTCTGGAGACGGCCGCCGAGATTCGCCGCATGGAGCGCGATGGCTGTGATCTTGTCGGCATGACCGGTATGCCCGAGGCGGCCTTAGCGCGGGAACTGGGGCTCTGCTACGCCTGCCTGGCCTTTGTGGTCAACTGGGCAGCCGGCAAGGCGGAAGGGGAGATCGCCTTCTCCGCACTCGAGGCCAATATGGCGGCTTGCGTCGACCCTATCCAGCGGATTCTGGCTGCCCTGATCGGGGTGAGAGGCTAGCTTGCCCCTATCGACCCTCTGGCGGAATGCCGTAAAATTTTTCCCCTCGCCCCTACTTGCCGCCGGCTAAGGAGCCATTGCCGTGAAGTTGACCGTTGAAGCCTTTCGCGCCTGGGACAATAAGTGCATTACGTTGTTGGGGATGTCCGGCGTGGGTAAGACTTACCTATCGGGCATTCTGCGCCGGCAGGATTGGTTTCACTATTCCGGGGATTATCGTATCGGTACCCGGTATCTGGACGAGCACATTCTGGATCTTATCAAGGGTCAGGCGATGCAGGTCCCTTTTCTGCGTGATTTGCTGCGCCAGGATTGGATCTTTATCCGTAACAATATCAAGGTGGATGACCTGGGGCCGGTGCTGAGCTTCGTGGGTAAGTTGGGCGATCCGGAGTTGGGGGGGCTGGGGCTGGAGGAGTTTAATCGCCGTCAGGCCTTGTACCGCCAGGCGGAGATCGCAGCCATGATGGATGTGCCGGGCTTTAAGTGTAAGGCGCGGGAGATCTATGGCTATCGCCACCTGGTGAATGATGTGGGTGGTTCGCTGTGCGAACTGGATGAACCCCGGGTGATCGAGCTATTGGCGGAGGAGAGTCTGATTCTCTATATCCAGGTGCCGGAGGCGGACGAGATCAAGCTGATCGAGCGTGCCCAGGCCGATCCCAAGCCACTTTATTACCGCCCTCAATTTCTCGCTACCGCGGTGAGGGACTATCTGGCTGAGTACCATCTGGACTATGTGGCGGAGATAGTCCCCAACGACTTCACCCGCTGGGTGTTTCCGCGCCTTTTCCATTCGCGGGTACCGCGTTACGAGGCCATCGCTGCCCCTCATGGCTATAGGGTGTCCTCTCCGGAGGTGGCGCGGGTTCGCGATGAGCGCGATTTTCTCGAACTCGTCGAGCAGGCTATCGCCCGCCAGGGCTGACCTTCAGCGCGGATGCGCCGAGACCTTCGGGAGAGCCATCAGATGCCGATTGTTGCCCATAATGACTTACCGACCTTCGCGCGCCTGCGCGGGGAAGGGCAGAATATCCTGGACCCAGCCCGGGCCTGTCAGCAGGATATCCGTGAGTTGCACATTGGTTTATGCAACATGATGCCGGATGCGGCTCTGGCGGCTACGGAGCGCCAGTTTTTCCGCCTGGTCGGTCAAAGCAACCAGATTGCTCAGTTCTATGTCCACCCCTTCAGCCTGGAGGCCCTGCCACGGGGGGTGGAGGCGCGGGCGCATATTCAGCGTTATTACGAGCCCTTCGAGCGGATTCGGGCGGAGGGCCTGGATGCGCTCATCATCACGGGGGCCAATGTCACCGAGCCTGACCTGTCCCGGGAGGCCTTTTGGGGGCCGCTGATCGAGGTTGTGGACTGGGCGCTGGAGAATGTGACCTCAACGCTCTGTTCCTGCCTCGCTACCCACGCGGTGCTGCAGTTTCGTTATGGCCAGCGGCGTTATGGCCTGGCGCGTAAGCGGTGGGGGGTGTATCCGCATCGGGTGGTGGACCGCGATCATCCCTTGGTGGCGAGCGTCAATACCCTGTTTGACGTGCCTCATTCCCGCTTCAATGAGATCGGCCGGTGGCAGTTCGACGCGGCGGGGCTGCGGGTGCTGGCGGAGAGCGAGGCGGCGGGGGTGCATCTGGCGGTGAGCGAGGATGGTTTGCGGCTGGTCTTTTTTCAGGGGCATCCAGAGTACGACACCGTATCCTTGCTGAAGGAGTACCAGCGGGAGGTGCGGCGCTTCGTGGCGGGAGAGCGGGAAGATTATCCACCCTTCCCGGAGCATACCTTCCGGCGGCGGGACCGGGCTATCCTGGAGGAGCATCGGGGCCGAGTCCTGGTGGCCCTTGGTCGGGGCGAGGCCGTCCCCCCGATACCGGAGGCGCGTCTTGCCCTCTCGCTTGACAACACCTGGCACGATACGGCAGAGGGGGTGGTGGGTAACTGGATGGGGCTGATTTACCAGATCACCCACAGTGACCGCCGGTTGCCATTTATGCCGGGGGTTGTGCCAGCGGACCCGTTGGGGCGGGTAACCGCGGACGGAGGCAATTAGCCCGGGTGTTCCTCGGGGGTCCGGGCCAGATCCTGGCCGCAGGAACGGCACTGGTAGCGGTGGCCGCGCAGGATGCGATGGTGGCGGATGCTGGTGAGCAAGTGGGTGCGACAGGCGCAATGGTAGGGGTAGCGAGTGAGGGTGCGGGTGGGGAGGCCGCTGATGTCGAAGTCATGGCAGCGTGCGGGGGCGGCGCCGAAGTGACTCATCAGGGCTCGCCACTCGGGGCCATGGGGTTGGATACGGTGGCCGTGGAGGCGGTAGGCGATAACATGAGCGACCTCGTGAGGGATAGTGCTGGCCAGGAAGTCCTCGCCATGACGTGCCAGCAGGACCGGGTTATAACGCACCAGCCATACCCCGCTCGCGTGCCGACGGACCTGTCCCGCGCTACGACCACGCAGATCGAACCGGATCTCTACCTGGGGCGCCTTCAGGCCAAAATGCAGGGCGGCGGTGTCCAGCAGGGCCTGGGTGCGTGACCGCCCCAGGATGAGCAGGTGGTCCGAGGGTGGCGGGTGGCTGGGCAAGGTCATGGGGCTGATCATTGCGGGCTGGAGGTGGTTGGTTAGAGGGCGAATGAGCGCGGGCGGGTTTTTTCTTGCCCTTAACCCGGATAATCCGTATTATCCCACGGATTGGAGCAGTGGTTCCGTCCGGAACCCTGGACGCAAGCAGGACCCCGGTATCGGGGTTTTTTTTGGTTTGTGGTTGCCTGGACGGCCATTCCCGTTCGGGGGCGAATCGCAGCGAGTGGGCCATTGGCCCATTTTTTGTTTTACGGCGGTTGATGACGCATTCGGCACACAATTTGGTTGATCTGGCCCGATCAGTGGTGGGCCCCATGGGCTACGAACTGGTTGGCGTGGAGTATCTACAACATGGCGGTAGTCATGGCGGTTCTATCCTGCGCGTCTATATCGATGCCGAGCAGGGGATCAACCTGGACGACTGCGCCGCCGTTAGCCATCAACTCAGCGGCGTACTGGAGGTGGAGGATCCCATCCCGGGTCATTATGACCTGGAGGTCTCCTCGCCAGGATTGGACCGGCCCCTGTTCGGTGTCGATCACTACGAACGCTTCCGCGGCCAGAGGGCTAAGGTGCGCCTCGGCGTCAAGTTGGAGGGTCGGCGTAACTTCGAGGGCCTGCTGGCCGGGGTCGAGGGCGACCATCTGCGGCTGGAAGTCGATGGCGCCCTCTGGGAGTTGCCCTTGGCCAGGATCGAGTCCGCGCGGCTGGTCCCTGAATTCTGATTCCGGATTAATGAATGAGTAAAGAAATCCTGTTAGTTGTCGAGGCCGTCTCGAATGAGAAGGATGTGCCCAAGGAGGTCATCTTCGATGCCATGGAGGCGGCCCTGGCCTCGGCTACGCGCAAGAAGCTTGGCGGCGAGTCGGATGCCCGCGTGGCCATCGATCGCGCTACGGGCGAATACCATGCCTTCCGGCGCTGGGAGGTGGTCGATGACCCGGAAGAGGGGGCCAGTCTGGAAATCCCCGACAGTCAGATCGCCCTATCCGATGCCCAAACTCGGGATGCCGCGTTGCAGGTTGGAGATGTCGTCGAGGAGGCCATTGAGATCGAACTCGGTGGCCGCATCGCCGCCCAGGCCGCTAAGCAGGTTATCGTCCAGAAGGTGCGCGACGCCGAACGCGCCAAGGTAGTAGAGTCCTACGAGGGACGTAAGGGTGAACTG
The DNA here is from genome assembly GCA_044228795.1 of Chromatiaceae bacterium. Taxonomy (GTDB): domain Bacteria; phylum Pseudomonadota; class Gammaproteobacteria; order Chromatiales; family Chromatiaceae; genus M0108. The sequence continues at coordinate 147,779 of JBGAUE010000003.1, read as the reverse complement.
GTGACGGGCTTGGTCAAGAAGGCCGAGCGTAACACCATCATCCTGGATCTGGGCGGCACCGCCGAGGCCCTGATCCCCCGAGATCAGGTCATACCCCGGGAGTCCGTGCGCCTCGGTGACCGGTTGCGGGGCTATCTCTATGAGGTCAGTGCCCAACCCCGCGGTCCCCAATTGTTTGTCAGCCGCACCCGACCCGAACTGCTGATCGAACTCTTCAAGCTGGAGGTTCCGGAGGTCGGCGAGGGCGTAATCGAGATTCTGGGCGCTGCCAGGGATCCAGGCGTGCGGGCCAAGATTGCCGTGCGTAGTCGTGATCCCCGTATCGATCCCGTCGGCGCCTGTGTTGGCATGCGCGGTTCCCGGGTGCAGGCCGTCTCTAACGAGCTCAATGGCGAAAGGGTTGATATCATCCTCTGGAACGAAAATCCCGCCCAGTTCGTCATTAATGCCATGTCGCCGGCGGATGTGGTCTCCATCGTCATCGACGAGGACGCCAACAGTATGGATGTGGCGGTCAAAGAGGAGAATCTGTCCCAGGCCATTGGTCGCGGTGGCCAGAATGTCCGCCTCGCCAGCCAGCTTACCGGCTGGCAACTGAATGTCATGAATGAGTCGGATGCGGCTTCCAAGAGCGAGCAGGAATCCCGTAAGCTGCTGGAAAGTTTCATGGAACAGCTTAATATCGACGAGGAGGTGGCCTTGGTGCTGGTCGAGGAGGGTTTCACCAGTATTGATGAGGTGGCCTTTGTGCCTCTCGCCGAGATGCTCGCCATCGCCGAGTTTGACGAGGAACTGGTCACTCAGTTGCGCGAAAGCGCCAAGGATGCCCTCCTGACTCGGGCCATTGCCAGTGAAGAGATCCTGGTCCAGGAGCCGGCGGCTGACCTGTTAGCCATGGCGGGTATGGACGAGTCCCTCGCTTACACCCTGGCCAGTCATGGCATCCTGACTATGGACGACCTGGCTGAGCAATCTGTGGATGAGCTGGTGGAAGCTGCCGGCATCGACGGCGAGCGAGCAGCCCAATTGATTATGAAGGCGCGCGAACCCTGGTTTTCCGAGGCGGCGAGTGTCTAGCGGCGGAGGCTACACCCATGAGTGAAGTGACGGTCAAACATCTCGCCGGAATCGTGGGTATCCCGGTCGATCGCCTGATGACCCAGTTAAAGGAGGCGGGAATCATCGTCGCCGATGGTGATGCCCAGCTCAGCGAGCAGGAAAAGGTGCAACTCCTGACCTACCTGCGACGCAGTCACGGCAAGCAGGATGCGACGGAGGCCAATGGGGCACCCAGCCGCGTCACCCTGCAGCGTAAGTCGGTGAGTGAGTTGCGCCAGCCCGCGTCCACGCCTCGCACCCCCGGTGGGAACTCGCGTGCCCCCGCCCCCGCGATCCGCGCTAAAACAGTTAGCGTCGAGGTGCGCAAGAAGCGAATTTACGTCAAGCGTCCTGGTACGGGTGAGGTGAGTGAGGCCGAGGCCACGCCACCCCCACCGGCTCAGGTAACGCCGCCCCCCGCCCCGGTCCGGCCAACCACCACCGCTCCCGAACCGCGGCGTCGCGTGGAACCCCCACGCACCCGTCTCGACGAGTCTCGTCGCCGTGGTGAGCTGGAGGCCCGTCGCGCTGAGGTTGAGACCCGTCGCTTCGCCGATAAGGAAGACCAGGAGCGCCAGGCGCGCGAGGAGGAGATCCGCCGTCGCGCCGAGGAGGAGATGCGGCGTCAGGCGGAGGCTGAGGCCCGTCGCTTGGTGGAGGAAGAGGCCCGCCGCCGTGTCGAGGCGGAGGCCAAAGCCCGCCTGGAAGAGCCCGTCGGCGAGGAAGAAGACGAGGTCGAGGAAGAGGAGGAAGTCTCTGTCCGTCCCAAGGCACGGAAGGAGGGCGCCAAGGTCGAGGCTAAGCCGATCAAGGCCGTCAAGCCGCGCGCTGAGGCTACAGAGAGGGAGCGATCCGTCAAAAAGGCGGCGCGCAAGGATTCCTTGCGGGATCGCGATGTCATCGTGCCCCTGGCCGATTATGAGGAGGAACCCGGTGCCACTGTCCCTGGCGGCCGTGTGCGGCGCAAAAAGCGTCTCGGCAAGCCCCAATTACAGGATAAGCATGGCTTCCAGCGTCCCACCATGAAGGTGGTGCGCGAGGTAGAAATTCCACCATCCATCACGGTTGGCGAACTGGCCTCCCGCATGTCCACCAAGGTGTCCGATGTTATTCGCGAGCTGTTTAGGCAGGGTCTGGCGGTTACCATCAATCAATCCCTGGACGCGGATACCGCCACCCTGTTGGTCGAAGAGATGGGCCACAAGGCCGTTGCCGCCAAGCGCGAGAGCGTCGAGGATGCCCTCATGCTCGAACTGGAGCGTGAGTTGGAAGAGATGGTTCAGGTAGCGCGGCCACCCGTTGTCACCATCATGGGGCACGTGGATCACGGCAAGACCTCGCTCCTCGATTACATCCGCCGCACCAAGGTGGCGGCCGGTGAAGCCGGGGGCATCACCCAGCATATCGGCGCCTATCACGTGAAGACGGGCCGGGGCATGGTCTCCTTCCTGGATACTCCCGGTCACGCGGCCTTCTCGGCCATGCGTGCCCGTGGCGCCCAGGTCACGGATATCGTCATCCTGGTGGTGGCGGCGGATGATGGTGTCATGCCCCAAACCGTGGAGGCGATTCAGCATGCCCGCGCCTCCAAGGTACCCATTGTCGTCGCCATCAATAAGATGGATAAGCCCGCTGCCAACCCGGACCGGGTGATGCAGGAGCTGACCCAGCACGAGGTGGTGGCCGAGGAGTGGGGCGGCGATACCATCATGGTCCAGGTCTCGGCCAAGTCGGGCCTGGGAATCGATGCTTTGCTCGAGGCCGTTCTCCTGCAGGCGGAGGTTCTGGAACTCAAGGCCCCGATCACGGGTCCCGCCCGCGGCGCCGTCGTCGAATCCAGTCTTGATAAGGGCCGCGGCCCGGTGGCGACCATTTTGGTCCAGGCCGGCACCCTGCATCAGGGTGACATGATTGTCACGGGCGCCGAATTTGGTCGGGTGCGGGCCATGTTCGATGAAACCGGCCAACTGGTCCGGGATGCGGGCCCTTCGATCCCGGTGCAGGTACTGGGCCTCTCCGGCACCCCGAACGCGGGTGACGATGTCGTGGTGGTGGCTGACGAGCGCCGCGCCCGTGAGGTCGCTGAACTGCGCGCGGGCCGCGAGCGCCAGTCCCGTTTCGACGATCAGAAGGTCGCCAGCCTTGATCAGCTCTTCTCCCAGCTCAAGGAGGGCGACACCAAGACAGTGAATATCGTCCTGAAGGCTGATGTCCAGGGCAGTATGGAGGCCTTGCGGGATAGTCTGAACAAGCTCTCCACGGACGAGGTCAAGGTGATGATCGTGGCCACGGGCGTGGGCGGTATCACCGAGTCCGACGCCAATCTGGCGGTGACCTCGAACGCCATCCTGCTTGGCTTCAATGTCCGCGCGGACGCCGCGGCCCGCCGGGTGGTGGAGGATAAGGGGCTCGATCTGCGTTACTACAGCATCATATATGAGTTGATTGACGACGTGAAAAAGGCCCTGTCCGGCCTGCTAAGCCCGGAGGTGACCGAGACCATCATCGGCCTGGCCGAGGTACGCGACGTCTTCCGCTCTTCCAAATTCGGCGCTATTGCCGGCTGTATGGTGGTGGAGGGCCTCATCAAGCGCAACAATCCGATACGGGTCCTGCGCGAGAACGTGGTTATTTACGAAGGAGCTCTGGAATCCCTACGCCGTTTCAAGGAGGATGCCAGCGAGGTCAAGGCTGGTATGGAGTGCGGCATTGGCGTCAAGAATTACAATGATGTGCGTAGGGGGGACCATATCGAGGTCTTCGAGCGTACCGTGCGCAAGCGCGAGCTATAGGCGGCGGTTAGCCCAGGGATCTGAACCGGTTATGAAGGAATTTGATCGCACCGAGCGGATAGGCGCGGAGATCCAACGCGAGTTAGCGGTCATTCTCCGCGACGAAGTTCGCGACCCGCGCCTTCAGCAGGTGACTATTCAGGAGGTGCGGGTCAGCCGCGACCTGTCCTGGGCCAAGGTCTTTTTCACTTGCTTCCCCATGGATGAGGCCACCCAGGGACAAGCGAAGCTACTGAATGGCCCGCTCTCCGGTTTCCTGCGGGCTCAGTTGGCGCGGCGGATGCTGTTGCGGATCATTCCGCAACTCCACTTCGAGCACGATGAGTCCATCGCCCGGGGCGAGCATCTGACGAGCCTGATCGATGGGGCCATGGAGTCCGTGAACGAGGAGGCGGATTGATCCGTCGCTATCTCGTTCCGGTACGGGCTCGATCTTCAAACTTTTTAAGGAACCGTGACTAATGGGGCGTCGGCGTAGGCTCGGCCGCGACATCGATGGCATTCTGCTGCTGGATAAGCCGCTGAATTTGACCTCCAACGAGGCCCTCCAGCGAGTCAAGCGGCTTTTTCAGGCCAATAAAGCGGGCCATACCGGGAGCCTGGATCCCCTGGCGACCGGCCTGCTGCCGGTGTGTCTGGGCGGTGCCACCAAGTTCTCCACCTATCTGCTCGACGCGGACAAGCGTTACCGGGTGAGAGTGCGCTTGGGGGTCACGACCACGACCGCCGACGCCGAGGGCGAGATCCTGGAGATGCGTCCCGTGGAGGGGCTGGACGAGAACCGGGTGCGGGCGGTACTGGATCGCTTCCTGGGACCCATCGACCAGCTCCCTCCCATGTATTCGGCGGTCAAGCACCAGGGTGAGCGCCTCTATAAGCTAGCCCGCCAGGGTATCGAGGTGGAGCGCCAGACGCGCACCGTGACCATACATGCCCTGGATCTGCTCGACCTGGCCTTGCCCGAACTGGAGATGGACGTCCATTGCTCCAAGGGCACCTATGTGCGTACCCTGGCCGAGGATATAGGGGCCATGCTGGGCTGCGGTGGCCACGTCATTGGCCTCCGCCGCACTGGGGTTGGACCCTACGTCCAGCCCGAGAGCCGCTTCGTGACCTTGGCTGAGATAGAGGATATCGTCATGGCGGACCAGGAGGGCGCCTTATCGGCCCTCGATGCCCTCTTGCTGCCCCTGGAGAGTGCCCTGGATCATTGGCCAGCGGTGCGCCTCACGGCCGATGCCGCCTTCTATCTGCGTCAAGGTCAGGCCGTGCTGGTGCCCCAAGCCCCGACGGAGGGCTTGGTGCGGCTTTACGATCCCTCCCGCCACTTTCTGGGCGTTGGCTGCATCCTCGAAGATGGCAAGGTGCAGCCAAAGCGTCTCCTGTAGGGGCGGATAAAGCGGTCCTAACCGGTAAAATATGCTTGGACGGTTGGCCTCGTGGCCGCCGTCCTTAACAAACGGCCTGGCCCCCTGAACTCATTGTCGGAGGGCCGGCGGTAACACCGCCAAGGGCCACCGTCGTCACACCCTGAGAGGAGTAAGACAACATGGCAATGAGCACAGCCGATAAAGCCAAGGTCATCGAAGACTACAAGCGCGGTCCCGGGGACACGGGTTCGCCCGAGGTCCAGGTGGCCCTGCTGACCGCCCGTATTCTGGACCTGAGTAGCCATTTTGCCCAGCACAAGGGTGACCACCACTCCCGTCGCGGTCTGGTGCGCATGGTCAACTCTCGCCGCAAGCTGCTGGACTATCTCAAGGGCAAGAATGTCGACCGCTACCGTGAGCTGATCGCCCGCCTGGGTCTGCGCCGCTGATCCTCGTCATGGGTAGCCCGGGACCCCGAACGGGGTCCCTCGATGCATGGGTGCCTTGCTGTGATGCGGGGCGCCCAGGTCTTTGCCCATCGCGTAATACGGGGTGCGGTACGGGTTTTCAGACCCCTTCCCGCACCCCGTGCCTCATCCCGAATCTCGCCGGTCTTATCCACGCCGGCGTCGCCAGGCCCCTCAACGGGGGCATATTACCCCGGCCTGCCATAGCCCCGAGGAATCCCCAGTGACTCACATCAAAAAGACCTTTCAATTGGGCGCCCAGACCGTGACCCTAGAGACGGGCGAGATCGCCCGCCAGGCCGATGGCGCCGTCCTCGTCAATGTCGATGACACCGTTGTGCTCGTTACCGTCGTGATTGACAAGCGCGCTACCGACATCAAAGACTTCCTGCCCCTGACCGTGGACTATCAGGAAAAGACCTATGCCGCGGGCCGCATACCCGGCGGTTTCTTCCGCCGTGAGGGCCGGCCGAGCGAAAACGAGATCCTGACCTCTCGTCTCATCGACCGCCCGATCCGCCCGCTCTTCGCCGACGGCTTTGGCCGCGAGGTGCAGATCATCGCCACGGTCAAGTCCCTGAATCCCGCCGTCAATCCCGAGGTACCGGCGCTGATCGGCGCCTCGGCGGCCCTGGCTATCTCCGGCGCGCCCTTCAACGGACCCATCGCTGCGGCGCGGGTCGGCTACAAGAATGGCGACTATCTTCTCAACCCCTCCCTGATTGGCTTGGGGCCCGACAGCGACCTGGATCTGATCGTGGCGGGCACGGAACACGCCGTGCTCATGGTCGAATCTGAGGCCCGTGGCCTGTCCGAGGAGGTCATGCTCGGCGCTGTCCTCTTTGGCCATGCCCAGATGCAGGTGGCGATCCAGGCCATCCGCGAATTGGCTGCCGAGGTCAACAAGAAGCCTTTGTCCTGGACGCCGGCCACCACCGACCCGGCCCTGGCCGCGGCCGTCACGGCCATCGCCGCCGAGCGCCTGGGGGCGGCTTACCTCATCAAGGAAAAGATGGCCCGCTATGATGCCCTGGACGCCATCCGCTCCGAACTCTACGCCGAGCTCAGCGGAGAGGGTACGGCCTGGACCCAGAGCCAGGTCTATGGCGCCATCGAGAAGTTGGAGATGAAGATCGTTCGCAGCCGCATCCTGGCTGGCGAGCTCCGCATCGATGGCCGCGACACCAAGACGGTCCGCCCCATCAGCATCCGCACCGGCGTCCTGCCCCGTACCCACGGTTCCGCCCTCTTCACCCGTGGCGAGACCCAGGCCCTGGTCATCACCACCCTGGGAACCGAACGGGATTCCCAAATCATCGATGCCCTGGACGGGGAGCACCGCGAGCCCTTCATGCTCCACTACAACTTCCCGCCCTTCTGTGTTGGCGAGGTGGGTCGCGTCGGCAGCCCCAAGCGGCGCGAAATCGGCCATGGCCGGCTGGCCAAGCGCGGCGTCCTTGCCTGCATGCCGAGCATCGAGGAGTTCCCCTACTCGGTGCGCGTGGTCTCCGAGATCACCGAGTCCAACGGCTCCAGCTCCATGGCCAGCGTCTGCGGTACCAGTCTGTCCCTGATGGACGCCGGTGTACCCGTCAAGGGTGCCGTGGCGGGCGTGGCTATGGGCCTGATCAAGGAGGGCGATGCCTTCGCCGTCCTCACCGACATCATGGGCGATGAGGATCACCTGGGCGACATGGATTTCAAGGTCGCCGGCACCGCCAGCGGCATCAACGCCCTGCAGATGGACATCAAGATCGAAGGGATCACCCGGGAGATCATGGAGACCGCCCTGGCCCAGGCCAAGGCCGGTCGCCTGCACATCCTGGGCGAGATGAACAAGGTCATTGGCTCCCACCGTGCTCAGATGTCCGAGCACGCCCCGCGTATCATCGAGTTCAAGATCCACCCCGAGAAGATCCGCGACGTCATTGGTAAGGGCGGCTCCGTCATCCGCGCCATCACCGAGGAGACCGGGGCCACCATCGACATCAATGACAATGGCCTGGTCAAGATCTTCTCGGTCATCAAGAGCGCCGGCGAGGAGGCCAAGCGCCGCATCGAACTCATCACCGCCGATGTCGAGGTGGGGGCCATCTACGAGGGTCGGGTAGCGCGTCTCATGGACTTTGGCGCCTTCGTCACCATCCTCCCCGGCCGGGACGGCCTGGTCCACATCTCTCAGATCAGCGAGGAGCGCGTCCAGAACGTTAGCGACAAGCTGTCAGAGGGTGATGTCGTCCGCGTCAAGGTCCTGGAAGTGGATAAGCAGGGCCGCATCCGCCTCAGTATGAAGGCGCTGGAACAGGGCTAGTTCGGAGATCCTAAGACCACAATAGGGGCCGCAAGGCCCCTTTTGCTTGGTGGAATGCGGTTGGCGCGGCCGGTCCGGTCCCAGGTTTCTCGCCATCGCCGTCTAGGAACAGGTGGAGGTGGACAACCGCGCAAAATCGGCCTTACTGGCCCACCTGAGCCATGACAATTTCAGCCTGGCTGTTGCTGCAAGGACTCATAGCGGGCCTTGAAAGCGGCCTGACGCAGGCGCTCGGCGTCTGCCTCCTGGGCAACCAGGGGGCCGTCCAGCCATTGGCCGCTGATATGGTCATAAACGGAAAAGCGGTAGCCTTTACCGACCTTGAAGACCTGGGTGACGTCGTTACCCGCCTGTTCCATGGCCTGAAACTTGTCGAGTCCCAGGGGCGCGGGGGTGGGCTGGAAGCTGGCCTCCCCCTGGTCCGCGGCCTGGGTCGCCGCGGCCTGGGTCGCCGCGGCGGGGTTGGCGACGACCGTAAAGAGGCTGTTTTGCATCTCGCCGTGAGTGTCCAGGGTGACGGACTCCACGCCGGGCAGGCGGGAGAGGATGTAGCCGGCCATCAGGATGCCAAGTTTGGTGTTCTCCTTCTCAAGTGCCGTCAAGAGCTTGTCGCCGACGATCTGACAGCGCTCGATCTTGCTGGGATGGGCAACCCATTCCCGACTCATCTGCCAGCCTTGATCCATGTCGGCGTCCAGCTTGGCAAAGAAGGCCTCACCCTCCCGCAGGACCTGGTCGGGCACTTCCAGACTGAATTCTTGATCCTCGATGATGGCCTTGAGGAGCATCTCGTTTCCCCTTTCGCGAGTGGACGAAAAAGGGCATTCTAGCAGAAGCGCGCCGGTGATCCGCCCCGGCCCCGCCATGTTCTTCCCCACCCCCGCGCGAGAGGGATCAGCCGTTATGCTCCTCACCATCCCCGGCCTGCTCAATGCCGCCCAAGTGGCCAAGATTCATGACATCCTCCAGGGGGCCGCATTTGTCGATGGCCGTCTGAGCGCCGGTTTTGCCGCTGCCCGGGTCAAGAACAACCTGGAACTGCAAGCCGACGAGCAGCGCAAGGGACGCCTGGTCCGCGTCATCATGGCCAGCCTGGGCCACAACGAGACCTTTCGCTTCGGCGCCTTGCCGCACCGGGTCGCCGACCCCATTATCGCCCGCTACGAGCCGGGTATGACCTATGGCGATCATGTGGACGATCCCATCATGGGCTCGACCGGGCCGCGCTTTCGCACCGACGTCTCCATGACGATCTTTCTCAACCCCCCGGCAAGCTACGAGGGTGGCGAACTGGTAGTGCGCACCCCCTTTGGCGACCAGCAGGTCAAGCTGCCGGCGGGGGACGCCGTGGTCTATCCCTCCGCCAGCCTCCATCGGGTGGCCCCGGTCACCCGTGGCGAGCGCCTGGTGGCCCTGACCTGGATTCAGAGCTATGTCCGCGATGCCGCCCGCCGCGAGCTGCTTTATGAGCTTAACCTGGCCCGCGAGTCTCTGCTCCGGGAGGCACCTGGCACGACTACCACCGGCTATGTGGACAGGTCCTATGCCAACCTGGTGCGCATGTGGGCGGAGTTGTAGCCAGATGGCTGGGTCGATCCGAACGGGCAGGATGAGGGTCTGGCTAACTCTGCTGCTCATGGCGGCTATGGGAATCTCCGGCTGCTGTAGCCGGCGTCCCGCCACCGAATTCAACCGTTTCGATGGCACGGCCAACCAGCCTTCCGGGTTCTGCGGTATCTTTGCCGGCTTTGGGACTACGGAGGAGCCGGCGCGCTGGAGTGCTGTCTATTCTCCCGTAACGGTCGAGGAATACGGTGAACTCCTCTGCGGCCGCCTCGACCCCGCGGACTATGCCACCTGCGTTAATCGCACCTGGGCCCACTATCGCCAGGCCCAACGCCTGCCGAGCCTACCCGGGGAATCTACCTCGGGTCCCTTCGCTGTCGTGGTAGCTAATGAAATCCTGCTCGGCACCTATTGGTCTCAACCCTTTGCTGCCCACTTTCGGGTGAACAATGAACGCCTTGTCTGCCAGGGCGGCTACGATGCCTTCACGGGCGACACCCAGGCTGTTTTTCAGGTCCAGTGCAACAATGGGCTGAAGGGTAAGGCCCAGATTGTCCGCGATCGCAACGGTCGTGACGGTATCGGTGGCCTTTATATGGATGACGGAACCGTCGGCAAGATCGTCTTCGGCCCCGATACCCTGGGCGCGGCTAGTAAAAACTCGAGAACTCCTTAGCTCCCAACTCTGAATTCCGGGGTGCCAGCAAATGGTTGGGTTAGCCCCTATCGGAGAGGGCGGTTTTGCTCCTCGCGGGTTCGCCTCACCGGGCTCAATGTCGCTGCTCGACGCCCTCCACGCTGGAGGCCGAGGCCATGTCCATGAGGCCGCGCATGAGTTCGGCGCGGTCCGCCAGGTCGATGGTCTCAATCAGGGCCTGCTTGTCCTCGGGGGGCAAGGGCAGGTGAGCGGTCAGGAGATTGATCAGATCCAGGTCCTCCATGGCCTTGAGGTCGTCCCAGGGGATCTCGACGCCACGGGGTCGGACATAGGTGCGCAGGGAGGTGAGAAATCGATCGCGGTTCACCAGGTGACCGCCCTCCGGCAGAAAATCGTTGGCAAAGCGGCTCCAACCCGCGCGTACCCGGCGGTAGCCCCGGGTCTCCACCAGTTCGCCCTGGACCTCGAAGCGGCACACCCCCGTGAGGACAATCACGACACGCCCGTCATTGGTCTCGCTGTAGGAGGTGACGCGCCCGGCGCAACCGACCCGGTGCAGGGGCGGGACCTCGACCTCCTCCGGGCTACTCAGGGGCTGGATCATGCCGATGAGATGATCCGTCGCCAGCACATCCTGAATCATGTTGAGGTACTGCTGCTCGTAGATATTCAGGGGGAGTTGTATCCCCGGCATGGCCACGGCTCCGGCGAGCGGGAAGACCGGCAATTCCGCGGGTAAATCGGCGAACCTGGGCATGAAGGGCGAGGGCATGGCAATAACTCCGGGGCCGGTCAGGGGCGGGTAACAAAGACGCGCGCCATGCCGGGATCCAGTTCGAAATCAAAGGGGGTTGGCAGAAAGTCCATGGCCCACTCCGGTGAGACATCGAGGAGGGGGGGTGGGGCCTGCACCAGCCGATAAAGGTCGTCGCAATGAAAGTGCTGGCGGTTCCATGGGTCCTTGTTCAACACCAGTAGGGCCTGGCCATGGCCTTGGGTGGAGGCCTGCCAGAGCAGCAGGACGGCAGGGTTGGAGGATTCCAGGCGCTGTATCAGCCCATCCTCGCGAAAGACGGTGTAGTCCGCCTTGATGCGATTGACGGCGGTGATGAAGGCGGTCAAATCCACTGCTGGCGGTTCCCAATCCTCCGGTCGGGTCTTGACCACATGCAGCGGGCGCTGAAAGCCAAATTCATAGCCCATGGGCATCAAGACCCCGGTGGAGAAGAGGGCGGTGAAGAGGTAGCGCTGCTTGAGAGCGTTGACATTGTGCCCTGACTCCGCGAAAAGGCGCTCCGTATCGTGGCTCTCAGGAAAGCCGATGGAGGGTGCGATCTGGCGTGTGAGTTCGTATTGCTCCAACAGCCAGGGGCTGGAAAAATCCCACCACTTGGCGCTATTGAAGATAGCGTCGAAACCCGCGGCGGCGGTCTGTCGCGTCTGCTCCGGTGAGCAGCCCAGGGTCTCGGCGACAAAGACCACACCAGGATGCTGGCGCCGGGTGTCTTTGATCAGCCGCCGCCAGAAATCCGTCGGGATCTGATAGGCCGCGTCACAACGGAAGCCCGCGAACCCCAGGTCGATCAGATGCGCCACCAGCTTACCGGCGTACTCCCTTAGGCCCTTGGCATCCGGCGAGTAGCCATGATCGAATTGGGCCAGGTCCTCCCAGACCACCTTGCGCCCATCCTCCTCCAGGCAGAAGGGATGGGCGATGCGTCCCCCCTCGCGCTTGAACCAGTTTGGGTGCGTCTGGGTCAGGGGCGAATCCACGGCGCAATGGTTGATGACCAGGTCGATCATGAGGCGCAGCCCCAGCCCCTCTGCCACCTTGATCATGTCCTTGACCTGGGTCTCCGGTCGTTTGCGCGAGCCCGGGGCCAGCAGCGCTGGGTTGACCCCGAAATAGTCGCTAATCGAATAGAGGCTGCCCGACCGTCCAGGCGGCTGGATCGGGTTCACGAAGATCCAGTCGAAGCCCATGGCCGCCGCGCGCTCCAGATGGGGCGTCCAATTAGCGAGGGGACCAGCTAGTAGGGGAAAGAGGTTATAGATTTTCATGCTTATCCAAAATGTCGAGTCCGGGGGGGACATCAGTCCGAAGCCCTAGCCAACCGCGGCAAAGGGTAGCCAGTTCATATGATATTCGCATCCTGGCTAGCGAGTTGTAGCTGTTCCCGGTCATCCTGACTGGCCAGGTCTGGAACTCCAACGCCCATCATTGCCATACATAGAGCCGATGGGTGGGATTCACCAGGATATGGGAACAGCGAGGGGTAAATACCCTGATTTCGGCGCAGCGGGGGCCAAGCGTGAAGGCCAGGTTCGAAAAGGCGTGTCCGGAGCAGGTAATAACGAAGGCCCCCGTGTCAGAATGCCCTGAATGCCCTACTCACAGGACAACTTGATCGGAAGGGCATCCGGGGCAAGGCCTGACGCAAGCCTCCGCGGGGACCTCGCGGAGATTTGTTGATGAGGGCGCACCCTTGCATATTGATACAGCGAAAATAACCAAAAGAGGACTTTTGAGATTTTGAATAAAGCCGAGGGGGTCTGACTACAATTAAGCTATCAACAGAGTGTATAGCCGTTCATTTCCGGGGAACCTCATGCAGCTTTTCTTCTTGCCAATGCGACATTGGCTCAGGCAGATTGTCAGGCTTGCGACGGGTTTCATCCTTGTTGCGATTTTCCTTTCTCTGCTGCACCAGACGACGTTGGCCGCCAAGGCTGAACTGGCCCCTGCGGATGACTACATTATGCCCGCAGGGTACAACACCGGCACCCCGGGCCTTGTTGAGCTTTGGGTCGACCCCATTAACGGGAACGACTCCAACAGCGGGACATCCGCCGCTTCCCCATTGCGGACGGTAGACGAGGCCTGGGGGCGCATCCCCCAAGGCATCACCTTGACTACCGGGGTGCGCATCAATCTTAAGCCGGGCTACTATCCGGCGGCGATCCTGCCCAATTACTGGGAATACCGCTACGGAACCTTCGCCGCCCCGATCTTCATCCAGGGCAAGGGGTCGAGGCCGGGGCAGGTCGTTTTGCAGGGCAACGTCAATATGTACGATGTCAGCTATGTCTATTTTGATAATTTGAGCATCTTCAATAACGGGGATGCCTTCCACTGCGAGTTGTGCAATCACCTGTTGCTAAGAAAGGTGATTCTGAACGGGGGGGCAGCCAACCAAGCTCAGGAGACGGTTAAAGTCAACCAGTCGAAATATGTTTATATCGAGAACAGCGATATTTCGCACGCCTGGGATAATGTTATCGATTTTGTTGCGGTGCAATATGGGCACATTATTAATAACCGCATCCATGAGGCTCAGGATTGGTGTGCTTACAATAAAGGCGGTTCAGCCTACATCCGTGTGGAAGCCAACGAAATCTATAACTGCGGCACAGGTGGGTTCACTGCCGGGCAGGGCACGGGTTTTCAGTTTATGACCGCACCCTGGCTGCAATACGAAGCCTACGATATCAAAGTGGTAAACAACTTGATCCACGACACGGATGGGGCGGGGTTGGGCGTGAATGGCGGCTATAATATTCTCCTCGCCGATAACACGCTCTACCGCGTGGGCAAACGTTCCCATGTCATTGAAGTAGTTTTTGGCATGCGTTCCTGCGATGGGCAGCCTGGCGACCCTGGACGTGAACGCTGCCAGACCTATCTGAAGGCTGGGGGTTGGGGCACAACCGCTGTTGACAACGGCACAAATGCGATCAATATCCCAAACAAAAACGTATTTATATTTAACAATGTGGTCTATAACCCGCCGGGATACCAAAGCCTTTGGCAGCATTTTGCAATCTATGAACCGCGTGCCAACCCAACCAGCAGCCACGCACCCAATCCCGCAGTTACCGACGATAATCTGGAAATTCGCGGTAACGTGATCTGGAACGGCAGCGCTTGGATGCCGCTTGGCATCGAAGGGACGGATGCCTGCGCTGTGAGCAACCCAACTTGCAATGAAAATCAACTCAGAGCAGATAATGCCATCAATAACATCAAGCCAGAGTTTGCCAACGCTGCCGCCGGCGAATTCCATCCAACTGGCGGTTGGGCGACAGGGGTCACAACCTACAATATCCCTGATTTCGGCTGGACGATTAACGGAGTGCCCACCGGAGATAAGAGTAATGACGTCCCCATTGATTTCGAGGGGGTAAACCGCCTAGGCACCAATCCGCCAGGCGCGTATTTCACGATTATCGATGTGATCACAGCCCCACCCTTTACCTCGAACGCAGCGCAAGATGGCGGGATGCTTGAATTATTTGAGACCAGTAACGTGGGAGGCTCCATCAATAGCGCGGCCACGGCCTTCAATTTGGGCGATGACACTGCGAAGAGACAATATCGTGGCATCCTGTCATTCAGCACCGGTTCTAGCCTGCCAGATAATGCCGTCATCACCAGCGTGATGCTCAAAGTCAGGCAACAGGCAATCACCGGTGGTGGTAACCCAGTAAGCACCTTCGGGGGCTTTATGGCGGATGTCAAAAACGGATTTTTTGGCACAACAACGGCGCTGCAAGCTAGCGACTTCCAGGCAGCCGCTAACGCATCCTATGGCCCCTTCGTGCTCGCCTCAGTCGGCGGTTGGTACAACATTAATCTGACCGGCGCAAAAGCTTACATCAACAAGCTGGCGACAAATAGCGGTCTGACGCAAATCCGCTTGCGCTTGAAGCTGGATGATAATAACAACGCGATAGCGAACTATCTCAGTCTATATAGCGGCAACGCCGCCGCGGCCAGTCGTCCACAGTTGGTAATTTCGTATACCGTGCCATAGGAACCTGGGACGGACTGAGAGTTCATTTCACGACCTCTGTTGGCGAGGCAGTATTTTTATGATCTCCGGACTGCTGTCGGATATGACCCGGATACCAACTCGTGAAACCGGCAGTTCCAAGCATCAAGGTGTAGCTAATAATTTCGTAAACCGATTTAGACAGGATAAAATGCTCCATTTTACCCCAGGCTAAAATGGCGTTGATGGTAAAAGTTGTGCCCCAAGCTGCAGTTAGCATCATGTTTGTCCTGATAAACATCGGACTGTTCCATAGTGACGGCTCGGTGTGGTCTTTGGCGTAATCCATCGTAAACGGTCTTTTGGAAATTAAGGTCAGCCAAGTGCTGACCGCCAGAGTTCCCGAGGCAATGATCCCCATGTATTTTACCGCCCACATGCTATTGAAAACATTCACGGCGAGTGTGGCACATGTAAAGAAGGCCAGCCCTACCCATAAAATTACACCTCTGTGAAGTCGGGCAAGACCCATTCCAATGCTTAGAACCAAGGCGACGATTAATCCGAGTTTGAGACGAAACAGGCTGTCATGGGCAATGAAAAGAAATGCAAGCCATGGCGCAAACGCCATAATTAGTTTTAAAAATAACATGTTTTCTCCTTGCTGAGGATTCCTGGTTATTAGGAAATTAGAGTTTAAGCAAGTACATAGATACCGAAATATTGGCTATTGCTTATCTACCTTGAACCGCGGGAGAAAAGGCAGGCCCGGAATGCCAATTGGTGTATTACCACCCAATAAACAGCGATTTGACGATGAATGCGGAATCCGTTGGGAGTATGATCGTAAGGTGCCTAACTAATTGATTACAAATCCAAACAAGCCCGCACTCGATGCCGATCTTACCCGCCCTGGTGACCCGATTCTAATGCTTGTTTCCGGCTACCTACCAGAGTCAAGAAGGTGGGCGCTGGTTCCTGCTGACCCTGCAGGCGATCATGGTACCAATCACTGCCCCGGACTGCCCCTGTGGTTAGCGGTATTGATACCCAACAGCTGTGCGTTTTCGCTATCCCGGGCCGGGAGGCGGCGGGCGGGGGACGCCGTGAATACCTCCCTGTAGGCTTGGCGACAGCATCCCTGCTGTCGACACCCCCGCCCGCCGCCAACCGGCCCGGGTAACCGGAAAATCAGGTGGTTGGCAGAGCGACCCGGTCTGCGCCCAGTTGCAGGTGACACTGGCCGGCCAGGAAAGGGCCCACGAACGGGGCCAAAGCAGATAGAATGCCGTAATTTTCAGCGGTTGAGGACAAGCCATGTTTGACCAGTCCATGCAAATCGAGGGTTACGACGATGAGCTCTGGGCAGCGATCCAGAATGAGGAGCGCCGCCAGGAGGAGCACGTCGAGCTGATCGCCTCCGAAAATTACACCAGCCCACGGGTGATGCAGGCCCAGGGTTCCGTCCTGACCAATAAGTATGCCGAGGGCTATCCGGGCAAGCGCTATTACGGTGGCTGCGAGTTCGTCGATATCGCCGAACAGTTGGCCATCGACCGCGCCAAGGCCCTTTTCGGGGCTGATTTCGCCAATGTGCAGCCTCACTCGGGTTCCCAGGCCAACGCGGCGGTCTATATGGCCCTGTGCGAACCGGGCGACGTGGTGCTGGGCATGAGCCTGGCCCACGGCGGCCACCTGACCCACGGCGCCAAGCCCAACTTCTCCGGAAAGCTCTATAAGGCCTACCAATATGGCCTCGACCCAGCGACGGGCGAGATCGACTATGCCGAGGTGGAACGTCTGGCCCGGGAGCACCGGCCAAAAATGATGGTCGCGGGTTTTTCCGCCTATTCGCGGGTCATCGACTGGCAACGCTTCCGGGATATCGCCGACGCGGTGGGGGCCTTTTTCCTGGTCGATATGGCCCATGTGGCGGGTCTGGTGGCGGCGGGTCTCTATCCCAGCCCGGTCCAGATCGCTGACGTGACCACGACCACCACCCATAAGACCCTGCGGGGCCCGCGCGGTGGCCTCATCCTGGCCAAGGCCAATGCGGAAATCGAGAAGAAGCTCAACTCCCTGGTCTTCCCCGGCACCCAGGGTGGACCCCTCATGCATGTCATCGCTGCCAAGGCGGTGGCCCTCAAGGAGGCCATGGAGCCCACCTTTAAGGACTATCAACGCCAGGTGTTGGCCAATGCTCGCGCCATGGCCCAGGTCTTCCTCGACCGGGGCTATGAGGTGGTGTCCGGTGGCACTGACGACCACCTCTTTCTGGTCAGCTTCATCGAGCAGGGTTTGACCGGCAAGGATGTCGATGCTTGGCTGGGCGCAGCCAACATCACGGTCAACAAGAATGCCGTGCCCAACGATCCCCAATCGCCCTTCGTGACCAGCGGTATCCGCGTCGGCACCCCGGCCCTGACGACCCGCGGCTGCGGCGAAGCCGAGGCACGGGCCCTCGCCGGCTGGATGTGCGACCTGATCGACGCCCGGGGCGATCAGGCCAGGGTCGATGAGGTCAAGGCCAAGACTCTGGACCTCTGTGCCCGTTTCCCGGTCTATCGGCACGCGGCCGGCTGATCCCGGCCTCGGAACTCGCCCCGTCCTAGACCCAGCCCAGACCCGGGATCCGGATGCGCTGTCCCTTCTGTGGTGCCCAGGACACCAAGGTCGTCGATTCCCGGCTCTCCGGGGACGGCGACCAGGTGCGCCGCCGCCGCGAGTGTCTGGTCTGCAAGGATCGCTTTACCACCTACGAATCGGCGGAACTGAATCTGCCGCGCGTCATCAAGCGTGATGGCACCCGGGTGCCCTTTGACGGCCGCAAGGTGCGCTCGGGAATGATGCGTGCCCTTGAAAAGCGGCCCGTGAGCACCGGGGAGATCGAGGATGCCCTGGCGCACGTGACCCGGCGACTCATCTCCAGTGGCGAGAGTGAGGTCTCCGCACGCCTGATCGGTGAGCTGGTCATGGAGGAACTGCGCCATCTGGACCAGGTCGCTTATGTGCGCTTTGCCTCCGTCTATCGCAAGTTCGAAGACGTGCGGGCCTTCCGCGATGAGATCGATCGCCTCGAACGCCAACCGGGGCCCGAGGCGAAGCGCAAGCAGCTTGACCTCCTGGCGAACCTGGACCGCAAGTCATGAAGGATCCTATCAGCGAATCCGTCCAGGATCGGATCCACATGAGCCGCGCGATTCGCCTGGCGGTGCTGGGGCTCTATACCGCGGCACCCAATCCCTGCGTCGGTTGCGTCCTGGTCCGGGACGGTGAGGTCGTGGGGGAGGGCTGGCATCAACGGGCTGGCGGTCCCCATGCCGAGCGCCTGGCCCTGGCGATGGCGGGGGACCGGGCGCGGGGGGCGACCGCCTTTGTCAGTCTGGAGCCCTGTTGCCACCATGGCAAGACGCCGCCTTGTACCGATGGCCTGATCGAGGCCGGGGTCACGCGGGTGGTGGCGGCCATGCGGGACCCGAACCCCCGGGTGGCCGGCGCGGGCCTGGCGCGGCTGCGCGCTCAAGGCATAACCGCGGATGTGGGGCTGTTGGAAGAGGAGGCGCGGCGACTCAATCCGGGCTTTATCAAGCGTATGGAGCAGGGGCTGCCCTTTGTGCGCTGCAAGCTGGCCGCCAGCCTGGACGGCCGCACCGCCATGGCCAGTGGCGAGAGCCAATGGATTACCTCCGAGGCCGCGCGGCGGGATGCCCAATTTCTACGCGCCCGCAGCGGCGCCATCCTGACGGGTGTAGGAACCCTGCTGGCGGACGATCCTGCCCTGAACGTCCGCCTGGCCGCCCGTGAACTGCCGGGTGTCGAGCCAAATAGCCAGGTCCATCAGCCGGTCCGGGTGGTGGTCGATAGCCGGCTGCGCACGCCGCCGACCGCGCGGCTGCTGGCCCTGCCCGGGACTAGCCTGATTGCCTGTCTGGCCCCCGAGTCCGGCCGCGCCGCGCGCCTGGAGGCCGCAGGTGCCCAGGTGTTGGTGACCCCCGAGGGGCCCGGTGGGGTGGACCTGGAATTTCTGCTGCGCTATCTCGCTCGCCAGGAGATTAACGAGGTGCTAATCGAGGCTGGGGCCACCCTGGCCGGTGCCGCACTCCAGGCCGGTCTGGTGGATGAGTGGGTGCTCTATCTCGCCCCGCACCTCATGGGCGATACCGGTCGGGGTCTCTGCCATCTGTCCGACCTGGAACTCATGCGGGATCGTCTCCCACTCGCGATCCAGGAGGTCCGCATGGTCGGACCGGATGTGAGGATAACCGCCATCCCACCCGGCCCGAGGGGTTAGCGATCCACGACCTTCGCCCGCTGGTTAGGGTACCAAGAGCGCACCTCTGACCCGGACTAGCCCGCAAGAACACGAGACATCATGAATCAGCTCATGGGCCTGCGCCCCTTCCTGGCCGAATTTTGGTATTTCGACCCTCGGGCGGTACTGATCACCCTGGGTCTGAATCTGCTCGGCGCCCTGCTGGAAGGGCTGGGGCTCATGTTGCTTCTGCCCTTGCTGACTCTGGCCGGGGTTGTCAGCGGCACCCCGGGAGCGGCCCTGCCCATGGCCTTACCCACCGGTGTAACGCGAATGCTGGAGGATATCCCCACCGAACACAAGCTGCTGCTCATGCTTGGCATCTTCGTCAGTCTGATCGTCTTGCAATCGGCGGTCGCCCTGCTGCGAGAACGGCGCTCCCAGTGGCTGCAACTGCGCTATGTCGATCACCTGCGCATCACCCTCTTCGGCGCCCTGTCTGGGGCCCGCTGGCGTTTCCTGGCCCAGCATCACAGCAGTGAATTTCTGAGTGTCCTGACCACCGATGTCAGCCGGGTGGGCGTAGGGACTATTTTCCTGCTGCAGTTGCTTACCCAGTTGGCGGTCTTCCCGGTTTACCTGGCCCTGGCCTTTGCCCTGTCGCCGCCCGTCACGGGTCTGGCCTTGCTGACGGGGGCCGCCCTTTGGTGGCTGCTACGCAAGTCCCGGGATGCGGCCCAACTGAGTGGCCAGGTCCTGAGCCAGGCCACCCGCAACCTGTTCAACGAGGCTCAGGAGTTCCTGGGGGCCCTTAAGCTCATCAAGATCCACGGCGAAGAGGCCGGCTACCAACGCCAGTTCGCCCAGGTCGTTACGCATCTGCGTGAGCAGCAGTTGAGCTTCAATCAGGTCCGGACACGCTCGCAGATGGCCTTTCGTAGCGGCGGCGCCCTGGCGCTGGCCACATTGACCTATGCCGCCCTGGTATGGGTCGAACTGCCGGCGGCCAGCCTGTTGGTGCTGATCGCCATCTTTGCCCGCATGTTGCCGCAGGTCTCAAGTATTCATCAGGGCTTGCAGCAGCTCTGGCACATGGCCCCAGCCTTCGCAAGCTGGCGAGAGTGGGTCACGCTTTGCCAGGAGGAACGGGATAGGGAGGAGGGTGACGGCAGGGCTGATCTTGACACCCATGCGAGCCCAAGTTTAAAGCCCGTTTTGGCCGAGGGCCTGAGCTTGCGGGATGTGACCTATCGTCACCCCCAGGGTAGCCGGACCTTTGTCATTCCCGATCTCTTTATCCCGGCCCGCCGCACCACGGCCATCGTAGGTCCGACCGGTTCGGGCAAGACCACTGTTCTCGACCTGCTGAGCGGCCTGAATGCACCCTTCTCGGGCACGATTCGGGTTGATGGACGGCCTCTGAGGGCGGATGCCCACTGGCGGCGGCGTATCGCCTATATCCCCCAGGAGACCGCCATCCTCGATGGCACCCTTCGCGCCAACCTGACCTGGGGTGCGGTGACGGCCGACGATAAGCGGCTGCTGGCAGCCCTGGACAGCGCCGCCGCCGGTGCCTTCGTCCGGGGCTTACCCCAGGGTCTGGACACCTGGGTAGGGGAGCGTGGCGTCCGCCTCTCTGGCGGCGAAAAGCAGCGTCTGGCCCTGGCCAGGGCTTTGTTGCGGGAGCCCGAGCTGCTGATCCTCGACGAGGCTACCAGCGCCCTGGACCACGAGCATCAGCAGGTCGTTCTGGAGGCTCTGCGGACCCTGCACGGCCAGATGACGGTGCTCATCGTCACCCATCGGTATCAAGAAATCCGCGATCTGCTGGATGGCGTGGTGCGGATCGAGGCGGGGCGGGTGGGCGGCTGGGTGCGAGTTGCGTAATGGGTTAGGGACAAGGACCCTGGCCTAAGCGGTGGGCAGTGTTTGTCCAGTGATCGGCCCGGGGATTGCCTAGGACGCCTCGCCAAGGCCCAGCGATCAGATGTCGAGGGGCTTAGCTCCCTAGTGCAACTGGGGTCATCCCCGCTAGCTGGCGGTTGGGAGGCTGGGGCGCTAAGATTCCATTCACGTAACAACAACTCAAGTCAGCGCTTATGTTTACAGGCATTATCCAGGCCATTGGCGAGGTTCATTCCATTGAAGCCAGGGGCGGGGACGCCCGCCTCACCCTGGGCACCGGCAAGCTGGCCATGGGGGAGGTGGCGCTGGGGGACAGCATTGCTGTCAATGGGGTCTGTCTCACCGCCGTCGCCCTCGATGGGAGGCGATTTTCAGCGGATGTGTCCCGAGAGACCTTGTCCCTGACCACCCTTGGCGCCTTGCGGTCGGGCAGTCGGGTCAATCTGGAAAAGGCCCTGACTCTGGCGACGCCTCTCGGTGGCCATCTGGTCAGCGGTCATGTTGATGGGGTTGGGGAGATCTTGGAACGGCACCAGGATGGCCGCTCCTGGCGCTTTCGTATTCAAGCCCCCACCGGGTTGGCACGCTATATTGCCCAGAAGGGTTCCATTTGTGTTGATGGCACCAGCCTCACAGTCAATGCCGTCCAGGGGGCCATCTTTGAACTGAACTTAGTCCCCCACACCCTGACCGAGACCCTTTTCGGAGACTACCAGACCGGGACCCAGGTCAATCTGGAGGTGGACTTGGTGGCCCGCTATCTGGAACGTCTCGTGCTGGGTGACCAGGCGGCTGATCCGTCGGCCGATCGCATCACGACTGGCTTTCTGACCGAGCATGGCTTTATGCGTTCTACCCGTTCAGACCCCTCGCCCTAACCCTCCACCGCAAGGGGGGAGGGAACAGGAACATCAGTGGCTTGAGCTACTGAACTCAATCCATGGGGCCGGAGGGGCTGAACGCTTACTCTGCGTTAAGGCGCCCGGGAAGACATGGTTCCAGGGCCGTCACCAGAATCTGGCCGCCGGTTTCGCGCCATTTGACCTCCAGGTCGAAGATCCGCATGGCGAATTCCTGGCGCTCCGGATAGCGATCCATGTAGCCGGGGCGCGGGTCCTGACGCAGGATCTGGGTGATGAGTTCCGACAGGTGGCGATGGCCGTCCGGATCCCGGGCGCTGATGTGTTCCTGAGCCCCCGGGCTGAAGGCTACCCTGCGGTCGAAATCGGGCGGCTCCGGTACGAAGCCGGAACTGGCTTGGAGTAGGGCGTCCGCATAGGGGATATAGGGTTTGACGTCCAGCACCGGCGTGCCGTCCAGCAGGTCCACCCCACCCAGGCGGAGGGCGAGTCTACCCGCCTCCTGGTGAAAGCCGAGGAAGGCGACGGCGGAGAGGCCAATGGGGTTGGGCCGGTGCGGTGAGCGGCTGGCGAAGACCCCGACCTTGCGCCGGCCGCCAAGCTTGGGTGGCCTCACCGACGGTCGCCAGCCTTCGGCCAGGGCGTCATGGAAGATGAAGATGAGCCAAAGATGGCTGAAGCCCGTCAGTCCGACAAAGGCCTCCGCCCTGGAAAACTCCGCGAACAACTCCAGCCGCGCCTCCCCTGCCGTCACCAGACCCGCTTGCCGGGGGATGCCAAACTTGCCGGTGTAACAGGAGCGGATCAGGCCGATGGGGCTGAAGGCATAGTTTTGCCCGGGGCAAATTTCAGGAGGGTGCATGGACGGGGTGCGGGGGTGGCGTGGTCAGATCCGAGATCAGCGATCGACAGGGTTAATGATTCGGAGGCTCTAGCAGGGGCATGACATCCGATTCGGGGCCGACGGCGTTTTGAAAGCGTTCGACTGCCTCCGCGACCATGTCGGGCTCGCCAAAACGGGCGATGTGGTAGAGGGCCTCGCCCTCGTTCACCAAGGGAAGGTTGACCTTACCGATGATGATGCCGGCGGTGGGCGACTCCACCGCTATCTCATTGTCGCCCAAAGGGTCGGCAATCCAGCCCAGTTTTTCCCCCTTCTCGACCTGGGCCCCCAAGGGCCGAGGAACACGAAGGATGCCGCTCTGGGGGGCGCGCACCCATTGACTGGAGGTGGCGATGACAGCTTCGGGTTGGCTCGGCCCGGCCCGTTGGGACCGCTTGCCTCCACCCAACATCCCCAGGGCACACAGCACGCCCAGCACGCCACGGACGCCGGCGCGGATCGCCAGTTCACTGAAGCGCAGGGCCTCGCCACCCTCATAGACGAGCACAGGCACCCCTAGGTTAGAGGCAGCCTCGCGCAGGGAGCCGTCCCGGAGGTCGGCATTGAGGATGACCGGGCTGCCAAAGGCCTTGGCCAGGGCTTCTACCTGGCCGCTAGGGTCGAAGTTGGCACGGATCTGGGGCAGATTCTCGCGATGCACGGCGCCCGTATGCAGGTCGATGCCAAAGTTGGCCTTGGCGACGATCTCTTCCAGGAAGGCATTGGCCAGGCGGGCGGCCAGGGAGCCCTTCTCGGAGCCGGGAAAACACCGGTTGAGGTCCCGCCGGTCTGGCAGGTAGCGGGATTGGCGCACAAAACCATAGACGTTGACCACGGGCACCAGGATCAGGGTGCCACGCAGGCGGGCAAGGGCGGGTGCCTGGCGTAAGCGCCGAATGATTTCGACGCCATTGATTTCGTCGCCATGTACGGCAGCGCAGACGAAAAGGCAGGGGCCGTCACGCCGGCCACGGAGAACCTGGGCGGACAGCACCACGGGGGTATGGGTGTAGAGCAGCGGCAGGCGCAGCTCCACCAGCCGCTGGCTGCGGGGTGGAATATCGACGCCGCCGATCTGAAGTTTGGCGTTCACCCTTGTCCCCGGGTCCGCGTCCGTCCGAGCGAGGCGTTACGTTCGATGAAGCTGATGATGGTGCCAGCGATGTCTTTGCCGGTCGCACCCTCGATGCCCTCCAGCCCGGGGGAGGAATTGACCTCCATGACCACTGGGCCATGGTTGGCGCGCAGTATGTCCACGCCGGCCACGTTGAGACCCAGGATGCGGGCGGCGCGTACCGCCGTGGAGCGTTCCTCAGGGGTGATGCGGATCAGGCTAGCGGTGCCACCGCGATGGAGATTGGAGCGAAACTCGCCCGACTTGGCTTGGCGCTTCATGGCGGCCACTACCTTGTCGCCGATGACAAAACAACGGATGTCGGCGCCCCCCGCCTCGCGGATATATTCCTGGGCCAGGATGTTGGCCTTGAGCCCCATGAAGGCCTCGATGACGCTCTCCGCCGCCTGTTGTGTCTCCGTCAGGACTACCCCGATGCCCTGGGTGCCCTCCAAGAGCTTGATGACGAGCGGGGCCCCGCCCACCATTTTGATCAGATCCTGGATGTCGTCCGGGGCGTGGGCGAAGCCGGTCACCGGCAGACCAATCCCCTTGCGTGCCAGGAGTTGCAAGGAGCGCAGCTTGTCGCGGGCGCGGGTGATGGCGACGGATTCATTGAGGGTATAGGTGTCCAGCATCTCGAACTGGCGCAGCACGGCGGTGCCGTAAAAGGTCACCGAGGCACCGATGCGCGGGATGACGGCGTCATAGCGCCCCAGTTCCTCGCCCTTTAAGTGGATGCTGGGCCGGTGCGAGGCGATGTTCATGTAACAGCGCAACACGTCGATGACGTGGGCCTCGTGGCCGCGTTGGGTCGCGGCCTCCACCAGTCGCCGGGTCGAGTAGAGCCGTGGATTGCGCGATAGAATGGCGATTTTCATCTCTGCGTAGGTTTACCTATGGCCAAGGGGGGGTAAAGGCGTTTCAGAATTGGCTTGTGACCCACCAGGTAAGAGGCTTGGGGGTCCACCAGCAGTCGCCCACTCATGGCGCTGCGTCCCAACAGCATGCGAAAGAGCATGGAATCCCGATCAGTGAGGGTCAGTTCCAGCGTCCATTCGTCTTCGCCGAGTCGAGCGGGCGTGGCGATGACCCAGCGCGTCTCCCGGTGACCACCGGAATCGCTCACCAGACGCTGATCCAGGACCGCGGCGGTGCAGATCACCGTCAGTCCCTGGCGCCGCTGCAGGGGTCGCACCCCAAAGCGGATCATGCTGATACCGTTTTCTCGGAAAGGTTCGGTGAAGAAGGCATGTAGGGCCGAGGTTCGCGCCCCCGTGTCCAGCTTGGCCTTGATGGCGGGTATTCCCAGCGCCGGCAGCGCCAGCCACTCCCGCCAGCCAGCGCGGGTTGGTTCCTGGGGTGCATGGTTCGAGGACATAGATTCGGAGTGTGGTCGAGGCCTGGGGGTGGAGGGGGGAGGGCCGCGCGGGGCTACGGCCAGTGGGTTCGAGGGTGTGTGGGTGGAGTGGAATCGATCCGGGGAGACGTGATCCTAGGACATGTGGGGCGCTGGCGCTAGTATTCACTTGGCCTCTGCCGGAACCTCTCGCGCACGGCCAGGGTTGTCTGACGGGGCCTGGACAGGCGGACCTTGCCCAGTGATTTCTGTGGCGAACGGCCTTGGCATCACGGCTCAGTCGAGTCTGGATTCAGTAAAATCCCTTCAGAATGGCCTGGGTCTCCTCGGCTGGCAGGCGTGGCCCATAGCTGGAGACGAGTCGGGCGGCGGCGGCGGCGGCCAGATTGCCGGCACCGCGGTGATCCCAGCCCTGGGTGAGGGCATAGAGGCAGGCGCCCGCGAACATGTCGCCGGCACCGACCGTGTCCAGGGCCTGGGTTGGGACGGGGGCGATCTCGATCAGCTCCTGGCCATCGTAGAGGAGGGCGCCCTTAGGGCCCAGGGTGAGGGCGAATTCCCGACCGATGGTCTTCAGGTAAGCGATGGCTGCGTTGAGGTCGCTGGTCTTGGCCATACCCTTGGCCTCCGCCTCATTGGCGAAGACCAGGTCTACCCCGGGGCCGATCATGGCCATCAGGCCGGGCTTGAAGTGGGTGACCATGTTGGGGTCGGAAAGGGAAATGGCGGTCTTGACCCCGGCGGCCTGGGCGATTTCCCGACCCCGGATGGCGGCGGTACGGGCACCTTCTGAGGTAACCAGATAGCCTTCCGTGTAGTAGTAGTCCGCGTTGAGGATGGCATCCGGGACCAGTTCGCGGTCCGTGAATTCGCCGCTGATGCCCAGGTAAGTCAGCATGGTCCGATCCGAGTCAGGGGTGACCAGGACGACGCAGCGGCCCGTGTCGCCCTCCTCGCGTTCGCCATGACGATTGGTGGCGACGCCGTTGGCGAGTAGATCGTCCAGGTAAAAGTGGCCCAGAGGGTCGTTGGCGACCTTACAGGAGTAGAAGGCCTTGCCGCCCAGTTGACTGACGGCGATGATGGAGTTGGCAGCGGACCCACCTGAGCCCTTCTGGTGGGGTCGCTCCGCTAGATGGGCCATGATCTCGCTCTGGTGATCCTTGTCCACCAGGGTCATGACACCCTTGTCGAGGCGCAGGGATTCGAGGTCCTCGAATTTGACCTCGTATTCCATGTCCACTAAGGCGTTGCCAATGCCATAAACGTGATATCTGTCCATGCGAAGTCCGAGGTCGGGTGACAAGGCGGGCATTGTAGCCTTGCCAGGGGTGATGGGAAAGAATCGTTGGAATTTAACGCAGTAACAGGATCTTGCCAGGCTCCCCATGGCTGGGATGATGGCTGCGCCACTTGGGGGCTTGTCTGCTAACATTTGCCGCTTGGGCGGCCCCTGTTGTGTTCGTCCTGAACCAGGAGATTCGAGACCATGTCCTTTCCTAGGAAATTCAGCGCCATCCTCATCGCCACCCTGCTGACCGCGGGTTGCGCCACGGATGAATATGGCAATCCCCGGCCCGTATCCGAGACCGAGAAGGGGCTGGGCATTGGCGCCCTGTCCGGCGCGGCCATTGGCGCCCTGGCGGCCAAAAACTCTGGCCAGGGCGCGGTCATCGGCGCCATTGGTGGGGCCTTTGTTGGGGGCCTGATTGGCAATTACATGGAGAAGCAGCAGCGGGATTTCGAGCGGGCGCTGGCGAACGAGATCGCCCTGGGCCAGATCCGGGTCGAACGCCTCGCGGAGGGCGAATTGCTGGTGGGCATGACGGGGGAAACCGCCTTCGAGGTCGATTCCGATGTCATCCAGCCTGGCTTCTACTCGACCATGGACAAGATCGCCGCCATCGTCAACCGCTACGGCAAAACGCGACTGGATATCGCGGGTCATACGGATAGCACCGGCTCCCGGGGCCACAACCTGGAGCTCTCTGATCGCCGTGCCTACTCAGTCCAGAACTACTTTCTGGCCTCGGGTGTCTACCCCGCGCGGATGCGGACGCAGGGCTATGGCCCGGACTATCCCATGGCTTCCAACGACACCCCAGAGGGTCGGCGTCTGAATCGGCGTGTCGATATCACCCTGATCTATCAGGAAACGCCTCAGGGTTGATGGAGTTCGTCAGGGCCTTACCAGGCTGTTCGGGGTACCGAAGTTCTGGCTGCTTGTGCCAATAACCCGGATATTCAAGCGTTAATGGTTCAAGTCAGGATCGGGGTCGCACAGGCCCTTGGCCCAGTCCTCCATGGCGGCGTTGGCTACTGGCATGGGGGCCTCCAGGAAGGTGATGAGAAACCCCTTGCGGGTCTGGGCCACGCCGATGGAGCGCGGGCGAATGGCCAGCATGCCGGGGTCCGGCAGGCTGATACCAAAACAAAAGATCAGCAGCTTTGCGGCCAGAATGTCCTCGCCGATCTGGCCCTCGGGCAGGGCGCGGGTATGGGCATAGTGGTCAAATTCGTTGATGAACCGGGCAGTACGGTGTTCCTCGATGCGCTGCCTGAAGTAGGCGATGATTTCATCCACCGAGCGATAGCGGGTTTCCCCAGGCTCGATCTCCAGGCTGAAGGTGCTGTAGGACGCCTGTGACAGGGTTTGTTTCACGGCTAGCTTCCCTTGATTGTCATTGAAACGGGCTGCTGGATTCCCCGGCGCGGCCGGCCCCCCTAGGTGGGGTGCTAATTTGCCGGCACGCAGATTTGGCCTGCCCGGATGGCCCACCCCGTGCGATAGAGCAGGTAGATCACCACCAAACTGACCAAGCTCAATAGCACCCAGCCCAGAATGGCGAAGGCATGGTTTTGGGTGAGCTGAAACATGATGAAGGTCGCGATCGTCATGGCGGCGAGGGGGAAGGAATAGGCCCACCAGGACAGAAAGAATTCAAGGCGCAGGAACCGCCCCGCCTGGACCGTCAGCAGCAGGGTTAGGAAGAGTCCCGCGTAGTAAAGGATACGGGCCAGGGCATCCAGCTCGCCGCTCAATTGCAGGTAAGCACTGAAACCTACCGCCGGTGGGGCTATGAGGATAAAGAAGGTTGGCATCAGCCGGTCGGGCAGAGAGGGGTGAAAGATGAACCGCTGGAGTACAAGGGCGAAGAGCAGCAGCCAGAAGAGTAGGCCAATGGCGAGGAAGAACCAGGATGTTTCGATGAATCCCAGGCGGGCGCCAGCAATGGGCACTAGGACATTGCCAACTACCGGGATGAACCAGGCGGGATTGACATGGTGGACCTCGAACCGCTCATGGTGAATCCAGACATTCAGTACATAGAGGGTCAGCAAGAGCTGTGCTGCCGCGCCGATTACCCAGAGAACCTCCGCCAGGTCGGGCCAGTGCTCCAGGGTGGCGATGCTAAGCAATAGCAGGCTCATGGAGATGGTCGGAAAAAAATTGAGCTGGATGGGATGGGTGAGTTCCTGAAGGACCGCTTCGCGGTAGCGGATCAGCTTGGTGAGATAGGCCAATCCCAACACCAGGAAGGCGAGGGTGGCGATGCCCAACAAGATGCCGGCGATGGGCAGGCCAATCCCCAAAACCTGCTGGGCCTTGTGCCAGGCAATGGAAAGCCCGGCCAACCCCATGACCATGGAAAAAAAGGCGACGGGAAGGTGAGCCAGGCGGGGCAGGGTTGCGGGATTCGTCATGTGATTCCGGGGATATAGCTGTCGCGGTGGCTAGATAGATTAGGGGAGCGAGGCCAGCGGGGCATTGAAAAGGGTCAATGGGGCTGGATCACGATGCGAATGAGGTTGCAGGGGCTGTTCGGGACTTGGCACCCGGTGCGATCGCATCGAGGGGCGCGGGAGAGGAATTTGCTGACGATGCTGAGACCGGGAACCCGGAGAAGGGCGGCCTGGGGGCGGGTTGGAAGGGACTTAAGGGGTGGGCCGGGCTACTTTAATCTCCGCCAACCCGGTGCAGGTTGGGGATATCAAGCAGGAAGCGGTTGGCGGTGAGGTCGACCAGCAACCCTTGGCGCTTAAACTCGGCGATGGTACGGCTGGTCGTCTCGGTGGTGATACCGAGCATGGCCCCCATGTCCTCGCGGCTGAAGAGCTCACACTCACTACTCTCGCGGTCGCGCACCAGGCGCAACAGCAGGCGGGCAACGCGTTGGCGGGCGGAGCCGGTCGAGAGTTCCGTTAGCCAGGCGTCGGCTTCTGAGAGGGCGCGTTGCCAGCGGGACATGAGTTCGGTGTGCAACCGGGGATTTTCCGCCCCCAGAATTTTGACTACCCGTGCCGGAAAGCGGCAGACCTCCGTGGGTTGCAGGACCACGGCCTCGTGCTGGTAGGGGGCTTCGAGGATGGCCTCCAGGCCGAGGACGTCGGTGGGCCGGGCGAGGCGGACGATGCGCTGACTGCCATCGGGCAGGTATTGGACCAGCTTTAGAGCGCCACTGCGCACCGTAAACATGTATTCGCCCCGATCGCCGGCATGGTACAGGCAGGCGCCAGATCTGAGGGAGAACTGGTCAATCGGGTCGTGGATCTTCTCGAAATCCGCTTCCGTCAAGCCAGCGAATAGGACTGTGTGCCGCAGAGAGCAATTGCGGCAATCGGCCTCGCCGGACCAGGCCTCGCGTAATGAGACGATCTTTACCATGGAGAGTTTCGGCTGCGTCTATCGTGATGAGCTAAAGCAATGGGGCCAAGTTTAACCGAAAACATCCTAACCCAAGGGGTGTAACATTCAATTGTCAGCTTTTTTTAATGCGAGTAGGAGGGAAAGTCATGAGCCTTATCAATGCCTGGGCCGCCACCGTCGCGGGTGGTGCCTGTCAGCCCTTTGCCTACGAACCGGGTCCCTTGGGTCAGGATCAGGTCGAAATCGCCGTCGAGTATTGCGGCATCTGTCATTCCGATCTCTCGATGCTCCAGAATGACTGGGGCATAACCCGCTATCCCTTCGTGCCGGGCCACGAGGCGGTGGGACGCATTGTCGCTCTGGGGGAACATGTCGCCGGATTGGCCCTCGGACAGCGCGTCGGCATCGGCTGGACGGCGCGCAGTTGCATGCATTGTCATACCTGCCTGGCCGGGGACCATCACCTCTGCGGCGAGGCCCAGGGGACTATCGTTGGCCGTCATGGCGGCTTCGCGGAGCGCTTGCGTAGCCACTGGGCCTGGGCTATCCCCCTGCCCGAGACCCTCGACGTTGGGGCGGCGGGGCCCCTGTTATGCGGTGGCATCACCGTCTTCGCCCCGCTCTTGATTCATGGCATCTCGCCGACCGCGCGGGTGGGTGTGATCGGCATTGGTGGGCTGGGCCACATGGCCCTGAAATTTCTGCGGGCCTGGGGCTGCGAGGTCACCGCCTTCACCTCAAGCGAGTCCAAGCGTGAGGAGGCCCTGGGCTTTGGGGCCCACCGGGTGGTTTCCAGCAAGGATAGCTCCGCCCTGCAGGCCATCGCGGGATCCCTGGACCTCGTCATTGATACAGTCAATGTGCCGCTGGACTGGCAGGCCGTGATGGGAACCTTGGCCCCCAAGGGCCGTTTCCATGTGGTCGGTGCCGTCCTGGAGCCGATCCCCGTCAGGGCTATGTCCCTCCTCATGGGCCAGCAAAGTCTTTCTGGCTCCCCGACCGGTTCCCCGAGCGCCATCGCCACCATGCTGGACTTTGCTGCTCGCCACCAGGCCTTGCCCCAGGTGGAACACTTCCCCATGAGTAAAGTAAACGAGGCCCTGGAGCATCTGGGCTCCGGCAAGGCGAGGTACCGTATCGTCCTGGACGCGGATTTTGCAGCCTAGGGAGTGGGAGGTCTAACTCCCCTCTTTGCGGAGGCGGATCGCCGGCACCTAATCAATGGCGGATCAACAGGTTCCACGCCTGGACCGGTTAGGGTGGTCAGCCTGAGGGGAAACCGTAGGGCGGCTCTCGAAGTTTTAGAAGAGGTCCTGCCTCCGCCAGGGCGACGCGGCCATCCTCGAAGGCATCGATCTCTACCACCAGGGAGACCTCGTAGCGTCCATCGCCAAGGGCACAGGCTTCCACAATGGTGCCGGCAGTCTGGGCGGAATCGCTGATGGGCGAGAACACCTCATCGCCTGGCCGGGGGGCGCGCTCCGTGGTCACCTCGCCCAGGTACAGGCGCCGCTTGAGTTTCCCCAAGTACTGCATGCGAGCCACGATCTCCTGGCCCGTATAGCAACCCTTGGTGAAGCTGACGCCATCGATGAGTTGCATGTTGGTCATCTGCGGGACGAAGGCCTCGCAGGTCTCGGGCAGTAGATTCGGGATACCCGCGCGGATGTCGAGGAGGGTCCAATGCGCCGCGTTGACAGGGGTCGCCCTGGTGGCCAAGGAATCCCAGAGGGGTGCCATGGCCGTGGCCGGTCCCAGGATCTGAAAGCGCGGGGTGGGACCGGCCAGCCGGATCAGGGTCAGCTCGCCCTGACGAGTCAGGTCGTTGACCTGCTCGGGTAGGGCAGGGAACACCGGTGCTAGAGATTCAGGAGCCTGGTCGCCGCTCACCCCCAGGGTGACAAAGTCGTCCGATACATCTGAAAGGACGACCTTGGCACGCAGGACATACATCCGCAGCCGTTTGAGCAGTATTTCGAGCTGCGGCCGGGGAAGTTGCAGATAGATGGTCTCTCCTAAGAGAAAAACGCGGAAGTTGGCCACCATGCGTCCCTTGGGGGTGCAATGGCTACTCAGTTGGGTCTTGGCAGTGTTGATCCGGCGGATGTCGTTGGTGAACTGGCCTTGCAGGAAGGTGGCGGCGTCTTCTCCCGTGACCGAGATCAGGCCCAGGTGGCTCAAATCAAAGAGGGCGAGGGGGGCGGTGAGCGGGGCGTTGGGAAACAGGCTCTGATCCAGGTCATCGATCTTGGCCGTGCGGGTCCGCAAAAAATCTCGCCACTTTTCGTTCATAGTTAGGGAGTCTCCGTTTCGATGGTGTCCGGGGCTGGTCGCAACCGGTATATCATAGCGAGAAGCAAGATTTTCCAATCCAACCTCACGGCAACCTCATTGAGCATTCATCAAGCCAATCTTCGAGTCGATAGCCTGGTGCTCTATAAGGGCCATCCGGCTCGCGTCCTGAGCTTGGGGGAAAAGATTGAGATTGGTCTCGACAAGGGTGAGGTCAAGCGGGTACGCCTCAAGGATATCGACCTGTTGCACCCCGGCCCGCTACGCAATCTCAACGAGCTCTCTCACCCGGATGGTGCCTTCGAGGAGGCTTGGGAACTTCTGGAAGGCGGCACGACCCAGTTGCGGGAGTTGGCGGGACTGGTTCATGGGGACTTTACACCAGCCTCCGCCTGGGCGGCCTGGCGATTGGTGGCGGAGGGGCTCTGGTTCACCGGAACCCCGGAGGAGATCCAGGCCCGCCCCCGCCAACAGGTGGAGGCCGACCAGGCCCGGCGCCATGCCAAGGAGATGGCGTCGCGGGACTGGGCGGACTTCCTGCTGCGGCTGACCAACCGCCAGCCGTTGCTGGAGGACAACGAGCGCCTGGCGGAGGTGGAACGTCTGGCCTGGGGCCGGTCCGAACATAGTCGCATCCTCAAGGCCCTGGGGCATGCGGAAACGCCCGAGAATGCCCATCGGGCCCTGATCCAATTCGGATTCTGGGTTCCGGAGCATAATCCCTATCCCGCCCGCAACGGCCTGCCCGAAAGCGATCCCCTCTTGGCGGTGGGTCCACTTCCCGACGAGGAACGCCTGGACCTCACCCATCTGCCGGCCTTTGCCATCGACGACGAGGGTAACCAAGACCCGGACGATGCCCTCAGCCTGGAGGGCGACCGACTGTGGGTCCATGTTGCCGACGTAGCTGCTCTGATTCCGCCCGACAGTGAGCTAGACCGCGAGGCCCGTACCCGCGGTGGGAACCAGTACCTGCCGGAACGTATGGTGAACATGCTGCCTCTCGCGATCACCCAGCGCTTGGGCCTGGGCCTCCAGGAGATGTCGCCGGCCCTCTCCTTCGGCTTCGGTTGCGATGAGGCGGGTGAAGTTAGGGATGTGACGATCCAACGCACCTGGGTCAAGGTGGAGCGTTTGAGTTATGAGGCGGCCGAGGATCGTCTCGAGGCGTCGCCATTGGCCGCCATGGTGACATTGGTCGAGCGATTCCGTAACCGCCGTCAGGCCAACGGTGCCGCCAGCATCGAACTGCCGGAGGTGACTCTGCGCGTACATGATGGCGAGGTGGTCATCCGCCCCCTGCCCCGTTTGCGCAGCCGGGTCCTAGTCATGGATGCCATGCTGATGGCTGGGGAGGCCGTGGCTGCATTTTGTCGCGATCAAGGCATCCCCATCCCTTATGTCACCCAACCGGCCCCGGATAAGGTGGAGCAACCCTTGGATCTGGCAGGCATGTACGCTTATCGTCGCCGTTTTAAGCCCTCACGTCTGGTGGATGAACCCGCACCTCATTTCGGGCTGGGTCTGCCCATCTATACCCGTGCCACCAGTCCGCTGCGGCGCTATTCCGATCTTCTGGTTCACCAGCAACTCCGGGCTTGGCTACGGGGCGAGCTCCTGATCGAGGCCCAGGCAGTGGCGGCGCGGGTAGGCGAAGCCGAGGCCGCGGCGGCGGCTATCCGCCGCAGCGAGCGGCTATCCAACCAGCACTGGAAGCTGGTTTGGCTCCGTGACCATTCCGATTGGTGGGGTGAAGCCGTGGTGGTGGACCGGGAGGAGCGTAAGCATGTGCTCTTGATCCCAGACCTGGCCATGGAGACCCGGGTGCGTCTCCAGGGTGATCCCATCCTCAATACCACCTTATGCATCTCGCCACGCGAGGTGGATCTACCGGCACTGGATTGCCGCTTCCGGATCCGGGAGTGAGGATGTGACATTCTGTCTAAACTTTGCCCAGTTCGGAAATTAGCCGACAATAGCCGCTATCGCCGCGTTCGCTTTCGGCGCGGTCTACGAGGTCATCTCAATGATTAAGCTTCCCTTCAGCCGCAAGACCCAGGATGAACCCCTCGATCGGCCCAGCGTCGTCTTCGCCGCCTATTGCGCGGCAGAGCAGGAGCGGCGGCGCGACACGGCCGAGGGCCTGGACGAGAAGCGTTTTCAGGCCGCCCTGGATCTGGCCCTGGAGCGGCTTCAGGCCCTGGAGACGGTGGGGGAGGGACGTACATGATCATTCTGCACATCAAGGCCGAGTGTCTGCATCGTTACCGGCGTCTGCGCCTGGCGGATCTGCCGGAGCGCGGCATCATTGCCTTGAGCGGGGACAATGAAAGTGGCAAGAGCGCTATCGGCGAAATTATCTGCTTCGCCCTCTTTGGCCGGACCTTCTCCCTTGCCGAGGATCGTATTGGTAGGCTGGTACATTGGGGTTCTGGTGAGGGGGCGGTGACCTTACGGTTTCGCGTCAAGGGCCGCAACTATGAAGTCAGCCGCCATCTGGCCCGCGATGGTGAACAGTCGGCACGTCTCGTTCTCGTCGATGCACCCGATGGGCCCCTGGCAAGGGCTACCGGGGTTACCAAGGCCATCACCCGCCTGATTGGTTATGGTTTTGACGATTTTGTCGAGACCTTCTATCTGGCCCAACGCGAGATTGTCTCGCCCCATCCCCGCAGCCCCGCCGTCCTGGCCATGGTCGGCGCCGCCCCCTTGGAGGCATGCGCCAACGGGCTTGGCGAGGAGATTCGCCAGGCCGAGGCGACGCTGGCTTCCCTGCTGGAGCAACGAGGCGCCCTGACGGAGGAATTGGGGCGGCTCTCCCCCGAGGTAGGGCGGGTGCAGACCCTGGAACGTAACCGTGCGGAGATTGCCGAGCGTGAGGAGCGCCTGTCCGCGCGTCTTCCCGCCCTCCAGACCGCCAGCGATGAATACAGCCAATCTTACCGCCGCCAGGGTTCTCACGGTGCACGTCGCGCTTTGGCGGGCCTGCTCTCGAATATTGCCCTGCTGGCGGTCCTGGGGGTGGGGTCGATCTGGGGTCTGCTGCGCTTCCAGGCGGAGACCTGGCCTATCCCGGTGCTGCTGGCCTGGCTGGAGGGCTTGGTCGCCAAGACCGGGCTGTCTCCGCACACGGTCGTGCTGGTTGTCGAGGTGGTCCTGAGTGGACTCCTGCTCCTGTTCTGGCTGTGGCTGGCCTTGCTAGCCCTGGGGATGCGCCGCCGCCGGTCCCGGGCACGGCGTCTGGCCCAAGAGCTAGATCAGCTGGATGCCATTGAACCCCTGCCGGCGCGACTGATCAGTGCCTTGAGTCAGGGGGGGATGGACGAGGCCACTACGGTCCTCATCGACCGGCCAGATGTCGAGCGGCGTGCCCGTTTGCGTCAGCGTATTCTCTTGCTGGAGGCCTCAGCCCAGGAGGTGGCTAGCGCCCTAGAACACGAGGCCGTGTGGATCAAACGCGACCTCAGCCGGCTCGCCGCTCTGAAGGCCTCCGTGGAGGCGTCGCTTGAGCGGATGCGGGGCGAGGGTATGCGTCATCGTGACCTGAGGCGGGAGTTGTCAGAAATCGATAAGCGCATTGCCCTAGATAATGACTGGATCGCCACGCGGAGTCTAGCCAAGGAACTACTGGAGGGTGCGGCGCGGAACCTGTCACAGCGCTTC
Organism: Chromatiaceae bacterium; assembly: GCA_044228795.1. GTDB lineage: Bacteria > Pseudomonadota > Gammaproteobacteria > Chromatiales > Chromatiaceae > M0108. Next base: position 111,768 of record JBGAUE010000003.1, on the reverse strand, counting down.
AGCGAAGGGCTACGCGATATGGTGAGCCATGCCCTGCCCCAATTCACCGAGGGCCGCTACGAATTCATCGAGGTGGATGAGGGGTTGCAAGTACGGGTCTATTCGGGGGATAAACGCAACCTCTTGGACTTGGACGAGATATCCAATGGTACCCAGCGCCAGATCATGTTGGCTCTACGCCTCGGCCTATCCCAGGAACTGGTGGCGCGGTTGGTGCGTGACGATCAGTTCGTCTTTCTTGATGAACCCTTTGCTTTTTTTGATAGCCGCCGCATGCGCGGGGCCCTGAAGAATCTGTCGGAACTGGGTGGCGATTTGACCCAGTACTGGATCGTCGCCCAACGTTTTCCACAGGACTCACCCATCGGTCTGGAAATTGCCTGCGGACAACATCCTGACAGCTTGACGATAGGTTTTCCGGAAACGCCTTGAGGGAGCTTGCGAAGATTCGCGATGGGGGGCTTCTGGCTTATCGCGGCTTGGTGAACAAGCCGCCAGCAAAGTTCAGAAAATAACTTCTAGGATCGCCAGGTGCGAACCGGCCCAGTGTCGAGATGGACGAAGCTGCTGGAATTACCGTAGTAGCCCACGCCGCCCTGGCTTAAGGCAATGGCGCATTCGCGCAGATTGGAATTGCAACAGCCTGCGAAGCTGACATCAATGGCCTGACCACTCATGTGGAGGCTATTGCGCGCAACACGCTTAGAGGCTCTGCGAAGACTGGCATTGGTCTGGGGTGAGCGATAGCCGCTATATACATCAATCTCACATTCCAGGGTATTCACCCGATTCTGCAAGTCGTATAACAGATCGAAAAGCTTGGGGTCCATGAAGGTGGTTTCACCGTTGTGGTGATCCCGCAGGAAGAGGTTGAGCTTGGCTAGAGCATCCCGTTGGTAACTGTCGCCAACGCGGTAGGCGATACGCAGACTTTCATCGGTGTGGACGTGGCGGAGGTTGAGAACGCGAGTGGTTTCTCGGGCATTAAACCTGGCGAAGACGGGTGCCGTTACGGCGGAAAGGGCGAGGCCGAGAAAAATTCGCCGGTTCATGCGGTAACCCTCTTCGTTGTCATGGTGGATGTGATCTCGGGCCGGATTATAAGAATAAAATTGTGTCTTGCAACTAAAGAATTTGTTTAATTTTCCGATGCCTGGCAATCGTATCATTCGTTCGATCTGTCGTCTGCTTGCGACGAACAGATGATTGAAAATTCGGTTTCCACCGAATGATTACTGCGCTACGCCATCAGAAATATTCAACTAAGAGAGTAAGATGAAAAAATGCTTAGGGTAGGAATAGGGTTGTTGTGTTATTGTTGCCATAAGTAGCATTTGCGCAACGATTGGGAGAAAATGCGCTGGCGATCACCCTGACTATCGCTATCTGTCTCTTAATTACTACCGTCGATGGGGGCTGACCAGATCCCCTCAAGCCGTCAATGCAGCCTTCTTGGCTGGGCTTGGGGGTAGATTTAGCTTTAGGGCGGGGTGTAGGATAAAATTGCTCGGGTTCTGGGAAGGTTCGTACTCCTTCGTTTCATCGCGGAAAGTCAAGAGGCGCCATGCGCGGAATCCTCCTTATCTTGCTGCTTTTGCCGTTGTCCAGTGGGGCGGACGTCTATAAGTACGTAGATTCGGTCGGCAAGATCTATTTCACCGATTCGCCACTCCAGGGTGACGACCTTAAGCTCGAGTGGAAACGGGATGCGAACAAAATCCTCACGGAGAAGAGCGCCAAGTTGGTGGCCATGGGCCAGAGTCGCTCCCTGGTTGAGCCGTCTCCGGCCAAGCTTTCCGCCCGCCGGGCCCGTTACGAACGTGCTATCGAACTGATTGCAGGTCAGGAAATGGTTAATTCGGATCTGCTGCATGCCGTGGTTCGCGCCGAGTCGGCCTATAATCCCGGTGCCGTCTCTCCTGCTGGCGCCACCGGCCTCATGCAACTGATGCCGGCCACCGCCGCGCGTTACCGGGTCCAGAATATCGAGGATCCGACGGAGAATCTGCGCGGCGGCGCCAGATATTTACGCGACTTGCTCAACTTATTTGGAAACGATCTGCAGCTGGCCCTTGCGGCCTACAACGCGGGCGAGAACGCCGTGGCGCAATACGGCAATCGGATACCGCCCTATCCTGAAACCCAACGCTATGTTCGTAAGGTCCTGCAATTTCTTTGGGCGGAACGTACCTCGGCCAATAAGGGCTGAACAACATCGTCGTCCCGTAGCTGAGGCCGGAGTTTCCGGTTGGCCCCACGGGTTCAATCCTCTCCGATCACCCGCTCGTCCCTAGGGGTAGAGAGGAGTCTCTCCGCCTCGCCCATGCTCTTGGCGAAGATCATGCGATAAGCCGCGTCCCCGGACAGGGGATGATCCTGGCGCAGGGAGCGGACCAGTTCCTTGGCCTCACGGTAACCCTGTAGGGTAGAGATATGAGACAGAGCTAGAGGTTTTTCGGTCTTCTGGTAAATGAAGTAGGGCATGAGAAGGCGCTCTTGGTAGTATGTGAAGGATTGGGATTTTAGCCCATGGAGGTCGCGGCTGCTGGCCTGCCATTCCCTGCGGGATGCGGGTTTGGTTTCCCAATGCCCTAAGCGAGGCTTGGGGAAGCTCTGTCGCTGTGGTAACTTTCCTAATGCCGCGCCCAACCCGGAGCCGGGATCTGGCGGAGGGGCCGCGAATTTGGCGAACAGCGCCATTGAGGTTTTCCAACAACAAGCTCACCGGCTGATCGGACATGGGTCCGGAACGCGGCGCGGGGGCGATCAGGAGAGGTAGAAGATGATCAAACCAGTCGGTTCTGACGAACTCAAACCCCTGTTTGTGTATGACCCTGACCAGCACCATCGTTTGATGCGCGAGGCGGAGTCCTTGCCCTCGGTGGTCATCAGTTCTCAGGCGGCGGGCAACGCTGTCATGATGGGTGGGGGCTATTTCACCCCCCTCAAGGGCTTCATGAATGTTGCTGATGCCATGGGTGCCTGCGAGAAGATGCGTCTGACCGATGGCTCCTTCTTCCCGGTGCCAGTGATGTGCCTGCTGGAAGATGTTTCGGCCATCCGTGGTGCCAGACGTATCGCCCTGCGCGACCCTAACATGGATGGCCATCCGGTACTGGCAGTCATGGACGTGGAGTCTATCGAGGAGGTCAGCGACGAGCAGATGGCCTTCATGACTGAGAAGGTATATCGCACCAGCGACAGTGAACACCCGGGCGTTGCAACCTTCCACAGTCAGGGTCGCCATGCCGTCTCCGGCTCCATCCAGGTCCTGCACTTCTCCTATTTCCAGGATGACTTTCCGGATACCTTCCGCACCGCGGTGGAAATTCGCCACGAGATCGCTGAACGCGGCTGGCAGCGCGTCGTCGCCTTCCAGACCCGCAACCCCATGCATCTTGCCCACGAAGAACTTTGCCATATGGCTATGGACCGCCTGGATTGCGACGGCCTGGTCATCCATATGCTGCTGGGCAAGCTCAAGCCAGGCGATATTCCGGCGCCCGTGCGCGATGCCTCAATCCGCAAGATGGTGGAGCTCTACTTCAAGCCTAACTCTGCCATGGTCACCGGTTATGGCTTCGACATGCTCTATGCGGGGCCCCGGGAGGCGGTGCTGCACGCCTACTTCCGCCAGAACATGGGTGCCTCCCACTTCATCATCGGGCGCGACCATGCGGGTGTGGGGGATTACTACGGCGCCTTTGATGCCCAGACCATCTTCGACGAGGAGGTGCCCGAGGGCGCCCTTGAAATTGAGATTTTCAAGGCCGACCACACCGCCTGGTCCAAGAAGCTGGGTCGGGTGGTCATGATGCGCGAGGCCCCGGATCATACCAAAGAGGATTTCGTGCTCCTGTCCGGCACCAAGGTGCGTGAACTGCTGGGTGGTGGCGTTGCCCCGCCGAAGGAGTTCTCACGTCCCGAGGTGGCCAAGATCCTCATGGATTATTACCAATCCTTGAAGTGAGACCAACCCCGTGACCCCAGGCGGGGCTTTACCAGCCCCGCCGTTACTCTATCACCTGCCCCAGGTTGGGGTAAAGCTAACGTTCCGCCACTCTCTCGACTGGTTTAACCGTGGGAAGTCGGGGACGCCAGAAGCTGGGAAAGTCGGGGTTGACGTAACCCGGTATGGCGACCATCTCCTGGGGTGGTGTCAGGCGGGAGGTGTAGTCCATGATGGCGGCTACCTCTCGGCTGCTCAACCCCTGGATCTGCTTTACCATTTCCTGGTCTGCATTGCGGCGCTTGCCGTCGCGGATCCACTCGAACTGGCGCAGTAAGTAGCGATAGTGTTGGCCCTGGAGCATGGGCATGTGCTTTTCGGGGACCCCTTGGCCACGATCTCCGTGGCATTCCGTGCAGTTTTCATCGTAGAGACGCTTGCCTAGATCCAGGTCTGTGCCTGGGCCCATGCCATTGTGCGGGTCCATGGGAAAATGCTCGATGTAGGCGCTGACATCGGCAATATCCTGGGGCGTGAGGGTCTTTGGCATGGTAAAGGGCAGCATGGTGGGGTTATCCCGATTGCGGGCCCGGATGTCGGCGAGTTGCTTTATGGTGACCGAGGCATACTGCCCGGCGATCTGGGGATAGGCCCCGTCCACAGTGCCCCAGCCCTCCGGTTGATGGCAAACGGAGCAGATCAGGTAGACCCTCCTGCCGTTTTCCATGTTGGGCTGGAGATGGATAGCCTGTTCCACCTCCTTGGCGGCGGTTTCGGGGTCATCCGCCAGGAGCGGGAAGTTTACCGTCAGGCCAAGGGCGAGGGTGAAGGTAAGGGCAGTGCAGGGTTTCATGGATATTCCTCCTGGGTGGGTGCCATCAGCCGCGCCACCAGTAGGCCCATCATCCCTACCCTGCTGCGTTTGCCTGAGAACGAAAGCGCATGGGCGAGTTGCGAAAATGGGGTTGGTGGCCAGTCTCCCCGCGATACTAGGTCGGGGGAATTATTTCTGTTTCATTTCTGTTTCATGACAATAACGGGAGTCTTCGGCTGACGCAAGGCCATTTGCACGAATCACACCGAGGGGAGGAAAAAGCTTATCCCCATCCTCTGTGGATAAGTCTGTAGACAAGGCTTGGTGATTTCCCCGGAAGGCCCGTCACGTAAGGGCTGGGGCGGTGTTGGCGACTTTCTGGTCAGTCAACAATAATTTCTGATAAACAATGAGTTAAAATGCCTTCAAATTGATCCCCAAGGACCTTGACATCCCTGGATGGGAATGAAACAGCCCTGTGGGAAATTCCTTCTTAGCGACCGGTTTTCAGGATTCGCGGGTGCCAAGCAGGTTGCGGATTAGGGGTAGGGTCGGGCGTCTTTTATGGGCAAGGCTGGCCTGATCAACCTCGCCGAGCAAGGCTAGCAGGTGGCCAGGGTCACGAGGACAGCGCTTGAGGAGGTAGGCGATGGCCTCCTCACCGAGCGGGAGCCCGCGGCCTTGAGCCTCTTGGCGCAGCAGATTCGCGCAGCCAGCCTCGTCAAGGGGCTTGAGCCGGTAGGCGGGACCCCAGGTCAGTCGCGATGCGAGGTCCGGGAGTAGGACACCCAGTTCCGCGCTGGGTCTCCTGGTGGCGACGAGCAGGCCTCGATTAACCTGGCGAAGCCGGTTGTAGAGGTGGAAGAGGGCCTGTTCCCAGGCGGGTATGCCTGCGATGGCTTCCAGGGCGTCGAGCGCGATGCGGTCCAGGCTCTCCAGTTCGTCAAGGATGCCGGGATCTAACCCGGGGTGGTCTAGTGGCAGGTAGGCGGTGGCCAGCCCCGTCTCCCGCGCGGCTCGGCAGGCAGCCTGGAGCAAGTGGGTCTTGCCCGTGCCGGGGGGACCAAAGAGGTAGAGGAAGCGGTCACCATCCGCTTCAGGAAAAGCCTGGGCCCAGGCGGCGATGGCCGCCACCGCCTCGGCGTTGGACCCAGGCAGGTACTCGGAGAAATCTAGCTCAGGTCGCTTGTCGAGCGCGAGCGGTAACTGTACTCCCAGCCCGCCGCCCCTTGGTCCATCCCGCGGCGGCTCTTCGGGTTCCACTTACATCTTCCTCTCAGCCGCCCGCGTGCCCCTTTTCCAGGGCAAGGGCCGCGCGGCCCAGTCGTCGGCCCAGGGCCAGGCAGAGGTGTCTTTCCTCCTCGGACAGGGGTTGGTTGCTATCAACACCGGCCAGGTGGCTGGGTCCGTAGGGTGTGCCGCCGCTCGTGGTGCGCAGCAGGTCCGTTTCGCTGTAAGGGAGGCCCAGGATCATCATGCCATGGTGGAGGAGCGGCAGCATCATGCTTAGGAGGGTGGTTTCCTGGCCTCCATGCAGACTGGCGGTAGAGGTAAAGACGGCGGCGGGCTTGCCGATGAGGGCACCGGCCATCCACAGCGGGCTGGTGCCGTCCAGGAAGTATTTCACGGGAGCCGCCATGTTTCCGAAGCGGGTCGGGCTCCCCAAGGCGAGGCCGGCGCAGTAACGAAGATCGTCGGGTGTGGCGTAAGGAGCCCCGGTCGATGGGATGCTGTCCTCGGTGGCCTCGCAAACCGTGGAGACGGCCGGGACTGTGCGTAATCTGGCCTCGATGCCAGGCACCTCCTCGACCCCCCGGGCGATGAGGCGCGCCATTTCCGCCGTGGCGCCATATCGGCTGTAGTAGAGGATCAGGATATAGGGCATGGCGGGGAATTCTCTAATTTGGCTTTGGGCGACTTCGATGACATCCTTAGTGCCGGGTAACGGGCATTCTAAGGGGCACATGCCTCTCGGCCCAAGCGCCATGGCGTGATCGGTGAGGTGGGATGGGATGTTACCTTGCCTTGCTGGCTTGTTACCCGGACAATCATCCAGGACTAAAATCCGTTGGAGAGAATCCTGTTCACGAACTTGAGGAGGATTGGGCGATGAACCAGCAAGAGGGGAAGACCGATCCGATCGGTCTGCTTTGCCTGGTGGCGGGCCGTGTTCAGGGGGTCTTTTTCCGTGCCTCCACCCGTGAGCAGGCCCAGCGCCTGGGGCTCACTGGGTATGTGCGGAATCTTCCCGATGGTCGCGTGGAGGTCCTGGCCTGCGGTCCCGCCGCAGCCCTGGACCAGCTCCGTGACTGGCTGCGCCTGGGCCCGCCCCTGGCCCAGGTTACCGCCGTTACCAGTGAATTCGTGCCCTGCCAGTCCCTGAGCGATTTCTCGACCCGCTGAGCGCTGGCCAAATCCTTCTCCGGAATCCCAATCCCCCGTGCAACTTCCGCCCCTGGTTGATGGGCGCATTTTACGCCGTTACCAGCGCTTCCTTGCCGACGTGGAGCTGGCAGACGGCACCTTGGTCACCGCTCATGTCCCTAACACAGGGCGCATGACCGGCTGCTGGGAGGCCGGTGCCCCGGTACAACTCAGCTACAACAGCGATCCGCGTCGCCGGCTGGTCTGGACCCTGGAGCGTGTCGATATGGGCCAGGGCTGGATCGGGGTCCACACCGGCCGCCCCAACGCCGTCCTCGCCGAGGGCATTGCCGCCGGCCGGATCCCGAGTCTGGCTGGTTACTCCCAGGTTCGTCGGGAATTAACCTATGCCCCCGCCGGGTGGGCGCCAGGGCGTCTGGATATCGGCCTCTTTAAGGGCCCGGCCCTCGCCGCTTTGGTGGAGATCAAGAACGTGACCCTGCTGGCCGGGGATCGGGTCCTTTTTCCGGATGCTGTCAGTGAGCGGGGGCTCAAGCACTTGACACTGCTTCGGACCGCCCTTGGCGAAGGCTACCGGGCCGTCATACTTTTTGCCATCAACCGGCCCGAGGGCCATCGCTTCGCCCCCGCCAGGGACGTGGATCCTCGCTATGCCGTCCAGTTGGCCCAAGTGGCGGCGGCGGGCGTCGAGCCTCTGGCCATTCGCCTGCGCCATACGGCGAAGGGGCTCGAGGTGGGCGAGGCCTTGCCGGTGGAGCTCGATTGATTAGCCCCTCAATAACCCGCGCCGCTGAGATCGAGGGGATCCGGATAGGCCGCGATGCGTTCGATGCCCGTGTCAATGCGGCCATCCGGATGCAGGTCGAGCCAACGGAAACCCGGAGTGGCTGGGTCCAGTGCAAAGCCCTGGCTCTCCGGCAGGAACTGGATGCAAGTAGAGGGTGCCCCAAGCAGGGCCACGCCCTTACGATCGGCACTGAAGGCTTGGTGTATATGGCCAAAAATGATGCCCCGGACCTGGGGGTGGTGGTCGAGAACGGCGAAGAGGTCTCCGGGATTGTCCAAACCTATCTCATCCAGCCAGGCACTGCCGACTGGTACGGGTGGATGGTGCAGGACCACCAAGGTTGGCGCTTGGTGCCTGGCGGCCAGTGCCGAGGCCAGCCATTGCAGCGGATCGTCAGCCAGATGTCCCGACTCCTTTCCCGTCAGGGTCGAGTCCAACAGGATCAGCCGCCAGGGTCCGCAGTCGATGTGGTGGGGCATGTCGATGGGGCCAGCGCTGAGGCTCCGCGCCATCTCCTCGGGGTTATCATGATTGCCCGGCAGGGCGTGGCAGGGCAGTCCCAGCCGCCCACAGAGTTGGGCGAGGTAATGGTAAGCGGCTGGGCTGGCATCCTGGGTGAGATCACCGGTCAGCAGCACCCGATTGGCGTCGCCATAGCCAACCCGGGCCAGCCTCAGCACCTCCTCCAGGGTCAGGCGTGTTCTCTGACCGAGCAGCTCCCCCTCCGGGTTCGCGAAGATGTGCGGGTCCGAGATTTGTAGCAGGCGCTGCGTGACGGGGGGGGGCATGGGCGCTCCTTCGAGACAGGGGGGTAGTCATAGGTCAACGGATATTTTGAGCGCAGGCCAGGTTCCGGGGCGAGGCCTGGCTCCCACAATCGCCGCCAAAACCAGGGATGAGGGCAGTCTACCGCGCCATGGCCCGATCGTGATTTGTATCACCTATCGTTACCATTGATAGAAACTATTGCTCCAGAGACCGGTCAGGGCTATCTTCTCGCTCATCCGGGCGACATTCTTGCCCATCATCACCACCATCGGAGATCTAAGTATGGAACTCAAAGGCAGCAAGACCGAAGGTTGCTTGAAGGAGGCCTTCGCGGGCGAGTCCCAGGCTAACCGCCGTTACCTTTACTTCGCCGCTAAGGCGGATGTCGAGGGCTACAACGACGTCGCGGCCGTTTTTCGCTCCACCGCCGAGGGCGAGACGGGTCACGCTCATGGCCATCTGGAATACCTGGAGGCCTCTGGCGATCCTGCCACCGGCCTGCCGATTGGGGGCACCAGCAATAACCTCAAGGCCTCCATTGCCGGTGAGACCCATGAGTACACCGACATGTACCCCGGCATGGCCAAGACCGCCCGCGAGGAAGGCTTTGACGAGATCGGTGACTGGTTCGAGACCCTGGCTAAGGCGGAACGTTCCCACGCTAATCGCTTCCAAAAGGCCTTGGACGCCCTTGACGCCTAATCGCCTTTAAAGTCACTCGGCCACGGAAAGGGCACCTTGCTGGGTGCCCTTTTCTAATGTTATTTCCGTGCTTTCGGTCGCGTCAGGAATGGTTTCATTCGTCGTCGTTAACCCCTAAGGCCTTCAGGGTCTTTTTGACCAGGCCGGCATCACCATCCCAGTTCGGTACCTCAACGATCACTTCCTCGGGCTCACGCCCTGCCGCCCGCGCTGGGTTGGGGGTAATGAAGCCTTCGACCCGCGTCATGGCATCCCCGTCGAAGTGGACCACCAAAGGCTTTTTCACCATCTCCTGGTGGGCTTGGCGTATGGTATAGGTGTAATACCAGCGGTCACCGTGGAAGATGTCCACGAGCATGGGCGTACCGAGCAGATAGCGCACCTGATTGCGGGTCATGCCGGGTTCGAGCCGATCCACCATATCCTCGGTGATGATGTTCCCCTGTTGGATGGTCATCTGATAGACGAAGGGCAGCCGATTGAGAGGCGATTCGCGGTATTGGGGCGCGCCGTCCTGATTATTGGCGCAACCGCTCATCACGAGTCCCGCGCCCAAGGTCAGTAGAATGGGAAGCTTTTGCATCTTTATGGTCTTTACCCAGGCCGACGCCAATTTAAGGAGGAAATGATACCCCAGCCTATGGAGCCGATGGGAAGTAATCCGCGTCCCGACCGCTTGTAAGGGGGTAAATGTCGGTCTGGTGGGAGTTCAGTCTGCGGCCCGCTCGATCATTTCCCTGGCATGGGCCAGGGTCTTTTCCGTAATGGTGGCACCGCCAAGCATGCGCGCTATTTCTTCCACCCGCGCCTCAGTATCCAGGCGGGCGATGTGGGTGTAGGTCTGGCCATCCCGATTCTCCTTGCGCACCCGCAGATGATGGTGAGCCTGTGCCGCAACCTGGGGTAGGTGGGTAACGCATAGTACCTGCCGCTTCTCTCCCAAAGCGCGTAGCAGCCGGCCGACAATCTCGGCCACCGCCCCGCCAATGCCCACGTCCACTTCATCGAAGACCAGAGTGGGGATGGCGGCACATTCGGCGGTGGCGACCTGGATGCAAAGGCTGATGCGCGACAATTCACCGCCGGAGGCGACCTTGGCCAGGGGTTGAGGTGGCTGGCCGGGATTGGTACTGACCAGGAACTCGACCCGATCCAGGCCCTGGACACCAGCGGCTGACTCTTCCCCGCGCAGGGCGCTGACCTCGAAGCGGCCACCCTTCATGCCCAACTCGGCCATGGAGGCGGTGACCGTCGCCGAGAGCCGGGCCGAGGCCTGAGTCCGCAGCTCACTGAGTAGCGTTGCCTGGTCCAGGAAGCGGCGCCAGGCGGCATCTCGCTCCTGGGCCAGAACCTCGACCGAAATCTCGACATCCTCCAGGGTTGCCAACTCACCACGCAGACGTTCCAGGGTCTCCGGTATCTGACGCGGCTGGATGCGAAATTTGCGGGCCAGGTCATGGACCAGGGCGAGACGGGTCTCGACCTGGTCCAACAGGCCCGGGTCCAGTTCCAGCCCGTCCAGGTATTGCCGTAGACCCGAGGCAGCCTCCTCGACCTGGATGGCGGCCCCGGCGATCAGGTCCCGGACCTCCCCCAGGCGCTCATCGAAACTCAGGAGCCCTTCGAGTTCGCTCTCGGTCCGGCCAAGCTGGTCACTCATAGCGGCCTCGCCATCATAGAGACTGTCCAGGAGGCGCCCGGCAGTGCCCTGCAGCAGGCCCAGATTGGCCAGTCGCCGCTGCTCCCGGTCCAGTTCGTCGATGTCCTCGGCATCCATGTCCAAGACCTCGAGTTCGGCCACCTGGAAACGCAGCAGGTCCAGGCGCGCCGCCCGCTCCGCCCCCTGGGTCACAATATTTCGCAATCGCTCCTCGAGGGTGCGGAAGTCGCGGAAGAGCCCCGTCACGTCTCGCGCTAACTCTAAATGACCGGCATACGCGTCCAGCAGCTCCCGTTGGGCCGCCGGGCGCAGCAGGGATTGATGCGCGTGCTGGCCATGGATATCTACCAGGCGTTCGCCAAGGACCTGAAGTTGGCCGCTGCTGGCGAGTCGGCCGTTGATGTAGGCCCGGGAGCGCCCGTTGGCTGGCAGGAGACGGCGGATGGCGCAGTCGCTCCCATCGGCCAGGTCCTGCTCCGCCAGCCAGGCGCGCGCGCCCTGAACGTCATCCAGGTCGAAGCTGGCCGCCACCTCGGCGCGTTCGCCGCCGTTGCGGATCATGCCGGCATCGGCTTTGTCCCCCAGGGTCAGGCCCAAGGCGTCGATCAGGATAGATTTGCCTGCCCCGGTCTCGCCGGTCAGGGCCGTCATGCCGGCACTCAGTTCGAGTTCCAGTTGACTGACGATGGCCAGGTCATGGATGAGGATATGGCTCAACACCTGGCTTACTCCAAGAAATGTCCGGTTGGATGACCGCCCCAGCCGAGTTTGGCGCGGAGGATTTCAAAGTGGTTATGACCCTTGGGATGCAGCAGGCGGATCGGGTGCGGTCCGCGTTCGATGAGGACGTGGGATTCCGAGGTCAGGAAGACGTCGGTCTGGCCATCGCAGGTCACGATGATATGGCCCTGATCAGCGCGACTTTGGGCCCGGATTTCGATGCGGCTAGTCCCCGTCACGACCAACGGCCGGTTGCTAAGGGTGTGGGGACAGATAGGTACCAGGGCGATGGCGTCCAGGGCTGGGTGAATCAGGGGGCCGCCGCCGGAAAGGGCGTAGGCGGTCGAGCCCGTGGGGGTTGAAACGATAATGCCATCCCCACGCTGACGATTGACGAAGACGCCGTCGATAAAGGTCTCCAGTTCTATCATGCGCGCCATGTTCCACTTGTGGATTACGACGTCGTTGAGCGCCAGGACAGGCGCGCTCCCATTCACCCATGCCGAGAGTAGGAAGCGTTCTTCGGCATCGAAATCCCCGGCGAGGATGGGTTCCAGAAGGGTTTCGATCGTGTCCGAGGAGACATCCGCGAGAAAGCCCAGCCGTCCCAGGTTGATGCCCAACAGGGGCACGCCCGAGCTGGCCAGGGCACGAGCGGCCCCGAGAAGGGTGCCGTCCCCGCCCACCGTGATAACCAGGTCGCACTGCTCGCCCATCTCGGTAGCTGTTAGGGTCTGGGGTTCAGCCTCGCTGACGAGAACGGCGGCGAAGGGGTCGAAGATGACCCGCAGCCCGCGCTGGCCGAGGTAGCGGGCCAGGCGCGCGACCGCCAGGCGAGTATTGGCGGTCTCACCCTGCTTCGCGATGACGCCGATGGTCAGGAACTGGGGATGTAAGGACATGATGCGCGCGATCATCGCCGAAAGGGACCTTGGCGTAAACCTTGACAGCCCGATTGGCAATGCCTAAATTGCTAACCTTAGCACTCGTGCGAGGCGAGTGCTAATAGGGTCGGAGTTTGCGCAGTAGCGCGTAGTCGGGATTCCGAGAGGCGCAAGTTGACGACTAAGAGTGACAATCCTGTCAACGATCGGGCCTTGCATTTTCTCAAGGTTCTGGTCGAGCGCTATATCCGGGATGGACAGCCCGTGGGTTCGCGTACCCTGGCGAAGGACACGGGGCTGGAATTGAGTCCGGCTACGGTACGTAATGTCATGTCGGACCTGGAGGAATTGGGCCTGGTGTCCTCTCTCCACACCTCCTCGGGGCGGGTGCCGACTGTCTCTGGATACCGCCTCTTCCTCGACACCCTGCTGACGGTGCGCCCCCCGGAGGAGATCGAGGTGGACGAGATGCGTCGGCGCTTTGCTGCCCTGGATGACTCTCCGGCCTTGATTGCAACGGCCTCACAGGTTCTGTCTGGCGTGACCCGCCTTGCCGGGGTGGTGATGTTGCCGCGTCGCGAGCGCAACGCCTTTCGCCAGATAGAGTTTCTGCCCCTGTCCGGCGACCGGGTGCTGGCTATCCTGGTCACGGAGGAGGGTGAGGTTCATAACCGCGTCATCCATACGGACCAGCGCTATTCGCCCTCCCAGTTGGAACAGGCGGCCAACTATCTCAACAGCCTGTTCACGGGCCGCGATTTGCGCGAGGTGCGCCATCGGTTGGTGGATGAAATGCGCCATACCCACGACCGCCTGGATCGCCTGATGCGCCAGGCGGTGGAACTGGCGCGGCAAGTGGTGGAAGTGGCCGAGGACAAGGACAAGGATGATCTCTGTGTGGCGGGCCAAACCAACTTGATGGAATTTTCCGAACTCGCGAGCATGGATTGGCTCAAACAGCTCTTCGAGGCCTTCGCCGAGAAGCGTCAGATCCTGCACCTGCTCGATCGTTGCCTGGAGGCCGAGGGTGTCCAGATTTTCGTAGGCGAGGAGTCCGGCTACGAATTGCTGGGAGGCTGTAGTCTGGTGAGCGCGCCCTACCAAATCGACGGCAAGGTGATCGGGGTGCTCGGCGTTATCGGCCCGGCGCGCATGAATTATTCCCGTGTCATCCCCATTGTGGATGTCACGGCGCGCCTGCTGGGCGCGGCCCTAAAACATAGTTGATTTTGGCATTCTTGGATTCCAGGGGTTAATCACCCCAAAACCCATTTGGGAGGTGAAAATGGCAGTGGAAGAGGAAAAGGTTCAACCCGGCGAGGCGCCCGAGACCCAGGCCGAGCCCGTAGCCGAGGCCGACACCGAGGCCCAGGGGGAGCCGAATCCTTTCGAGGGGGCCAGCGCGCCTGCCAGTTCGGCCTCCCCTACGCCAGCGGGAACGGGCAGGGACCTGACCGCCTTGCTGGAGGATGCCCGCGCCAAGGCAGATGATCACTGGGATCAACTGCTACGTTCCCGCGCCGAGATGGAGAATTTGCGACGTCGCCATGTCAGCGAACTGGAAAAGGCTCATAAATATGCCCTCGACAGCTTCGTCAAGGACCTCGTTGGGGTGCGCGATAGCCTGGAACTTGCCCTAGAGGCCGCCAGCGCGGAGTCGGCAGACCTGGCGAAGTTACGGGAGGGCACGGACCTGACCCTGAAGCAGCTTGCGGATGTCATGACACGCTTTGGCGTCGAGCGTCTCGATCCCTTGGGCGAGCCCTTCAATCCGGAGTATCACCAGGCCATCACCATCCAGCCGCGGCCCGACCTGGCACCGAACAGTGTGGCGACCGTCATTCAGAAGGGCTATGTGCTCAACGGCCGATTGGTTCGTCCCGCCATGGTCATCGTTTCGAGTGCGGCATGACCGGGATATTGGACTACTCGGTAACTAATAAGGTTCGCTAAAACGTATTTTCTATCTTGAAACTCACGGGGTCCCGACCCCACCTGACGCGGCAATCCAGCGCGCTCGGCGCGCCAGCCCCTATTCCGGAGAAACATAATCATGGGAAAAATCATCGGCATCGACCTGGGTACCACGAATTCCTGTGTCGCCATCATGGAAGGTGATAAGGTCAAGGTCATCGAGAACTCGGAAGGCGATCGCACCACGCCCTCCGTCGTCGCCTACACCAACGACGGCGAGGTGCTGGTTGGCCAGTCCGCCAAGCGCCAGGCGGTCACCAATCCGCAGAACACCCTCTTCGCCATCAAGCGATTGATCGGGCGCCGTTTCGAAGACGCCGTGGTCAAGAAGGACATGGGCATGGTGCCCTATAAGATCGCGCGCGCCGACAATGGTGATGCCTGGGTCGAGGTTCATGGCAAGAAGATGGCCCCGCCTGAGGTTTCGGCCAAGATTCTGCAAAAGATGAAGAAAACGGCCGAGGACTACCTGGGCGAGGAGGTTCGGGAGGCCGTTATCACGGTACCGGCCTACTTCAACGACTCCCAGCGTCAGGCCACCAAGGATGCTGGCCGCATCGCCGGCCTCGACGTCAAACGCATTATTAACGAGCCCACCGCTGCCTCTTTGGCCTATGGCATGGATAAGCAGCGGGGCGACCAGAAGATCGCCGTCTATGACCTTGGCGGCGGTACTTTCGACATCTCCATCATCGAGATCGCCGAGATCGAAGGCGAGCATCAATTCGAGGTGCTTTCCACCAATGGCGACACCTTCCTGGGTGGCGAGGACTTCGACAAGCGCATCATCGACCATTTGGTGGAGATCTTCCAAAAGGAGCAGGGCATGGACCTGCGCAAGGACCCCCTCGCCCTACAGCGTCTCAAGGAGTCCGCCGAGAAGGCCAAGATCGAACTGAGTTCCAGCCAGCAGACGGACCTCAATCTGCCTTACATCACCGCCGACCAGAACGGGCCCAAGCACCTCAACGTCAAGCTGACGCGCTCCAAGCTCGAATCCTTGGTAGAAGACCTGGTGGAGCGCACCATAGCTCCCTGCCGCACCGCCCTCAAGGACGCGGGGCTGGGCGCGGGCGAGATCAACGAGGTGATTTTGGTGGGTGGTCAGACCCGCATGCCCATGGTCCAGGCCAAGGTCCAGGAGTTCTTCGGCAAGGCCCCCCGAAAGGACGTTAACCCCGACGAGGCGGTGGCCGTCGGCGCCGCCATTCAGGGCGGTGTCCTCGGCGGTCAGGTCAAGGATGTGCTGCTTTTGGACGTCACGCCCCTGTCCCTGGGTATCGAGACCCTGGGCGGGGTTATGACCAAGCTGATCGAGAAGAACACCACCATACCGACCTCGGCCCAGCAGGTCTTCTCTACTGCCGACGACAACCAGACCGCCGTCACGGTCCATGTGCTCCAGGGCGAGCGGGAGCAGGCCTCGGCTAACAAGTCCCTGGGACGCTTCGACCTCAGCGATATCCCACCGGCGCCGCGCGGCATGCCCCAGGTTGAGGTTAAGTTCGACATCGACGCCAACGGCATCCTCAACGTCTCGGCCCGCGATAAGGCGACCGGCAAAGAACAGTCCATCATCATCAAGGCCTCTTCAGGCCTCTCCGATGACGAGATTAAGCGCATGGTCAAGGACGCCGAGGCGCATGCCGAGGAAGATCGCCGCTTCCATGAGTTGGTGAGTGCTCGTAACCAGGCCGATACCCTGATTCACGCCACCCGCAAATCCATGGAGCAACTGGGCGACAAGATGGAGTCGGGCGAGAAGCAGCGCATCGAGGCCGCCATCAAGGATCTCGAAGTCGCCATGAAGGGTGAGGACAAGGAACGGATCGAGTCCCAGACCAAGGCCTTGGGCGAGGCCTCCGCCAAGATGGCCGAGCGCCTCTACTCCCAGCACGGCGATGCCGGCGCTGACGCGGGTCAGGCCGGCCAGGGCCAGGGCCATGGCGGTAGCGAGAAGAAGGCCGGCGATGACGATGTTGTCGATGCCGAGTTTGAGGAAGTCAAGGACGACAAAAAGTAACCGGAGCGGGAGCCTGCCCCGCCATTTCTGAATGGGAATGCCTGAATAGGGGCACCTGGCGGCCACCCGAAGTCCTTCGCGGTGGCCGTTGTCCATCCAGCCCGTTCAAATGATGGATTAATTTTCGACAGAGTCGTCTGAAGCCTTTCCGCCATGTCCAAACGTGATTACTACGAAGTCCTGGGTGTCCCCCGTAATGCCAGCGAGGCCGACATCAAGAAGGCCTACCGGCGGTTGGCCATGAAGTTCCACCCGGACCGCAATCCGGGGGAGGAGGCGGAACAGAAGTTCAAGGAGGCCAAACTGGCCTATGAGATCCTGACGGACCCCAAGAAACGTTCCGCCTACGATCAGTTCGGCCATGCCGGGGTCGAGGCGGATGCGGGTCAGGGCGGGGGTTTTGGCGATATCTTTGGCGATGTCTTTGGCGATATCTTCGGTGGCCGGGGGGGTGGCCGGCGTGTCCATCGCGGTGCCGACCTGCGTTATGACCTCAGCCTCAGTCTAGAGGACGCCGTGGCGGGCAAGGAAGTCAAGATCCGCATTCCTACCTTGGTGGAATGTCACCACTGCGGTGGCAGCGGCGCCCGTCCCGGCTCAAAGCCCCGCACCTGCACCACCTGCAACGGCATGGGTCAGGTACGGATGCAGCAGGGCTTTTTTTCCATCCAGCAGGCCTGCCCCCAGTGTCGGGGCACCGGTAGCCGCATTGATGACCCTTGCGTCCATTGTCACGGCCAGGGTCGGGTTCAGGAGCAGAAGACCCTCTCGGTCAAGGTTCCTGCTGGCGTCGATACGGGTGATCGCATTCGTTTGGCGGGGGAGGGGGAGGCAGGAGATAAGGGAGGCCCAGCCGGGGATCTCTACGTCCAGATCGAGGTCGAACGCCATCCCATCTTTACCCGTGAGGACAATCATCTTTTTTGCGAGGTTCCCATCGGGTTCGTCACCGCCGCCCTCGGCGGCGAGATGCAGGTACCAACCCTCGATGGCAAACTGATGCTCAAGATTCCGCCTGGTACCCAGACCGGCAGGATGTTCCGGGTCCGCGGCAAGGGTGTAAAACCAGTGCGCGGCGGCGTCATTGGCGATCTCATCTGCCGGGTCCTGGTGGAGACCCCGGTCAATCTCACCGAGCGCCAAAAGGAACTCCTGCGGGAATTCGACGAGTCCGTCACCGCCGGTGGCGACAAGCACAGCCCCCAATCCCATTCCTGGTTAGATGGGGTCAAGGGCTTTTTCGAGAAGATGGGATTTTAGAAGAGGCTCCCTTGGCGTTGCCCGCGGATCATCGCGAGGGAGTCACCCTGCCGTTCATCGTCCCTGGAAACGAGGTCTATCCGTGCAAGCCGGCTTCTGCACGTTCGAGTTTATGCCGGAGGGCCTCCTCGCGGGCATCATCGATTTCCCGCATGATGCTGTCCAAATCAGCCTGTTTATTGCTCCCCTTGAAATGGCCCGTCAGTTTGGTGGTGGGTGTCAGGTTGCCGCTCTCATAGATGTACCAGATTTCCTTGCCGTAACTGGTGGCTAGCAGTTCGGGCGCGTAACGACCGAAATAGGCGGCGAGATTGTTCACATCCCGCGCTAGCATCCTGGCGGCATTGTTATTCGCCGCCGCATCGACGGCCTGGGGTAGATCGATAATGACGGGGCCCTGGGTATCCACGAGGATATTAAACTCGGAAAGGTCCCCGTGGATCAGCCCGCCACACAGCATTTTGACCACGTTACCGATCAGTTGGCCGTGATACTCCAGCGCCTGATCTCCTGACAATTCAATATCGTTGAGTCGGGGCGCGGCATCGCCGTGTTCGTCAACCACCAACTCCATCAGGAGCACACCCTCGACATAAAGATAAGGCTGGGGAACCCGCACCCCGGCCGCGGCCAACCGGTATAAGGCATCGACCTCCACATTTTGCCAGACATCTTCCTGCTGCTTACGGCCATAACGCGAGCCCTTTTCCATGGCCCGCGCCTGGCGACTATTCCGCACCTTGCGGCCTTCCCGATACAGGACCTGTTTGTGGAATCCCCGTTGGTTGGCTTCTTTATAGACTTTGGCACAGCGAATGGCACCGTCACACCGCACCACATAGACCGAGGCCTCCTTGCCGCTCTTCAACGGGCGGATCACCTCATCGACAATGCCCTCGCTCACCAGTGGTTCGAGGCTTCTTGGGGTTTTCATAGTCAGCCTCGGGGGAATGCCGTGACAGGGATGTAACCAGCCGCCAGGATACCGGCGACGCCGCGAGAAGCGAACTAAGAGCCCCTCACTTCCTCACCCACTGACCTCCGGACTGAATAAACTGACCCGCGGGGGTCTTGTCAATGGTCTTCTTGCCGGCCAAGGACTCCACGTCTCCCAGGGGGATGGCGTTTTTCTTGGCGACTTGCTGATATTCGACGCGGCGCGCCTCGTTGATCAGGCGGGCAATCTCGGTGGCCTGGCCACCTGGGGCTACGACCCCCAGATAGCCATTAGGCTTTTCACCGAGCTGACCCGCGGCCTTGGCCTGGCCCAGGGCGGCGCTGGCCTGATTCAGGTCGAGCGCCAGCACGGGCAGACTCATGCCCAGGGCCAGGAGGACCGCAGCGATACGGATGCGTGAGGACATGGGCGACTTTCTCCGGGGAGCCTCGACGGGGCGCCTAAAATAGACCGCTGGATTTGTTGAGGACCTTGTCCAGGTCCTTATCGACCTTGATGTAAATCTCGTGTTCAATCTTGACGTTGAGATTGATGTTGATCGGCTCCGAGGGCATGGCCAGTTGCACGGTGGGCGTACAGGCAACCATCAGGGGCAAAAACAACATCAAAAAAGCCGCTTTGGGTAATGGCATCGGGGTTCTCCTAGAATTCCGCTCAAGATTAGCCTCTCACCGCAGTCCTGACAAGAATATCCCTGGCCCCTGGATACATATATGGTCCGCCCCGCGCTGCAAGAGTGAAACCGCTGTCTGTGGCAGAAGGAGACGTTGCAGCCATAGATCCGGCATCATTTGGGGTGTCGTTGCCGACCCCGGTGCCCTGATGGAAATCGCGCGCCTTCCCGTCCTCATCATCCTACCCGTCTCGGCTCAGCCGGCTGGTGTAATAACCAGGTTTTCAGGAAGGCAGGCCGTGCTTTTCATGCCATCACCGTGATGCTCACTCTTCGCCACTCGTGGTGTTCGGTACGCGGTTGGGGCGACCGCCAGGTCGCGGTTCATCCCGCCGGAGGCGGCGTCTCGTTGATCTCAGACGGCGGCCTGGAGCGGCTGGCCGGCGGCCGGGTCGTAGGGCTTGCCGGTGCGCATCACGGCATAGGCGACCCGCGCGATCTTGTTGGCCATCGCCACGACGGCGACGTTGGTGTGGCGCCGGCTCTTCAGGGCCGTCGCCCAGCGGCTGGCGGGGTCCTCCTTGCGCTCGACCCAGCGCATGACGGCGCGTGCCCCGTGGATGAGCAGCTGGCGCAGATAGACGTCGCCGCGCTTGCTGATCCCGAGCAGGCGCTCGCGCCCGCCCGTGGCATGCTGGCGCGGGACCAGCCCGAGCCAGGCGGCCAGCCCGCGGCCGTTGCGAAACACCCCCACATCCTCGCCGACGGCGGCCACCCGCGCGGTGGCCACGAGGGCGCCGATGCCGGGGATCGTCGCCAGTCGCTGGGCCGTCTCATTACTCTGGGCGATAGCCTGAATCGGCGTGTCGTAATATGCGGCTTGCTCGTCGAGATGGCGCAACTCCTCGAGCAGGTGGTTGAGTTCGGCACGAAAGCGCTCGCTCAAGCCATTCTCGCCATCCTCGAGGATCTCGGGCAGGCGCCGCATCAGCCCCGCACGCCCCTGGGGAATCTCGATTCCGTACTCCAGCAGCAAACCGCGCACCTGGTTGACCTGGGCGGTGCGCCGCTCGACGCTCAGGCTGCGCATGCGATGCATCGATGGGACGTCCTGCTGCTCGACGGTCTTCACCGCCACACAGCGCCTGTTGGGCTGCTGCACCGCCTCCCAGATCGCCTCGGTATCGACGGCATCGTTCTTGTTAGACTTCACGAACGGCTTGACGAATTGCGGCGCGATCAGACGTACCTCATGACCGCAGTCGCGCAACACCCGCGCCCAGTGGTGCGCGCTGCCGCACGCTTCCATCGCCACCAGACAGGGCGGCTGATTCACCATGAAGGCGCTCAATTTCCCGCGGGGCACTTTTCTGCTGAGCGCCTGCCGACCCTGCGCATCCACGCCATACACAGGCATACTGTTCTTCTTGGCCAGGTCGATGCCGATCGTGACAACAGGCTCTTTGCTAAACTCTTTCATGGGTCTGCCCCGCTACCTCGGTTGACGATGCTTCAAGTTCATCGCTCATTGTGCCCGCTCAGGGCTCGTTGGAGGAGCGGGGCGGACCAGCCCATTACCTTAATCGGGTATGTCGTCAAAATCCTGGGATGGCCAGCGGGAGGGCAGGGAAACCCCGGATGATCGCAACGGCTAGCGAGGCTTCGCCTCAGACCGACGAGTGACCTAACCCGAGCCGACTAATGATCGCAAGATATAAGACCTGGCCCTCCCAGAACGCCCGTACCATCCCGGCTATCCACAGGAGGTGGCGGGTTCGACCCTGCCAACGGCCGAGTGGGTGCGGCGCAACATCCTGATCCGGGCGTGGCGCGCAAGTGGCGGCGTCTTGAGAAACATCCTGGCAGGGTGATGGGCCAAGAATCGGGCAGGTCAGATGTTGTTGGGCATAATAAAAACCGCCAGAACGGTGATTGCCGTTCAGGCGGTTTGGAGGGCAGTCAGCGCCCCGGGTTATGGAGCCCATTTCAGAGGGCTCCTGTTGGCTGCTTGGGGGCCGGCGATTAACAGGCCCCGCACCCCCGCATACGGCGATGCAGTTCGGATAGTTTCTCGTTGCCGCGCTGTATGGCGATCATAAGGCCAGCCACTACGAAGGTGAGCACAAAGCCACCGAGAGTTAAAGCGTCAAAGTTCATGTGAGTCATCTCCTACAATTTCCACCTGATGAGGGAGTTACCTGACAACCTCTTCTATGGGATGACAAGAGTATGCGGCACAATCTGTATATAAGCAAGTACTAATATATTAATGGGGGGATAGAATCCGCCTTTGGAACGGTGGCTGGGCTGCAAGCACCACAGGTACGGGTTGCCTGACGGCTATGCTGAGAATTAACCGAGTGGGTAGGATGTCGCCAGGCGCTGTTCATCCTGGCTGAGATCAAAAGGCGAAGGTATGGCTTGGGTCTATCTGGAAGTGGCGGGGTAAATTTGAATGGGGCTAGCCCGTTGGACTCAAGGCCGCCTCCGACCATTGATCCTGGAGTAAGGGGCGGCAGGGGTCCCTCCTTGGACCCGGTAGATTTTCAAGCAACCACTTAGACGGCGGGGACGACCTTGCGCAGGTCGGCGTTGACCTCGGCCAGGTTACGCATGTACCAGGCCCGGTAGTCCTCGCTGGCTTGGCCGGCCAGGGTCAGGGTGGACTTGGACTTGGCCATCACCTGCTCGCTCAGGTCCTTGGCAGCCTCGATCTGGCCCTTCAGGAAGGTGTTGTAGCCTTTGGCATCGGAGGCCATTGTCAGAGTGCGGTTGCCGTGCTCCATCAGCATGTTCAGGGCGTCCATCTGCTGGGCGGCCATACGGTCGAACAGGCTCATATTGAGCTCGGTCAAGCTGTTCATCCGCTCCATGCCCTTGATGGAAAGTTCTTTGACGGTGTTCAGGGTTTCGGTCGTGGTCATGGTCAATCTCCAAAGTGTTTAGTGATGGGCAATTGATGCAGTGCAGCAATTGTTGCAGTGCACAATAACCATCGAGCAGGCTGGTGTCAAGTCCCATGTTTTGCCTCACGATCTGCCTCATCGCAGGATTAGTGGTCCGCGGGTGAATATCCACACCCCCCAGCCCATCTCCATATGCGAACATATAGCGGGGGAGCCCCTAACTATTCGGCCCTAAGTCTATGCCTATGCCGAAGGCCCGGGGCTAGAAGTGGCCATCTTGAGAGGACGAACATGTCGTACCCAGCCAGCCGTGACCTGCTTTCGGTCATTACCGAGGATTTTGGCTTCGAACGTGGCCACCCCTTGCCGTTTGGGGCCAGGGTCGAGCGGGGTGGAATCAATTTCGCGATCTTTTCCCGGCATGCCACTGCCGTCACCTTGCTGTTATTCCTGCCGGGCAGTAGGGTGGAGATGGCCGCGTTTCCCCTGGACCGCCACCACAATCGGACGGGCGATGTCTGGCATGCCTTCGTATCTGGCCTGAACCCCGGCATCGAATACGCCTATAGAATCGAGGGTCCCGCTGGTGTTCGACACCGCTTCGATCCCCAACTGTGCCTGGCGGATCCCTACGCCCTCGCCCTCAACAGTCCGCGCCCCTGGGGTGATGGCAGTCGCCGCCATCAGGATGCCTTTCGCCGTGGCTTGATCGTCGGACGCGATTACGATTGGGCACTGGATCAGCCGATCAACCGACCCATGGCGGATTCCGTGATCTATGAGTTGCACGTCCGTGGTTTTACTCAGGACACCTCGTCCCAAGTCCAGCACCCGGGCACCTTCCGTGGCTTGATCGAAAAAATCCCCTACCTGCTCGAATTGGGTATCACCGCGGTTGAGCTTTTGCCCGTGACGGAGTTCGACGAGGGAGACAACGAAGGGATCAACCCGGAGGACGGCTCGGCTCTCCGAAACTTCTGGGGTTATCACCCCCTATCCTTCTTTGCCCTCAAGGCCAGCTATGCCGCGGATTCTGGGCCGGGTCGGGAGGTGAATGAGTTCAAGGATCTGGTGAAGGCATTCCATGCCGCCGGAATCGAGGTGATTCTCGACGTCGTCTACAACCATAGTGGCGAGGGTGATCAGCGGGGCCCAGCCTATTCCATGAAAGGGATCGACAACAGCTCCTACTACATGCTCGCTGGGGATGGCAGCTATATGAACTTTTCCGGATGCGGAAATACCATCAACTGTAACCATCCCTATGTCCGCCATTTCATCCTCGACAGCCTGCGCTATTGGGTCACGGAAATGCATGTGGATGGCTTTCGCTTCGACCTGGCTTCGATTCTGGGGCGGGACCAGGATGGCAATGTGTTGGCCAGCCCCCCTCTGCTGGAGCAGATTGCCGGCGATCCGGTACTCGCCGATACCAAGCTGATCGCCGAAGCCTGGGATGCCGCTGGGCTCTATCAGGTGGGTAGCTTCCCCAACTGGGGGCGTTGGGCGGAATGGAATGGCAGATTCCGGGACGATATCCGCCGTTTCGTCCGGGGAGAACCGGGAATGGTTGGCAGCCTGGCGACGCGACTGGCGGGTAGCTCGGATCTGTTTCAGAGCGATCGCGAACCTGGTCATGGCATCAATTTTATCACCAGTCACGACGGCTTCACCTTGGCCGACCTGGTCAGTTATGACGATAAGCATAACCGCGCCAACGGCGAGGAGGAACGCGATGGCGATCCGAATAATCTGAGTTGGAACTGCGGTCGCGAAGGACCGGTGGATGAACCCGAGATCCTGCGGCTTCGGGAACGGCAGGTACGCAACTTCGCGACCCTGCTGATCCTGGCGCGCGGGGTGCCGATGATTTTGGCCGGCGATGAATTGGGGCGCACCCAGGGGGGCAATAACAATGCCTATTGCCAGGACAACCGCATCAGTTGGCTGGACTGGGACAAGGGTGCTAGTAACCGGAGTCTCTTTCGCTTCTTTCGCTTGTTAATCGCCTTTCGGAAGTCACACAAGCTGCTGACATTCGACAGCTTCACGGTCCGGGAGGGGCTGGGCGCCGAGATTCATTGGCACGGCTTTCGCCTTGGAGAACCGGATTGGAGCCACGATTCGCATAGTCTCGCCATGCACCTCAGGGGCAATGCCCCGAGCGGACGGGCCGAGGACATCTTTCTGATGGCGAATGCCCATTGGGAGGCCCACGACTTTGAACTGCCGAACCTTGGTGAGGGGGGTTGGTACGGCTTCATTGATACGGGCAAGGCGGGTGACGATGCCATCCGGGAGTTAGCTGCGCTGCAGCCTCTCCTGAATACCCGCCATTATCATGTGGAGGGCCGCAGCATTGCCGTGCTTGTTGCCGGTGGGGCCGGATAACCGGGGCTGAAACGCAAGGCGGGGTCCAAGCCTGACTTGGCGGGACGAGGTATGTTCGTGAAGTCCCTATAATGCAAAAGCCCCGCGAAAGAGCGGGGCTTTATTCCAGATACCGGGGCCGAAGCCCCCTGGAATTATTGGGGTATGACGTTGGTCGCGCTCGGGCCCTTCTGGCCTTGCTCAACGTTATAGGAAACGGTTTGCCCCTCGGCAAGCGTCTTAAAGCCACTGCCCTGAACGGCGCTGTGATGGACGAAAACGTCCTTGCTGCCATCGGAGGGGGCGATGAAGCCAAAGCCCTTTTCGTCACTAAACCACTTAACAGTACCTATAGCCATTACGGTAAAACCTCTGGATTGAACTAAACGTGTTTGTATGCAGACAACTGTTGGGATATCACGGAAGAATCTGCCACGCACTACGGGGAGGAGGTACTACCGGAACACTACAAGATAACACTGCACGGGATTCATAATGCCGAATTTTGATCTATTCCGCAAGATTTTTTCTTGAATTCATTACTTCGCCCATTGATGACTCGCGCCACAGGAAGGCTTTGATGGTAGGGCCCGGGGGGCGAACCGGCTGAAAAATCAGGCTGGAAAGCCTTCCAGAACGATCTTGCCCCGGGACTGGCCACTCTCGATCAGGGCATGGGCCCGCCGGAGGTTGCTGGCGTTAATGGGTCCGAAATGGCTGACCAGGGTCGTCATGAGCTGGCCTTGATCGACCAGGTGGGCGGTCTCTTCCAGGATCAGATGCTGGACCTGGATGTCGGCGGTCACGAACAGGCTGCGGGTAAACATGAATTCCCAATGGATGGAGATGGATTTCTGCTTGAAGGGCATGATATCCAGTTGGCGCGGGTCGTCGATGATGGCGAGGCGGCCCTGGGGGGCGATGATCGCGATGATGGCTGCCAGATGTTGCTCAGTTTGGGTCAGGCCCGCGATATAGCGGACCTGGTGATGGCCGATAGCCGCCAATTGGGGTGCCAGGGGTTGGGCATGATCGACGATGAAGTGAGCGCCCAGATCCTGGACCCATTGTCGCGTCTCGGGCCGGGAGGCGGTGCCAATGACGGTCAGGCCCGTGAGTTGGCGAGCCAGTTGGGTGAGGATGGAGCCCACGCCGCCACCGGCGCCGATGATCAAGATGGCCTCGGCGCCATTCCCGGCGGTTTTGCCTGCCGACAGGCGGGTGACCTGGAGCCGGTCGAAGAGCAGTTCCCAGGCCGTCACCAGGGTCAAAGGCAGGGCCGCCGCCTCGGCATGGCTCAGGCTCCGGGGTTTGTGACCGACGATGCGCTCGTCCACCAATTGCAGTTGAGCGTTGCTGCCTGGCCGGTCCCGAGCCCCGGCATACCAGACCTCGTCGCCTGGCTTGAAGAGGGTCACCTCGGAGCCTACGGCCTTCACTAGCCCGGAGGCGTCCCAGCCCAGGACCCGGTATTTGCCCAGAGGTGGAGTCGCGCGCTGGCGGATCTTGGTATCCACGGGGTTGACCGAGATGGCCTGGACCTCCACTAGCAGATCACGCGAACCGGGCGAGGGCGTAGGCAGGTCAAGGTCCACCAGGGAGGAGGGGTCTTCGATCGGCAGGCACTGTTGATAACCGATAGCTTTCATGAGGCAACCTGAATCGGAATGAAAATCAAAAAAAAGGCCGGGGGATACCCGGCCTATTGTCAGAGATTACCGGACATCAGGTCCGGCGTCGCGTCGCTCAGGCGACGGCCCTGAGCTTCTCACCTTCCAAGAGCGGCCCACCTTCACCCCGGATCTCAATCTTGCGGGGCTTCATGGCCTCGGGGATTTCACGGCGCAACTCGATATGGAGTAATCCGTTCTCGAGCCGGGCATCCACCACCCGGACATAATCGGCAAGTTGGAACTTGCGCTCGAAACCCCGGTTGGCGATCCCACGGTAGAGGAAACGTGCTTCTTTGTCGTCCTCATTGCGCGATCCCGAGACCGTCAGGATGTTCTCCTTGACCTCCAGACCGAGCTCGCCCGGAGAAAATCCGGCGACGGCCATGGTAATGCGGTAGTCGCTCTCGCCGCTGACCTCCACGTTGTAGGGAGGATAACCGCCTGGCTCGGAGCGATAGGCATTCTCCAGGGCGGACGAAAGCCGATCGAAGCCGATCATAGAGCGGAAGAGGGGAGAGAAGTCGATGGTTGACATGGTCATATCCTCAATGAGCAATATGTTTTCAAGGTGCGTATCCAGGTTGGATCACGCGGTTTTGTGAATCTCCGAAGAGCATTCACAACTCCAAAAATAGTATCACTACGGCCAGCGTCAAGGGGTGACCGACAATTTTTTTGGGGGAGGGACAAAATTTCTTGCAGGTGAGTGTGACGGGTACCCTCCGGATTGGCCGCGACGCCAGGGCGTTGGGGCCAGGCCGGTAGGATTTAAGTCAATGGCATGGAAATCAGCGCGGTTTTGCCATGCTTTGCTTGAGCAGGGCGCCAAAGCTGCCCAGATCGCCGGTGGTGGTCTTGGCGCCGGGGGCGTAGCTGGGCAGGTCCGGCGCGGCCTCAGAAGCCTTGGCCTCGTCCAGGGTCAGGCTGATGCGGCGTTGCTCCCGGTCGATGGCGAGTACGCTGGTCTCGACCTTCTGGCCGGGGCTCAGCACCTCCTGGGGATGGCTGATGCGCTTGCCAGCGCCCAGTTCGCTGATGTGGACCAGGCCCTCCACCCCAGGGGCCAGTTCGATGAAGGCGCCGAAGGGCTGTAGACGGGTGACCAGGCCCTGGACCCGCGAGCCAATGGGGAATTGCTGGGCCACCTCGGTCCAGGGGTCTTGGGATAGGGCGCGGATGGAGAGGGCGATCTTCTCCGGGCGTTTGGGATTGTCAGTTTTGTCAACGCGCAACACCGTGACCTCAAGCGTCTGGCCGACGCTGAGGATCTCACTGGGGTGCTTAACCCGGTGGAAGGCCAGCTCGCTGATATGGATCATGCCCTCCAGGCCACCCAGATCGACGAAGGCGCCATAGTCCTGGAGGGAGGAGACGGTGCCTTGGAGCACGGCGCCCTCCTTGAGATTGGCGCGGATGGCCTCGGCGCGCAGGCGCTGCTCCTCCTCGAGCAACATCCGGCGGGAGACCACCAAATTGACGTGGCGGCCGCCCTCGTATTTGGTAATGCGAAAGTCCAGGTGCTGGTCGATGAACTCCGACAGGTCCTCGATGTAGCGGAGATCCATTTGGGAGGCCGGACAAAAGGCGCGCTGGCCAGCGATCTGGACCTCGACGCCACCCTTGACCACAGCCGTTACCCGGCCATGGACGGGCAGTTGCTCGCGATAGGCCTGTTCCAGTTCGGCCACGCCATGGAGCTGTCGGGCCTGTTGGTTGCCCAAGCGCAGGGTGCCGTCCTCCTCGATACCCGCGACCGTCGCTGTCACCTCGTCGCCTACCGCGACGTTCAATTGACCCTCCGGGTTCCGCAAGGAGGCGGCGTCCATGATGCCCTCCGCCTTGCCGCCGAGATCGATAAAGACCTGATCCTCGCTGATGGCTACTACCCGCCCCCGGACCTGGTCACCGGCCTTGGCACCCTTTTCAGGGGTTCCTGTGTGTGTTTGGTCGAATTCGGCCAGGAGCGCCGCGAAATCGTTAGTGTCGTTCATGAGCGGGTCTGTGGTTAATGGAGGTTGAAGGGAGGGGGGATGGGCCCTGACGATGGGTCAGGGCAAGGGGCGGTTCAGCCGGGATAGGCCACGCCGCAGCCGCCAAGACCGCAGTAACCGCCTGGATTCTTAGCCAGGTACTGCTGATGGTAGTCCTCGGCGTAGTAAAACATCGGCGCGGGCAGAATCTCGGTCGTGATGGGACCGCGCCCCTTCGCCGCCAGGGCCTTGGCAAAGCGTTCCTGGCTAGCCTCGGCGGCCAGGCGTTGAGATTCGTCCTGGCAATAAATACCGGACCGGTACTGGGTGCCGACATCATTGCCCTGGCGCATGCCCTGGGTTGGGTCATGGGTCTCCCAAAAGGCCTTCAGGAGTTGTTCGTAGCCCATGCGGGTTGGGTCGAAGACCACCCGGACCACCTCATTGTGACCCGTCATGCCAGAGCAGACCTCGTCATAATTGGGGTTTGGCGTGTAACCGCCGGCATAGCCCACAGCCGTGGTCCAGACGCCATCCAGTTGCCAGAAATGCCGTTCCGCCCCCCAAAAACAGCCGAGGCCGAAAAGGGCCAGGCCCAGCCCCTCGGGGAAGGGTGGCAGTAAGGGGCGGCCCAGGACGTAATGGCGGTTGGTGACCACGAGTGCCTGGTCGCGCCCGGGCAGGGCCTCCTGATGGGTGGGCATCCTGATTTTGCGGTGGAAAGCGAACATCTCGGCCTCGCGACTAGGGGCAAGTGAATTTTATACTCATTTGGGCAGGCGCGATTTGACTTTAAAGGGCGGATTCCCGTTACCACCCGCCTGGGGCACAATGTCGGCATCCACCGCACTCGGCCAACGCCATGAATGCTCGCCCCATCCAACTCATCACCCTGGACCTCGACGACACCCTCTGGCCCTGCCTGGAGACCATCCGACGGGCCGAGGTCGCTATGTACGCCTGGCTGGCCCAGCAGGCGCCCCGGCTGGCGCAGGCTATGGATCTGGAAAGCCTGCGTGAGCACCGGCGCGGCCTGATGGCGCAAAGACCGGCTATCGCCCATGACGTCACCGCCGTGCGCCAGGCCTCGCTGCAAGTCCTGCTCGACGAATTCGGTCATGATCCCGCCCTGGCGGAGGAGGGCATGGCCGTCTTCATGGCGCATCGCAACCGGGTCGAGCCCTTTCCGGAGGTGATCCCCGTCTTGCGTACCCTGGCCGTGGATTATCGATTGGTATCCGTGACCAACGGCAATGCGAACATCGACCACACGCCCCTGCGGGGCCTCTTTCATCGGTCACTGACCGCCGCAGAGGTGGGCGCTGCCCGGCCCGACCCCGCCCTCTTTGAGGCGGCCTTGGCTTGGGCAGGTCTGGAGCCTGACCAGGCCCTGCATCTGGGCGATCACCCCCTTTACGATATTGAGGCGGCGCGGGCGCTCGGCATGCGCGCCCTCTGGGTCAACCGGGATAGCCAGGCCTGGCCGGCGGATCTGGAGCCGCCTCTGGCCGAAATCCCCGACCTGCAAGCCTTACCCCTCTGGCTGAAGGAGATGGGTCATGGAATTTGAGCATCTGGCCAGCGATGGCGCGGCCCGGCGCGGGCGTCTGACCTTTGCCCGCGGGGTGGTGGAGACGCCGGCCTTTATGCCGGTGGGCACCTATGGCACCGTCAAGGCCATGACCCCGGAGGAACTCCAGGGCCTGGGTGCTCAGATCATCCTCGGCAACACCTTCCACCTCCTGTTGCGGCCCGGGCCCGAGGTTATTGCCAGTCATGGCGATCTCCACGACTTCATCCACTGGTCCGGGCCCATCCTCACCGACTCCGGTGGCTTCCAGGTCTTCAGCCTCGGCAAGCTGCGCCGTATCAAGGAGGAGGGCGTCCATTTCCGCTCCCCCATCGATGGCAGCCGCATCTTCATGGGCCCCGAGGAATCCCTGGCCATGCAGCGCGTTCTGGGCGCCGACATCGTCATGATTTTCGATGACTGCACCCCCTATCCGGCAACCCCGGAGCAGGCTCGGACCTCCATGGAGCGCTCCCTGCGCTGGGCGGCGCGCAGCCGGGTGGCTCATGGCGACAACCCATCGGCTCTCTTCGGCATCGTCCAGGGCGGCATGTACGAGGAACTGCGCGCTGAGTCACTGGAGGGCCTGACCGAGCTCGGCTTCGACGGTTATGCCATTGGTGGTCTGTCCGTGGGCGAGCCCGAGGCAGACCGGCTGCGGGTCTTGGATTTCCTTGCCGACCGACTGCCGGCGGACCGGCCCCGCTACCTCATGGGTGTCGGCACCCCGGCGGATATCGTCCAGGCGGTGCGGCGGGGCATCGACATGTTTGATTGTGTCATGCCCACCCGCAACGCCCGCAATGGCCACCTCTTCACCCACGCCGGCGTGGTCCGTATCCGCAATGCCCGCCATCGAACCGACACGGGGCCTCTGGACCCCAAGTGTGATTGCTATACCTGTCGCAACTACAGTCGCGCCTATCTTCACCATCTGGACCGCTGCCACGAGATCCTGGGGGCGCGGCTCAACACCATCCACAACCTGCGCTACTACCAGACCCTGATGGCCGACCTGCGGTCAGCCATCGCGGCCGGCCGGCTGGAAACCTTCGTAAGGGAGATGGCGATCGCTTAAACGGGGTCTGCCGCACTGGCAACGCGGTTGCGGCCTGCCTCCTTGGCGGAATAGAGCGCCTGGTCGGCACGTTCGATCAAGCGCATTACCGACTCGCCCGGCTTGAACTCGGCAATGCCGATGCTGGTTGTCAAGGGGATGTCCGCGAGGAATGAGGCCTTTTCCACGGCCTGGCGCAGTTTCTCGGCGAGATTGTGGACATTGTCCTGGTCAAGGTGCGGGCACACCAATAAAAACTCCTCACCACCCCAGCGACACAGGAGATCCGAGGTCCGGATATGGGTGCGCACGATGTCGGTGAAGACTTTCAGTACCTCGTCGCCGGCGGCATGGCCATACTGGTCGTTGACATTTTTGAAATGATCCAGATCGAACATCATGATGGCAAAGGGATACCTATGGCGTGCGGCCAGGCTGGCGAGCTCTCCCAGGCGGTCCATAGCGCCCAGGCGGTTAAGGGTTCCGGTGAGGCTATCGGTGACGGATAGCCGCGACAATTCGATGTTTTGCCGGACGATTTGTTGCTGCTGGGCTTCCAGGCGCAGAGAGAAAACGGCGATCAGGGCATAAATCCCCGAGAGTACGGCCAAGGTGACCAGAATGATGAAGTTGGCCATCTGGTCGGCGCTGGCGAGCACCCCGGCCAGGGGAACCCGTATCGAAATCAGGGCCCGGATGTCGTCGGGGTTCTCGAAGAAGCCGGCCTTGTCGCCATACATGGCAATCAATTCCTGGGGGGCATCCTTGGGGTCGCCATGGCATTTCATGCAGCCAGGCGTCGAGCGCTCGATCGGCACGGCAAGGTAGAGAACCTCTTGTCCCTGCACCTGGACCACCTCTTGATACTCGGTCAAATTCTCCCGGTTCATCCGTCGGAGCAGGGCGGTCTCAAAGACATCGGCTTGATTGATCGGATTGCGTGGGTTTTCACTGGCCAGCTTGAAATAGATCGGCTCCATGCCGTGTTGCTGGCGTTGATCGTTGAGAAGGTCCTTGATGCTGCCGGAGATATAGGTGAAGGACATGGTCTGGGGTGCGAAGTAGTCGCGATACAGCTTCTGCTCATCCTTAAGCCGGTAAATCTCGGGCCGCTGAGTTTTGGTGACGTAGGCGTGGATCGCCCGGTGCACGAGTAAGGCGTTCAGAGCCTGCTTTTTGGCCTCATTAACGGCATAGTCGTCGGCCTTACGGTGAATAAGCTGGACCAGGCCTGCAAAAGCTACAATGAAAACCATGCCCAGGATGAATAGCCTCCTTTGGATACGCGATAGGGTCATGGATGCTGGTCTCCCGCCGCATGGTACTTTGTTGAGCAAGCACGGCCGCACAGGCGCCCGGATCTAACTGCCATCTGGTCCGGCGAACATACCTCTTAAAGGATAGGGTTCAGCCCTTCCAAGAGGACGGTATCCGTGGCCAGCTTCGGTTCACGGCAAGTGAGGAAACGCCCGCGCGGAGGTGCGACGCCCTGGTCACCCTGGGGCTGGCTACCCTGTTGCCGTTATTGCAGCCGACTGCGCACCAGGAGGGTAGCGAGCCCCAGGGTGACCAGGGCGATGATGACCAGGGGCCAGGCATGACTCCAGACCTCTCCCGGGGGCATGCCTTTGAGGAAGGTCCCCTGGACTATGATCAGGAAGTGTTTGAGGGGGATGCCCTCCGCCAGCCATTGCAGCGCCACCGGCATATTCTCCACCGGGGTGGCAAAGCCGGACATCAGGATCATGGGCACCAGGATGGCGAAGGCGCCCAGGATGGCCTGTTGTTGGGTTGCGCTGATGGCGGAGATCATCAACCCCAGCCCCACGATGGAGAGAATGAACAGGAGGATGGCGGCGGAGAGCGCTAGCAGCGAGCCATGGCAGGGGATGCGAAAACCCCAGATGCCCGCCGCAACCATGATCATGCCCAGGGTCCCTCCGATCAGCAGGGCGGGCACCGTCTTGGCCAGAATGATCTCGGTGGAGGTGGTGGGCGACACCAGCAGTTGATCGAAGGTCCCCAACTCCCGCTCGCGGGCAATGGACAGGGCGGTGACGGTGAGCGAGACGACCATCACCAGGATACCCACCAGGCTGGGGACCACGAACCACCGGTAGATGAGATTGGGGTTGAACTCGTGCCGGATGCTGATCCGATCGGGCGGCTGGTGTATGGCGGGTGTCAAGGCCGCCCCGAGATGAGACGCCACCTCCTCGACATAGCTCAGTGCTATCTGGCCGGAGTTGGCTCGCCGGCCATCGACGATGACCTGCAGGGAGGCCGGCACCCCGGCCGTCACCTGGCGCGAGAAGGTATCCGGAATCTCCAGCGCCAGGATTGCCTCGCGCCGCTCGATGGCGGCGTGGAGGGCTTGCCGGCTGTTCACCTGGTGCAGGGTGCCCACGAAACTGGCTGCTCCCAGGCTCGCCACCAGTTCCTGGGCCCAGCGGCCGCCATCCCGGTCGTAAACAGCGAGGGTCGCGTTGCTCACCTCCAGGGTAGCGGCGAAAGAGAAGACCAGCAGTTGGAGCAGGGGCGGGCCGACCAGGATGAAGCGGGCGCGCGGGTCACGCAGAATGCTCAGCAGTTCCTTGATGATCTGGGCGCGCAGGCGGGGCGGTATCAGGTTCATCGGCAATGGCTCGCCTTCAGGGGTCCAGGCTCTTGCGGGTCTTGAGCCGCGCCAGCGCGAAAAATACCCCGCCAATCGCCAGCATGGCCGCCATGTTGGGCACCAGTACTGGCCAGGTGTCCCCCGCCAGAAAGACCGTCTGCAAGGAGGCAATGAAGTAACGGGCGGGCACCACCAGGCTGACGGTCCGGATCGGGAGGGGCATGGAGTCGATCTCGAACAGAAACCCCGAGAGCAGAAAGGCCGGCAGAAAGCCCGTGAAAAGGGCGATCTGGGCGGCGATGAACTGGTTCTTGGCGATCGCCGAGATCACCAGTCCCTGACCCAGGGCCGGTACCAGGAAGACCGCGGACACCAGGAGCAGGGTCCCCCAGGAACCCTGGAGGGGCAGGCCGAAAACATGGATGGCGAGGGCCGACGCACCCAGGGTGGCCAGTAGGCCCAAACCGAAATAGGGCAACAGCTTGCCGAGGAGGATCTCGGCCACCCGCGCCGGGGTGGAAAAGAGGGCCTCCAGGGTCCCCCGTTCCCATTCCCGGGCCAGGAGCAAGGCGGTCAGGAGGGTGCCGATCATGGTCATGATGATGGCGATGGCGCCGGGCACCAGGAAGCGGCGGCTCTCGATCTCCGGGTTAAACCAGAAGCGGGGCCGCAGATCCACCCGGGGGGCGGGTGCCAGACCCTGGGCCTGGGTCCACCCCAGCACCACTCCCTGGGCATAGTGGGCGACAAAACCGGCGTTATTGGGCTGGGAACCATCGGTGAGGATCTCCACCAGGGGCCCCGCCAGTGGCTCGGCGAGGCGGTGCGCAAAGTCCCCGGGAATCACCACGAAGCCCTTCAGGTGACCCGCCGCCAACGCATTGGCCACCGTGCGCCGATCGCGCGCCGGCGTCACCTGAAAGTAGCGGGTTCCTGAAAAGGCCGCGGCCAGGGATTGGGCGCTGGGATCTTCTGACTCCAACACCACACCGATGGGCACCTGGCGGATGTCCAGGGAGACCGCGTAAGCAAAGAGAAATAACAGGATCACGGGGAGGACGAAGGCGATCAGAATGGCGGAGGGGTCGCGGATCACCTGCAGCCCCTCCTTGCGCACCAAGGCCAGGAGGCGTCTTCCGGACAAGCCTCGGGAGGACGGGGCGCTGGGTTTGCTCATACCGCCCCCAGGTGCTGGTCCACCGCCAGGGTTGCGTTGCTCCGCTCGATGAGGCGAATGAAGGTCTGTTCCATGGTCGGCTCTTCGCCCGGGTGCAAGGCCACCCTGGCCTTGAGGGCGTCGGGGGTGTCGAGGGCTATGACCCGCGCCTGGACCATGAGGGCGATCCGGTCACAGTACTCGGCCTCGTCCATGAAGTGGGTGGTCACCATCACCGTCACGCCCTTACGCACCAGGCCGTTGATGTGAGTCCAGAATTCACGGCGGGTGAGGGGATCGACCCCCGAGGTGGGCTCGTCGAGGAAGAGCACGGGCGGGCGGTGCATGAGGGCACAGGCCAGGGCCAGCCGCTGTTTGTAACCCAGGGGCAGTTCCTCCGGGGCCCGGTCGAGGAAGGACGAGAGTTGGAAAGTCGCCACCATCTCGGCAATGCGCTCCCGTTTCAGCGGGCCCTCCAGACCCTGGACGCCGGCGTAAAACGCCAGGTTCTGCCGCACGGAGAGCAGCCCATAGAGGGAGAATTTCTGAGCCATGTAGCCCAGGCGCCCCTTGGCCTGGCCGCCGGCATGCCGCAAGTCGAGCCCCGCCACCCGGGCATCACCTGAGCTGGGCTTGAGCAGACCGCAGAGCATCTTGAAGGTGGTGGATTTGCCGGCCCCATTGGGCCCGAGCAGGCCGAAAATTTCGCCGGGCCGGACCTGGAAGGTCACATCGTCCGTGGCCACGAAGGCGCCAAAGCGCTTGGTCAGATGGCGGCACTCGACCACGAAGTCCAGCCCCAGGTCCTGGGCCGGCATGCGTTCTGCCAGAGCAGAAGTCCCGCCGGGTCCGCCCCCCAGCAGATCGACAAAGGCATCCTCGAAGCGGGGTGCTACGACCTCCAGTCTGGCGCCCGCGGCCTTGGCCAGCGCCTCGATGGCGGCGGGGGTCTGGTGCTCCCGCAGGACGAGGCGGACCTCCTCGCCCTGAATCACCCCATCACCGACGGAGGGCAGGTCCAGTGCCTGCTGGAGCAGGGCGCGGCGGTCACCCAGGGCCCCGCTCAGCCGCCAGCAGCGATCCGCGATGCGCCCCGTGAGGGCGGCGGGGGGGCCGGCAAAGCGCAGTTCACCCTCGTTGAGCAGCAGCACCGACTCGCAACGCTCGGCCTCGTCCAGGTAGGCGGTGGCCCAGACGACCACCAGGCCCTTGGCCGTCAGGGCCGCGACCATGGCCCACAGGTCTTGGCGGCTCACGGGGTCCACGCCGACGCTGGGTTCGTCCAGCAGCAGGACCTTGGGCGTGCCCAGCAAGGCGCAGGCCAGCCCCAGCTTTTGTTTCATGCCGCCCGAGAGGTTCCCGGCCAACCGCCGGGTGAAGGGACCCAGCCGGGTAAAGGTCAGGAGGGGGTCGAGGGCCTGGTCGCGGTGGTTGGCGTCCACGCCGCGGAGGGCGGCGTAGAGACGCAGATTTTCCATTACCGACAGGTCTTCGTAGAGCCCAAAGCGCTGGGGCATATAGCCGACGACCTCGGCGAGGTCCGCGGCATCGCGCCGGGTATCCAGTCCCAGGATGCTGATCCGTCCCGAAGAGGGCGCCATCAGGCCCGCCATCAGGCGGATCAGGGTAGTCTTGCCGGCCCCATCGGGACCTACGAGACCCGTCAGGCGCCCGGCCTGGATGGCGGTGGACAGCCCCTTGAGGGCCGGGGTTGCGCCAAATTGTTTGGTGACCCCCTCCAGCAGCACCGGGGCCGCCGGGGACCCCGTCATCATGGTCACGGGCTCCCGGGATGGCCCGCCGCAAGCACCTGAATCGTCACCGGCATGCCTTGGCGCAGCCCCTCGTCGGTCTTGGGGATGATGATCCGCAGTCGATAGACCAGATCCGTCCTCAGGGCGGTGGTTTCCACCGATTTCGGCGTGAATTCGGCCTTGGGTGAGACGAAGCCGATGTGACCCGCGTACACCTGGCTGGAGCTGTCGGTGGTCACGCGCACCGGGGTACCGGGTGCCATCTGCCCCAGTTGGGGCTCCGCCGCATAGGCGCGCACATAAACGGGATCGGGCAGGGCGAGGGTGTAGACCGGCGTCTGGCTGGTCACCATGCTGCCCGGCTCCAGGACCCGGCTCATGATGATGCCGTCCGCTGGGGCGATCAGACGGGTGTCGTCCAGGGCGGTCTGAGCCTGATCCCGCGCGGCGGCGGCGGCGGCGAGGCTGGCCTCGGCGGCGCTGATGTCCTCGACGCGGGCTCCCTCCCGCTGGAGGGATTGCGTCTGTTGGGCCATGTTAAGGCCGGCGACCGCCTCATCGTAATCGGCGCGGACCTTGTCCAGCTCCTGCTGACTGGTGAAGGCGGTGGCAGCCAGCTCCTTTTGGCGCTTGAGTTCGGTGGCCAGACGTTTCTCCATGGCCGTGAAGAGGGCCACCTCCGCCTCGGAGCGTTGGATCTCCTGAGGGCGATTCCCGCGACGCAGCTTCTCAAGTTCGGCCGCGGCGTGTCGATAATCCGCGTTGGCGGCTGCCAGGGCATCCCGGTAGGGGCGGGCATCCAGTTCGGCGAGCAGGTCACCCTGATGAACCCGCGCGCCTTCCTCGTACCTCAGGGACTCCAGGCGCCCGGGCTGCCGGAACGCCAGTTCGACCTCGCGGATATCCACATTGCCGTAGAGCGTCAGGTTGGAGTCACCCTTCACGGCCCGACCCCAGAACCACCAGACCGTGGCGATGAGGGCGATCAGAATGACCAGGGCCAAGAGTCTGAGGAATGCTTTCACGGGCTGCTTTTGACTTCAGGCTGACAAGACAGGGCGGCACGGGCTCCGGGCGCGGGATAGGCCCCGCGATTCCGATCATTATCGGCTTAGGCCCGGAAACTGACCACTGTTCGGCGTGGCCAAGGGGGATGCGGCGGCAAAATTTTTTCGGGACACCCCCTTTACCATCCATGGCATAATGGCTGTTGAATTTTTTATCAAAGCGTTGCCTGGCGACGCCTTCCTAAAGTCGAGGTCTAACCATGAGCTTTTTCATCTCCGACGCCCTGGCCCAGGAGGCCGCTGGCGCCGCGGCCCAAAGCGACCCCTTGTTGAGCCTGCTCTTTCCCATTGGTCTGGTGGTGCTCCTCTATTTCCTGATGATCCGTCCTCAGGTCAAGCGTCAGAAGGAGCACAAGAAAATGGTCGAGGCCCTGGCCAAGGGTGACGAGATCGTGACCGCCGGCGGCATCGCCGGTCGTGTCCTGGACTTGGGGGAAAATTTTGCCCTGGTCGAGGTTGCCGAGGGGGTACAGGTTAAGATGCGCCGCGCCGCCGTGGAGACCGTGCTGCCCAAGGGTTCCCTCAAGGAACTGTGATTTTGGTCCTCGCCGTGGCCGGGCCGGTCATGCCTGCCGGCTCGGTGTCTGGGAGGAACGCCGGAAGCGGCCAAACCGACCCCCGCCGCGGACCTGCCTCTCTAACCCTGGGTCCGTCGTGATCCCCGCGAGAACCGATCCCCATGAATCGTTATCCCCTTTGGAAAAATCTGCTGATACTGGGCATCCTGCTGGTAAGCCTGGTTTTGGCCCTGCCGAACTTCTTCCCCCAGGACCCCTCGATCGAGGTCTCCGCCGCACGCAAGACCGAGATGACCGCCGCCAGTGCCGATGAGATCCGCGCCGCCCTGGAGAATGCCAAGGCGCCCTTCAAAAGGATTGATACCCTGGATGGGGGTAAGATCCTGGTGCGCTTCGCGAGCTCTGGCGATCAATTGCGCGGACAGGCGGTTATCGAGGATACCCTTTCCGCCCGGTACCGCAGCGCCCTCACCCTGTCCACGGATTTGCCCCGTTGGATACAGGCCCTGGGTCTCAGGCCCATGACGCTGGGACTGGATCTGCGGGGCGGTGTCTATGTGCTCATCGACGTGGACATGGAGGCCGCCGTGGACCAGGCCCTGGATCGCTATGTCGAGGATATCCGCACCCAGTTGCGCGATGCCAAGATCCGCTATACCACGGTCAGCCGGGTGCAACGTCAGGTAGTGGTGCGGTTCGCGGACGTGACATCCCGTGACGCGGGGGAAAAGGTTATCGCCAAGCAATTCCGCGACTTGAAAATGGACACCCTGGACCAGGGTGGCGACTTCCTGGTCACCCTGGCCATGACCCCGACTCAGCAGAAGCAGCTCCAGGACTTCGCCCTCCAGCAGAATGTCACGACCCTGCGCAACCGCGTCAATGCCTTGGGCGTGGCGGAGCCCAATATCGCCCGCCAAGGCGATCGGCGCATCGTGGTGCAATTGCCCGGCGCCCAGGATCCGGGGCGTCTCAAGGAGATATTGGGGGCCACCGCGACCCTGGAATATCGCTTGGTGGACACCGAGCACAGCGTGGCGGATGCCGAGGCTGGCAAGGTGCCAGCGGCCAGCCGACTCTACCATGATCGGGATGGTCGTCCGGTCCTGCTCAAGCGCCGAGTCATCGTCACCGGTGATCAGATCACCGACGCCGCTTCCGGCTTCGACTCCCACAGCGGCACGCCCATGGTCACCGTGAGCCTGGATGCCCCCGGTGGGCGGCGCATGTTTGACATGACGACGGAAAATGTCGGCAAGCCCATGGCCGTGGTCTTCATCGAAAACCGCACCACCACCAAGCAGGTGGATGGCAAGCCGGTCAAGCAAACCCAGAAGGCGGAAGAGGTCATCAGCGTCGCCACCATCCGCGAGCCCTTCGGGCGCCGTTTCCAAACTACGGGGCTGGATAATTCCGAGGAGGCCCACAACCTGGCCCTCCTGTTGCGCGCCGGGGCCCTGGCCGCCCCCATCCAGATCGTGGAGGAACGCACCGTGGGCCCCAGTCTGGGCCAGGACAACATCGATCAGGGCCTGATGTCGATAACCATCGGCTTCCTCGCCGTCGTCGCCTTCATGGCCTTCTATTACAGTTGGTTCGGGGTGATCGCCAACCTGGTGCTCTTGCTGAATCTGGTGCTGATCGTGGCCGTCATGGCGCTGCTGGGGGCGACCCTGACCATGCCCGGCATCGCCGGCATGGTGCTGACCATCGGTATGGCGGTGGATGCGAATGTGCTGATCTTCGAACGGATGCGCGAGGAGATTCGCAATGGCAATACCCCCCAGGCCAGTATCGCGGCGGGCTATGAAAAGGCTATGTCGGCCATCGTTGACGGTAACGTGACGACCCTGATCGCCGCCGTGGTCCTGTTCAGCTTCGGCACTGGGCCGATCAAGGGCTTTGCGGTCACCCTGACCGTAGGCCTGATCGCCTCCATGTTCACCGCCATCACCTGCAGCCGCGCCATGATCAATTGGATCTGGGGCGGTCGGCGCTTGCAGCGTCTGCCCGTCTGAGGGACACATCATGCGTGAGATCAAGTTTGGTACCGTTGACTACATGGCGCAGCGCTGGAAGGCACAGATCTTCACCGGCGTCCTCGTCCTTATCACCTTCGTTTCGCTGGCGGTCCAGGGTCTGAACTATGGCCTGGACTTCACCGGTGGCACCGTCATCGAGCTAGGCTATCAGGAGCCGATCGACACCGCCGAGGTTCGTAAGAGCCTTGAAGGCTCGGGCCTGACCGGGATCACGGTACAGCACTTCGGCAGCAACCGCGATGTCCTGCTGCGCATCCCCCCCAGCGGTGAGACCAACAATGCCGCCTTGAGCCAGAAGGTCTTCGACACCCTGGCAGCGGCCGTCGGTGGCAAGGTGGAGATGCGGCGGGTGGAGTTCGTCGGTCCCCAGGTCGGGAAGGAACTGGCCGATCAGGGCGGCCTGGCCGTCCTCTATTCGGTCATCGGCATTCTGATCTATGTTGCCCTACGCTTTGAGTGGCGCTTCTCCGTGGGCGCCATCATCGCCACCCTCCATGACGCCATCATTTGTCTCGGCGTCTTCACGGTCTTTCAGCTTGAATTCGATCTCAATGTCCTGGCCTCCATTCTGACCGTTATCGGCTATTCGCTCAACGACACCATCGTCATCTTCGACCGGGTGCGCGAGAACTTCCGCAAGGTGCGCAAGGGGACCCCCCTGGATATCATGAACCAGTCGGTCAACGAGACCATGTCCCGCACCGTTATCACCGCCGGTACCGTCTTCCTGGTCGTGTTGGCCCTTTATCTCTTCGGTGGTGAGACCTTGCGCGGCTTCTCCCTGGTCATGATCGTGGGCGTCATCTCGGGCACCTTCTCCTCTATTTACATCGCCAGTAATGTGGCCATCCTCTTGGGCGTCAGCCCCGCCAACCTGGCCTTGGTCAAGAAGGGAGGGGACAACGTGGGGGCTCAGGTCTAGCGGGGGCCCCTTGCTAGGGTCGGGGGTGCGGCCTCTGCCGTTCCTCCGGCCATTCGCGAACCCCTTATGAACCATCAAGGTGTTCTTTTCCAACTCTGGCCGTCAACCTAAGAGACCTAAGTAACCATATGGAAAGCCATCTGATCTTCAATCTCCTCGCCGTCCTCCTGCTGGTGATGGGCAACGCCTTTTTCGTCGGTTCTGAGATTGCCTTGACTTCCGCGCGTCGCAGCCGGATCAAGCAATTGGCGGATACCGGCAACAAGGCCGCCCGTACCGTGCAATTGCTGCACAAGGAGCCTGAACGCTTTTACTCGGTGACCCAGATCGGCATCACCCTGGTCTCTCTCGCCTTGGGCGCCATCGGCATCACCACCATGGAACATCTCATCGATCCCCTGTTCGAGGCCCTGGCCCTTGGCTTCGCCGGCGGCCAGTCCCTGGTGGATGTCGCCCATACCGCGGCCTATATCTTTGGCTTTGTCGTCATCTCCTTCCTGCACGTCGTGGGGGGCGAACTGGCGCCCAAGGTATTGGCCTTTCACAAGGCCGAGACCCTGAGCCTGGCGGTGGCTGGCATCATGAACTTCCTCTACCGTAGTCTCAAGCCACTGATCTGGATTATGAATAAGTCCTCCGAGGGCCTGCTCTGGGTTTTTGGTCAGCGCGATCTGGCCAAGGAAGGCGCCGGGCACTTTTCCATTACGGAGGAGGAGATTCGGACCATCCTGACGGCGAGCGAACATGATGGCGTACTCAACCCGGAGGAGACCCAGATGATCCGGGGGGTGTTCGACCTGGATGAGCAGCAGGTCAGAGACGCCATGGTGCCCCGGACCGATATTACCGCCATGAGCAAGGATGCAACGGTGGCGGAGGCCTTGAATATGTTCAAGGAGGGTCGCCACGCCCGTTACCCGGTTTACGATGGCAGCCTGGACGATATGGTGGGCATGATCGCCATCAAGGAACTCCTCAGTAGCCTGGCCGATACAGATGATGTCGCCCCCATCAAGCAGAACCGCATTGGGGATATCATGCTGCCCCTGCATATGGTCCCCGAGACCTTGGCCCTCAGTGAGTTGCTCAAGGATTTCAAGCGCACCGGTCATCAGTTGGCCGTGGTGGTGGATGAATATGGCGGTACCGCCGGCATGATCACCCTGGAGGACATCCTGGAGGAGATCGTTGGCGACTACTCCGATGAATTCAGCAAGCACAAACACCGTTACGTCAAAAAGTTAAGTGGCAGCCAATACGCCATCGACGCGGGCATCCGGACCTCGGATCTGGAATCTCTGGTGAGCTTCCCCTTCCCAGACGGCGACTTTGTCACTCTGGGTGGCCTGGTGTACCACCAACTGGGTCGTATCCCGCAAATTGGCGACGAGGTGCCCCTGGAAGGTGGCCGCCTGCAGGTGCTGGAGATGGACAAACACCGCATCACCAAGGTCCTCTTCCAGGACCTGGCGATCGCCGAGGACGGCACCATCGGACTTGCCGAATCCCTCTCCTTGCCGGATGAGGAGCCTGCCTAGCAGGCCCCCCCCTGGCTTTTTGGCCTCTATTCATGGTAACCTTGCCCTTTATACTTTTGGCTAATCGGGGTAACTATCTGCTTTTTATAGCAATTGCATGATTCTTATCCCGACAAACTAACGAGGTTACTCTTGAATACACGACATGAACCCCGCTCCAAGGCTCGGTTTTCTCGCTTCAGGATCGCCGGTATTTCTCCCTTCACCCTGATGATAGCCCTGGCGCTGCCCCTTGGCTTTTCCTCCCATGCGGATGCCGGTGGCAAGAAATCGCCTAAGGGCGCCGATTACTCGAACAGCCAACAGGTGGGCAAGGCCTCCTGGTACGGCCCGGGATTCCACGGTAGGAAAACCGCGAGTGGACAGACCTTCAATCAGAATGCCCTTACGGCTGCCCATCCCCGCTTGCCCTTGGGGAGTCGGGCCAAGGTCACCAACCTGAACAATGGTAAAGAGGTCGAGGTCACCATCAATGACCGGGGCCCCCATCGGGGTGGTCGGATCATCGACCTTTCCCGCGCCGCTGCCCGGACGCTGGCCATGGGCGGCTCCGCGCGCGTCAGCGTGGTGGCCCTCACGAACTAACCTTCCTGCGTTAGATGCCGAGGGGGCTTCCGCCCTCGATGTCCGGTTTTCCAACTCAGCCAAGGCGTGCCCAGGTTCCCCCTGGGCACCTTCATGTTGGAGGCTCCCCTGAACTGGGCCCCGCCATTGCCACCGGCATTCCTGGCCCTTTACCTGTCCCAGGCACCCGCCGAGTTCGGGGCAAGAGGGTGGCTCCGCAAGCCTAACCCTG
Source organism: Chromatiaceae bacterium (assembly GCA_044228795.1). Lineage (GTDB taxonomy): Bacteria > Pseudomonadota > Gammaproteobacteria > Chromatiales > Chromatiaceae > M0108. Next base: position 68,315 of record JBGAUE010000003.1, on the reverse strand, counting down.
CGGACTGACCGGGTGCGGCGCAGCGCCGGGATCAGCAAAATCGCAATGTCTTCCCCCCTTTCTCTAACTAGAATAGCCTCGCGCGGAGCGAACCCCGCCCGCCGTCCTTACCGCTGAGGGTTTGCCTGCTATGAACCTATTTCCCCGCTTCCTATCCCAAGGCCTTTTGGCCTTGCTGTTCGCTCTCGCCCTCATCGGGCTAGCCATTAACGCCAGCGGCGAGGAGCCAGCAGCGGCTCCGGCCCCGGAAGCACCTCACCAGGAACCAGGCCAGGCCATGGATCCAGTTCATGAGCATGAGCATGAGCATGAGCATGCGCACCCGGAATCGCCGGCAACCTACGTCTGTCCCATGCACCCCCAGGTGGTCAGCACCGAGCCAGGCAGTCGCTGCCCCATTTGCGGCATGGACCTGGTAGCCACCCAGGCGAATGAACAGGAATCGGGCCAGGCCATGGACCCAACCCATGACCACGCCCATCCGCAAGCGCAGGCGATGACCTATGTCTGTCCCATGCACCCCCAGGTGGTCAGCACCGAGTCTGGCAGCCGCTGCCCCATCTGCGGTATGGACCTAGTAGCCACCAAGTCGAAGCCATCCGCGGCGACCCCACCCGCTTCTCATCCCAGCATGGCGATGGAGATGCCCACGATTGAGGTGCCAGAGGCCGTAGTCAACCAGCTAGGGGTGCGGACCGCCAAAGTGCGCCAAGGTACCCTCCAACGATCCGTGCAAGGCTTCGGCGTCCTGATTTCCAGCAATGTCCGCAACTATCGCCCCATCGCCCGCAGTCGCGCCCCCAGCGCGGAAGACACGGGCACCGATTACACTGCCATGGTAGTCCAGGCCCAGGTCTTCGAACGCGAAGCGCCGCTGTTGCGCCAGGGGCAAACCGTGCGCATCCGCTTCCCGAGCCTGGGAACCCAGGAGTGGCAGGGAACCCTGAATGTGTTGGAGACGCAAATCAGCCTGCTTACCCACACCTTGCAGTTCCGGGTGTCCCTCGATCTGGAGGGTGCCGCTATCCCCGCGGGCATGACCGCCGTCGTCGACGTGATGCTTGACCCCGTGAGGGACGCGCTCCTGGTCCCTCGGGACGCCGTCATCTTGTCCGGCAAGGGCGCGCGGGTGATCCTGGCGCGCGATGGGGGCCGCTTTCAGCCCCGTGAGGTGGCCATCGAGGACCTGGGTGAGGAAGAAATTGTGATCCATTCGGGTCTCCAAGAGGGCGATCGGGTCGTGGTAGCCGCCCAATTCCTGCTGGACTCCGAGGCCAACCTCCAGGCGGGATTGAGGCGCCTGACCAGTGCGCGTCCCCAGATGGAAGCCACCCCGGCGGAGGCCAAGCCGTGATAGCGCGCATCATCGCCGGGTCACTGCGCAACCGCTTTCTGGTTCTCCTCGCCACCGCCCTCATCGTGGTGGGGGGTGTCTATGCCTTGCGGAATATCCCGCTGGACGCCATTCCGGACCTGTCGGACGTCCAGATCATCGTCAAGACCAGCTACCCGGGTCAGGCCCCCCAGGTGGTAGAAGACCAGGTAACCTATCCCATTACCACCGCCCTGCGCGCCGTCACCGGCGCCGTGGCTGTGCGCGGCTACTCCATGTACGGGGATTCCTACGTCTATGTCGTGTTCCGGGACGGCACCGATCCTTACTGGGCCCGTTCCCGGGTACTGGAGCTACTGAGCCAGGTGTCGTCGCGTCTCCCGGTCGCGGCCCGTCCCGAACTCGGTCCGGACGCCACCGCCGTCGGTTGGGTCTATCAATATGCCCTGGTGGACCGCACGGGTCAGCATGACCTGGCCCAATTACGCAGCCTCCAGGACTGGTTCCTCAAGTACGAACTCCAATCCGTGCCCGGCGTCTCCGAGGTGGCTACGGTCGGCGGCATGGTCAAGCAATACCAGGTGGTGATCGACCCTGATGTGCTGCGGAGCTACCAACTGCCCCTCAGCACCCTCATGCAGACCATCCAGCGCTCCACCGGTGAGACCGGCGCCGGGGCCCTGGAAATGGCGGAGGCACGCTACATGGTCCGCATCGCCGGTCATTTGCAAGGCCTCGAGGATCTGCGCAACCTCCCCATCTCTCCCCAAGACAAGGGACCCGCTGGCATGGGTGCCAGCATGGGTGGCCAGATATACGAGCCCCAACAAATCACGCGCACCGTCATCCGCCTGGGCGATATCGCCGAGGTGCGCCTGGGGCCCGAGATGCGCGAGGGCATCGCTGAGCTCGATGGCGAGGGCGAGGTCGTTGGCGGCATCGTGTTGATGCGGCCGGGTGGTAATGCCCTCATGACCATCGCTGCCGTCAAGGACAAGCTGGCGGAGTTGCAAAAGGGCCTGCCCGCCGGAGTGGAACTGGTGCCGGTTTACGATCGCTCCGCCCTGATCCACCGTGCCATCGACACCCTCGACAGCCGCCTGATCGAGGCCCTCATCGTTGTCAGCCTGGTTTGCGCCCTTTTCCTATGGCACCCGGGGTCCGCCCTGGTCGTGGTCATCAGCCTCCCTATCGCCATCCTGGCCGCCTTCATCGTCATGTACTGGCAGGGGCTCAGCGCCAACATCATGTCCCTGGGAGGGATCGCCATCGCTATCGGCGCCATGGTGGACGCCGCCATCGTCATGATCGAGAACCTGCACAAGCACGCCGAACGGGAGCCCCTGACCGCCGCCAACCGCTGGGCCCTGGTGCAGCGTTCGACCACCGAGGTCGGTCCCGCCCTCTTTCTCTCCCTCATCATCGTCACCCTGAGTTTCCTGCCCGTGCTCGCCCTGCAGGGCGAGGAAGGACGCCTCTTCGCCCCTCTGGCCTATACCAAGACCTACGCCATGGGCGCGGCGGCGCTCCTGTCCATCACCCTGGTGCCCGTATTGCTCGGGCTCTTCGTGCGCGGGCGTTTGCGGGGCGAGCAGGAAAACCCGATTAACCGCGGCCTCATGGCCGCCTACAAACCGCTGCTCGCCTGGGTACTGCGCCAGCCGGGGCGGGTCCTGTGGCTGGCCCTGGCCCTGACCCTCGCCGGGGCCTGGCCAGCCTTGCGTCTGGGCTCCGAATTCATGCCGGACCTGGACGAGGGCGACCTCCTCTACATGCCCACCACCTTCCCGGGCATCGCCCCCGACAAGGCGCGCCAACTCCTGCAACAGACCGACCGCCTGATCCGCACCGTGCCCGAAGTGGCGCGGGTGTTTGGCAAGGTGGGTCGCGCCGAGACCGCCACGGATCCGGCCCCTATGGAAATGATCGAGACCACCATCCAGCTCAAGCCCCGCGACGAGTGGCGGCCTGGCCTGACCATCGAGGACATCAAGGCCGAGTTGGACCGTACCGTCTCCTTCCCCGGGCTCACCAACGCCTGGCTCATGCCCATCAATGCCCGTCTGCAGATGCTCTCGACCGGGATCAAGACGCCGGTCGGCGTCAAGATCGCCGGACCGGACCTGGAGGTCATCCAGCGCCTGGGTGAGCAGGTCGAGGAGGTGCTCGCCAGCCTGCCCGAGACCCAATCGGTCTTCGCCGAGCGCGTCGCCTCGGCCCGCTACATCAAGATCTCCCCAGATCGCATGGCGATGGGTCGCGTTGGTCTGTCGTTGGCGGACACCCAGGAGATCGTCGCCAGCGCCTTCGGCGGCATGAACCTGACCGAGGTGGTGGAGGGGCGGGAGCGTTATCCGGTCAGCCTACGCTACCCGGCGGAGGACCGGGATTCCCTGGAAAAGCTCAAGCGCCTGCCTATCGTCACGGACACCCGGGGCACTCAGGTCCCCCTCGCGGACATCGCCCAGATTGAGGTGGAGGATGGGCCCGACATGATCCGCACCGAGAATGCGCGCCTCAACGGCTGGGTCTATGTCCAGGTCAAGGATCCGGACGTCGGCTCCTATGTGGCCAAGGCCAAGCAGGCCGTCACCGAGCGTGTGGCGCTGCCGCCGGGTTACTCCCTGGCCTGGTCTGGCGCCTATGAGCACTGGGAGCGGGCCAAGGAGCGGTTATGGCTGGTGGTACCCCTCACCCTGGTCATCATCCTGGTCCTGCTCTATCTCAACTTCCGCAGCCTGGCGGAGGTCCTCATCATCATCGCGACCCTGCCGCTCGGTCTTGTTGGCGGCTTCTTCCTCATGTATCTCCTGGGCTACCAACTCTCGGTGGCGGCGGCGATTGGCTTCATCGCCCTAGGCGGGGTGGCGGTAGAGATCGGCGTGGTGATGATGCTCTACCTGGGTCGAGCTTTAGAGCGCCAGCGGGAGTTGCGGGGCGCGGCGGGGCTACGCCGGGCAGATGTCGAGGCCGCGGTGGTGGAGGGCGCCCTGATGCGTCTGCGGCCGGTGACCATGACCAAACTCGCCATCGTCGCCGCTCTGCTCCCCATCATGCTCGGCGGTGGCGCCGGCTCCGAGGCCATGCGGCGCATCGCCGCGCCCCTGCTGGGAGGCGTCCTGAGTGTCGCGATCCTGACCCTGGCCGTGATCCCAGCGGCCTACCTGGTGTGGAAATCGCGTGGCCTGAGGTCCTAGCCGACAGGAGTAGGGTGCTGCCAGTGCCTGAGATGGTTCCAGAGGGAGTTCCTCTACGCAGCAGAAGACAGGTCAACGGATTGCAATCCGTCAACTACTGAACTACGATGTAGTACATAGTATTATCCAACGAGGGCCTGGCCATGACTGTTACGAGCGTCAGATTGCAACCGGATGTGGAAAGTCCGCTCGAAGAATTGTCGAAAAAGCTGGATAGGAGCAAAAATTATCTTATTAATCAGGCTATTAGGGAGTTTATTGCTCGGCAATCCACAGAAAAAAGCCGTTGGGAGGAAACGCTTCAGGCGCTTAGTTCTATTCAGTCCGGGACAAGCATTCCCGAGGCGGAAGTTAACGCTTGGCTGGAAAGCTGGGGTACAGAGGGTGAATTAAGCGCGCCGAAACCATGAATGTTCGGTATTCGCTTGAAGCCGTCGCAGATTTACGTCGTCTGCGAGGATTCATCGAGGAAAAGAATCCTGCCGCAGCCCCAAGAGCAGCATCCACTATTCTCAGGGGCATCAATCAACTCAAGGCATTTCCGCTGTTGGGCACAAAGGTCTTACGGGCTCCAGATCCAGAGTCCGTGCGCGATTTGGTTATCGGCAACTACTTGGCACGCTATCTGGTATACGAAAAGGACATCTATGTACTACGAATTTGGCATCAAAAAGAAAATCGCTGCTAACAAGGCCGTCAACTCGTTTTAGGACTGGCGTGTGCGCCGGGCCTGGCGCGTTTCTTCGTGTGGTGCTGGTTGAACTGGATTGGGAATCAGGCGGACATTATTAATGGCGCTGGCGAACTCAGAACCGAGCCCCTCTCTCTGCACCATCTGCCTCGGCTATCTCTTGCGCCTGCGCCTGGGGGCGCTGGCCGGGCAGGCCCTGGCTTATGGCTGGGTGAGCGCGAAACTGCAGCTAGCTCTTCCCCTCGCCCCGCTGCTCGCCATTGGCCTGGGGCTGCTCGGCTACAGCCTCTGGGTCATCCGGCGGTTGGGTACCCTGCCGCCATCGGCCCCTTGCTCTCTGTTGCGCGAGGCGGTCATCGATCTCGCCAGCATCGCGAGCGCCGTTTATTTGACCGGCGGCGCCCACAACCCCCTCATTATTCTGTTGTTGCTTCCCGTCATGGTCGCAGCGGCAACCCTCCAGCCACGCCTGATCTGGGGGGTCAGTGCCCTTGCCGTGTCCGCTTACTCGGTGCTGATGGAGTACCACCGCGCCTTTCCGACCCCTCATCAGGGTACCAGCGGTTTCGACCTCCATGTCCAGGGTATGTGGTACGCCTTCATCCTCAGCGCCCTCCTGATCGCCTATTTTGTCGCCCAGATGGGCGGCGCCTTGCGGGACCGCGACCGGCAACTGGCCCAGATGCGTGAAGAGGCCCTGGTGGAAAACTCCCCAACGGGCATCGGCCTGCTGGGGGAGGGCCGGCTCAGCCTGGTCAATCCCGGCCTCGCCCGGATTCTGGAGCAGTCCCGAGAAGCACTCCTGGGGGTCGAACTCCTGGAGCGGGTGCACCCCGAGGATCGGGCGCGCGTGGCCAGCACCCTTCTGGGCGGCGAATCCGCACCGGCGTCGGCCTCCGAGGTCGAATGCCGTTTGATCACCGCTTCCGGTCGAGTCCGTTGGGTGGCCCTGCGCCAGGCCGCCATTCAGAGCCAGGGTCAGCCCCTGACCCTGGTCACCTTCCAGGATCTCACCGAGCACAAGCGCATGGAAGGGGAACTCCGCGACCTTTCGGCACGGCTGCTCCTGGCCCAGGAACAGGAGCGGCAACGGGTGGCGCGCGATCTCCACGATGGCCCCTGCCAGACCCTGTCCGCCGTCCGCCTGCTGCTCGAAGAGTGGCTACGGATGCAACCGGATAATGACCGCCGAGTCGCGATGGCACCCCTGCTTCTCCTGGGACCGACCCTCCAGGATGCGGCCGAGGATCTCCGGCGCATTGCCATGGACCTGAGACCCGCCATGTTGGACGATCTGGGCCTGCTCGCGACCCTGCGCTGGTATCTGGGCAACATCGCCAAGCTCCACCCCACCCTGGAGATCCGGCACCACCTCGACCTGGCCGAGTCGGACATACCCCCGGACCTCAGAACCCCCATCTTCCGCATCACCCAGGAGGCCGTCACCAATGCCGCCAAACACAGCGGCGGCCGCTTGTTGGACGTCGAGTTGAGCCTGGAGTTGGGGGAATTGCGGCTGGCCGTCACGGACGATGGCGGCGGCCTGGTCCCCAACCCCGAACGGGATGCCGGGGCGGGCCCGGGTCTGGGCCTGAGCTCCATGCGTGAGCGTGCGACCCTCTCCGGGGGGGAACTGAGCATCCAGTTCCGGCCCGACCAGGGCACGATCGTCGCGGCCTCCTGGCCCCTGGCGTCCGGAGCTAGGGGCTAACGATGCCATGGGCGATCGCGTAAGCGGTCAGTCCCGAGACATTCGTCACCTGCAGCTTCCGCAACAGGCTGGTACGGTGCTTCTCCACGGTCTTCTCGCTGATGCTCAGAAACTCGGCGATCTGGCGGCTGCGATACCCTTCCGCCACCAGCTTCAGAACCTCCCGTTCCCGTGGGGTAAGCAAGTCGCCGACCAGGGTGCTGTTATGGGACCCCTCCCCTGATCCAGTGGGGTTAACCCGGTCATTGATCGCCCGGCACAGATAGCAGGCTCCCGTCACCACGATCCGTATCCCCGTCACCAGTTCATCCCCGCTGGAATCCTTGGTCACATAGCCATCCGCCCCGGCCTGCAAGGCCCCCTGGACGTACTCGCCATCCTTGTGTGCCGAAAGAATGATCACCCGCACCTGGGTCGCGACCCGCTTGATGCCCTTGAGCGCCTCCAGCCCATTCATGCGCGGCATGGACAGATCCAGCAGCACCACGTCGGGCTGCAACTCGCGGGCCCGCCTGATGGCCTCGTTCCCATCCACCGCTTCGCCCACGACGGCGAGATCGGACTGGGCGGTCAGGATGGCCCGCAAACCTTCGCGTAGGATGCGGTGGTCCTCAACCATTAAGATACGTATTGGATTTTGCGACAACGCCTGGTCTCCGAACCCGTTGCTAACCATGACCTCGAGGTGTAAGTGTGGGGTCGCCGCTGCCAACCAGAACCCTACCAAAATCTCTCGGCGCTCCCGGATCGACACGGCTAAACTGGTACGCCTCCGTCAAACCAGGTCCATGCCCCCCTGCGACACCTCGAAGTACATATAGGGGCGACTCAATACAATTCTTTCAATGCGAATTCACAGGGGGCCAAGAAAAACGGGGGTAAACCCCCATATATTTGCTTGGCTACCCATGTAAAGCTTACCCTTAAGCAAGGCTTAACGGCGGCTATGTCTGGGGTTACCAATCCCGCTATCTTGTTTCTTAAACCAACGTGAGCGTCGAATGATGACAAAATACGTCTATCCCCCTGGGGAATATAGGATGAAATATCCTATCTTTTCAAGCTTCAAACATCTTTTGTTCGCCACTGCCCTCGGCTTGGGTGTTGGTTTGGGTACGGACGCCGCCACGGCCGGCACGAGTCCGGGGCAACCCGTTCTCACCAAGTCAGGCCAAATCGAAGCTATCAAGGACGCCGCTGCCGCTGTGCGTCAAGGGGCCCTCCCAGCCGAACAGATCGGGGCCAAAGTTGCGGCGTTGGGTGCGGATGCTGCCCCCACGACAGCAGGAGTACCACCTGCCTCCCCCGTTGACCAAACCAAGATTCCCCATTACTTTGGGCCCTTCCCGAACTGGGCCATGAGCCCTTTTACCTTACCCGACGTCGTCGTGGAAATCGCGGGTAATGGTCAGGGGGCCAAAGCGACCGCCCATGTCGGTCTAGAGGGTGAAATAACCGGCATTACCCTCGACGAACCCGGTAATGGCTATACCAGCGCGACGGTCACCATCAAGCGAGCTAGCGACGGCAGCGACGGTGGTGCTAGGGCCTACGCCAGAACTACCTCCGCGGTTGCGGTTACAAGCATCAATGTCGACACGGGAGGCGCAGGCTACACAGCGCCGCAGGTCATAATCTCAGGCGGTGGTGTCACAGCCAACAACTCAGCAACGGCCACTGCTTACGGTAGCGTCGACGCAATCCAGGTCACCAGCGGTGGAGTCGGCTACACCCGTCCAACCGTATCGGTCGATTTGCCTGACGACCCGAACGGGGTTCTGGCTCGTGCCAGAGCCGTCTGTGATCGCGATCCCGTTGCCCCTTGTGGTACTGTAGGACCCGGCACCATCACCTCCATAATAGTGACCTCCCCGGGTGGATCGGGATATTCCGTCGCACCGGGCATTACTATCCGTGATGGTACCATTGAGGATCCCGTCCGCAATCGACCCGGCTCCGGGGCGACCGCGAAGGCTACCTTGACTATCAATAAAATTGTCCTGAATACCTATGGCAATCGTTACAGAACTGTGCCCACGGTCGCCATCACCGACACCCCACCCGGGGGTATTGGTACCGGCGCTACCGCCACCGCCAGCATCAATAAAGGCAGTCTGACTGGGATCTACCTCACCAATAACGGTTCGGGGTATATCACGAAGGGCATCAAAAAATTCGTGGACACCTTGCCGATGCTCTGCAATCCCGCCTTGGCCAATTGCAACGACCCCTCTTCGCCCGCCACCAACAACCTGGGTCAGTCCCTGCCGTTGGCGGTGCCTGACACCACCACCTTCCCGGGGTCCGATTACTATGTCATCGCCCTGGTGGAATACCGCCAGCAGATGAGTTCGTCGCTGCCTGCGGCAGGCACCTTGCTGCGTGGCTATGTGCAGCTCAAGACCCCTGCCCAGAGTGGTATACCAGGCGTCGAGCTTGGGATCGATCTTCCCGGGGTTGGTGGTCCAGCCATAGGCGTCACCAAGCCCCAGTTCCTGGGTCCCGTCATCGCGGCTACCAAGGACAGAGCGGTCCGCATCAAGTTCTACAACCTGCTGCCCAAGGACGCCGGGGGTGATCTCTTTTTACCCACCGATTCTACCCTCATGGGTTCAGGCATCATTGGAGATTGGGAGCCACAAAATTTAGGCACGGTTTTGGATGAGGTGCGCAACCCCGACTGCACCGTTGACCCGCAGTCTGCGGATCCCAAATGCTTCAAGCAAAACCGCGCTACACTGCATCTGCACGGGGGTCTCAACCCCTGGATCAGTGACGGTACCCCTCATCAGTGGATCACTCCGGCCGACGAGACTACCATTTATCCTCAGGGTGATAGCGTGGGCAACGTGCCGGATATGAACGCGCCCGATCCGAAGGACGTTGGCTGTGGTGGTGAGACGGACGGCTGCTCGACCTTCTACTACACCAATCAGCAGAGCGCGCGGCTGATGTTCTACCACGACCACGCCTGGGGCATTACCCGCCTGGGCGTCTATGTGGGCGGAGCCGCGGGTTATCTGATCTCCGATGACACCGAGCAGGCACTGATCGCCAATGGCACCATCCCGGCCGACCAGATCCCGCTCATTATTCAGGATCGCACCTTTGTACCGGAACCCGTCCAGCTCTCCGAGCAGGATCCGACCTGGGACTACAGCCGTTGGGGCAGCTATGGCGATTTCTGGTATCACCATGTCTATATGCCCGCCCAGAATCCGGGTGATGCCGGTGGCATGAGCGCTTATGGCCGGTGGATGTACGGACCCTGGTTCTGGCCGCCCGCCAACCCTCCGTATGGACCTATCGCCAACCCCTATTACAACAAGGACGCGAACGCTATCCCCCCCTTCTCGGTGGATAAGACGTGCGACATTAACGACCCCGCCACCTGGCAGTACCAGACCGATCCCTTCTGCGAACCGGCCTTAATCCCCGGCACGCCCAACATCTCTACCGGTATGGAGCAGTTCAATGACACCCCGATGGTGAACGGCACCGTCTACCCGACCGTCACCTTGCAGCCCAAGAGCTATCGCCTGCGGATCCTCAATGCGGCCAATGACCGCTTCTGGAACCTGCAATGGTATGTGGCCGATCCCAGCACCGCCAGCAAGGGTAAGAACGCCTTGGGTCAAGTGATCGGTGGCACCGAGGTAGCACTCAATCCCACGGAACTGGCCGCCGCCCAGCTTGACCCCGTGGTCTTCCCGACCCCGGTGCAAAGCACGGCAACCGCCGGGCCTGACTGGATTCAGATCGGTAACGAGGGTGGCTTCCTGCCCGCGCCTGCCGTCGTGGACGGCCAGCAGCCTACCACCTGGATCACGGACCCCACCCGCTTTGACGTTGGCAACGTGGACCTACATTCCTTGGTGGTGGCCCCCGCCGAACGTGCCGATGTGATCGTGGACTTCTCCCAGTTCGCGGGCAAAACTCTGATCCTCTACAACGACGCCCCCGCTGCCTACCCGGCGCGTGTCCCCAGCTATGACTACTATACCGGTGCTCCGGACCAGTCTCCCGTCGGCGCACCCACCATCATGCCCGGTTACGGACCCAATACCCGTACCATCATGCAGGTCAAGGTGGTGGGCACGCCGCAGCCAGCCTTCGATCTGAACAAGCTGAGGATTGCCTTCACACACAAGGCCGATGGTTCGGGAGTGTTCGAATCCAGCCAAAATCCGATCATCGTCGGTCAAGCGCCCTATAACACCGCCTACGGTAAAGCATTTGCTGCCAACGGTGACTGCAACCAGGATGGCAGCACCGTTTGCGATGGCTTGGCTCGTATCAGCAACCAGGGTGGCGAGTTGTTCAAATTCAATACGCTCATCACCGGCACTGAGGACACTCTCGCCGTCATGATCGAGCCTAAGGCCCTCCATGACGAGATGAACGCCGCAGCCTTCGATGAGTTTGGCCGCATGACCGCTAACATTGGCCTGGAGGTCGTCCCGGCTTCGCCCGCCCTGCAGAACATTGTTCTGTACCCCTACATCAATCCCCAAACCGAGCTCTGGGACGGCACCAACCTGCCCAACACCCTCAACGTGTTGCCTATCTCCGTAGCCGATGATGGCACTCAGATCTGGAAGATCACCCACAACGGCGTCGATACCCACCCTATGCATGTCCACCTGTACGATTTGCAAGTGCTCAATCGCGTGACCTGGGACAACATCATCATCCCAACCGAGCCTGGCGAGCTGGGCTGGAAGGAAACGATACGGGTCAGCCCCTTGGAGGACGTCATCGTCGCCATACGACCCGTGCTGCCGGTACTGCCCTGGGAACTGCCCAACAGCATCCGCCTGCTGAACCCCATGACCCCGCCTGGATCTACGATGGGCTTCAACTGCGTCGATGCCGCCGGCAATCCGGTCGGCGGCGCCTTCGTTCCGCCAGCCACCTGTGCGGCGCCGCCGAACTCGGGGATCACGAACCAGCTCGTCAACTATGGTTGGGAGTACGTCTGGCACTGCCATATCCTGAGCCATGAAGAGATGGACATGATGCGGCCCCAGTCCCTCGTCTACCCGCCGCTTGCTCCGACTGCTCTGACAGGGTCTTGTAACGGATCCCCTGGCGACGTGGTGAACCTGGAGTGGACGGACAACTCTATCAATGAGACGTCTTTCGTGGTGCAGAAGTCTCTGGATGGGATCACCTGGGATTTCCTTGCCAGTGTGGAATCTCCACTGGCCGATCCCAATACCCATGGCCAGCGCCAACTCAACAACCAGGCATCCAATCCCTGCGAGGCGCGTTACCGGGTCTTTGCGAGGAACACCGCTGGCTATGGCGGCGCCTTCATGAGCCTCTCGGCGGACTCGACCCCTGTCTCCACCAGTATCGGCGGTGCTGTGCCTAACGCGCCGTCGAATCTGGGAGCAGCCGCGGGTGCGGGACCCAAGGTCACCTTGAACTGGACGGACAATGCGGCTGATGAAACCGGCTTTATCATTGAAAGGGCCCTCAACAGTGGTGCTTGGGTCCAGATCGCCACGACTTTAGCCAATGTCACAACCTACGATGATACGACTGTTGTGGGCGGTGCTAGCGACGCCTCTCCGGATAACAATTACCAATATCGGGTGGCGGCGTTTAATGCCCTGCAAATGTCGGGCTATGCCACCTCGAATAACGTGGTTGTCACGAAATTCCCGACGGCCCCGGCCAATGTGAGAATTCAGTGGTCTAATTCTACTGACGGCAATATCATCTGGACGGATGCCTCGACGAACGAAACGGGCTTCCAACTGCAGACCTCGCCAACGGGCAATGACCCATGGTCAAATTCCGGTGGGTTATTGCCTCCCGGAACCCAATCTGCGCCCTTACCCCCTCAGCCCCGTCCTAACTTCTACCGGGTGCTGGCCGTAAATGTGACGGGGACCACCGCTTCCGAGGTTGTGGGCCTTATCACTCCTCCAGTGGCACCCACCCCGGTGACGGTTGCTCGCAATAATTCTTTCCAAGCCACTCTCGCCTGGACGGATGCCTCGAATAACGAGACGAGCTTCCAAGTGCAGACCTCGATCAATAATGGCCTCACCTGGTCCAACACCAATGCCGCTATTGGACGAACTGCTGCCCAGACAACTGCAGTAGGTGACTCCTTAACTTCAACCCTCGCGGTGAACGATAGAACTAATAGCTTGTACCGGGTTGTGGCCACCAATGCGAATGGCTCCTCGCCCTCCATTAGCGTGGGACTGGACAACACCGTGGCTCCGGCTGACCCCGGTGCCCCGACGGTTAACTGTGTCCGAACAGGCACATCGAGTTTCGCCAGCTGCACGGTCACATGGACCGACCTTTCGAACAACAATTCGAGTTTCCAGGTCCAGAGGGCGAATAACCCAGGCTTCACCTCCCCGGTCAACAATAGTGGCATCCTGGGGGGGAACGCCTTGACGACCACCTTCACCTGGCTGTCACGTACCTCGAACTGGTACTTCAGGGTCAGGGCCGTCAATAATTCGATTAGCCGTTACTCGAATTGGGTGGTTGCACAACCTTCCCCGTTCCCACAGCCTATCAATTAAGGGGACAGCCACGGACAGGGGTGGCAGATTACCTGCCACCCCGGGGTTTTTTCCCAACCCCATCAAGATGGGCTCGCCAGGAAGGCGGCTAAGGGCTTCCCCACCCGGATCAGGCATTGATGCGCATCCGGCAATGGGCGATTCCATCCTTCAATTCTTCGCCTCATCTCTACCGGGATGAGGTTTTTTTTTGCCGTTGGCGGCCGTAACGCCGGGGCAAAACACGCATTAGTGGCTCTTCGTGTGTTTCAGATAGCAACTAAGTTCTGGAAATAATAAACGACATGCCTATCCGGTTAACTCAGGTTGACGCCAGATGTAGTGGGAGCCGGTGCCTGACGCTTCTTCGCCGGAGAGCGGGTCATGGCGCAAAATGAGTCTTCATAATGGGTTGCGGATGGGTGCTATTTGCTGCGACCTACGATGGCAAGGCTGTACCACTGCATGTCGAGGATACCTAAGTTAACCGGATAGGCATGAAATGCGAATTGCCGGTGCCTTGAGGGTTGACGCCAATGAGTTGACTGACTCATTGATGAAGCTCAGGTAGCATGTCGCATCCGCCTGCCAGCCACGCCTTTGACAAGCGGGAGGGCTTTGATGCACGCCTCTCGGGTGCTATTTCTTTGCAGTTGGGCATGCCGGCGCCGGAAATAAATCCAGGGGTGGGCTCTGCCAATCATGCCGAGCAGAGGGCGAGAATCAAGACTGGCTACGACCGCTTGCCGCTGGTGGCGGCCTCGGCCCATGTGCCAGGGATAGGGGTTGACGTCAACTTGCCCCTGTCTGTTCTGCGGTGACAACCTTCCCCTGTGGTCCATGTCTCGGTCTCATGAACCTTCGAGCATTGCGAGAAGTCGGTGATATGCGGTAATAAGGTAAGGGTTATGTAGTAGTAGCCTGGGGGGTCGACCTGCTATGTCCTGGAATGCACCAGAGTAAAGACCAGGAATGGGCTTGTGATCCTGTTCCGGTAATTATTTTCGCTTACCATAATGGCTTGTGTGCTTCTCCCCAGCCTGCCAACATGACCGAAAACCTCACCCACCTCACTGCCTCCGACACCCCGCTTGCTATCATCGGGCTGGGCTACGTCGGCCTACCGCTTGCGGTTGAATTCGGCAAGCATCGCCCGGTGGTCGGCTTCGACATCAACGCCGGGCGTATCGTGGAACTGCAAGCGGGTCACGACAGCACCCGCGAGGTCACACCCGAGGCCTTGGCCGCTGCCCAGCATCTGCATATGACCCGTGACCTTGTTGACCTGCGCGCCTGCCGCATCTTTATCGTTACCGTCCCTACTCCGGTGGACGGGTACAAGCGCCCCGACCTTACGCCCTTGCTCAAGGCCTCCGCCACCGTTGGCCAGGTTCTCAAGCCTGGTGACCTGGTCATCTACGAATCCACCGTGTACCCCGGCTGCACCGAGGACGACTGCGCCCCCGTCTTGGCAAAGCACTCGGGCCTGAAATACGCGGGATCAGGGGGCGGGGACCAGGGTGCTTACAGCAGTACGTCTTCGACTCCGGACACCTTTTTCCTGGGCTACAGCCCCGAACGCATCAACCCCGGCGACCACGACCATCGCCTCACGACCATCAAAAAGGTCACCAGCGGCTCCAGCCCCGCGATCGCCGCCATTGTCGACGCCCTCTACCGCCAGATTATTACCGTTGGCACCCACCCTGCCAGTAGCATCCGTGTTGCCGAGGCCGCCAAGGTCATCGAGAATACCCAGCGCGACCTCAATATCGCCCTCATGAACGAGTTGGCTCTCATCTTTGGCCGCCTTGGCATCGACACCCTGGAGGTTCTGGAGGCCGCCGGCAGTAAGTGGAACTTTCTACCCTTTCGCCCCGGGCTGGTCGGCGGCCATTGCATCGGTGTCGATCCCTACTACCTGACCCACAAGGCCATTGCCATTGGCTACCACCCCGAGGTCATCCTCGCCGGCCGCCGCATCAATGACCGCATGGGCGCCCATGTCGCCGAGACCGTCGTTAAGCTCATGCTCGGCCACGGCATCGGCGTCTGCAACAGCCGCATCCTGGTCTTGGGCCTCGCCTTCAAGGAAAACTGCCCGGACCTGCGCAACACTCGCGTTATCGACATCATTGACGCCCTACACGACTACAGCATCGCGGTGGATTGTTTCGACCCCTGGGTCAATCGCGCCGAGGCCAAGCACGAATATGGTATCGACTGTCTGCCGGCCTTGCCCACGCCCGGCAGTTACGACGCCATCATCCTGGCCGTCGCCCACCGGGATTTCACCACCATGGGCGCTGAAGCTCTCCGCGCCCTGGGTAAGGCCAAGGCCATCCTCTACGACGTCAAGTCCGTCCTGCCAGCGTCCGCCGTTGACGGGCGTCTTTAGCAGGCACCTGACCCGGGTCTGGTCGCAGGTGTATCAATACCCCGGCGCTGGCTAAAGCCTCAGATCTCCTCCGGAACCATCTTGATGGCGCCGCAAGGACACTCCGAAACACAGATGCCGCAGCCCTTGCAGTAGTCGTAGTTGAACCGGAAGCGGTTGCCGGGACCGAGCTTGATCACGGCGTTATCGGGACAGACGCCGTAGCAGTTATCGCATTCGAAGCAGTTGCCGCAACTCATGCAGCGCCGGGCCTCGAAGAGGGCGTTGCCCTCGTCGAGGTTGCCGACGACCTCGGCGAATCCCGATGTCCGCCGCACCAGGTCGAGCATAGGGCTGATGGTGCGCGGCGCGTCCGAGTAGTACCAGGTATTCAGCTTATCGAGGTCGGCGATCTCGGCCTTCGGCTTGGGCAGGTATTTCACGCCGCGTAGAAAGGCGTCGATGTTGCGCGCCGCCTTCTTGCCGAGCCCGATGGCGGCGGTGGCGTTGCGTGCCCAGGGGATCATGTCGCCGCCGGCGAAGACGCCGACCGCGCCAGTCATCATGTCGGTGCCGACCTGGACGGCACCATCGGCTACCACCAGACCCGGCAACTGGTCGAAGGCGGAGAAGTCACCGGTTTGGCCGAAGGACTGGACCAGAACGTCCGCCTCCAAGGTCGTGGTCTGGCCGGAACGCAGGATGCTGCGACCCTCGCCGGGGACCATGGTCTCCAGGGTCAGGGTGTGGCCATCGATGGCGATGATCTGGCGCAGGTTGAGGAGCTGGATGCCTTCCTCCAGACCTTCCTTGATCTCGGCGGGGTGGGCGGGCATGAATTCCCGGGCCCGACGGACGATGACGGTAACCGAGATCGCCCCCAGGCGGATCGCTGACCGGGCCACGTCGATGGCCGTGTTACCGCCGCCATTGACGACGACGTGACCAAAGAGGGCGACCGGGTCTTCCAGTTCCACCGCCCGCAGGACCGTGATGGCGTCGAGGATTGGCAACTCACCTCGTTGGGGGATGTCCACCATCTGGCCCCGTTGCAGGCCGGCCGCGAGGAAACAGGCTGCGAAGTCACCGTCCCGCAGGGTTTGGGCGACGTCCGTGATCGGGGTGTTGACGCGGATGTCCACGCCCATGTCCTTGATACGCAGGATTTCGGCGTTCAGCTTCTCGCGGGGCATACGGTATTTGGGGATGCCGTAGCGGATCATGCCGCCCGCCTTGGGGCTGGCCTCGAAGACGGTGACGGCGTGACCCAGGCGTGCGAGGTGGTAGGCCGCCGAGAGGCCGCTGGGGCCGGCGCCCAGGACCATGACCTTCTTGCCGGTGGGCTTTCCCGGCGCCACTGTCCAACCGTACTTGAGGGCCTGATCGCCCAGGAAGCGCTCGACGGAGTTGATACCGACGGGCAGGTCCACCTTGCCGCGGTTGCAGGCGCTTTCACAGGTGTGATAACAGATGCGCCCCATGATCGCCGGGAAGGGATTCTCTTCCATGATCTTGCGCCAGGCTTGCTCGTAGTTGCCTTCCTCGGCGAGATAGAGCCAGCTTTGGATGTTCTCGCCAGCGGGGCACTGGTTGTTGCAGGGCGGCAGGCGGTCGAGATAGACAGGTCGGGCGGTGCGCCAGGAACCGGTCTTATTGGCGAGCGAGGAGCCGACATTGAGGGTGATGGCAAATGGCTTGTTCTTGACGGTACTCATCGATTCCCCCCTTATTGTTCGAGCAGGCCGAACTTTTTGATGTTGCGGTCGGCCATGGCCTGGATCTTGGCGATGACCTTGGTCGCGGGCGTCTTGCCGAACAGGTGTGCATAGCGCCGCTGGGGCCGCATGTATTCCTCGACCGGGATCTGGTTGCGAATCCGGGAGACACTGACCACCTCGCCGTCCTCGGCCTCGAAGACCGGGAAGAGGCCACACTCCTTGACCATGCGCGCCAGCTTAATGGTCTCGTGCGAGGCGGAACCCCAGCCGAGGGGGCAGGGGACGAAGATGTGGATGTACTTGGCCCCGCGAATGCCGATGGCCTTTTTGACCTTGTACTCTAGGTCGCGCAGGTCGGCGACGGTGGCAGTGGCCACATAGGGGATGCCGTGCGCCATCGCGATCAAGGGGACGTTCTTGCCCTGGCCGAAGACATTGCCCGGCTCGGGGCCAACCGGCATGGTGGTCGCGGTGCGCACCGCCGGCGGTGTCGCCGAGGAGCGCTGCACCCCGGTATTCATATAGGCCTCGTTGTCGTAGCAGATATAGAGGACGTCATCGTTGCGCTCGAACATGCCGGACAGGCAACCAAAGCCAATGTCGGTGGTGCCGCCGTCGCCGCCCTGGGCGACGACGCGGACATCCGAACGGCCCTTGATACGCATCGCCGCCGCAATGCCGGTGGCGACGGCGGCGGTATTACCGAATAGAGAGTGAATCCAGGGGATCTGCCAGGAGGTTTCGGGGTAGGGGGTCGAAAAGACCTCCAGGCAGCCGGTGGCGTTGGCGGCAATCAGTTGCCGATCCGAGGCGGCCATGGCCGCGTCGATGGCATAGCGGGCGCCGAGGGCCTCGCCGCAGCCCTGGCAGGCGCGGTGGCCTGAGTTCAGGGAATTGGTGCGGATCTGGGTGGCCTGGACCGAGCGGTTGTCCTCGTCCAGTAGGCGGTTACCGACGGTGAAGGTACCGGTCTGGTAAAAACGGACAGGTTGAAATGACATAGGGGTCCCTCTCAGGCGATCTTGGAAGCGACCGTTCCGACCTCGCGCAGGATGTTCTCGGCGGTCGGGCCGGAACGGCGCGATTGACGCTCGCGCTCGAGCACGCGGTCAACGACGGCGTGGTCGAGGTCAAGGAAGGTCATGGCCTCGAGCTGGTTAGCCATCCCCTCCTGGAAGACCCGGGCGAGGCTGTCCTTGGTGATGGCGCGGCCACCGAGGCCGGCGATGATGTCCCGGACCGGCTGACCCGTGCCATCCAAGGCTAACCGCACATTGGTGGCGACGATGCCGCCTACCCCGATGGCGAAACACTTTTCGACGACCAGCACCCGTTTGGCATCCCGGAGGGCGTAGCGGGTGGCGTCGAGGGGGAAGGGGCGGAAGGTGGTGATACCGAGTACGCCGATTTGGTGGCCGGCCTCGCGCAGTTCATCGACCGTATCCTTGATGGTGCCAAGCACCGAACCGAGTGCTACCACGATGGTTTCCGCGCCTTCGACCCGGTAGGGGCGAATCAGGCCACCCGCCTCGCGGCCCAGCATGGCCTTGAATTCCGCCGCGACCCGCGGGATCAAATCCAGCGCCCGGAGTTGTTTGAGATGGGCCAGGTAGCGCACCTCGGTGTAGGCCTCAGGGCCGACCATGGCCCCGATCGACAGGGGCGCTGCCGGGTCGAGGACCTGGCGGGGTTCGAAGGGTGGCAGGAAATTGTCCACCTCTTCCTGGGTCGGGACATCGATGCGCTCGTAGGCGTGGGTCAGGATGAAGCCATCCATACACACCATCACCGGCAGCGAGAGCTCCTCGGCGATCTTAAAGGCCTGAATGTGCAGGTCGAGCGCCTCTTGGTTGGTCTCGGCGAAGAGCTGGAGCCAGCCACAGTCGCGCTGACTCATGGTGTCGCTGTGGTCGTTCCAGATGTTGATGGGGGCGCCGATGGCGCGGTTGGCGACGGTCATGACGATCGGCAGGCCTAGCCCAGAGGCGTTATAGACGGCCTCGACCATGAACAGCAGGCCTTGGGACGCCGTCGCCGTGTAGGTGCGGGCACCCGCGGCGGCGGAACCGATAGCCACGGACATGGCGGCGAATTCAGACTCGACGTTGATGAATTCGCTGCGCAGTTCGCCAGACTTCACCATCTCCCCGAGGCCCTCGACGATATGGGTCTGGGGGCTGATGGGGTAGGCGCAGATGACCTCGGGCCGGCAGAGGGCGACCGCCTCGGCGACGCCGTGGGAACCTTCGATTTGCTTGAGGGCCATTAGGCAATCTCCTCCGGCGAACGTTTGTCCTTGACGAATTCGAAAGCGGCGGATGCGGCGGCGATGTTGCCCTCGGCGACCTTACCGGAGAACTTGTCGCGGATCGCCGAGGCCACTGAGACGAGGGTGATGGCCCCTGAGAGCCCGGCGAAGGCGCCGAGCAGTACGGCGTTGGGCATCGGCCGTCCTAGGTGTTTCATAGCGATTTCCGTCGCGGGGACGCAGGCATGGCGATCGGCACGCAGCTTGGTGGCCACCTCGCCGATATCCAGGTCCTCGAAGCTCTTGCCCGAGTTGATCAGGACATAGCCGTCGGGCTTGAGACCCTGAAAGACGTCAACCTGGTGGAGCAGGGTCGGGTCCTGGATGATGATGGCGTCCGGCGCCATGATGGGCTCACGCAGACGGATCTCCTGGGTATCGATACGACAGAAGGCGACGACTGGGGCGCCCGTGCGCTCCGAACCGAAGCTGGGGAAGGCCTGGGCGTGCTTGCCTTCGAGAAAGGCGGCGATTGAGAGCATTTCGGCGCCCGTGACAACGCCCTGGCCCCCGCGGCCGTGAATACGGACCTGAAACATGTCTCCTCCTTTAGTTTGGTTGAAGGCGACCGATAGCCGAGGCGGCGCCGCCGGATGGCGTAAGGTCTCCTGGGCGCCATACGATAGCATTGCCCAGGTCATGGGGTTGGGATTTAGATTTTATGGCAGTAAATACATCTAGTTATTTGTGACTCGAGCCTGTGTTTTTCAGACCCTAATCTTAGCATAGGGTAAGATTACGAGATTTCTGTTACGGGATGGTGATCCAAAGAAGGGCTGGGTTCCCGAGGCCTCGAGTGCGCGGCTGAAGTCCAGTATATACCCCACACCCCTGGGATTGCGGTATCCAGGGCCGGGTGACGGCGAGCGGGGGACGCCGTGAATACGTCCCTGTAGGCTTGGCGACAGCATCCCTGCTGTCGACACCCCCGCCCACCGCCATCCAACCCTTTAGCTACCGGCCTAAGCCTGACTCGCGATGGGTATAGCTCCCTCCCCTAACCCGGCCCTCCGCCCCAACGCCAGCCGAGGAAGGCGGCGGCGATGGCCAGGGTCGCGAGGGTAATGGGTATGCCGGCGCGGGCGTGGGTGCGCCAGTCGAGGACCAGGCCCCGTCGTCCAGCGGCCTCCGCCACGATCAGGTTGGCGATGCTGCCCACCAGCAGCAGATTCCCGGCCAGGGTGCTGGCCAGGGCCAGAATCGGCCCCGCCAGGGGATCGGTCGCCACCGGTAACAGCAGCATCACCGCCGGCACGTTCGAGACCAGATTGCTGAGCAAGACCGCCGCTGCGAACAGGGGTCCCGGCTCTGCGAGCGGTACGCCTCCCACCGCCAGTGCCCTCACCGCCTCCGCCACCAGGCCACTGTCTTGCAAGGCATGGTTGACCACGAAGAGGCCCATGAAGAGCACCAATAATTCCCAATCCACCAGTCCGAGCATCTGGCGGGAATGCAGGCGGCGGCTGGTGAGCAGGGCCCCGGCCCCTACCAGGGCCGCGGCCTCCCGTGGCCAGGAGGTAAAGAGAAATATCCCCAGCAGGGCCCCGGCTACCAGCAAGCCCTTGGCGGTCTGCCAGCGGTTGAAGGCCAGGGCATCGGGGGTCCGCCGTCCCCGGGTTTCCTCTTTGCCATCATACCGCAGGGCCCAGTACCCCCGCGCCTGCCAGGCGATGATGGCCCAGGTCGCCAGCAGGCCCAGCAGCACGGGTGCCAGCACCTGGGCGGCATAGCCGCCAAAGGAGAGCCCCAGGGTGGCGCCAATCAGCATGTTCTGGGGGTTGCCGATGAGGGTCGCCGCCGAACCGACATTGGCCGCGCCGGCCAGTCCCAGCAGGTAGGGGATCGGATTCAGCCCTCGCCGCCGACAGGCGTCGATCAGGACCGGTGCCACCGCCAGACAGACGACATCATTGCTGAACACCGCCGACAAGGCCCCGACCAGGGCCACCAGGGCCCCCAGCAGGAGCGGGGGCTTTAGGGGTAGCAAGCCCAGCTTGAGGGTGACCCAGGCGTAGAAGCCCCCCAGCCGCAGTTGCGCCGACACCACCATGAAGGCGAACAGCAGGATCAGGGTCGGCAGGTGCAGGGATTGCACCGCTGCCTCGATACTGACCGCGCCGACGCCCACCAGGGCGATGGCGCCCAGCAGGGCGACGCCGGTGCGGTCCAGTTGCAGAAAGGGCAGGCCGCCCAGGATCATGCCCAGATAGACAATGACGAAAATGACCAGGACGGCGGCATCCATGGGGGCGTGACTTCAGCGACCCCGGGTCCCGCGCCGCTGGTAACGGCTGATCAGGGCCTTTTCCCCCTCCACGATCAATAACAGCAGGATGCCGACTACCAGGATGCGCAGCCAGGCGGCCAGGTCGATGGGGGCGGTGTGGAAGAGGGTCTGCATCAGCGGCAGGTAGGTATAGCCCAGTTGCAGCAGCAGCAGGAAGGCGATGGCCTGGAGGGCCAGGCGGTTGCCTAGAAAGCCCTCGTAATTGAGGATGGAGTCATGCAGGCGGCGGCAGTTGAAGAGATAGAACATCTCCGCCACCACCAGGGCATTGACCGCCACGGTCCGTGCCGTGATGACAGTGGCGCCATGGGCCTCTTCCCAGAGGAAGAGCCCAAAGGAGGCCAGGGCCATCAGCAGGGTGACGAAGAGGATGCGCCAGAGCATGAAGCCGTCCACCAGGGGCGCGGCCGGGTCACGGGGCGGGCGCCGCATGATGTTGGCCTCGGGTTTTTCCAGGGCGAAGGCCAGGGAGAGGGTGACGGCGGTCACCATATTGACCCAGAGGATCTGTACCGGGGTGATGGGCAGGATGGAACCCAGGAGCACGGCCACCAGCACCATGGCGGCCTGGCCGGCGCTGACGGGCAGGACATAGATGATGGCCTTGCGCAGATTGTCGTAAACGGTGCGGCCTTCCTCCACGGCGGCGGCGATGGTGGCAAAGTTGTCGTCGGCCAGGACCACGGCCGCCGCCTCCTTGGCGGCCTCGGTACCCTTGTGACCCATGGCCACGCCCACGTCCGCCCGTTTCAGGGCCGGGGCGTCGTTGACCCCGTCACCGGTCATGGCGACCACCTCGCCATTGGCCTGGAGGGCCTGGACCAGCCTCAACTTGTGTTCGGGACTGGCGCGGGCAAAGACATCCGTTTGCGCCACTGCTCGGCGCAGGGCCTCCTCGTCCAGGGCTTCCACCTCGGCCCCGGTGAGGGCCTGGCCCTTGCCAATACCCATGCGGGCGCCAATGGCCTGGGCGGTGACGCCATGATCGCCGGTGATCATCTTGACCCGGATGCCGGCGGCCTGGCAGTTAGCCACGGCGCGGATGGCCTCTTCGCGGGGTGGGTCCATGATGCCCGCCAGGCCCAGCAGGGTAAGACCGCCCTCCAGATCGGCAAAGGCCAGGTCCGTCTTGCCGGGGGGCATGGGGGCATGGGCCAGGGCCAGGACCCGGTGGCCGGCCTGGCCCAGGGTCTCCATCTGACCTTGCCACCAGGGGAGATCGAGGGGCTGGTCCTCGCCGGCCTGGTGCTGGTGGGCGCAGCGCAGGAGCACCTCTTCAGGGGCACCCTTGATGAAGGCAAAGGCGTGACCGGCTTGGTCATGGTGCAGGGTGGCCATGAAGCGATGCCGGGAATCAAAGGGGATAACGTCGCGGCGGGGCAGGGCCTCGGCCTCGTTATGTGGGTCCAGACCCAGCTTGTGGCCCAGGGTCAGGAGGGCGCCCTCGGTGGGATCACCCTCCAGAGCCCAGTCTCCCCCAGTCTCCCGCAGGCGGGCATCGTTGCAGAGCAGGGCGACGCGGCCCAGTTCCAGGAGCGCCGGCGCCTCCTCCAGGTCCAGTTCCTGGCCCTGGGCCGAGAAGCCGCCCTGGGGTGCGTAACCCGTGCCTTGTACCTCGATAACCTGTCCGGCAATGACCAGGCTAGCCACTGTCATCTCATTTTTGGTCAGGGTGCCAGTCTTATCGGAACAGATGACGGTGATCGCCCCCAGGGTCTCCACGGCGGGCATGCGGCGGACGATGGCCCGGCGGGCGGCCATGCGTTGCACCCCCAGGGCCAGGGTGATGGTCATGATGGCGGGCAGGCCCTCGGGAATGGCGGCGACGGCGATGCCCACGGCGGCTAGGAACATGTCGGCGGCGCCCTGGCCGTGGACCAGGATGCCAAAGACCAGGGCAAAACCCGCCAGGGCCAGGATGGCTATCGTCAACCACTGACCGAAGACCGCCATCTGCTTGAGGAGAGGGGTCACGACCCCTTCGACCTCCGCCAGCAGGCGGCCGATGCGGCCGATCTCGGTGTGGTCGGCGGTGGCCACCACCAGGCCGCGGCCCTGGCCGAAGACCACCAGGGTGCCGGAGTAGGCCATGCAGGCGCGGTCGCCGATGGGGGCCGCGGCGGCGACCGGGTCTGGCGATTTTTCCACCGGGGCTGATTCGCCGGTGAGGGCCGCCTCCTCGATGCGTAGATTGCGGGTCTCGATCAGGCGCAGGTCGGCGGGGACCTTGTCGCCGGAGGCCAGGAGCACGATGTCGCCCGGCACCAGATCCTCGGCGGAAATCTCGCGTCGGTGCCCGTCCCGGACCACGTTGGCCTGGAGCGAGAGCAGGTTGCGGATGGCGTCCAGGGATTTTTCGGCCTTACCCTCCTGGATGAAGCCAATCAGGGCGTTGATGAGGACCACGCCCAGAATGACGCCTGTATCAACCCATTCCCCCAATAGGGCGGTGACTCCGGCGGCGCCCAGCAGCACATAAATGAGGACATTGTGGATCTGCAGCAGAAAGCGCCGCAGGGGCCCACGCCTCCCGGGGGGCGTGAGGCGATTGGGGCCGAACCGGGCCAGACGCTCAAAGGCCTCGATCTCCGTCAGGCCCTCCTGTCTCGAGCCCAGATCCTGAAGGGCGGTGGCGACGTCATGGTGGTGCCAGTGGGGTGAGGGCGACATTAAAGACTTCTAAGGAGTTCGGGGACTGGAAATGATGTTGGGCGACAACCGAAAATTTGATACTCGGTTGCCTGCCAGGGTTCCCGGCACTCAGGCCCGGCTGCGCCGGCGGCTGGGTGCCCGCTGGCCAGGGGAGACGTCGTCAGGGCTCCAGGTACTTGGCGAAGGCTGGGCTCAAGGCTTCCTTGAGCTGGTCCCCATCCTGGTAAATGAACAAGGTCCGCAGCCCCTCCGCCTCGGCGATGCGCAACCCCTCGGTCTCGCCCACGCACAAGAGGGCGGTGGACCAGGCGTCGGCCAGGGTCGGGTCCTCGTGCAAGACGGTGGTCGAGAGCAAGCGATGATTGACGGGCATCCCGGTTCGGGGGTCAATGATATGGGAATAGGTCTGGCCATCTGCCTCGAAGTAATTTCGGTAGGTCCCCGAGGTCATGACGGCGATGCCGGCTTCCTGTTGTAACTCGAGGATGCGTTCGACCTCCCGGATCATGGGTTTTGGTTTCTCGACCGCCACTCGCCAGGCGCTGCCATTGGCCTTGTGTCCTTTGACCTTCATCTCGCCGCCGATCTCGGCGAGGTAGTTGTGGATGCCCCGGTCCTCCAGAATCTGGGCCATGGCGCCGATGGTATAGCCCTGGGCGATGGAATCCAGGGTGAGCCTAAGCTCCGGGTCCCGTTTGCGCAGCCGGCCTTGGGAGGCGTCGATCTCCAGCTTGTCCATGCCGATATGGGTGAGGACGGCCTGGATTTCCGCAGGTGCGGGAACGCGCTGGTCATCGTGTGCGAAACCCCAAAGTTCCGAAAGGGGTTGGATCGTTGGATCGTAACAGCCCTCGCTTTTATCATGAATCTGGCGGGCGATGCTGGTCAGCAGGACAATCTCCGGCGAGACGTCTTGCCACTCCGTGGTCTGTTGCAGGTTGAAGCGGGCCAGTTCAGAATCACCCCTCCAGTTGGAAAGCCGCTCGTCTATCCGGCGAAACAGGGCCGCGACGGCAGTCCCGATTTCCTCCGGGGTGGCGGAGGTCCCATCCAGGACCATTTTCAGATGCCAGGTCGTGCCTTGCGTGTCCCCGGTCAAGAGGGTTTCAGTCGGCTGTTGGCAGGCGGACAGCAGAAAAAACAAGGTAAACAGAAGAGGGTTAGCACGTTTCATGGGGGGAGGGTCTAAACCGCGGGCCAGTAAATGAGTGCTTATTCTACGCGCCCCCTGCCATTTGATGGGGAGGCCCTGATTTAGTCTCACGGGGACCCTTCACCCGTTTGAACCTGTTGCCCTAATGAAGGTCAAGCCATTCATCTTGAACGCAGGCTGGCGGAAAGGCGGCCCCGTTATACCCCAATCAGAACTTGGCGATGCGATAGGAACCATGTCTCGAGAACCCAAACAAAGCGACCGGCCGGATGCCCCATCCGACTCCAAGGGCGGGGAATCCTTTGTTTTCCTCGATCGCCTGGGTAAGCGCTGGCCAAGATTCAAGCGCTATAGCTTGTTCCTTGGCGGGTTGGTGGTTCTGGCTTTGATCATTTTCATCCAGACCCTCTTCGTACCTTCTAACCTCAGCCTGCCGCCAGCGGCGGAACAACTCAAGGCGAGGCTGAGAGCCCAGCCCCTGGCGGGACAAGCCACTCAGGAGCCCGCCAAACCTCTGTGGCTGAATTTCGCCAAGGATACCAAGGTGCCGGGATTGGCCCCATCCGGGTCCGCCGACAACTTGCAGCCTGATCACTCGCCGGGCGCGAAGGGAACGGCGGCTGAAATTCACCTGGGATTTTTCGAGGGTTGGGACCCCGCCAGTCTCGCCTCCCTCAAGGCCCATGCCGATCAACTGACCCACTTGGCTCCCGACTGGCTATCCCTGGAGGATGGCGAAGGTGAAGTCAAGTTGATCCAGTCCGAGGAGGTGCTCGAACTGGCGCAAGAAAAGGGCCTTGCCCTCGTTCCCCTACTCCGCAATCTGGATGACAAGGATGTCTGGCAGCCCGAGGCGGTGGAGACCCTGTTGAACGGGCCCGTTGCCAACCAGGACCACCTCGCGGCTAACCTGGTGGAGGCACTCCAGGAAATCGGGGCGGCGGGCGTCCTCATCGACTGGCAGGATATCGATCCCGCTTACCGGGGCGCCCTGACCACCTTCCTGACCCGGATTGCCACCGCGCTCCATGCCCATAGCTTGGAATTATGGCTCAGCGTGCCTGCACGGCGTCAGTTGAGTCTCCTGGATTTGGAACCGCTCGTTGCCCATGTCGATCGGTTCGTCGCTAACCTCTATGACGAAAACGCCGAGGTCAACCCACCCGGTCCGGTCGCCTCCCAGACCTTCTTCAACGGTTGGCTCAATACCCTGGTCAAGGGCTACGGCAACCCCTCCCAATGGATCATAGGCATCGGTGCCTATGGCTACGATTGGGGGGAGGGCGACGCCGAGGCCACCCCCGTCAGTTTCGAGGATGTCATGGCCCGGGCGGGGCGCTCGGATCAGACCGAGCTGGCCTTCGACCCAACCACCCAGAATCCGCACTTCGATTACACAGACCAGGCCACGGCACATCACATCTGGTTTCTGGACGCGGTCACCTTCCTGAATCAGTTGACGGTGAGTCGGGCCAGCCAGGTCGGCGGCATCGCCATCTCTCGGCTGGGCACCGAGGACCCTGATATCTGGCCAGTCCTGGGCCTTGATTCCACCAAGCCCCTCTCTCCGGAGAATCTTGCCCAGCTCGAGACCATCAGCCCCGGCGAGGCCATGGCCCATATCGGCAAGGGCAGCCTGATCTCCATCGATGACCAGCGGGCCGATGGCCTCCGCCGCATCACCCTGGGCCAGGACGGACTGGGAGGGATCCTGGCTAGTGCCCGCTACGAGAAGTTTCCCGGCTATCTGACCCTGGTGCATGAGGGCGCGGGACCCCTGGATGCCGTCGCCATTACCTTCGACGATGGCCCGGACCCCAAATGGACCCCAGCCCTCCTGGACATCCTCAAGGACGAGGGCGTGCGCGCTACCTTTTTCCTGATCGGCGCCAACATGGAGGAACACCCCGAGCTGGTCGAGCGGATCGTTCGGGAGGGGCACATGATCGGCGTCCATACCTATACCCATCCCAACATCGCCGAGGTTTCGGAGGAGCGGGCCAAACTCGAGTTAAATGCCACCCAACGGCTGATCGAGTCCATCACCGGGATGTCCACCATCCTCTTCCGGCCACCCTACAATGCCGATACCAACCCCCATTCCACCGAGGAGTTGGTCCCCATTCAGATCGCCCAGAACATGGGCTATATGACCGTGACCGAGGATATCGACACCGAGGACTGGGACCGGCCTGGGGCGGAGATCATGCTTGAGCGCGTCCGCAAGGGGCGTCAAGATGGCGGCGACATAGTCCTGCTCCACGATGCGGGCGGTGATCGTTCCCAGACGGTCGAGGTTCTACCCGAGATCATTCATTACCTGAGGGCCCGGGGCGATAACATCCTACCGCTCCCCGAGATTTTGGGGATTCCGGCGGCGCAACTCATGCCCATTGTGCCAGACACTCAGCAGCCCCTGATTCGCATGATTAGCGAGAGCGGCTTCGCGATCATTCATGTGGTTAGCAACTTCCTCTGGGCCTTGTTGATTCTGGCCACCGTCCTGACGGTCCTTAAGACCCTCACGGTTGCCGGGTTGGCCCTGCGCAACCGTCGCAACGAGCGCTTAGCTCGCGCAGCGAGTCAATGGCCGCCCACGGATTGCCCACCCGCATCCTGTCCGCCCGTCTCCGTGCTGATGGCGGCCTATAACGAGGCCAAGGTTATCCGCCAAACCCTGAAAACCGTGCTCGCCACCCACTATCCCGGGGCGCTGGAGGTGGTCGTGGTCGATGATGGCTCCCAGGACGATACCGGTGATATCGTTGCCGCCATGGCGCTGGACGACCCTCGCGTCCATCTCATCCGCCAGCTTAACCTTGGCAAGGCCAGGGCCTTGATCCGGGGCCTCCAGGAGGTTCGGCACGGGATCGTCGTCAGTCTGGACGCCGACACCCAGTTCCAACCCGATACTATCACCGAGCTGGTACGGCCCTTTGCCGACCCAGGGGTTGGCGCTGTTTCGGGTCGGGCGCGGGTTGGCAACCTGGATACGCTTTTTGCCCTGTTCCAGGGCTTGGAGTATTCCTGCGGCTTCAATCTCGATCGTCGAGCCTACGACCAGTTGAACTGTATCACCGTGGTGCCGGGGGCGGTCAGCGCCTTCCGGCTGGACGCCATACAGGCTGCCGGTGGTATCAGCACCGACACCCTGGCTGAGGACACGGACCTCACCTTGAACCTGCATCGCATGGGCTTCCGCATCCGCTACGCCCCCCAGGCCGTGGCCTGGACCGAGGCCCCCGAGACCCCCCAGACCTTTGCCCGGCAGCGGTTTCGCTGGGCCTTTGGCACGCTGCAATGCCTCTGGAAACACCGGGACATGCTCTTTGCCCTGCGGCATGGTGCCCTGGGCTGGTTCAGTCTGCCCAATGCCTGGTTCTTCAATTTCGTGCTGGTGGCCATCGGGCTGCTGGTGGACGTAGTACTGCTCGCGGCCCTCATCCTCAACCCGACCAATCTGTTGCTCTATATCTATTTCTTCACCTTCATCGCCTCCGACATGCTGCTGGCGGCCGTAGCCTATTGGATCGAGCGCGAACCCCTGCGCCAGGTTTGGCTCATCCTGCCGATGCGGATCATCTACCGGCCCGTTTTCAATTACGCCGTCACCAAGGCAATCCTTAAGGCCCTCAAGGGCGTTTGGGTGGGCTGGGGCAAACTGGATCGCACCGCCTCGGTTGCCCGGAGCCTGGCGGAAGAAGGCCGCCCCAAATGAGGCCGAGCTTGTCACCCCTCTTGAAGACTTGGCGGGGGCTAGCCCTAGTCTTGCTGGTCCTGTCGGCGGTATCGGGTTCTGGCTGCGGCAAGGGGGAGACCCCGACCGAGAAGCGGATCCCGGTAACGGCCATTCCCACGGGCCCGGTGGATCTGATCCTGCCCGATAACGGTGCCTATACCGGCGCCTATGTGGATTTCGGCGAGGGCGAGGGCGATGTCACCTATGATGCCCTGATGGACTTCGAGAAGCTGACCGGCAAGCATCTCGCCCTGGTCGCCTTCGGCAGCTTCTGGGGCGAGCAGCAGTTCCCCACCAAGGCCGCCAATATCATTGCTGCCTATGGCGCAGTCCCCCTGATCTTTTGGTCACCCTGGGATCGGCCTTATATGGAAAACCGCGGTCCGGATCGCTTCAACGTCCGGGACATACTCGCGGGCCAATGGGATGCCTACATCGACGAATGGGCCGATGGGGCCAAGGCCTATGCCAAGCCCCTGCTCGTCACCTGGGGCCTGGAGGCCAACGGGAGTTGGTTCCCCTGGTCCGGGGTCTTCTACGGGGGGGGCGAGATCATCGGCGAGGAGGGAGGGCGTACCCTGTATGCCGGCCCTGAGCTGGTGAAAAAGGCCAACCGCTATGTCGTCGACCGCGTCCGGGCCCGGGGTGTCGACAACATCCTCTGGGGTTTTCATGCCAACAATGCCTCCCTGCCCCAGGAGTCCTGGAATATCATGGCCAACTACTACCCCGGCGACGCCTATGTGGATTGGTTGGGTCTCAGTGCCTACGGCAAGCTGAATCGCTCCGATGGTTCGCCCACCTTTAATGATGTTCTGGAGGATGCCTACCCCGCCTTGCACCAGATCAATCCCGACAAGCCCATGATCCTGGCCGAGTGGGGGGTGGGTGAGTTTATCCCAGGGGACAAGCCGGACTTCATCCGTACCGCCTTCACTGCCCTCAAGGACTCCTATCGCCTCTTCCGGGCCGCCGTCTTCTGGCATGAGCGCTGGGAGACCCAGGAAGGAACCTACGCCAACCTGCGCGTCAACTCCTCCCCCGCATCCCTGGCGGCCTATCGTGAGGGCGTGGCGGACCCCTATTGGTTGGACCGCCCCCAGTTCCGGCCCAAGATGGCCAGCCCCGCGTCTCCAAGCAAGGATGCCAAGCCCTGATGGCGCGGTCGCGTGTTGGGAGCCTCCTCCTCCACCCCCTGATGCGGCGCGATCGCTACCCTTTACCCTCTGGCTTTCACAAGCTGCCATATCTGTTTAGCTGGCAATAGGTTTCCGATGAAGCTTCCCCTTGGTCTCTACGTCCTGTCCCTGGTGGTGGTTACGGCTATTTGGTGGGGGTTGGGCAGGCCGGAACCCATGCCAAACCTGCGGGGCGAGGCGAATGGCTTGCCGTGCCTCTCCTATGCGCCCTTTCGTGGCACCGAAAGCCCGCTCGTCGGCGACATCCAGATCGAGCCGGAGCGGATCGCGGCGGACCTGAGCCAACTGGCGACCCGCACCCGCTGCATCCGCACCTATGGGGTCAATCATGGCACCCATCTGGTTCCGGAGCTGGCCAAACAAGCGGGACTTAAGGTGATGTTGGGCATCTGGCTTGCCCCGGAACCTGACCGGAATCGGCGGCAGATCGATACCGCCATCGACCTGGCGCAACGCTATCCGGATGTCGTGACCGCGGTGGTGGTCGGCAATGAGGTGCTGCTCCGGGGCGAAATGACCCCCGCCGACCTCGCGGCCACCATCCGCGAGGTCAAGGCCGCGGTGCCGGTGCCGGTGACCTATGCCGATGTCCCGGATTTCTGGCTGCGTCACCCTGACCTCGCCCGGGACGTGGATTTTGTCACCATCCACCTTCTGCCCTACTGGGAGGATTTCCCCACCCCGGTCGCTGGTGCGGTCGCCCATGCGGAGGCGACCCGCAAGCAGGTCGCAGCCCTGATGCCTGACAAGGAGATCTTCATCGGTGAGATCGGCTGGCCGAGCGCGGGACGGATGCGGGCGGGGGCCCTGCCGTCACGGGTCAACCAGGCCCGATTTCTTCATGAGGTGATGGCCTTGGCCGACCGGGAGCAGTTCGGCGTCAATCTGATCGAGGCCTTTGATCAGCCTTGGAAGCGCCAACGCGAAGGCACGGTCGGCGGTTACTGGGGCCTGTTCGATGCCGAGGAGCGCGCCCCGAAATTCGCCTGGGGCCAACCGGTATCGAACCATCCCTTCTGGCCCTGGCAGGCCCTGCTGGGCATCCTGCTGGCCACCCTGATCTTCCTGGCCGCGGGCGCTGCGGCCAGGCGCACGGATGGGGTCAAGATGGCCTCCTGGTTCGGCGTCGCGACTATCGCCCTGGTGTCGGGCACCAGCATCGGCTGGGCTGTGGAGGCCATGGGGCTGGAGAGCCTCGGTTGGTCGGGTTGGATCGGTTCCATGGCCTGGGTGGCGGTGGCGGCCCTGGCACCTATCGCCGGCGCGGCCGCGCTGATGGGGCGGCAAGGGGTGCCGCCCCTCTATCGGGTCCTGGGCCCCAGGGCCAACTGGCCGCAAGACCGCAGGGTCTTTGCCGTGGGACTGGCCCTGGCGGTCTTGCTGGTCCTGGCGATCCAGACGGCGCTGATGCTGGTGTTCGACCCGCGCTATGTCGATTTCCCATCCGTCCAGCTCCTCGGCGCGCTCACGCCCTTCCTGGTGCTGGCGTTGCGAAGGCAGCAGGGGCCGAGGCCCCTGGCGGAAGTGACCGCAGCCATCCTCCTGGCGCTGGCGGCGGTTTACATCCTGCTCAATGAGGGACTCGCCAATGGTCAGGCCATCAGCTTCTGCGCGGCCCTGGCGCTGCTCGCCCTTAGCCTGGTGCGCGCGCGGGGCGAGCCAGACTGAGAACCAGCAGCCCCACCGCGAACCCGGCCATGCCCCCATTCTGCATCCCCAGCCCAAAGCCGGCGGCCCCGAGGGCGAGGGCGAACAGCAGGATCGAGGGCCATAGCAGATGGAGGCAGGCCGCCACCACCGCTACCGCGCCAAAGGCCCCCTGGTTGAAGAGCAGGATGGCGAGATCCATGGAGGCGCACAGCCAGGTATCCAGACCTTTCTGACAGGCCAGAAACACCTGGGTGTTCTGAATGACCATGTGGCGCAAATAGTAGGCGTAAAAGACCGCGCCGAATCCGATCGCGATCAGCCAGTTCATCTGGCGGGCGCTGGGTTGAAAGCAGTTAGGCATGGTAGGGTACCTCATGAGGCCTCTTCCTCGATCCACTTGCGCAGTTCCACCGGCTTGGATTTGGCCCGCATCCGCATATTGACCATCTCCACCCCCAGCGAGAAGGCCATGGCGAAGTAGATGTAGCCCTTGGGGATATGCAGGTCGAAGCCTTCCCCGACCAGGGCTACGCCGATCAGGACCAGGAAGCTCAAAGCCAGCATCTTGATGGTAGGATGCTGGTCCACGAATTCACCAATGGGCTTGGCCGCGAACATCATGACCCCCACCGCCAGGATGATGGCGATCACCATCACCGGGATCTGATTGGCCATGCCGACGGCGGTGATGACGGAGTCGAGGGAGAAGACGATGTCGATGAGGGCAATTTGCACCACGATGGACAGAAATCCGGCTCCCGCCCTGCCGGCCACGGCGGGCTGGCCATCCTCGGCCCCTTCCAGGGCCTCGTGAATCTCGAGGGTACTTTTGAAGAGGAGGAAGAGCCCACCCAGGATCAGGATCAAATCCCGGCCCGAGATTTCCTGGCCCAGAATAATGATCCAGGGAGTGACCAGCCTCATCATCCAGGCCAGGGACAGCAGGAGGGCGATGCGGGTACCCATGGCCAAGGTCAGGCCGATCACCCGCCCCCGCTGGCGCTGATGCTCTGGCAACCGGCCCACCAGGATGGTGAGGAAGATGATGTTGTCAATACCGAGCACGATCTCCAGTCCCGTCAGCGTCGCCAGGGCCAGCCAGGCCTCGGGCAGAAATATCCAGTCAAACATCCAACCCCCCTTTTTATTCGAAGGCGAAAAAAATTATAAGAACTCGTCCAATCAACCAAGACCCCGGCTCGCGAAGCCTCGTCCGGCCCGAATCACAGGCCGGCTAACGTATGCCCTCATGGGGGCATTATGCCTGATGAAGTGCGTAAATGCGGCCAGCGCGCCTTTCGGACTGGCCTGTAGGGCCTGGTAGCTTGGAATTGCTGTAAACGGTATGAGCGGTGGACAAGCTTGTCATCTTTCTCTTAGCATCGTCCGGATGTTCCCCCTGCCCCGGTAGCTCCCCTGGCGGCCCGGTCCCTGCCGGGTCTGACCGGCGACACCGCACCGGCTGAGTGCCCGCCGGATAGACTGGAGTAAGACCCATGGCCCCGCCACGACCGCCGGCCCCGCACCCCTTGGAGCGAACGGACACCGCCACCCGGCCTGCTCGCGCCCTCTTGGGATGGATGTCACAGGAGGAGGCGGAACTCGCCTTGACCCGGCGCGGGGTGGACGCGGTAACGCCCCAGCACCGGGAGCGCATTGCGCAGGTACGGGCGGCCGTCGCCGCGCGCCCGGCGGGGATCGATCAGGCCGAGATTCTCTCGGCCCTCCCCGACGCCTTGCGGCCTCATGCCGAGCGGTTACAGGCACTGGCCATCTTCGCCCCCCTGGCCGCCGCTGGCTGGTCTTTCCAGGTGGCGGACCTGGCCAAGGTCTGCGCCTTGCAACCCTTTGTCTTCTGGGATCAGGCCGGGGACCCAACGCGGATTCCGTCCGCGGCGGATCTGACCGCCCTGGCCAACCTCACCTTGCCGATCCCCGGGAAATCGGAACTGCCCCTGCATTTCGATGCCGCGCGCAATACCTGGATCGTCACCTCTGACGACCAGAATCTCCAGATCCTCGGTCATTTCACCGGCCCGGTACAGCAGCACGTCGGCTGCGGCTTTCTGATCGGCATCCTGCCGTCCTTTGTCCAGGTGGCCCGCTATCGGGGCCGCTATCTGCTGTGCGACGGTTACCACCGCTGCCTGGGGCTGCTGGCGCGGGGCATCCGCAAGGTCCCAGTCCTGTTCAAGGACTTTGCCCCGGGCGAGGCCCTGGGGATTGGGGCCGAGCCGGATATCCTGCCCGAGGTGGTCTTCCTGGGGGAGCGACCGCCGCGGTTACCGGATTATCTGGAGGGCAGGGTGGCCGCCGAGGTGCGGTGGCCAGCCACGCGGAAGATGCTGCTTATCCAGGGATTGGAAATCAGCCCACCAGGCTGAACGGGTCGCCGGATTCGACCTGGCGGCGGCACACAGCGGGGGGCCTGAAAAATAAGGATGGCCGGGAGGCACTGACCATCCTGCAGGGCCTCCCGCCGGCGAGGCCGGCGGTGGCTGGATGCATCAGAGATTGCTACAGAGCCGGCTCAGGGAGGCAAACCGCATTGGTTGTTCCGGTAGTTTTGTCGTAGGTGCAGGTCCAATAGCGGGTCCATGAGGTGCTTATGGCACCTGCGGCATCACTCGCGTAGGAGTCTTTATATTTTCCGCAAACAGCGGTGATAGCTCGGGTACCTACAGGACAAGTCGCTATGGATGTACTACCAGCGATGCCTGTGACCCAAGTCACTGAGGCCGTGCCACCCGGCCCGCTTGGACCCGATGGACCCGATGGCCCCGCCGGACCCGCCGCACCGTCCGCACCCGCCGGACCCTGCGGACCCGCCGCACCGTCCGCACCCGCCGGACCCTGCGGACCCGCCGCACCGTCCGCACCCGCCGGACCCTGCGGACCCACCGCACCGTCCGCACCCGCCGGACCCTGCGGACCCGCCGCACCGTCCGCGCCAGCCGGACCCGCCGGACCCGCCGGACCGTCCGCACCCGCCGGACCCTGCGGACCCGTCGGGCCTGACGGACCATCGCCACCGCTGGCCGCGGCGATGGTCAGATCATAGTCGAGCTTGACGCTGGCGGCCTTGGGCCCGGTCTTGGTCTGCGATATAAAGTTCCCGGTGAAGACGACGCGGAAGTCCTTTTGAATGAGCTTACCGTCCGCATCACAGAGGTCATTGGCGAGCGGTTCCGCCGTGGGGGCCTGCGAAGGCGCCGCCTCCTCGCCGCATGCGAAGACCATCTCGTTAGTAGCGAGGGGAATCTCAGCCGTGAGCGGACTACCACCCCCCGTGCTTGCCGTCCAGGAGGAGTAGAGTCCGCTCTTGGCGTTCAGGAAATCCCCGCCAACTACGGTGATGGTGTTGTTGTCGAGATCTACCGTGATGGATTGGATGATGGGGGCCGCCGCCAGGGCAGCGGCGGGCACCCCCAAGGCGCCGAGTACGGCGGCGGACAGCAGGGTCCTGGCAAAGGGCATCTTCCTTGGGGAATGGGTTAAGGGAGCGGAACTGTTCATAGCCTCACCTAAATGACGAGATCTAAATTTGAGCGGCCGGGTCACGTCGTGGCACTTTCCACAGAGTCCGCTATTGGAGAACTCTTGGGTCAGTCTTTCCGAACCGACACGGTCGGGGGAGCCTGACGGCCGAAGGAAACGGCGGCTTTTACCGCCCAGCGCAACCCCCAAAATCCTCCACCGTCTGCAGCCGATTATCGCCCATTACAACAAGGTTACAAGGGTCCCCCACAAATATAGTTGCGGGGCCAAGCTAAGGAGGGCTGGTTGTTAAAGTTCTATAAAATAATCATTTTATCTGGCAATCCTGCTAATTGCCTATCGCAATCCTTCCGCGCCCGCAGGGCGGCATGGGTCCCGAATCTGGCCCTTGCCGCCGGCATCCGCGGCCAGCGGCCCCTGGTCCGAGGTGGCCCGAGCGGCGGCAGGGGCCCCTAGCCCGGACCCGGGGTGGGCCAAGGCCCCCAGCCCGGCGGTGACTCGAAGCGGGACGCCAGGGCCAGGTCCAGCCCGGTCGGGGGCGGGGCGGGGCGAGGTGGGGTGGCGACACCCAGGGCGCGCAGGACGGGCAGGGTCTGGTCCACGAATTCCCCGGCCATCTGGGTCAGGGCGGCCAGGTTCTCCGCGGGGGTGGGCAGGGTCGCCCCCTGCTTCACGACCTTCTGGCCCTGACCCTCCATGATCTGCCAGGCATAGGCCGCCCAGTCCGCGGCGGTGCGCCGGCCCTCCCCCGCGGCCAACAGAAAGAGTTGGCCGAAGCGGTCGACGCGGATGCCGCCGCCGACAACCGGACTGGCGAGGTGATCCACCTCGCCGCTCCAACGCGCCCGCTCGAGGAGATGGGCATTGAGGCGCTCGGTACGGGCCCGAGCCGTCTCGATGTGCCGCTCCTCCTGGGCGGGCCGCAGGATGTCCGCCGCAGCGAGCATCAATACCGCCTCCTGCACCCGGGCCAGGCCCAGACCCCGATCGGCCAGGGCACCTTCCAGGTCGTCCAGGGTGTGGGGTCGATAGTCGGCCAGGACGTCCAGCAAGGGGCCGTAAACGTCCGGATGCAGGTCGATCTCGGCCGAGTCGAATTTAAGCTTCAAGGGCACCGCGGCGCGCGGGATGATGAGGACTACCCGCTCCCGGCGCAGGGCCGCGCCGCGGGCCTCGGACCCTAACCGTTGCCCCCCCTTCACCCAGTAGTCCCAGCGAAACTGACTGTTGAGGAGGAAGTCCAGCGTTGTCTCCCGGTAGGTCGGATCCGGGATCTCGGCCAAGAAGGCCCGTTGCGCCTCGGGCAGATAGCCGGGTGCCAGCAGGTTCCAGTAAAGGGCCGAACCGGCGAACTCCAGTTTCGCCGGTGCCAGCCACCGCGCCAGCTCGCTGAACAGCATCGGCTGCCAATCCCGGTTGAAATATTCCCCGGCAAGGTAATGGCGATCCTTGGTCTGCATGCCCTGCAGGCGCTCGGCCACCTGGGGATTGGCCTGCAGATAGGCGGGTTGCAAGGCCATGAGCCGTGCGGCAAATCCCAGCGCGGCCCCGATGCGCTCGCCGATGTCTAGGCCGGGGGGGCTGAGGGTCGTGGTGTGTTCCAGCAAGTATTGCCGAAATGGTAGCAGCGCAGCCCAGCCCGGCTGGGTGTTATAGCTGAGGTAGAGGATACCGCCCGGCTTGAGCCGACGACGCAGAAACTCCACGATTACCGCCCGGTTCCGATCGGAGATCCAGCTCCAGATGCCATGCAGGCCAATGAAGTCGAAGCCGTCGGGCAGGTCGGGCCGCTCGGCGAACTCGGCGAAGGATTGGTCGAAGAGGTGGGCCCGCGCCCCAGCCTCCGCCGCCAGGCGCTGCGCCACGAGGGCCTGGTTGGGATTGAAGTCGGTCCCCCACCACTCGACGCCGGAGGCGGCGGCATGGAGGGTGACGCCGAGCCCTTGCCCAAAGCCCAATTCGCAGGCGGTGCCTACGGGTGGCGGCAGCAGGCCGCGATGCAACAAGGCTAGGCGCGGCCAGAGGGGATTGAGCTCCCGACAGTAATGATGCACATAGTCGATACCGGTTACATAACCTTCGGACCAATCTGCCATGGTTGGGAACCGCCTTGACGAGTGATGTGAGATACACAAGGTGCAGGAGGATCGATATGCCAGATTGCACCCCAGTCACGCCCCGACCGATCCGCCAAGAACCAGCCCCACGCTAAGCCTGGAGACCGATCCCACCACGGAACCTTCAAGGAAGACCGGATTAGGGGCCGAAGACAGGTCGGACTATAAGCCGGGCAACTCTAAAGGGCAACGGAGCGGTGGCGATGGTTAGCCCAGAGTTACGGGCATCTCGAAGGGGTTGGCCTAGCTTGCGACCAGAATTCGAGATGGTTCGGCAACCCTGCCCTGCAGGGTCATGAGGTGCTATCAAGGTGGGTAGATTCCCTGTTGCGTATCAGAAGTACCAGGGCGCCACTCAGGAGTAGCAAAGGAAGGGCGAGGGTCGCAAGCAAGACTTGCCAACCGTAGTTCTGATAGACCCAGAAC
This sequence comes from Chromatiaceae bacterium, assembly GCA_044228795.1. Taxonomy (GTDB): domain Bacteria; phylum Pseudomonadota; class Gammaproteobacteria; order Chromatiales; family Chromatiaceae; genus M0108. The sequence goes on along the minus strand of JBGAUE010000003.1, from coordinate 29,726 downwards.
CACCAGATATCAAGATGCCGGCCGGCCAGGAGATTGTGAAGATGAGTCGGAATGGCGGAGATCTCCGGTACCCAGAGAAAGGCGGTGTCGGGGGATAACTTCATTCTCGCCCAGTCCCAATAGACATAACTGTAGTTGACGGTCAGTCCCAGGATTTGAACCAGAATACCCAAGACAACAAGCAAGCCCAAGGCCAATGCCCAGCCGTTGCGGCCAACCAGGTAGCCAAGTGGCAGGGTCAAAAAGGGAATGACGGGCACCAGAAAGCGGGGCCCCCAGCACCAACCCCCCGACCAATCCCCATAGGCCGAATAAAAAAGCAGATAGGTGCCTGTCAAGGCGATAAAGAGCAGATTCTCCAGGGGGCGCTCCCTCTGGAAGCGATGGAAGGCGAACAAGGCCAGGATGAGGGGCGGCGAATACCAGAAGAGACCGCGCCCGGGGCTGAGCAGATTGCCGTAGAGACCAAGGAGGATGGGCGAGTCGAAACCATGGCGCGCGACCGTGGGGTTGAAGGCTAGGTAATTCCCGAAGCGGGCCTGATTGACGGCCAGCCAGGCGAGGAGGACCAGTCCGATGGGCGCGAAAAATGTCAGGAGGGGCGGTAGGTAGCTGCGGCCATGTTCCCTGAGCAGAAGAACCAGGTAGCTGGCCAGCAGGGGTACCAGCAAGAGGAGGTTGACCCGGGTGAGGATGCCCAGGGCTAGGGCCAGCCCCGCCCAGAGGGCGTGACGGGGTTGGAGTTGTTGGCGGTGAGAAAAGAGCAGGTAAACCGTGGTTAGCAGGCACAAGGATTCCAGGGGGTGCTGGAAATACTCCTTGGCGTAGACCCAGGTCGCGGTGCCAAAACTAAAGGCCAGCGTTAAGAACAGGCTCCGCAGGCGCGAATAGCCCAGCTCGATCCCGAAAAGGAACACGAGAACGCAGGTCAGTGGTGTGAGGAACTGGTTGAACAGGGACACGAAATGGATCGGGACCGTGCCTCCCCAGTCGCCGAGATTGGCACCGCTCCAATAGGTCCGCAGCCAGGGGCTAGCCAGATGCTCGGCAGTTCGACCAAGCAAATACAGGGGGATAGATGCGACCGACTGACCGAGGCCGAAGACGCCGTAAAAGCGGCCGTCTGGTCCTCGCATGGTATCGTTGATCGGCTTGATGGCGAGATTGCCATGTTCGATCAGGCTTTGGGTCGTTAAATAAACGGAGACGTGGTCCGTGCTGGAAAAATGGCCGCTACTCGACATCAGATAAACAGCCAGGCAGAGGAGGTAAACCCCCAGACCGGTAATAAAGCGCGGATATCGTTGTAAAAAAAACGGGGGAGGTCCGGGAGGTGACGGAAGCAGGCGGTGCGGTCTTAACATGTATGATGCTCCTAACCCGGCCTGGCCGGAACCAGAGGGGGCCGATGGTCTCCTTTAGGCCATAGGCGCTGGATACAGGAGGCGCGAGGATTGACCCGCCTAGGGCCGCGCCAAGTTGAGATATCCGATTAGCGCTGTGACGCTAGATCCGCGTTGGTTTCCATTCCGACTAGCGAAGATCCGGGGTACCCCAGGAGGCATCCCAATTGCGTGAATTTATCCTGGTTACCTTGCTAGTGCCACTATTTCACCATCCCGCCGCCGACAATGAATAGTGTTCTTGTTTTGCCTCCATCGCTGCGAGTCGGGTCCTTGGGGGCGGGTCGGCTTGTTGAAACCCCTGCGGCCCGAGTAACATCTGTCGGGTAAGGGGTTCAGAATCCCACGCCAGCGCGCTGGGCCAGCAGATGTGCTTTGACGGGTCAATTCCTGGCAACTGACTTCCCAAGGGGTCAACGTCTCTCGCGTCCAGTATTCGAGTCGGATCGGCAGCCATAGCAACCATGCAGCTTCATCTGATCAGCATCTTCAACACCGTCCCTGCCCAGCAGTATTCCCAATGCGCCTTTACCGGCAAGTGTCTGCGCTTTGCCAAGATGATGCAGCCCTATGGGTACCAAGTGGTTGAATATTGCAACGAAGGCTCGGAAAGCGAGGCCTCCATTCACGTCCCGATCTTGAACAGAAAGCATTTTCAGCGGTTACGCCAGGGATACGAGGAGCAATTTCCCAATCAGCTTGCCAACCTCGGCTCAGAGATTTACCGGGAATTCAATAAGCGATTGATTCCGGCCATTAAGGCGCGCGCCCGGCCGGGCGATATCGTCTGCCACCCGCTTGGATATGCCCATTCCAGCCTGGGCGCGGTGCTGCCGAAGTGCTATCACGTAGAACCAGGTATCGGCTACAACGGCACCTTCTTCCCGTATAAAGTCTTCGAATCCTACGCCTGGTGGCATTACCACCAGGGCCTCGCCAAACGCGCTGGCAATGCCTACGAATGGGTGGTGCCGATGGGTTACGATCTGGACGAATGGCTGCCATGTGATGAACCGGGGGACTACATCCTCTACTTCGGCCGACTGGCCGAGGATAAGGGCATGCCGATCATCAGAGAGATCGCTAACCATGTGACCGATCGGGATATCTTACTGTGTGGGGGCGGCGATCCCAACCGCTGGCTGGATCCCCAACTGCCCCGCCTCAAATATCATCCCCCGGTCACCGGCCGGGAGCGCAGCGAACTCCTGCGCCGTGCCTATTGCATGCTCATGCCCACCACCTATACTGAACCCTTCGGTTCCGCGGGCGTGGAGGGCATGCTGTGCGGCACCCCGCTGATTGCTTCGGATTTCGGCGCCTTTACCGAGACCGTCCGCCAGGGTGTGACCGGTTACCGCTGCAAGACCCTGGGCGACTGGCTCTATGCCATCGCCGCCGCTGGTGCCTTGGACCGCAAGGCCATCGCCGCCCATGCGCGCGAGAAGTACGACATGAAACGCTGCGGCATGCTGCTCGATAAGGTCTTCCGTCAGGTTCACGGTCTGCAAGTCAAAGGCTGGTACGACCTGGAACCGCTCATGGCTATTCCCGGTTAGCACCCCCGCCCCTCCTGATCACCGCTCTGGGATCGCTCGTATCCCCTCAAGCTGGGCCTGTTGGCCTGGGCGCTGGGATTCCGTCTCACACCATCCCCAACTGGATCATGAGGGTTCGGCCGCTGTCTGGACTCGGCGGGGGGCAGAGTTGCCCCGCGATTCTGGGCGCCGGCTGTTATCCGCTCAGGGCGGACTACCCCAGCGATAGCGGAACAGTCAACCTTCTGGGTCAACAGGGTTTTGGTCTGGGAACTCTGACCCAGGGTAGTGGGATCCAGGGTTGAATTACAGCAACAGATCCAGGACCGCCCCCTCCCTGGCGGTCAGTATTCCCGTTCGTAAGCGATACCGGCGCGGGAGCCGCTGGTGGCGCCGATGTCGGTCTCCAGGCGGAGGCTGGGGGTGAGTTCGATGCGCAGCACACCCTGAGTCTCGCCGGCGCGGGTGCCCTGGCGGGCACCCAGATAGACCCGCTCGGAGAGTTGGCTGCCTGCCTCGGCGGTGGTGCCCCCGTCCTTGTCGGTGCCGACGCTGAGCTTGTCGAGCCCTAGGGCGGTACGGGCGCTCTCGAGGAGACCGGGCCCCTTGGGGCCAATGCCGGCCAGGCTCGCGGCGGCGAGTCCCACCTGCGCCGTCTGCCAGGGCGAGAGGCGGGTGCCGGCGACACCGAAGAGGAGGCGCGACAGGATCTCGTCCTGGGGCAATTCAGGTTCACCGCTCAGGACGATGCTGGGCTTGGTCGCAGTGCCCTTGACCCCCAGAATAGCGGTGCTGCCCGCCGTCGTGACCCGCGCCTCCAGGTCCAGGGTGGGGTCCAGCCCGGCGGCGCCATCCAGGCCGATGCGGCCGCGGGTGAAGCGCAGCGTCTGGCCGATCAGGACGTATTCGCCGCGCACCAGGTTGAAGCCGCCGGTGATGGCGGGCTGGTCCAGGGTGCCGCCCACCTGGAGTTCTCCCCCGAGCTCCGCGTCTACCCCATGGCCACGGATGAAGACATTGCGGGGGGCCTCCAGGCTGAGGTCGAAGGTCATCTGGAAAGGTGTGCTGGGTGTCGTCTCCCGAGTGGGCGGGACGGGGCGGGGCTGGCGCGACGCGCCCTCTTCACGCACGGTCAGGGTGGGGACGCTGGACGCCAGGTGCTCGGGCAGGCGGATGTCGATGCGGGCGAAGTGGGCCTTGCCCGCCAGGGTCGCCGCGGCGGCGGGGCCCCGCAGGCTGAGATCGGCATCGGTCTTAATACTCAGCCAGTCGAAGCGGATGGGCTGGGCGCCGCGGGCGGTGAGGCCCAGGTTCAGGGGCAGGCCAGGGGCGAGCAGGCCGATGTCGCCGCTAAGGGCCAGGCTGCCACCGCCGGCTTGGCCGGCAAGACCATCCAGGCGGAGGCGATCGCCATCCAGAATGAGATTGCCGGCGATGTGGGTGAGGTTGAGGCCCAGGGTCCAGTCGCGATAGGAGACCCCGGCGAGGTTCAGCCGCCCACCAAGTTTGGGCGCGCCCGTAGTGCCGGCGATGGTGGCGTCGAGGTTAGCCTGACCGGTCACCTGCCGGCCATCCGCGGTGAGCAGGGGGTCCAGGAGGCCAAGATCTATCCGGCCCTCGGCGCGCAGGGCCAGGGTTCCGGGGGCCAGGGGCAGGGTGCCGCCGATCTGGCCGCGCAGCCTAAGGTTACCTTTCGGTCCCATCTGGGCGCTGGCATCCAGGGTGTTGGCGCCGGGCTTGAGGGTCAAGCTGGCCTCCAGCCCGGCGGGGGGCATCCCATAACCGCCGTCCTCAGTCAGTCTCAGGCCGCTGGCCTTGAGGTTCAGGCTGCCCGCCGGGGCGTCCGGCGAGCCTTTGAGCTTGATTTGGGCATCGAGGAGACCCGCGGTGACGGGTTTGCCGGCGAGGGCCGCGACTCTTTCCAATGGCAGCTTGGTCAGGCTGGCCTCCAGGTCTAGCTCAGGCAAGAGGCGACCCTGGAGGTCGAGGGTACCGGCACCCAGTCCCAGTTTGAGGCGATCCACCGCTAGCCCCGCCTTGAGGTCCAGCACCGCCGGGGACAGTAGGCGCAGGGTTTCACCATTGGCCTGGGTCTCCAACTTATTGAGGGCTAGTCGGTTGCCTGGGATGTCAACACTGGCCTCCAACCCCAGGCTGGCGGGACCCAGGGGGGTGGTTAGGTGGGATGTGGCCATCAGGTCCAGGGCACTCTGTGGTCCTTTGGCGGTCAGGGTCAGGTCCCCCGTTACCTCGGCAGTCGCGAGGCCATCCACCTGGAGCCGGGCCTCGATCCCGGCCAGAGTCGGGAGATCGGCTATCTGACCATCCAGGCTGACCTGGCCGATGCTGAGGGCGCTGGGAAGGCGCAGCCCCTTGCCGATGCCGGTGAGGTTAGCCTGGGTTGCGGTCAGATTTAGGTTGAGGTCGAGGCTGCCCGCCAGTTCCTGGCCCAGGAGTGGCCCCAGGTCTGCAAGGCTCTTGGTTGCCAGCTTGAGATCACCTTGGGGTAGGGTGGCGCCAGCGGGCAGGTGCATCTGGCCGCTGGCGGCGATGCCGGCCAGATGGCTGCCGTCGAGGGTGAGATTCAGGGCGCCATCCGCCGCGCGGTCGGTGATGAGGCGCAGGGCGAGGGGCTGGCCACCCCAATCGCCATCCATTGTCAGTTCGCCGCTCGGCCCGCTCAGGTTGGCCGCGAGGTGGCCCCTGACCTTGGCGGTACCGAGTTTGCCATGACGGGCGTCCAGGGTCAGGTTGGCGCTCAGGTCGGTGGCCGTAGCGGTTGCACTGGCGCTGCTGGGCGGGGGCCAGCCCGCGAAGGCGCCCCCGGCCTGGAGCCGGCCGGACCAACCGGCAGCCAGGGCGGAGAGATCGGGCAGGTCCAGGGACCATCTCAGGGCGTGGGGCGGACCGGCTTCACAATCGCTGGGTAGCGCCAGGGCGGGGGGGGGCTGACCCGCGATCTCGGGGGCGCAGCCAGTGGCCAGGGCCTGAAACCGGGCGCCAGTGAGGCGGGCGCTGGCGAGTTGCCAGGTACCCTGGGCTTGACCAGCAGTCACGGCCAGCCGGGTCTCGGCACCAAGGAGGCCCAGGGTCGGTCCTGGGGCTCGGGTCAGATGCACCTCGCCGCTGGCCTCGAGACGGGGTTGGTGGCCGGCGGCGTCGCTGAGGGCGAAATGGGCGACGAACTGAGCCTTGCCGGCCAGGTCCTGGCGGGTGATGGTGGCTAAGGTGGTGAGATCGGCCAGGGTGAGGGTCGCCTGTCCCGACAGCTCACCCATTTTACCCTGGGCTGAGAATTGGGCGATGGGGTGATCGAGGTCGAGGTGGAAAGGTTGGCCCGGTTCCCGGGGAGCGAACTCGGCGGTCAGGCGCAAGGGTTGCTCCGCAAATTCGGGCGGGGCCTCCGGGATGCGGGCACCCTGGGCCAGGCCAGTCAGTTTCAGACTCTGGGCATCCCCTTCCAGGTGGGCCGTCAAGCGGGACAGCCCTGAAGTGCCATAGGCCAGCCCTGTCGCTTCAAGCTGGGCCTGTCCTTGGGGCGCAGTCCAGGGGCCGCTGAGATCAGCGTCCAGGTGGATGCCCTGCCAGGCCATGGTAGCGCCATCCGGGAGCGCCAGGGACAGGGCCGGGAGTTCGGCCTGCAGCTTGAGGTGGGTGGCGGCCTGGGTCTTCAGGTCAAGCAGGCCATCGGTATTGACCCGTAGGGGGCCTGCCGCCAAGTCGGCCGTGAGGGCGAGAGCCGTCAGAGGTCCCGTGCCCTTGGCCTTCAGCCGCCAGCGATCCACCTCGGGTGGTAGCTGCACCCCCTGGTTGTGGAGGAGGGCGCTGATCAGGCCCTCGGGGTCTTCGTGGATCTTGAGGTCGAGGCGAAGGTCCTCGGGGCTGGCCGCTAGGTTCAGTTGGTAGTCGTCCGCGCGGCCAGGCGTCTGGATGGCGACGAGGGCCTCAAAGTGGTCGAGACGGGTCAGGGTCCCCTGGCCCGCGATGCGCACCGGGGGGGCCGCCGGTGCCAGTTGCCCCAGGGTCACGCGCTGGACGGCGAGGTGGCGCAGTTCCAGGGGGGGCGGTTGGAAGGGTGGGGAGGTCTCTTCGCTAGCCGGGTAGTTAGGGAGCCGCTCCAGGGCCAGGGTGGCGGCCGTCAGGGCCTCGACCTGGATCTGGCCTCGCCACAGAGGCCAGGGATTCAGGTCCAGGGCCACCTCTTCGATAATGAGCCAGACCCCATCGGCATCGCTGATCTCCAGGCGGGCCAGGCGCGGATTGAGGGGCAGGTGGCCGGCCAGACCCTCGATCTGGACCAGGCCGCCGCTCCAGAGGCCGATGTGGCGGGCAATGAAGTCTTGACCCGGACCGATGTTGGCGGCCAGCAACAGGACGGCGACCAGGATGATCGGCAGGCCTGTCAGGACCATCAAGATACGAAATAGGCGGCGCATAGTCAGTAGGCCTGGCCGATGCCGATGTAAACCTGGACCGCAGGATCCCCCGCGTCATTGTTCAGGGGGGTGGCGACATCCAGCCGCACGGGCCCAATGGGGGTGTGATAGCGGACCCCGGCGCCGACACCGACGGACCAGCCACCGGTGCCGGGGAAATTCAGGTCCGAGATGGCGCCGGTATCGACGAAGAGGGCGCTGCCCCAGTTTCCCCACAGGCGCTGACGCAGCTCCAAGCTGGTTTCCAGCAGGTTACTCCCCCCTTGGGGTTGGCCCGACAGGGTTTGGGGGCCTATGGATTGGAAAGGGTAGCCGCGTACCGAGCCGCCACCACCGGCATAGAAACGCCAGTCCGGGGGCACCTGTTCTGCCGAGGCGCCAAAGATGCGCCCAATGGATAGGCGTCCAGCGAGGATGGTCCATCCCGAGGCCCGCTGGGCGCTGGTGAGGCGCGATAGATCCAGGTAGGCGGTGCCGGTGACGCGCAGGTGGAAAAAATTGCTGGCGTCGCCACTCAGGACCTTGGTAGGGGCTACCCGCGCATCCAGGCGTGCGCCCTCACGGGGATCGAGGAGATCGCCAGCCCCATTATATTTTAAGGTTAGGGGCAGGAATGCCAGGTGGTAGTCGCGAGTGATGTAGTCTTGGGTGATCCGGGAACGCTCAAAGCCTACACCCAGGCCGGCACTGAGATTTTCGCTGAAACGCCGTTGCAGGGATATGCCGGAGGAGATGGCATCCCGATCGTAGGCGTCCAGGAATTCCCGAACGGCGGCCAGATCCAGGTTCAGGTCGTCGTTACGCCGCCAAACGTCTGGCTTAACGAAGGCGGCGCTGACGAGGTAGCTCGGTTCGTTGGTGTAGGCCGCTCCGAGGGTGCCGATATCGGCACGCAGGGTCAGGCGCTCGGCGCGGCCAAAGAGGTTGCGATGGGTCCAGGAGGTCGAGACGCTGCCGCCTTCGTCGGTTGAATAGGCCCCGGCGAAGCGCAGCACCCGCGGAGGGCGTTCCGAGACTTCCAGGGTTATGGGCAGTCGTCCGGAGGGATCGGGTTCCGTACCGGGGATGAGGCGGGCGCTGGACAGTACGCCGCTGTCCGTAAGCTCCCGCCGGGCTCGCTCCAAACGGCTGGGGCTAAAGATCTCGCCCGGTTCCAGGCCCAGGCGGCGCTGCACATAGTCCTCCTTCAGTCGATCCAGACCGCGGATGGTGACAGTGCCGATGGCCAGGCGCGGGCCGGGGCTGGCGGTGTAGGTGACGTTCATGGTCCGGGTAGCGTGTAGGACTAGAACCTCTGGCGGTGGGATGGCGGCCAGGGCATAACCCTCCTCGCGCAGGGCGTTCAGTAAGGCCTGACCGGCAGCGAGCACACTAGCCGCCAAGGCCGGCTGGCCGGGCTCGAGGGTAAAGGCGGCGCGCGCCTTGGCGGGTATCTCGCCGTCGAGGCGGACCTCGCCCAAGTGGTAGAGAGGGCCGAGATCAATGGCTACCTCGACGGGTATGGGGGATGCTCCGGAGCTGGACTCAAGGCGCGCCACCAGATCTGGTTCGTCGAGGTGCAGGCCGTTGAGGCGGATGTCGATGTAGGCGTCGTAATAACCGAAGCTGCGTAGCACGTCGTCAAGGCGCGGCAAATCATTACTGGCGCGGGAGACCAGGGCGAAGGCCCCGGCTTGGGCCTCTTCGCGTAGGGAGGCAAGGAGGGAGGCATCCAGCAGGGCCTGATCCATGGCCGGATTGCCGGTCGGCTTGAGAGTCAGGTCGTAGGGGATAAGGTCCGCCGCGGGGACCGCAGCGGCGAAGATCAGCAGGAGGCCGATGAGCCAGGTACGCGGGCCATGGCGGGTGGGGAGTTGGGGATTGCCGCGACCCGGGATACTCCCCGGTGCCTGGGGAGCGGGGGGTAAGTGTGTGGTTAGGTCAGGGCGGAGGCGATCAAGCATTTCTTGGGGATTTCTCGGGCTAAATCTTCCCGCCGTCTGCAACTACCGATTGGGTTAGCACTTGTTGCAACGGGGCCTGAAGGCGATGATACCCCAAGAGGCGTGAAAAATATCGCGCTTCACTTGAAGGTCTCGGGCCAACCCGCCTGACTTCGGTAACAACACAGCACGAGAGAATGAGGACGACAGCATGTCGAGAAAGCACCCTATTCTGGCGGTGACCGGTTCCTCTGGAGCCGGCACCAGCACCGTAAAAAACGCCTTAGAGCACATCTTCAGACGCGTCGGCGCGCGCGCTGCCTTCATCGAAGGCGACAGTTTCCATCGTTTCAATCGCAAGGAGATGCGGGCGGAACTCAAGCAGGCTGTGAAGGATGGCCGCCACCTGAGCCATTTCGGACCCGAGGGCAACCTCTTCGACAAGCAGTTGGAGTTATTCCAATCCTATGGCCGTTCGGGTGCGGGTGAGCGTCGCCACTATGTCCATGACGAGGAGGAATCCAGTCTGTACGGCGCTGAGCCGGGCACCTTCACCGAGTGGGAGCCCATACCGCCGGACACGGACCTGCTCTTCTACGAGGGGCTGCATGGCGGCGTGGTCGCCGGGGATATCGACCTGTCCAAGGATGTGGATCTGCTCATCGGTGTGTGCCCGACCATTAATCTGGAATGGGTGCAGAAGATCAACCGTGACATGGCCGAACGCGGCTACCAGCCCCAGGATGTCATGGACACCATTCATCGCCGCATGTACGACTACATGCACTACATCCTGCCCCAATTTTCTCAGACGCACATCAACTTCCAGCGCATCCCCCTCACCGACACCTCCAATCCCTTCTGCGTGACCAACATCCCGACGGCGGATCAGAGCCTGGTGCTCATCCATTTCCTCAAGGACAAGCCTGACGTGGAATACAAGCTTCGCCTCAAAGGGCTGATCGAGGGGGCCATGATCACGGGCTTCAATACCCTGGTGATACCGGGCGGCAAGATGATGTATGCCATGGAGCTGATCTTGACCGAGCGCATCATGGCCCTGATGAAGCGTCGGGGTCATCTGGATAAGTTCGAGTGAGCAGGGCAGGGCGGGTTGCAGTCAACCCGCCCTGCCCGTTCGGGCTATGACTCGTCGTAATGCTCGGCCCCGCGGCGGATCTTGCGGACGGATTTCTCCAGGTCATCGGCCACCTTTTCCACCGCCGAGAGGACGGAGTTGGTGATGGCGGAATTGATCAAGATGGCGAGTTGGTCGAAGTCTTCATCGGTGAGGACCTTCTTGGCATCTTCGTCAATGACTTCCTTGAAGCCCTTGATTACATGCTTGGCGTGTTTCTCGTAGCGTGTTGACATGGCCTTATGGGGTCTCCCTGGGTTTTAGAGCGAAGCGGGATTCAGGTGTTCAATCTGCGGCGCGACCACGATCTCGGGATCGGGAAGGCAGGCGACCGCCGGATTACGATTCGGGTAGGGGCTTTTGGCGAGCAGAAAGCGCATCGCATTGATACGGGCCCGGTTTTTATCGTCGGACTTGATCACGGTCCAAGGGGAGTCTGCCGTGTGGGTGTAGAAGAACATGTTTTCCTTGGCGCTGGTGTACTCATCCCAGAGGTCCAGGGAGGCCAGATCCATGGGGCTCAGCTTCCACTGCTTGAGCGGGTCGTGCTCGCGGGACTTGAAGCGCCGCAACTGCTCCTTGCGCGTGACCGAGAACCAGAGCTTATGGAGGCGAATGCCGCTGCGGACCAGCATACGTTCCAGCTCCGGGGTTTGGCGCATGAATTCCAGATATTCGGCTGGGGTGCAAAAGTTCATAACGCGTTCGACGCCAGCACGGTTGTACCAGGAGCGGTCAAAGAGAACGATCTCGCCCGCGGCGGGCAGATTTTCAAGGTAGCGTTGATAGTACCATTGGGTGCGCTCCCGCTCGCTGGGCTTTTCTAGGGCGACCACGCGGGCGCCGCGGGGGTTGAGATGTTCCATGACCCGTTTGATGGTGCCGCCCTTGCCGGCGGCATCGCGGCCCTCGAAAAAGACCATGACGCGCTCGCCGCTCTCCTTGATCCAGTTTTGCCACTTGAGTAGCTCAATCTGGAGCTCGAATTTCATCCCCTCATATTCAGCCGTTGGCAACTTTTTCTTATAGGGATAGTAGGCCTCGGCCTCCTTCTTGAGCGCCTTCTCATCCACCTGGATGTTAACCAGGACATTAGCCGGCTTCTCTTTTTTAGTGTCCTTCTCGTCCTTGTCAGTTTTTTCACCCTTTTTGGTTTCGGGTTCCTTGGGGTGGGTTCCCTTCGTTGGGGCGGCCTTGGCCGCTGGTTCCAGGTTCTCGCCTTCCGCGGTGCTGGCCTTGGCCGCAGCGGGTGATGGAGTATTGGCGGCGGCGGGCTTCGCTGCGGGCGCCGGGGGCGTTTCGGTGGTCGGTTGGACCTCGTATTCAGACATAATCTGCCTCCGCGTGCATGTTGTGCATGGATCGACTCGATTTCGATGGGGGTCTCTAGAGAATTCCTGATGGCCCGCGCGCATGGCTCAGGCTAAGTCACGGAATCGTAATAGTAGAGCATCCAACTCGTAAGGCCAGCAAAAATTCGGGGACAGAGTTGTCAATTGCGGCGAAATTCATCGAAAAGGTCCAGACGTGGCCTTTGGGAGCCTCCTGATGAGCGGGTGCCGTCTGGTTCTGGCCGTTTGGCGCCGGGATGGGAGTTACAAAATTACCTGGGCTTGATTGACAGGGAGGCGCTGCTTGGGGAAAATGCTGGGTCTTAAATTTCGTCCCGCGAGTCTCACAGGATTTCAGGAGATACAGTTGGCCAACTCCCCCCAAGCCCTCAAGCGCGCTCGTCAAGCCGAGCAGCGCCGCCAGCACAATGCCTCTCGCCGCAGCACTATGCGTACCTACGTCAAGAATACGCTCAAGGCCATCGCGGCGGGTGACAAGGAAGCCGCCATGGCGGCCTATCAGCTAGCGGTGCCCTTCCTGGATCGGGCCGCTGGCACGGGTCTGATTCACGCCAATAAGGCTGCTCGTCACAAAAGTCGCATCAATGCCCGCATCAAAGCGATGGCCTGAGGATTTTCCGGGATTCCGCTGTCATCCCTCCCGGGGTGACGCCTCCCAAAACCGGCCTCGGGTCGGTTTTTTTTCTTATGGGCTGTAGGGCTGGTTCGTAACCTGTCACCCTCGCCATGAATCCCGATAATTTTTTTGCCATCCCGCCCAGCCCCCTCTCCGGGGAGTCCTGCGATGATCTCTGGTGTCAGGGTAACGTGCGTGTCGAACGCATCATCAGCAGCCTAACCCCGAATCCTGGCCTCTATGACCAGGATCAGGACGAATGGGTGATGTTGGTGGAGGGCAGGGCGGTGCTTGAGGTGGCCGGGCAGCGGGTTCACCTGACCCCAGGTGATTATCTGGTCATTCCCGCCCATACCCCGCACCGGGTCTTGGAGACGCATCCTGAGCCACGCTGTCTTTGGCTGGCGGTCCATTGCTACCCAGCCACCCCATCCGGTACGCAGGCCTAGACTATGACCACTCTACCGGACGCCGCCGTCGTCAAGGATTATTTGTTGGGGCTTCAGGACCGGTTGACCCAGGCCCTGCATCGGGAGGATGGCGGCACTGGTTTCCTCGAGGAGGCCTGGCAGAGACCGGGCGGGGGTGGCGGCCGCACCAGGGTTATCCAAGGGGGGGATCTTTTCGAGCAGGGCGGTATCAATTTCTCCCATGTCTTTGGGGCCAATCTGCCGGAATCGGCGACGGTGCGGCGTCCGGAGCTGGCGAATAGAGCCTTTCAGGCCATGGGCGTATCCCTGGTCATGCATCCCCACAACCCCTATGTGCCGACTTCTCATCTTAACGTGCGCTTCTTTATGGCCGAGAAGCCGGGTGCCGAGCCGGTCTGGTGGTTTGGCGGTGGTTTTGACCTGACGCCCTATTATGGCTTTGAGGAAGACGCCATCCATTGGCATCGGGTTGCCCAGGCGGCTTGCCTGCCCTTTGGGGCCGAGGTCCATCCTCGCCTGAAGCGCCAGTGCGATGAGTATTTCTACCTCAAGCACCGCGAAGAGCCGCGGGGTATCGGTGGCCTGTTTTTTGACGATCTCGATGAATGGGGCTTCACCCGCAGCTTTGCCTTCTTGCAAAGTGTCGGGGACCACTATTTGCAGGCCTATCTGCCGATCTTACAGCGGCGCAAGGGTCTGACCTGGGGCGAGCGGGAGCGGGACTTCCAGAAATACCGCCGGGGTCGCTATGTGGAATTCAACCTGGTTTATGACCGGGGTACCCTGTTCGGGCTGCAATCTGGCGGCCGGACCGAATCCATCCTCATGTCCTTGCCGCCGGAGGTGAGTTGGCGTTACGGCTGGCAGCCCGAGCCTGGGTCCCCCGAGGCGGTGCTTTACGAACGCTTTTTGGTGGCGCGGGACTGGCTGGCCGAAGACTCCTGACGTTAATCCAGGGTGAATAGGCCGGGGGCTTGGCGGTAGTGATCCGGCGGTGTTGAGGATTTAATAGTCAATTGATATTTGGGTATTCTTTATAATGATCCTGGGATCAGGACAAGGTTTCCAGAAATGCCGCGTCCAGATGCTCCCGCAGCCAGTCACGAATTTGGGGCGTTGAGCGCGAGCCGCTGAAGCGGCCCCTCTCTTCACCGCCCTGGAAGAGGATTACGGTGGGAAAGCCGCGGAGTCGGTAATGGCCCGCCAGCTTCATGTTGTCGCCCTCGTCGACCTCCACCTTCGCCAGACGGATGGCTCCATGGTAGGCGTCCACTACCCGTTCCAGATGGGGTGCCAGGGCATGGCAGGGCGAGCACCAGTCCGCCCAGAAGTCCACCAGGATCGGCTGCCCCCGTGAGGCCGTTATCACCTGTTCCTGGAAGTTGTGGTGATCAACGGCGAAGGTGTTGGGGTGCGGTGGGATGTGCTTGTTCATGGTGGCGACTTTTTCGAAATACAGGATATCTTCCAGACCGGGGCTGGGACTGGCTGAGTCTAACTGTCAAGGGTAGGATATTTTCCCAAGACTGGCGAGCAGCAAGATTCCGGCGACGGGCCCCTTCTTTACCCTTGCCATTTTGTGACACCTGCGACTCCCTGCCATAAGGACCCGCCCATGACCTCTCAAGACCCTCTTTATCCTGGCTTTCCCTCCCTTCGTCCGCGCCGCATGCGCCGTGATGCCTTCTCCCGCCGGCTGATGCGCGAGACGCGATTGGGGCCGGAAGACTTGATTTATCCCGTCTTCATCCTGGAAGGCGAGGGGCGGCGCGAACAGGTGGCCTCCATGCCCGGGGTGGAGCGCAAGAGCATCGACCTGCTGCTGGCGGAGGCCCGTGAGGTGATGGACCTTGGCATCCCGGCCATCGCCCTCTTCCCCGTGACCCCGCCCGACGCCAAGTCCGAGGATGCCCGTGAGGCCTTCAATCCCGATGGCCTGGCCCAACGGGCGGTGCGGGCCCTCAAGAAGGTCTTGCCGGGGCTGGCCGTCATCACCGACGTTGCCCTCGATCCCTTCACCACCCATGGCCAGGACGGGCTCATTGATGCCAGCGGTTATGTGCTCAATGACGAGACGGTGGCGGTTCTGGTCAAGCAGGCCCTGTCCCATGCTGCAGCCGGAGCCGATATCGTCGCCCCATCGGACATGATGGATGGGCGCGTGGGTGCCATTCGCGCCGCTCTGGAAGGGGCTGGGTATATCCATACCCGTATCCTGGCCTATTCCGCCAAGTACGCCTCCAGCTTCTACGGTCCTTTCCGGGACGCCGTGGGTTCGGCGGCCAATCTGGGTGGTGGCGACAAGTACAGCTACCAGATGGATCCGGCCAACACGGACGAGGCCCTGCGCGAGGTCGCCCTCGATCTCCAGGAGGGCGCCGACATGGTTATGGTCAAGCCAGCCCTGCCCTACCTCGACATCGTGCGGCGGGTTAAGGAGCGGTTTGGGGTGCCCACCATGGCCTACCAGGTCAGCGGCGAATACGCCATGCTCAAGGCGGCGGCCCAAAATGGCTGGCTCAACGAGCGGGCGGTGGTCCTGGAGTCCCTGCTGTCGATCCGCCGCGCCGGGGCCGATGCTATCCTCACCTATTACGCCAAGGATGCCGCCCGCTGGCTGCAGGGCTGAGAGATGACCGACCGCTATGCCGTCATCGGAAACCCCATTGCTCACAGCAAGTCGCCGCTGATCCACGCCGCCTTTGCCCATGCGACGGGCCAGGATCTCGAATATGGCCGCATCCTGGGAGACCTGGCGAACTTTCCAGGTGAGGTGCGGCGTTTCCTGGACAGCGGTGGCAGGGGGCTCAACGTCACTGTGCCTTTCAAGGAACAGGCCTGGGAGCTGGCTGATGAGCTCAGCCCCCGGGCGACCATCGCGGGGGCCGTCAATACCCTGATCCGGCTGCCTGACGGCCGGATGCGCGGGGATAACACCGATGGGGTCGGTCTGGTCCGTGACTTGGGCAACAACCACGGTTTTGGCTTTCCCGGCCGGCGGGTGCTCCTGATCGGGGCCGGCGGGGCGGCCAAGGGTCTGCTGGAGCCCCTGTTGGAGACCGGAATCGCGGAGCTGGTGATCGCCAACCGCACGACTGGGCGGGCCTTGGCCCTGGCCACCCTTGGGGAGACTCTGCGCGCCGAGCAAGGCTGGGAATGGGGGAAGGTCCGTGGTGGAGGCCTGCAGGAGCTCGAAGGTGACGGTTTCGACCTCATCGTCAACGCCACCTCCGCTGGCCTGGGCGGTTCCGTGCCGGAGATACCCGAGGGCTGCCTGGCCCCCGGGGGCTGGACCTACGACCTGCTCTATGGCGACCGGGTCACCCCCTTTTGCCGCTGGGGCCAGGACCACGGCGCCGCCCGGGTTCTGGACGGATTGGGGATGCTGGTGGAACAGGCCGCCGAATCCTTCTGGCTTTGGCGCGCCGTGAGGCCTGATACGGCACCCGTTATTACGGGCCTACGCGACGGCACTCTTAGGCTCCCAACGACCCCATGAAGCCGGCGTTTGCCGGTCCCTGGCCTGGGTTCCCCCTTTCCTAAGTGACGATTCAGAATAAAGCCACTCAAGCTCGGCGACCATCAGGACAGCCTTGACGAGTGGGCATGCTGAAGAGACGAGGCCTTTTCTGAATTCTTACCCTGAGCCTGACCGACGGCGCTCAACCCGCCTGTCGCCGCAGCCATTCCAGCAGCCCGGGCTCGGCCTCCCAGACATCGAGCATGGACTCGCGATAGAACCAGGCCGTCTCGTCGCTGTCGGGGCTAGGTCCTGGCGCCTGCGCGCGGGGGCGCGCGACCCGTTTCTGGGTTAGGTAGCGGGGGATGAGGGGCAGATGGCTCTGGGCGCGGCGCAAGGCTTGCTGGGCTTGCCGGGATGAGCCCTGGCGATATAGGGCCAAGACCTCGCCATAAGCCAGGTCCACCAGGCGATCGTTGGGAAAGCGCTGGGCCAAGGCTAGGGCCTGTGCGTCCTCGCCTTGACGGAGGTAATGATTCATGAGATCGGCCCGGATACCGTGATGGTCGCGGGGATTGATGCGCATCAGCAGGTGCAGGCTGGTGAGGGCGGCCTCGTCCCGACCAGCTTCGGTATGGGCGAGGTAGAGTCGAAACAGGAGGCGCAGCGCCGGTCGGTTGTCCCCCAGGTCCCAGGGCAGGGTTCTGGGGTCATCTTCCGTCAGCACCCGGACTAGGATCAACTGGGCACGCTCCAGCAGGGGCAAGAGTAGTGAGCGGGAGATCCAGGTTAGGGCGCTGTCGGGGTGGATATAAATGGCGGTGGCTAGGTCGTCGAGGATATCGAGACTGTTTGCCGCCTCCGGGTGGCGGTCGAGAAAGTCCAGCCAGCTTAGTTCCTCCTGCTCCTCCTCCCAGGGATTGGTGGCGGTGGCGCTCGGTAAGAGTTGTAGGCCGACGGGTTTGGGGGCCGGGAAGAGGGCGTGCCACTGCCCCTCCAGCGCCGCCAAGTCCGGGGGCGGAAGCAGGCGGTTCTGGCGCCAGGGATCGGGGACGGGCTGGGGATGGCCCGCCAGGTCCTGCTCCAGGAAGGGATCTGCGGCCTGACATCCGGATGCCTGGGTCTCCAGGACTGCCCGCTCCAGGTGATAAATCGAGGGTGGGTGTTGGCCGCAGGCTCTGGCCCAGTCGCGCAAGTCCATGAGGCGGGGATCGATGAGGGCCGATTGGCTGGTCATGAGGGCATCCTGGGGGTCACGGCCGGCCTGCTCCAGGAAGTCGAAAATCCCGGCGTCCTCTTCACCAGAACGGCGCAGCTTGTGGCGCCAGAAGAGGGCGCGATCCCGAGCCAGGCCGTCCTCATGCTGGGTCGCCAGCAGGGCGATCTCCAGGAGGGCGGTACCAGGATTATCGGGGGCCTCGCGTTGGGTCTGGGAAAAGGCTAACTGCGCCTCAGCGAAGGCACCTTCGTCAATATGGATGGTGCAGAGGCGCTGCCAGGCAGCGGCGCGCAAACCGCGACAGGGGTGTTCCCTCATGCGATCCAGGAAGGCACGTTTCTTCTTCCAGTGATCGCGGCGGTCATAGGCATCGCAGAGAATATTGAGGGCGTGCTCGCACCGCTCATCCAGCTTGGTGCTGGCGGGCCCGTCAAAAAGGGATTCGAGCAGGGCGATGGCGCGCCCGGGCCGATCTTCCATCAGCCAGCGTTCCGCCGCAAGCCCGAGCAGGTGGGGGGGCACCTGGCCGGAAGCCAGGGCCTTCTTGAACAGGGTCTCGTCCAGTTCCCCCAGCAGGAGTTCCCAGAGCAGGTCTGGCGGCATCTCCGGGGCGTCCCGGATAGTGCCGCAGCAATATCCGTAGGGAGTCCGAGAGCCGCAGGGACATGGCATGGCGTCATCCGGCGCGTTCAGTGGCTGGGGAAGAAAGCCCTGTTTCGGCAGGGGGGTGGCGTTCCAGATGGCGCGAGCGAGCAGAAAGGCAAGCCGGCGACCCTCACCGGGGTCCAGTCCGGGCTGTTCACGAGTGAGAATGGGCGTCAGTTCGTCCTGGGCCCAGCGCAGGAAGCGCGTCGGATGATCGTCCTCCAGTATCCGCTGGAGACATAGGAGCAGAATCTGCTCGAAAGGGCCCTCGTCCTCGGAGGGAGGCTGATCTGGCGGTCCTGGGCGGAACATGGCGAACTCCCTGACGGGGCGGTTAGGGAGATCATTTTAACGCGACGCCAGGGACTGTGATCGAACTCGCATGGCAACAGCTGGATAGTCTAAGGCCCGGCCATCCCCTGCTTAATTACTGTATGGCTTGCCAGATTGACCACTTTGGCCCTGATCTGCTATACAATCGCCAGTTTCCGCCGGGCAGTGGTCCGTTCGGGCGGCCGCGACGGGTTTCTCTAACTAGAAACGGGCAATTGACATGAAGAAGACATGGCTGACCACGGTCACCGTTGCGGCGGTATTCCTTTCCAACGGCGTTCAGGCGGCTGGCGACGCGAAGGCGGGGGAGGCTAAGACTGCTGTCTGCATCGCCTGCCATGGCCCTGCGGGCAATAGCCTGGTGCCGACCTGGCCCAAGCTGGCGGGACAGCATCCTGAATACATCTATAAGCAACTTACGGACTTTAAGGCCACTGCCCGCACCAATGAGACCATGAGTCCACAGGTCCTGACCCTCAATGAGCAGGATTTCGCTGACCTGGCTGCCTATTATTCGTCTCAGACTCAGATTGGTGGTACTCCGGACCCAACATCGGCCGAATTGGGTGGGCGTATCTACCGTGGAGGTAACGCCGAGACGGGCGTGCCCGCCTGTAGCGGCTGTCATGGCCCGGCCGGCGCTGGCCTCGGCCTCGCCAAGTTCCCGCGCCTGTCAGGACAGCACGCGACCTATGTCGAATCCACCCTCAAGCTGTTTCGCGCCGGTACTCGCGCCAATGACCCCAATGGCATGATGCGTGGCGTTGCCGCACGGATGAGCGATGCCGAGATCGCGGCCGTTTCCCAATATGTCCAGGGTCTAAACCAGTAAAACATCCTTCCGGGGCGTTGCTCCCGGAACCCGTGACTCGCGAAAGGGCAGCTATCCGCTGCCCTTTCTCATTGGGGCCGGCCATCTTTCGGGGTATCCTCTTGCCTATTGGCCAGGCCCCCTCCATCCATCCTCCCTCCGTCGAAAGGACGTCATGCAGCGGATCAAACTGCTCAGCTACAACATCCAGGCAGGCATCCACACCCGCCAATACCGCGAATACCTGACCAAGAGTTGGAAACACCTGCTCCCCCACAGCGAGCGGCAGGTCAACCTTGGCCGCATCGCCAGTCTGTTGGGGGACTTCGACCTGGTGGGCTTGCAGGAAATTGACGGGGGCAGTCTGCGCACCAGCTTCATCGATCAGATAGAATATCTCGCCGATGAGGCCCAGTTCCCCTTCTGGTATCGCCAGGTCAACCGCAACCTTGGCAGGTTGGCTCAGCATGGCAACGGCGTCCTCAGCCGGCTGCGGCCGGCACGGGTCATCGAGCACAAGCTCCCCGGCTTGCCGGGTCGCGGTGCAGTCATCGTCGAGATGGAACTGTCCGATGGCGCCCTCCTGGG
This sequence comes from Chromatiaceae bacterium, assembly GCA_044228795.1. GTDB lineage: Bacteria > Pseudomonadota > Gammaproteobacteria > Chromatiales > Chromatiaceae > M0108. Next base: position 9,834 of record JBGAUE010000003.1, on the reverse strand, counting down.
CATCTGCATCCTGCACCTGGCCCTCGGCTGGCGGGCGCGCAGTCGCCAATTGCGCTACATCGCCCAACTGACCGAACGCTATCCCTACCTGGTGGTCATGGGTGATTTCAACTGTGGCTGCCGCAGTCGGTCGCTCCGCCAACTGGTTCGGGAATCCAACTTGCGTGGCCTGGATTGTGAGCTGAAGACCTTCCCGAGCTGGCAGCCTAAACGCAGCCTCGACCACATCTTGGTTTCCCACACCCTGCGCATCCTTGACGTGGCGGTTCTGGATTATCCCCTCTCCGATCATTTGCCTCTGAGCATGACCATCGGTTTGCCGGAGGGGACTCAGGTGATTGAATCCTGGATGTAGAAATGCCGCCAAGGGCTGGCGGTGATGGCCTCAAGCGCCGTTAGCAGGGTGGGGGTGGGCTCTGCCTCCCCGGGGAACACCTCTTCCACGGTTATGAAACTCTGGCCGTAACCCGCCTGATCCCGCCAATCCCACTCCCAGGAGGGCCGCGTTGAGCCACAGGCTGGGCAGGATAACTCTAGAGTTTCATGGTTAATCAATAAGTCCTGAGCCCAGCTACGAAGCAGAGCGCGACAAACGCGACAGCGCGGTGGGCGGGTATTGCGGCCCTGCAGCAAGGCCGGTCGCGGCAAGGGACCAAGCAGGCGGACGTGGGTGAAGGGACCGCCAGCGGGTGTTGGCTCTAGCGCGAGATTCACCGAGCAGCCGGCAAAGATGAGCAGGCTTAGAAAGTTCTTCCCAACCAGAAAGGCGCTGCTGGGGTTGGGCAAGGGCTCACCGATGAAGCCGATAGCCTTCAGGTCCGCATGCAGGGTAGTGGAATCGACCGCTAGCAAAGGGTCTGTGGGCGTTAGCAGCATTCGGCCAGTTGGGATGCGCATGGAACCTCTCCTTTTCGCCATTCTGCCCTGATTTGACTAAACTGCGAAGGGAACGCCGAGCAGTCACGCCTAAGGGGTGAGAAGGTTCCGGTGCCCCTTGGCATCCTTACAACCAGCGCATCTTCAACCATTTTGGAACTGAATTGATGAAAATTCATATCATGATGCTGCCCCTCATTCTTACAGCTTGCGCGGCACCCGAGTTACTTAGCTCCGATCCCAATAATATTGTCGTGAATGCGGATACCAAGCGGCCCCAAGATGCCCAAGCCATAGCGGACAGGGAATGTGCCAAGGTCAATAAGGTCGCAAAACTCAACCGGCAGAGAAAAACCAATAATCTGTGGTCAGATTTTGTTTTTCACTGCGTGGCGCCCGAGACCAGCCGTTAGGAGGCTGACGCAGGTTTTTCACAGGGTTAAAACTGAATACCCTGATGCTGGGGATTCCACCCTGATGCTGTATAGGCCATGAATCCCTTGCCGCTCATCCGCCCTGTTGTGCGGTGAAACTGCGACCCAGGGCATCGGCGGCCAGGATGGCATCCCGGACCCCGGCCCAGGTCACCTCGAAAGCCTCGTTATGGGATGTCTCCCCCGGCGCTACGGCCAGTTCGGCGATGACCTGCGCCCGTTCCGGGGACAGTGACTCGATGCCAAGCTCCGCGAGGGTCAGAGGCAGTCCCACGGACGCGGAGAAGGCCATCATCTCCTGGATTTCGGCCGCCTCCCGGCCTTCTAGCACCAATTGCACCAAGGTGCCAAAGGCGACTTTTTCGCCATGCAGGCAATGATGGGTCTCCGGTGCGGCCGTCAGGCCATTGTGCACGGCATGGGCGACGGCCAGACCCCCCGACTCAAAACCCAGCCCGGAGAGCAGGGTGTTGGCCTCGATGATGCGCTCCAAGGCTGGCGTCACCACGCCTGCCCGGGCCGCGGCGACGGCAGCGGTGCCGTCTTGCAGCAGGGTTTGGTAGCAGGTGCGCGCGATCGCCATGGCCGCCAATGTGCTGGCGCCCCCCACCTGATTGCGTTTGCAGGCACGGTGTGCGGTGTCCGCCTCGAACCAGGTCGCTAAGGCGTCACCCATGCCGGCGATGAGAAACCGCACCGGCGCCTGGGCGATGATGCGGGTGTCTACTAGGACGAGATCTGGATTACGCCTGTAAAATAGACACTTGTCAAAAACGCCAGCGGGCGTGTAAACCACGGACAGGGCACTGCAGGGGGCATCGCTGGCGGCGACCGTGGGACAGCATACTACCGGCAGGTTCAGGTTGGCCGCTACCGCCCGGGCGGTGTCGAGGGCCTTGCCACCGCCGACCCCCACGATGCACCCGGCCTGGGTGCGCCTGGCCTCCGTCGTGCAGCGTTCGATTTCGGGCGCTGAGCATTCACCACCGAATTCCATCACGTCGAAGGGTATCTGTTCCATCCCAAAGGTCTCGGTGAAGAGAGGCTCAGTCTGGTGACGCGCGGTGGGACTGGCGATGATCAAGGGACGTGCGCCGATGCCCATCTTGACCATTTCCCTGGCGAGTTCACGGCTGGCGTCACGACCTTGGACATAACGCGAGGGTGAGCAGAAAATCTTAAGCACTGTGCCGACTCCTGTGAGGTTCACCTTTGTTGGGCCTGGGGTTTCAAGACGCGTCCTCGCCCCTGCCGGCCCAATCCCGGGCAAACTGCCAGGCGGTACGGCCGCTGCGGGAGCCGCGTTGTAGGGCCCACCGCAGGGCGACGGGATCAACGGCCTCCGGTGCTTGCCTAGCGGCGCCGAGCCGCTCCAGCCAGTGATGGACGATGGCGAGGTACTGGTCTTGGGTGAAGGGGTGAAAGGCGATCCAGAGACCAAAGCGATCAGAGAGGGAGATCTTCTCTTCCACGCTCTCCCCCGGATGGATCTCGCCGTCGATCAGGGCCGCCTCGCGGTTCTCGCGCTGGAACTCGGGCAGTAGGTGACGGCGGTTGGAGGTGGCGTATATAAGGAGGTTGTCCGGGGCGGCGCTGAGGGAGCCCTCCAGCACCGCCTTGAGGGCTTTAAAGCTAGATTCGCCAGCGTCAAAGGAGAGGTCGTCGCAGAAGATGACAAAACGCTCTGGCCGGTCATGAATCAGGTCCAGCACCTCCGGCAAATCCGTCAGTTCGTCCTTGTCCATTTCGATCAGGCACAGGCCCTGGGCTCGCAGGGCGTTGAAGATGGCCTTGATGAGGGACGACTTGCCCGTCCCCCGGGAACCCCAGAGCAGGATGTTGTTGGCGCCGCGCCCCGCCAGAAACTGGCGGCTGTTGCGAAGGATCTCGGCCTTCTGGCGATCCAGGCAGAGCAGATCGCCCAAGGCCAGGCGTTGGGGATGGGCCAGGGCCTCCAAGTGCCCACGACCACCCCCCCGGCGCCAGCGGAAGGCCTGGGCCTCCCAGTCGGGCGCGGCGGGGGCGGGGGGGAGCAGGGCCTCGATGCGGTCCAGGAATCGCGCCGCGCGCTCCATCAGGTCAGGTGCATCCGTCATCGCCAGCCTCGGCTCAGGTGTGGATGCGCCGATACTTGAGGCGATGGGGCTGGTCCGCCTCTGCCCCCAGGCGGCGATGGCGGTCGGCCTCGTAGTCGGCGTAATTGCCCTCGAACCAGGTGATCTGGGAGTCATCCTCGAAGGCCAGGATATGGGTGGCGATGCGGTCCAGGAACCAGCGATCATGGCTGATGACGACGGCGCAGCCGGGGAAGGCGAGGATGGCCTCCTCCAGGGCGCGCAGGGTCTCCACATCCAGGTCGTTAGTGGGTTCGTCGAGAAGCAGCAGGTTGCCGCCGCTTTTCAGGACCTTGGCGAGGTGGATGCGATTGCGCTCGCCGCCGGAGAGATCGCCGATGCGCTTTTGCTGGTCGGTGCCCTTGAAATTGAAGCGACCGCAATAGGCCCGGGAAGGCATCTCGTAGCGGCCGACGATGATGGTATCAGCGCCATCGGAGATCTCCTGCCATACTGTCTTCTCGCCGTCCAGGGCATCACGGCTCTGATCGACATAGGCGATCTGGACTGTGTCGCCGATCCGCAGGGTGCCGGTATCCGGTTGCTCCAAACCCGTGAGGAGGCGAAAGAGGGTGGTCTTGCCGGCGCCATTAGGGCCGATAATACCGACGATGCCGCCCTTGGGCAGATTGAAGGAGAGATTCTCGTAGAGGAGGCGGTCACCGTAGGCCTTGCTCAGGCCTTGGGCCTCTACCACCAGGTCGCCCAGGCGCGGGCCGGGCGGGATATAGATTTCGTTGGTCTCATTGCGGGCCTGGAATTCCTGGGATTGGAGTTCATCGAAACGGGCCAGGCGCGCCTTACTTTTGGCATGACGGCCCTTGGGGTTGGCGCGCACCCACTCCAGTTCATGCTTCATGGTCTTGATGCGCGCCCCCTCCTGCTTCTGTTCCTGCTCCAGGCGGGCCTCTTTCTGCTCTAACCAGGAGGAGTAGTTGCCCTCCCAAGGGATGCCATGGCCACGATCCAACTCCAGAATCCAGCCAGCGACATTGTCAAGGAAGTAGCGGTCATGGGTGACGGCAACGACGGTGCCGGGGTATTCGTGCAGGAAGCGTTCAAGCCAGGCCACCGATTCGGCGTCCAGGTGGTTGGTGGGCTCGTCAAGGAGCAACATGTCGGGCTTGGACAGCAAGAGCCGGCACAGGGCCACCCGGCGCCGCTCGCCGCCAGAGAGCTTGGCGACGTCGGCGTCCCAGGGCGGGAGGCGCAGGGCCTCGGCGGCCACCTCCAGGGTCCGGTCCAGGTTGTGACCGTCGGTGGTCTCGATCAGGTTCTCCAACTCCGCCTGCTCCTTGGCCAAGGCGTCAAAATCGGCCTCCGGCTCGGCGTAGGCGGCATAGACGGCGTCCAGTCGCTCCAGGGCGGCCTTGACGTGCCCCAGGGCCTCCTCGACATTGCCGCGCACGTCCTTGGTCGGGTCGAGCTGGGGTTCCTGGGGCAGGAAGCCGACCTTGATACCGGGCTGTGGTCGGGCCTCGCCCTCGATCTCGGTGTCGATGCCGGCCATGATACGCAGCAGGGTGGACTTGCCCGAGCCGTTGATCCCGAGCACGCCGATCTTGGCGCCGGGGAAGAAGGACAGGGAGATGTCGCGCAGGATCACGCGCTTGGGTGGCACGACCTTGCCGACCCGATTCATTGTAAAGATATACTGCGCCATGGCTGAAGGATGCGTTCTCGTCTGGGGATTGAAAAGGGGATGAGCGGGGAGGACCTATGCTGCCCCCCACCGGCGCTGAGCGTAAACTTGGCATCATTATTTCATAAATACCGCCGGCGGTTCCGATCCGGGCCGCGGCACAGGTTGCCCATGGACCCCAACCCTTTGCTGAGCCTCATTCCGGTCATGGGCTTCGTCGCCCCCAGTGGCACTGGCAAGACAACCCTGCTCTTGAAACTGGTGCCCGTTTTGCAGCGGCGGGGCCGGAGGATTGGCTACCTCAAGCATGCCCATCACGACTTCGAGGTCGATCGGCCCGGAAAGGACAGCTTCGAGATTCGCGCCGCAGGGGCCCGCCAGGTTCTGCTTGCCTCTGCTGACCGGTGGGTGCTGCAAAGCGTGAGCGAGCCTGGCGGCCAGGATCCGAACCTGGAGGAGATGCTCGCGCGCTTCGACCCACATCAGGTCGATCTGATTCTGGTGGAGGGCTTCAAGTTCAGTGCCTTTCCCAAGTTAGAACTCCACCGCGATGGACTGGGCAAGCCCTATCTCTATCCCGCTGATCCGGACATCCGAGCCTTGATTACGGATGGGATGCCGCCGGCGGGTGCGCATCCGCCACTATTGCCCCTGGGGGACCCGGAGGCCATCGCCGATTTCATTCTCGGGGATCTCGTCAAGACGCCAGCCCGGTGCCGGTCATGATCGCTCTGCGGTGAGGTAGGCGATCCAGCCCGCCTCGGGTTCGCCTTCCTCTACAGGCACAAAGATGCCATCCGGCTCGCCCTGGTCGTCCCAACCCTGCCAGTAGCACAACACCCGGCCGAAGCCGGCCTCCGCCAGCAGCTCCCGGATCTCGGGCAAGGACCACAGCCGCCAGTCGTAGCTGAAGGCCCGCTCCAGCCGCGAGCCGTCGCTAAAGGCGAAATGGATATGACAGACCAGCCGGCCGCTGATGGGGTCGTAATGGGCCTGGTCCCAAATATAGGTGAAAGGACCTGCCTCGCCCTGTATCACCCGCTCCTCCGCCGTCAGCCGGTAGGCGTCATAGCCGCCATAGGCATCCAGGAAAAACACCCCGTCCGGCTTGAGGCTGTCACGCACCCGGCGGAAATAGGCCAGTAAGGCCGCTCGCTTCGTCAACAGCCAGTAACTGAAGTTCAAGGCACAGACGATATCCTGGGTGCCCGTTTCCACGGCGAGCACATTCTCTAAATGCAGGGTCACCCGATGGGCCTGGGCCGCGTCCAGCCGGGCCAGATTATGGGTGCGCCCCCAATCCAGCACCTCGTTGTCGATATCGATGCCCGTCGCCTGATTGGTCTTGCGCCTCCGTACCCATTCGCAACACAAGGCCGCGGTGCCGCAAAAATCCTCCCGCAGCCGTCGGGCGGTTTTCAATCGCAAGTCGCGGTAGGTACGGTCGATGAAATCCACCTCCGCCTGGGGGCACTGGACCGACTCCTCATAGAGCTGGTGGCGATCAGCTCGATCGGCGAGGGTGAGGGAGGAGGGTGGCGTAGTCATGGCCTAACTGGATCGAATCAGTAAGAAAGAAGCGCAAGCCCATATACCACAGCCTGGCGTGTCTCGCGAGGTTAAGCAGTCTGAATCCGCCTCTGGAAGACAAGGGCAACGGGAGGGCAGGGGGCCTGGCAGGGGGGCTAACACGGACGGTAAGGCTACAAAGCAAGGCTACAAAACTTGCGCCCTTGCAAGGATTCCATTATCTTGCGCCATCCAACAGCAGGATAGGCCATCTGTGGCTCAAGTCCGCCTGTCAGTGCGTTGGTCAAATCCCGGAGAGGTGTCCGAGTGGCTTAAGGAGCACGCCTGGAAAGCGTGTATACGGCAACGTATCGAGGGTTCGAATCCCTCTCTCTCCGCCACTAATAATATCAAAGGACATGATTATCTTGGTTTTTTCTGCTTTTCAGTATTTTTGACTATCAATTCCACTATCAATTAGTGGCTCGGTTGGCCGATTGCCTGCCGCCGTCTCGCCAGCCCCGGCTGGCGGCATTTTGCGAAACAGATCCAGCGGGTGTGCGTGGCGCAGATCTTCAAGACCCACCCCTAATCACCCCGACTTTCGCATCACCCCGACCAGAGCCGCCGCGCCCTGGGCTTTCCTATCCCCCGCACAGCATCCCTTGAATGCCTACAGGAGGCTGACATTCTACGTTACCTCGTAGCTGGCCTGGTCATGATTTTGCTCGCGCCAGGACCACACCCGCAGCGACTGAGCATCGTGAGCGGTTGATGGCGGTGATGGGCGTGATCAACACGCGCTGGGGGTGGGGTGAGGGGGCTGGCTGAGGCGCAGGCTGAGTCAACCCTCGCCTGGAGAGCAGCCCATGCCCTGCTTCGCCCGCCGTCGGCGATAGGGCCGACGCGGGGGTTCAGCGTTCAGCCTGTTTCTTTAGCTTGATGTTCAATCCGTTGAGGTCAAGTCAAAACTCAACGCCGATTTGCTCGCCGCTGACCATCAACACCACGCCCTCTGCATTCATCAGCTCTCAGGCTAGACGCAGGGCATCAAAGCAGGAAGATGACCATGACAACTGGTGTGACTGTCATCGATGCATTGATGGCGGCAATTAGCAGCGGGGATCTGGACGCAGTAAATGGACTGCTGGATCCCGATCTCGTCAGCCACGGGGCGCTTGGTGACGTCCAAGGTCCCGCAGGTTTCGTCGAGATTATGGTCGCCAATGTTCGGAACGCCTACCCCGATGTCGAAGTCGCAGCTGTTGGCCTGATCCAGCACGGTGATATGATTTCGTGGCGGATCGAAGGTGCCGGGACCCACTCCGGCCCGTTCCTCGGGCTGGCCGCCACTGGCAAGCGCATCAGGATCAAGGGTATCCATCAGGCGCGGATTAAGGACGGCAAACTCGTCGAGCACTGGCAGGGTCCAGACATTCTGGCGATGCTCGTCGACATGGGCCTAGTCCCCTTCTCCTGACAACTGTTCCACTCGCGTCCGAACCCGAGGAGTAGCCATGAGCCAAGACGTCCTGACCTTCCTTCAAAGCAGCCGCGCCTGGATCAACTATGCACCGGCCAAGCCTTTCGACATGATGATCGGCAGGCACCCGGCAACCGAGGACCAGCTTCGGAAGGAACTCTCGCTGCTGCACGATCGCGGGTTCCGAGGGCTGGTGACGAACACGATGACTTATGGGTGCGAGGCGACCCCACGCATCGCCAAAGACGTCGGTTTCGAGTACGTCGTCGCCAAACTCTGGTGGACCGACGATCAGACCCTGGAAGTCGAGAAACGCAACGTGGACACTGAGATCGAATCGATCGATGCGATCGTCGTGGGCAATGAGACCGTGCACAAAGCCGTGGGGCGTGGCCAGCAGGCGCAAGTCGCTGTCGACCGGCTGGGGACTGAGATCGAACAACTCCAACAGCGCTACGGCAAGCCCGTAACGACGGGTCTGCACCGCGACGACTGGTCGGCGCACCCCGAGATTGCCACCGAGTTCGGCGATTTTGTTTTCGCCAATCTGCAACCCTGGTGGGTGCAACTGCGCAACGATCCCGAGACGGCGGCAAAATGGGTCGTCGACGTGATCCAGGTCATCCGTGACACACCCGGAATGCCCCGCGACCGGGTGGTGTTGATCCAAGAAGCGGCTTTTCCCAGCGGGGCTATTCCACAGGAGGCGGCACCTGGCGCTACGCCCATGGCCCAGCAGATCTTTTTCGAGTCTCTGATCGCTACTGGCGAACAGTTCGTCTACGGGTTTGCCTTCGATGCGTATTTCGCCGCCAAGAGTTCTCCTCCCGGCGGTTTCGGCGGACTCTGGGACGCCGACCTCCAGCCTAAACCTGCAGCCGCCATCCTCGACATCGGTCCGTATCGGCGCTAACACCGCTTCAGGACACGAAAGGCAGTTCCAGCCGCGAAGCAGGAGGCCGCCCAGGTCATCGCCCGGGAGGTACTGGCCATCAACTATCGGCGCTTCAAGCCCCAGGCAAAAGATGGCGCCCTCCATGCCGCCTGGCGGCATGATCGCGCCTGCTGGGCATCCAGGAACCGGGGACCGGAGGGATTTATAACCATGGCTGACCCGGCCGGCACCCTGGTCAGCAAGGCAGTGCGGCGCTTGCTCCTGTTCCTGCCCGTCCTGTCGACCCTTGTCCAGGCCCAGGGCTTGACGGGGGCGGGCGACAACTTTGGCGGTGGCTACACGCCGGATGGTCGCGGCGGCTGGATGGGCTGGGGGAACCGCTATGGTCAGGACTGGCGCTCAGATGGCCGGGGTGGCCTGGCGGGCGCCGGCACCAACTACGGACACTTCTACACCCCCGACGCGCAAGGCGGCCTGACAGGTGGCGGCAGCGCTTATGGGCAAGATTGGCGGGTGGGGCCGGATGGCGGGCTTACCGGCGCGGGCGCTAACTACGGTCGCGCCTGGCGACCGGATGGCCAGGGCGGCTATGAAGGGGTCGGCGACAATTTTGGCAGGGCTTGGCGACGGCCATGAATCCGGGGGGCAAATTGATTCACGCAAGGATTCAAAGCCAAAGGTAGCCATTCAAATTGCAACATCCTGTTAAGTTACCCGGGCAATCCGTAACCCGAAAAAACGAGGTTTAATTCGCACCCTCGGGCAGGCTGAGATCCAGTTGCGGCTTCCTGCCAGCTTGGAAAACCGGATACCTGTCTGCGCCGGTATGACGGCCCCTTCAAGCCTGACCCACTTTAACCTTGACACATTTCCAAGCCGGA